>NZ_CAKRNY010000139.1 GCF_934371575.1 uncultured Blautia sp. | reverse complement strand
ACCGGCAAGCTATGCAGTAATTGCCAATCCCCATGAGGAAATCGTCAAAATGGTGGAGTTAAGCGCAAGTCGATGGAGAAAGAAAAAGGGGGATGAATAATGGCTGACGAAGAAAAGAAAGAGACAGCGAAAAAAACAGCCCCTAAAAAGGCAGCCGCTCCGAGAAGAACGGCCAGAACAACCAGAGCAAAAGCAGCAGAAGTAAAGGCAGAAGAGCCGAAGACCACTGCAGCTGACAAAGAGATTACAGAAACCAAACATACAGAAGCTGAGAAACCAGCAATTCATAAGGAGGAAAAAATCATGACACAGGAAGCATTAGGAATGGTAGAAACCAGAGGACTTACAGCAGCTATCGAGGCAGCTGACCAGATGTGTAAAGCAGCTAACGTTGCATTAGTTGGAACAGAGAAGATCGGATCCGGTCTTGTAACTGTTATGGTTCGTGGAGATGTTGGAGCAGTTAAATCTGCAGTAGAGAGCGGAAGCGCAGCAGCATCCAGACTTGGAGAGCTTGTAGCTACACACGTAATTCCGAGACCTCATACAGATGTTGAGAAAATCCTTCCAGTTCTGAAATAATATAAAAGTCCCAGACAGCAGCCATGAATGAGCCGTGCCTGCATGAGCAAATTCATGGATGCTCCTTACTTTTATAATGTCTGCTACGGCAGACATTACCGAATTTCAGGAAGAAAGCAGGTGTACTTTTGGAAACCAATAATGTTGAGCTGATTACCAGAATGGTACTGGATGCTCTCAATAAAAAAGAAGAAAAAGGCAATGGCTTCATGGTGCCCATCGGAGTTTCCGCAAGACATATCCACCTGACACAGGAACATGTTGAAGCTTTATTTGGACCAGGATATCAGCTCACCAAGAAGAAAGAGCTGATGGGCGGACAGTTTGCCTCCAATGAGACAGTAACTATCGTTGGACTGAAGCTCCGTGCAATTGAGAATGTACGTATTCTCGGACCGGTCCGCAAGGCTTCACAGGTTGAAGTATCAGCTACAGACGCAATCAAGCTTGGTATGAAAGTACCGGTGCGTGAGTCTGGAGATGTTAAGGGAAGTGCTCCTATTGCAATTGTCGGACCGAAAGGTGCGATTTATCTGAAAGAGGGATGTATCGTAGCAATGCGTCACATTCACATGTCCCCGAAGGATGCTCAGGCAGCCGGTGTGAAGGATGGAGATATCGTATCTGTTAAGGCAGACAATGAGAGAGGAACCATTTTCAATCAGGTGAAGATCCGTGTAGACGACAGCTTTACACTGGAGATGCACATTGATACAGATGAAGCAAATGCAGCAAAAATTGCCACAGGCAATACAGTTACAATTATAAAGTAATGTCCTGGGAATCATTTCCTCATTACTAAAATAAAGTGTTCAGCCATGCTGGTTCTGAAAATGACAGTGCATGGCTGAACTGATATAAAATTTGGAGGTTCACATGATAGTTGGCAAGGTAGTAGGAAGCGTTGTTTCCACAAGAAAAAACGAAAAGCTGA
>NZ_CAKRNY010000138.1 GCF_934371575.1 uncultured Blautia sp. | reverse complement strand
GACGATGTAAGTTACCGTAAGGTAGTAGATCAGCTTACCGAGCTTTATGGCAAGAAGATTGCCCCGCTGCATTTCCCGATCCGTGAGGATGGCAAGTTCGTGGGATATGTTAACGTTGTGAAGCAGGCCGGAAGAAAATATATCGACAAGGGACAGAAGGAAGAGTGCGAGATTCCTTCTTATCTGGATGAGTACCTTGAGAAGTATCATGATATCCTGATGGAATCTGTAGCAGAGACCAGCGAGGAATTCATGGATCGTTATTTTGAGGGAGACGAGTTCTCCGTTACAGAAGTTTCCGCAGCACTTGCCACCAATGTACAGGATGCAAGCATTGTTCCAGTATGCATGGGATCCCCGATCAATCTTCGCGGCGTATCCAACCTTCTGGACGACATCTGCGGATATTTCCCAAGCCCGGACAAACGTTCCTGCAACGGTATTTCCCAGAAGACCAACGAGATTTTTGAAGCAAATTACGATTTCGCCAAAGCAAAATCTGCATATGTATGGAAATCCATCGTGGATCCATTCCTTGGCAAGTATTCCCTGATCAAGGTTTGCTCCGGTGTTATCAAATCTGATGATACCCTTCTCAATGTTGAGAAAGGCACAGAAGAGCGTCTGAATAAATTATATGTTCTTCAGGGTTCCAAGCCTATCGAAGTTCCAGAGCTCCATGCAGGTGATATCGGCGCAATTGCCAAATTAGTCAGTGTTCAGACTGGTGACAGCCTTGCCACCAAGGCGAATCCGGTTCTTTATCCGAAAGCAATTCTTTCCACACCTTATACCTATAAGAGATTTAAGGCGGTGAACAAGGGCGATGAGGATAAGATTTCCCAGGCTCTTGCCAAGATCATGAGTGAAGACAGGACTGTTCGTGTTGAGAACGATGGTGCTAACCGTCAGAGTCTGATCTATGGTATGGGCGACCAGCATCTTGACGTTATTGTCAGCATGCTGAAAGAGCGTTATAAAGTCGATGTAGAGCTTTCCAAACCGAAGGTTCCATTCCGTGAGACCATCCGTAAGAATTCTGACGTAGAAGGCAAACATAAGAAACAGTCCGGCGGACATGGACAGTATGGACATGTTAAGATGCGTTTTGAGCCGTCTGGCGATATGGAGACTCCATACGTATTTGAGCAGGTTGTTGTTGGTGGTGCAGTTCCGAAGAACTACTTCCCGGCAGTCGAGAAGGGCCTTCAGGAATGCGTTCAGAAAGGACCTCTTGCAGCATATCCGGTAGTTGGTGTAAAGGCTACTCTTTATGATGGATCTTATCATCCGGTAGATTCCTCAGAGATGGCGTTTAAGATGGCTACCATCCTTGCATTCAAGAAAGGCTTCATGGATGCTTCTCCGGTACTGTTAGAGCCAATCGTTTCCATGAAGGTTACAGTTCCGGATAAATATACAGGTGACGTTATGGGCGATCTGAATAAGCGCCGCGGCCGTGTTCTTGGAATGAATCCGGATCATAACGGAAATACCATTATTGAAGCTGACGTTCCTCTTCTTGAGATTTATGGATATTC
>NZ_CAKRNY010000137.1 GCF_934371575.1 uncultured Blautia sp. | reverse complement strand
GCAGGAAAAGCAGACCTGAACGACATCATTACCTACAGCGTAACTGTAACCAATACCGGAAATGTGAAACTCACAAATGTGAAAATCACAGACAGTCTGGAAGGAATCCAGCTTGCAGAAGGCCAGAGCTTTGACATTGGCATCCTGGAAGCAGGAGAGGCAAAGACCGTAACCTACACCTATCAGGTGAAAGAATCTGACCTTGGAAAATCCATTCTCAATACAGCAACCGCAACAGGTGATGTACCGGAGGATCCGGCCGACACCCCGAAACCGGAAGGAAAAGATGAGAAAGAAGTTCCAACAGAAGATCCGGCAAATTGCAGCATTACAGTAACTAAACGGCTTACCAATATCCAGGGTGAACTCCTTGCAGTCCGTGCAGCAGACTTCTATGTGACATTGTTCTCCGACGAGGCAATGACTCAGAAGGCAGCTGACACAAAGATGATTCACTTTGATGAAAATCAGGGAACCTCTTCGGTAACATTTGACCAGCTGAAACGCGGTACCTACTATGTAGCAGAGACCGACGCAGAAGGCAAAGTTGTTGCAGAGGGTACCTACAACAATGGTTCTTATGTAGCACAGTATCAGGCAGGCAATAAAGTAGAGATTACGGAGAACGGAACAGCAGCACAGTTCCAGTTTGATAATCAGTTCCTGCTTCTGCCAGACGAGTACTATATTGTGAAAACCATCACAATTAATAAGACAGTTGTTAAGAAAAACGGCGAAGACCTGAAATCTGAAGAGACCTTCTATGCAGGAATTTTCAAAGATGAAGACTGTACACAGCTTGCAGACGGCGTAAGCCAGAACATTGTTCCACTTGTTATGGACGGTGAATCCACTGCAACAGCAAAAACAGAAGTTACAGTTCCTGTAGGCGGCGAAGAAATAAAACTGTATGTAACGGAGGTTACAGCAGATGGTACACCGGTAGCATTGAACGAAACCTTTGAATATGATGTGGAAATAAATGACGGCTTTGTAACACTTTCTGAGACATCAGAAGATGCAACAGTCCTTATTATCAACACATCCAGAAAGGAAGAACCGGAACCGACAGCAGAGCCGGCCCAGGAACCTACAGAAGCTCCTGCAGAGCCCACCCAGGCTCCTCAGATCACACAGCAGCCAGAGGACAGGGCAGTTACAACAAATGGCGTCAAGACCGGTGACGATTCACCTCTTACCCAGCTTGCATTCATGCTCTTCGCAGCCTCCGCTGCAATCCTTCTTATCATTTTTCTCAAAAAGAAAGATGAAAAAGATATAATGAAATAAGGCTTCCCCTTAGCCCCCTTTCTGGAAAAGCACTTTATGTGCCCTCCGCGAAAGGGGGCTTTTCCCATGCCCTATTATGAAAATGGCGTGAAAGCCGCTTTTTCCATAGTGCTCCTGTTGACAAAAATTCAAAAAGGCTTTATAAAATTCTTAGAGCCTGCAGATTGCGGTATGTTTTGTCCGAATTCGATTGCCGTAGTCCGCTACGGCGCCCTCATCCGGGCAAAATCTCCCACAAATTGTGACATACATCTTGCAGAAAGCCTTTTTCAAACACGCT
>NZ_CAKRNY010000136.1 GCF_934371575.1 uncultured Blautia sp. | reverse complement strand
GCCTGCTGAGCCTGGCTGATGCTGTGGTAGTCACGCTGAATATCAGGAATATAACGAAGCGCAATTGCCACAGAATAACCCACTTTATAGGAAATTCCAATACTGTTCAGGCTGGCGGCAAACTCACTTGGGTTCGTTGCAGAAATAAACAAAATCGCAACCGGCAGCGCAACAAAATATTTCAGAGAAATATTCACCATATAAAACAGCTGCTCTGCAGTCAGATCATACCGCCAGAACAGGTGGCAAAGCACATGTCTGGTGCCATACAGCGTCGTTCCCTGGTTAGGATCAAACAGGAAAATAAACAGATTATTCAACACCAGAAATACCAGCATAAAAATCATCATAAACCGCACTTCGCGAAACTTAATCTTACTCAGCTTAAACGCCGCCAGGCTCACCGCAAACAGCCCAAGCAGTACCCACGTATTATAAGTGATCATACTTGCAAAAGTAAAAAGCAGGAAAAACGCCAGTTTGGTGGTACCTGTCAGCTTGTGTATCACACTTTCCCTTGGCAGATAATTCAACACTGTCTTAGCGGCCATGGCTTCGCACCTCCCTGTCCTCCTCAATAAAACGCTGCACAAACTCTTCAGCCGGACTGATTCCCAGCTGGTTCGCCAAGGTAAAAAGACTGGTCTCCTTCAGTGCTGCCTGACGGATCAGCTGTGGATCACAAAGAACTGCTGCCGCGCTTCTGTCCGCGATCAGCCTGCCATCTGCAAAAACCAGTGCCCGAGGCGTATATTCCAGCATCAAATGCATATCATGGGTGATCATCACAACTGTTACCCCTTTTTCATTCAGCCCGCGAAGGAACTCCATAATCTCTGTATAATGGCGAAAATCCTGTCCCGCAGTCGGCTCATCCAGAATGATCAGCTCCGGATCCTGCACCAGCACACTGGCAATGGTCACACGCTTCTTCTGCCCGAAGCTAAGCGCCGAAACCGGCCAGTTCCGAAATGGGAAAAGTCCGCAGACCTTCAAAGTTTCCTCCACTTTTTCCCGAATCTCCTCCTCGCTTTTTCCCATATTGCGAAGGCTCAATGCCACCTCATCGAAAATCATAGTCTTGGAAATCATCTGATTGGGATTCTGCATCACATAGCCGATATGTTTGGCTCTGTGGCGGATATTTTCCTGCAGAAGATCCCTTCCCTGGAAAAGGATTTCACCGGAATCTGGTGTCTCAAAGCCACAGACCAGTTTGGAAAAAGTAGATTTTCCGGCACCGTTTTTCCCTACAATGCTGACCATTTCACCCTTGTGGATTGTAAGAGAAACATCACGTAAAGTCTGCCTGCCTCTCTCATAACCAAAGGTAAGATTTCTTACTTCAAGCAGCGGCTCATGTTCTTTCTCAGCCTCTGCTGCCGGACGGGACCAGAACCAGTCTGTCATTTTCTTCCGGTCTGCCTCATCTATCACAACAGAATCAACATGTGCCGGTTTCTTCGCAGGAGCAAGTTCCACGCCTGCATAACGCAGTGCAGTAAGATAAAGAGGCTCCCGGATTCCGTTTTCTTCCAGAAGTCTGGTGGACAAAAGCTCATCCGGGTGAAGATCTGCCAGAATTTTTCC
>NZ_CAKRNY010000135.1 GCF_934371575.1 uncultured Blautia sp. | reverse complement strand
GTAATTGAGACAGTCAAGAACGACGAAAAAGGTGCGATCAGCTTCAGCAAGCTTTCCTATACAGAGAAAGATGCTGGCAAGACCTTTACCTACACCGTAAACGAAAAGCTCCCATCAGAGGCAGACACCTACGTATACGACAAAACTGTTTATACAGTAACTGTAAATGTAGAAGACAACCGTGACGGAACTCTGAAGCTTACCACCAAGGTAAATGGAGAAGATTACACCGAGACAGCCATGAAATTTGTCAACGATACTACCAAGGTTACCATTTCCAAGGTAGACGACACCACCCTGAAAGCTCTTGCAGGAGCAAAACTTCAGGTAGTAGATGACCAGGATAAGGTTGTGGAAGAGTGGACCTCAGATGGTACACCACATGTGATCACAGCGAAACTTGTTCTTGGCAAGACCTACAAACTGGTTGAGGCAGAAGCACCATCAGGATATGAGATCGCAGAGCCGATCACCTTCACTGTTGATGCAGATGACACCAAAAATGCAGTTGAGATGAAGGATGCCATGACAAAGGGCAAGACCGCTGCAATTGAGATCACCAAGGAACTGAAGCTGAACGATGCACTTGCAGGCGCTAAGGATATGACCTTCTACGCAGCACTTTTCGCAGATGCAGAATGCACAATTCCTGCTTCTGATGTAAAAGCACTTGAGTTTAAGAATGCATCTTCTTCCACAGTTACCTTTACCAATCTGGATCTTGGAAGAACCTACTATGTAAGTGAGACAGATGTAACCGGAAAAGCAATTGATTCAGGCATGACGCCGGATGAAAAGGTTTATGTACCGGTTTATCCACAGGGACAGGCAATCACCGTAACTGAGGATGGCGCAAAGAGCAGCATCACATTCGAGAACCAGTTCAGCGAATGGCCGGATGGCTTCTACAAGATCGCGACTCTGAATGTAACCAAGAAGCTTCTTGGTGCAGATGGAAATGCCCTGGAAAGTGATGAGATTTTCTATGCAGGTATCTTTGATGACAAAGAGTGTACAACTCTTTCCACAAGAACGGAGAAGAACATCCTGACACTTGATCTTGCAGGCGGCTCCACAGTATCTGAGAGTACACAGGCAGTTGTAATACCGGATGAATCCTTTACGCTCTATGTTGCAGAGACAGATGCAGAAGGAAATCTGGTAGATGGTACAGACGGATTCAGATACGCAGTAACTGTTGAAAATGGAAATGTACTGTTTGATGAAAATAATCTCAATGCAGAGGTAACCATCATCAACCAGGAACAGCCGGAAGCAACACCTACTGTAACTCCTGAGGAGACCATAACTCCTACACCAACCCCAGGCACCTCCACAGGTGTTAAGACAGGTGATGACACACCAATCGGCTTCTATATGGCATTGCTCTTTGTTGCAGCTCTCGCAATCGAAGAAACAACCAGAAGACGTCGCAAAAAAGAACAGGATTAACGAATCGTAATTAAATAATCAGAACCGCCCCTGCAGGAAGAATCCTACCAGATTCGCCCGCAGGGGCGGTTCTTTTTAAAAGAATTTTGTTGTAGTAAGATACTTTTTTGTGTGTTATACTAATGCAAGAAGTTGAAGAGGCTAAGAGACCGCCTGTTGTAACTGATGAA
>NZ_CAKRNY010000134.1 GCF_934371575.1 uncultured Blautia sp. | reverse complement strand
TGTTACAAGATGGGCGCAACAATTATTTATTGAGATTTGACATAGCAGATTGCCAAAAAGGAGTGGAAAATCGTGGAATTAAGAAAAGAAAGTGTGCAGATGCTTCAGATAAAAAGCCGTGCAGCCAGCCAGGTGACGTTTGATACAGATTATAATGTACCAGATGCAAAGCCGGATGTGGGAAGGCTGATCCAGAGTAAGGGTGACGTTTCCATGGATGAAGTGCGTCTCAGCGAAGGCAAGGCATTTATCAGCGGAAACCTGAACGTGGATATTCTCTATGTGGGGGAAGAAAACCCGAAAGTGAGCAGTCTGGGGGCAAAACTGCCTTTTGATGAGAGTTTGAACCTGGAAGGGATTGCAAGTGGGGATAAAATGTGCCTGAAGTGGGAGATTGAGGATCTCAGCGTGCACATGATTCATTCCCGAAAATTGAGTATAAAAGCAATTGTCACCTTTTATGCAGTGGTAGATGAAATGGCAGGAATTCAGCTTCCAGTGGAAATCAGTGAGGAGGGAATTTCAGTAAAAAGGAAGAAAGTCCGTTTAATGAGTCTTATGGTACATAAAAAGGACACTATGCGGATTAAGGATGAAGTGACTTTGGTGTCCAATAAACCGAACATTGAACAGCTTTTGTGGTATACCATCGATGTCCGCGGAATGGATCTGCGTCCAGAGGATAATGTGGTGAAGGCAAGAGGGGAGCTGTCAGTTTTTGTCCTGTATTCGGGAGAAGATGAGGAAAATCCGCTTCAGTGGGCGGAGTATGTGCTTCCGTTTAATACGGAAGTGGAGTGTACCGGTTGTATGGGAGAGATGATTCCTAATATTGGCTTTTCCGTTATGCACCAGAGCATTGAAGTAAAACCAGATTCCGATGGGGAAGAACGGGTAATGAGTGTAGACACGGTGCTGGAACTGGATATGAAGCTTTACCGCGAAGAAGAGCATGACCTGATCCTGGATGTGTACTCACCTTTGAAAGAATGCATTCCTCAGGGAAAAGAGATGTGTCTGGAAAGCCTCCTGGTACGGAATGATTCCAAATGCCGCGTATCTGACCGTATTGAACTGAAGGAAAGCCAGGGAAAAATCCTGCAGATCTGTCACAGCCAGGGACGTGTAAAGGTTGAGAAAACGAAAATTGTAGAAAATGGAATCCAGGCTGATGGAATTGTATTTATGAAAATCCTGTATATTACAGGAAATGATGAAATGCCATTCTATTCCGTTGATGGAATGATCCCTTTTTCCCATATAATTGAGGCAAACGGGATCAACGAGGACAGTATCTTTTTTCTGCAGGCAGATCTGGAACAGCTGTCAACATCTATGATCGACAGCAATGAGATTGAAGTGAAGGCTGTGATCAGTCTGAATGTGCTGGTGCTTCAGTGTGAAAACCGGATGATCATAAGCAAAGTGGAGGAGCGTCCCCTTGATATGGAGAAAATCCAGGCAATGCCGGGAATCACGGTGTATGTGGTGAAAAATGGGGATTCTATGTGGGATATTGCGAAACGATTTTATACTACAGTGGAGGAAATCTGTGAGCTGAATGAACTGGAAGAGGACAGAGTTGTACCTGGAATGCCGCTGCTGCTGGTGAAGAAGGTGGAAGGGTAAGGCTGCTTTCTGT
>NZ_CAKRNY010000133.1 GCF_934371575.1 uncultured Blautia sp. | reverse complement strand
ATTTACACAATTATACTTATTATACAAAGAAAAACAACTACTGTCTAATATCTTTTTATAATGAATGGGAGAGCAAGAACATGGATTTTTACAACTTTTATACAGGAAAAGAATTTGAAGCATATCAGTACCTTGGTGCTCACGTATGGGATGGCGGAACCACCTTCCGTACATTTGCTCCGGCAGCGCAGCGAGTATCTGTAATTGGTGAGTTCAACGGCTGGACAGAAACCCCTATGAACCGCGTCCATGACGGCAATTTCTGGGAATGCACCATAAATGGCGTAGGTTCCGACCTGATGTACAAATACAGAATTTACCGTCAGGACGGTTCCTTCGTAGATCACGCGGATCCATACGCATTCTATAGCGAGATGCGTCCTGGCACTGCCTCAAAGACCTATGCCCTTGGCGGTTATGAATTTGGCGACAGCAAATGGCTGAAAAACCGTAAAGCAAGCCACGACAAACCAGTAAACATTTATGAAATGCATTTTGGCTCCTGGAAAAAACGAGGCGAAGGACAGGAAGATTGGTACACCTATGAGGAACTGGCACCGATTCTTATCGCCTATCTGAAAGAACACGGCTATAATTATGTGGAAATCATGCCTCTCTGTGAGTACCCATGCGACGAATCCTGGGGGTATCAGGATACGGGATATTTCAGTCCAACCTCCCGCTATGGTAAGCCGGAAGAACTGAAAGCATTTGTAGACCAGTGCCACCAGGCTGGAATTGGGGTTATTCTGGACTTTGTTCCAGTGCATTTTGCAGTGAATGATTACGCGTTGGCAGAATATGACGGAACAGCTCTTTATGAATATCCCAACATGGCAGTTGGCCGCAACGAATGGGGAAGCTGCAATTTTATGCATTCCAGAGGAGAAGTTTGCAGTTTTCTGCAGTCCTCTGCCTATTACTGGATGAATGAATTCCATTTCGACGGCCTTCGCATGGACGCAGTAGGAAATCTGATTTACTGGCAGGGGGACGCAAGCCGTGGAGAAAACCTGGCAGCTCTGAAATTTATCCGTACCATGAACCAGGGCTTAAAGGAGCGAATCCCTGACTGCCTCCTTTTTGCAGAGGATTCCACTCCATATCAGGGTGTGACAAAGCCGGTATGGGAAGGCGGACTTGGATTTGATTACAAATGGGATCTTGGATGGATGCACGATACTCTGTCTTATTTTCAGGCAGATGCAAAAGAAAGACAGGAAAAATATCACAAGCTGACATTCTCTATGATGTATTTTTACAATGAGCGTTATATTCTGCCGCTGTCCCATGACGAGGTTGTCCACGGAAAGGCAACCATCGCCCAGAAGATGAACGGTGGTTACGATGGAAAATTTCCACAGGCAAGAGCTTTCTATATGTATATGTATGCGCACCCGGGTGCAAAGCTGAATTTCATGGGAAATGAGCTGGCACAGCTGAAAGAATGGTGCGAAAAGGATGAGTTGGACTGGATTCTGCTGAAATTCCCTATTCATGAAGCATTTCATAAATTTATGGCAGATCTGAACCAATGCTATCTGAAGAACAGTGCTTTTTTCCAGAGAGATTTCAGTCAGGATGGTTTCTCATGGGTGGATTGCCATCAGGAGCAGAAGTGCATGTATCTGTTTGAAAGAATCAGTGGGGATCAGAAAATTTTGGCTGTGTTCAATTTCTCCGACGAAATCCAGGAATACACTTTGGAAAAAGATTATGCCGGATATGAGCTTCTCCTTGCAAGTGATATGGTGAAATATGGCGGTAAAAAGCGCTA
>NZ_CAKRNY010000132.1 GCF_934371575.1 uncultured Blautia sp. | reverse complement strand
AAATATGGCTGGGGCTGGAAGAACTTTATTAAAGAGGCGGATACCGGAGAAGGGCTGAAATTCCCTGCAAACGTACAGAAATACATGCTGTATGTGATTCCGGCGATTGTAGTTGTGATTTATCTGAAAGGATATTATGATATGTTCAGCCCGAAGGGACCGGTTGTGCTGACCGTGTGGATGATTGTGAGTCTGCTGGTGCTGGGACTTGTAGGATGGATTATATTTGGGAAAAACAAAACGAAATAATAGAGAAATTTTATAATGTTGATTACAGGCACCTCTTTGAGCTATTGCGCAAAGAGGTGCAGCGTAATTAATGCAAATATTGACGCGAGAAAATGGGAAGTTACTGTTCACTCCGTGACCAGTAACACGCTTCGCGATGCACAGAAATCATGCATTCGCATGATTTCGCGCTGCAATTCTCGGGTTTTCTGTGAACTTTGTTCACAAAAAACACCTCGCGGAATGTTACCAGTGAACAGTAACAATGGGAAGCCACTGCGAGCAAAGTCAGCAGAATCTGTATTGCCTTGTTTTGTGGGAAGAATTAAAGTAAAAGATAAGAAATAAGCAAAAGAGGAGTGACATAAAATGATAGCAGAAAAAATGAAACCATATGTAAAAAACAATTCTGCAATCCGTATGATGTTCGAGGAGGGAAATCGTCTTCGCGCGATTTACGGACCGGAAAATGTATTTGATTTCAGCCTTGGAAATCCAAGTGTTCCCGCACCGGATTGTGTTCGTCAGGCCATCATTGATCTGGTAAATGAGGAAGAGCCGACAGTTCTCCATGGCTATATGAGCAATGCCGGATTCGAGGATGTCCGCCAGACAATTGCAGAGTCCCTGAACCGTCGATTTGGCACTTCTTTTGCAGCGAAAAATCTGATCATGACAGTTGGTGCAGCCAGTGGGCTGAACGTGGCATTTAAGACAATCCTGAATCCTGGGGAAGAAGTGATCGTTTTTGCACCTTATTTTTTGGAGTATGGTGCATATGTACGCAATTATGACGGCAACCTTGTGGAAATCTCACCGGATACTACCACATTCCAGCCGAATCTGAAGGAATTTGAGGAGAAAATCACACCAAAGACCCGTGCTGTCATTGTGAATACTCCTCACAATCCGACTGGAGTTGTTTATTCAGAAGAAACAATCAGGAAACTTGCGTCAATTCTGGAAGCGAAGCAGAAAGAATTTGGCACAGTGATTTACCTGATTTCTGATGAGCCATATAGAGAACTGGCTTATGACGGCGTTCAAGTACCATATCTGACAAAATATTATGCAAATACAATCGTAGGCTATTCCTACAGCAAATCCCTTTCTCTTCCAGGTGAGCGTATCGGTTATCTGGTTATTCCAGACGAGGCAGACGGAAGCGAGGAACTGATCGCAGCAGCCGCCATTGCCAACCGTACTATCGGCTGCGTAAATGCCCCATCTCTGATCCAGAAAGTAATCGCGAAATGCGTAGATGCAGAGGTAGATGTGGCAGCTTACGACAAGAACCGCCTTGCTCTTTACAATGGACTGAAAGAACTGGGATTTGAATGTATCAAGCCACAGGGAGCGTTCTATTTATTCGTAAAATCTCCAGTTGCAGATGAAAAAGCCTTCTGCGAAGCTGGCAAAAAATATAATATCCTTATGGTGCCGGGAAGCTCCTTTGCCTGCCCTGGATATGTAAGACTGGCTTATTGTGTATCGTATGACACAATTATGAATTCTTTGCCCCAGTTTGGAAAATTAGCAGAAGAATTCGGGCTGAAAGC
>NZ_CAKRNY010000131.1 GCF_934371575.1 uncultured Blautia sp. | reverse complement strand
ACACTGCAAGAAATGCACTGTTTATGAATGCTTCTGAGGTCTGTACCCTTTTATGATGGTCCATAATAAGCTCCTTCCTTCGTCTTTTGTCTTTCGTATACATACATATCTTCAGATTATAGAATAAGCAACGCTTTCTGTAAACATCTATTTTGATATGTGGAGTATATATATCTTATATGTCTAAAGTGTGTCTGAAAAAAACTTTCTTTTTCAAACAGGCTCTAAGATCAGTTTTCTTTATGCGCTTCCAGATACTCTTTTCTTCCCTCTTCATAAAGGTTATTGCCTTCGCTGTCAATAATGACTACAAGAGGCATATCTTCTACGTAAAGCTTACGGAGAGCTTCTGCGCCAAGATCCTCGTATGCAATAAGCTCCGCTTTTTTTATACATTTGGCAAGAAGGGCGCCGGCGCCACCGATGGCTCCGAAGTAAACACCGTGATATTTTTTCATGGCTTCTACTACTTCAGGCAGACGTGCTCCTTTGCCGATCATTCCCCGGGCTCCTACAGACATCATGGTTGGTGCGTAGGCATCCATACGGCCACTGGTAGTTGGTCCGGCAGATCCAATGACCTGGCCTGGTTTTGCAGGAGTTGGTCCTACATAATAAATAGTTGCATCTGTTGGATCAAATGGAATCTTTTCGCCTTTTGCAAGAGCCTCACACATACGTTTGTGACCTGCGTCACGGGATGTGTAGATGGTTCCGGTAAGGAGAACCTGATCTCCTGCGTGAAGGGTTTTTGCCAGTTCTTCAGTCAGAGGCAGTGTAATATGTCTTCTTTCCATGATCAGATCACCTCCGTTTTGTGGCGGGTAACGTGGCAGTTGATGTTGACTGCACATGGCATTCCCGCAATGTGAGTAGGCATTGTCTCAATATTCAGGCCGATGGCTGTGGTCTTTCCTCCAAAGCCCTGTGGTCCGATTCCAAGCTTGTTTACTTTCTCCAGCATTTCGTCTTCCAGCTCTGCATAGTATGGATCCGGATTGTGGGAATCCAGAGGACGCATCAGTGCCTTCTTTGCAAGAAGAGCACATTTGTCAAAGGTTCCGCCGATTCCAACACCTACAACCATAGGAGGGCATGGGTTCGGGCCTGCTGTCTCAACGACTTCCAGAATGAAATCCTTGATTCCCTGAAGTCCTGCAGATGGCTTGAACATACGGATCATACTCATGTTCTCACTTCCGAAGCCCTTCGGGCCAACTGTGATCTTCACTTTATCACCAGGAACGATTTCTGTATAGATCATAGCCGGTGTATTGTCTCCTGTATTTCCACGGCGTACAGGATCTTTTACAACAGATTTGCGAAGATATCCGTTTGTATATCCGCGGCGTACACCTTCATTGATGGCATCAGTAAGATCTCCGCCAACAAAGTGCACATCCTGTCCAATTTCAAGGAACACACATGCCATTCCTGTATCCTGGCAGATCGGTACATTTTCGTTATCTGCAATATCAAAATTCTCGATAATATTGTCAAGGATACCCTTGGCAATCTCTCCGTCTTCGCATGCGCGGCATGTTTTGATAGCGCATTTTACGTCTTCCGGAAGATGTTCGTTTGCTTCGATACAGAGTTTTTCAATGACATCTGTAAGTCTGCTTACTTCTACTTCACGCATTTTGGTAAGCTCCCTTCTTTCATAATATTTATTTCATTTTTATCTCTGCTCGTGACGGGCGTAGTTTGGAAGCAGTAATGGGGATACTTTATCGGTCTCTGCTCCTGCTGCTTTTAACTCTTTCTCATATGCGTAAATATGATCCAGATTCATTTCTCC
>NZ_CAKRNY010000130.1 GCF_934371575.1 uncultured Blautia sp. | reverse complement strand
GTTACTAAACATATCATCAAAGATGGTAAAGCAATCTTACCAGATGCAATTTACGGTCACTCTTATGAGTTTAATGAAATCAAAGCACCTACTTCATATCATAAGGCTGATAAATCAATGGCTTATACAGTAATTGCTAATAAGGACACCGATACTGTTATCTTTAAATTTGAAAACAAACGAATTGAATTACCAAATACAGGAGTATAAAAATGAATAAGAAAAGAAAAATTATTGTAGCTGCTATCATTGGATTAGCAGCTCTTGGTGGTACTATCTACCATTTTGCAAACGAGAAGAAAGCATATGATTATTCTGATTTTTATGTAGTGGAAACACCTACTCAAAAAGAAGAAATTAAAGAAGATGAGAAACAACCAGAAATGGTTCTTTCTTTATCTTTACTCAAAGAAGTAAATCCAGATGTTGTAGGTATTCTAGAATTTGATGATCGAGCGATTTATGAACCAATCGTTCAAGCACCCGATAACGAGTACTATGTAAGAAAAAATATCGATAGAGAATATGCGGCAGCGGGTATCCCCTTTATTAGCTATGATGGGTATATCTATTCAAAAAATGTAGTTATTTATGGTCATTCTAGTACTAGAAGTAACATTATTTTTACACCACTTATGAATTACTTAGATGAATCTTATTATAACGAGCATCCAACATTCACTTTTGAAACTTTAGGAGAGAAAAGAACATATGAGATCTTCTCAGTATTTGTTCACGATACTAAAGATATCAACAGCTCTTTAGAATTTACTCAAAGTGATTGGCGAAAAGATGCTGAGTTTGATGTATATGTTGAACAAACAAAGCTTAGAAGTATCTATGAAACTTCTGCTGAGATATCTAAAGATGATAAGTTAATGACTTTAGTAACTTGTGATACTCGTAATAACAAGCGAAGAGTTGTAGTAGTTGCAAAGTTAGTAAACTTTAAAGAAATTAATTAACAATTAAATAAATATTTAAATCTCAAGGCGAGCATAAAAAAGTGTTCGCCTTTTTTATTTTAGAAGGAGGAAAGTATGAATAATCCATTTTCAATTGAAAATATTGTCTTAGAAATCTTGAAAGAAAACGAAGAAGCAAGAAACGATGATATGAAATTATATCTTTATGTTTGTGAAAGAGTTAATCCTCTACCAAGTTACGATAGAGAAATTGGTTCTTATTCTTTTTCAACAGTAATGAATCATTATCGTGAATTAAAACTTCCACACTTTGAAAGTGTTCGTCGATCAAGAGCGAGGATCCAAGCTGAAATACCAGAATTATCAGGCGATCGATCTTGTAGACAAAGAAGAAAAGAACTCGAAGATGTATATCGTGAATATGCAAATTATTAGGAGGTATTAAGATGGCAAATGAAATAACAATGCAACAAAAGATTAAAGTAATTACTAAACTTGTTGAGTCAGGTTACGATACCGAAAAGAAATTACAAAAGTTAGAAATGGAAAGTATCTTGCAAATCAAAGGCATAACCATTCCTGATATGACTATTATTCTAGAACTTCAAAAAAGCACAAAAGCTGGAAGATTATTTTCTTATCTAAGTGGTGGAAAAGATAACATAGATAATCAAGGAGAAAATAATGGCTAGAAAGTACGATCTAATTACTGAGCTTTATGAAAGTACGATAAATTCTATTATTGAAGAACCAACAAATTGGATGGATTTTCTAAAAACAGCTGGAAGAAACTTTAGACTTCGCTTTGATGAACAATTATTGGTTTATGCCCAAAGACCTGATGCCATAGCTGTTTTAGAGATAGAAAAATGGAATGAAAAGTTTAATCGTTGGGTAAATAAAGGAGCTAAAGGTATTGCTGTATTTTC
>NZ_CAKRNY010000129.1 GCF_934371575.1 uncultured Blautia sp. | reverse complement strand
TTGCTTTTCATTTGGCAGAAATTTTTATATAATCCAAGTGAGAAAGCAAAACCGATTGGAAGAACAGGAGCAGAGCAGTATGAACATTGGAACCCAAAATAATTCATTAGATGGAGGAATAAAGCAATGAAAAAAGGAAAAATGATATTTTTATTGATTATGATCAATTAAACTGCAAAAAAATCGTTACGAAAATAAAAGATGATGGGTTATTCACTGCAGTTGATCTGGGAGAGTGGTTAGAAGAACAGGATATTTATGATATTTCTGTAATTGAAGATGATGAAAATACCGGCTATAAAAAAAACGTTTTATGAGAGAAATCCAGAAAAAGAGGCATCAGATGAATTTTATGATTCAGAAGATACTTCCTACATTAATTTCCAGGGATTAGTGTATGTGGGGGATGTCATTCGTAGTACGGATTCTTTCCGGGAAACGGTAACGGAAGTAAGTTTTGATGGAAGCTTTTATACGGAGACGGAAATGACAGGTCTGTATGTGGATGAAGAAACGGATTCGGACTTTTTTGATGAAGAGACAATGTACGATGAGAATCCTTCGGATACAGATATAGGGAGTGGACAGTATGTGTATGAATATGACATGGCAGATGGTTCGTATTTGTACTTATGTGGTTCTGAACTTTCCGTACCGCCAACAACTATCTATATAGTAGATGCAGATGGAAAGACAATGCAAATCAAATAATTTACCCCAAATAGGAGAAAATGCCAATACCTTTGTAGCGATAGCCAATGCACTTGATATATCGGCGGATGCACTGCTGCTTGATGTCGTGACATATTCTGTCACAGGTGTTACCAATGAATTGTCTGAAATGATAGAAAAATTGTCAAAGAACGAACAGAAAAGAATTTTTAATCTACAATGACCCGATTGAATATGCTGACTTGATATTGAATGGTGATCCCGGAACCTGTCTGAAAACTGTAACAGAATACAAGCCTTTGGATAGCTGACACCACGTTGCCCGCAGGAGAAAATCTGCGGGCGTTTTTCTATTTATATGATTCTCCATTAAATCTCAATTTTGGAAAGAAGATGACTATCTTAAAGCCTTTTTCCCACTGGGAAGCAGCTTCCAGACGAAGGTTTAGATCGTCAGCCATCTTCTTAACCAGGTAAAGCCCTATACCGGTAGCTTTCTTTCTGCTGTCAGTAGAATCCCCGGTAAAGCCCTTTTGAAAAATATACGGCAGATCATATTTTTTTACACCAATGCCGTTATCCTCAACAGAAAGGACATCTGCGGTCTCCGAATGTATCATGGAGATCGTTAGCATGGGACTATCGCTGCTATATTTGATGGAATTGCTCACGATTTGCCCCAACATGAACTGAAGCCCTCTTCGGTCTGTATAGACTGTTTCAGATTGCAGTTTGTTGAGAATTACAAACTGCTTTTCTTCCAGAAGCGGGGCATAGTCCTCCAGGACTTCCCCCAAGCAGTCATTTAAATTGACATCTTCAAACCGATAATCCTTTGTACTGCTCTTTAACCGGGCATAGTAAAGCATCTGTGTGACATTCTCCTGAAGTTGACTACGGGCATAATCTAACTTAGCTTGCAGGGAAGGCGATATTTCGTTGCTTCGGTTATCCAAAAGCATGGTCAGTAACAACAGGGGCGTTTTCGCTTCATGTGCCCAGCCTTCCACATATTCTTCATAGTCCCGTAGAGCATACTTGATATTTATATTATATCAAACATAGGCGGTACTATCTACTTTTTCAGTGCCCTCGATTGAGGGGCAGGGGAGTTGAATAGGCGAAGCCTATTTTTTACGGCAAAAAAAGAAAGATGACGATATACAAAAGTATATCGCCATCTTTTTATGAGGGGGGAGATAGTGAGTGGTTTATCAACTATCTGAGATTTATTATTAAAGGAATATGTGAGCAAAGTGTGTCCAAATTCTAAAAGAAATGGAAAAAATATAAAGAAAAGAGGAAAATTTGTGG
>NZ_CAKRNY010000128.1 GCF_934371575.1 uncultured Blautia sp. | reverse complement strand
GATCTCACCAAGGAACAGAGAATCAGTCACCGCGAAGAATCACACGGATTCTTTTATAAATAAAGAACACGATCACTGAGGTTAATGTGTATTTGAATAAATTGAATGGTACAAGGATCATAATTGCAAAAGTAAGAAGGTTGGTTACACCGCTGTGTACTGCTGCACCCATTTCAATAAATGCCTGTACCGGCATTCCAAATGCCTTGCCGTATGCCGGAAGAAGTACAAATGCGTTTACAAAGCATGCAAGCACTGTGGTAAGAATTACACCTGCTGCCATACCTGCCACTGCGTGTGTTCTTGTCTTCTTATGCTGATAACGATAAATCAGTCCTGCTGGAACTACATAAGAACAGCCAAAGAGGAAGTTTGCCACATCACCAACGCCTGCTGTCATAGTTCCCTTGGTTACCAGATGTACCAGAATCTTCACCAGTTCGATCAGTATACCTGCTACAGGTCCCATTGCAAAAGAACCGATCAGTGCTGGAATCTCAGAGAAATCCAACTGATAAAAGGACGGTGCCAGAAATGGCAGCGGTACCTCAAAATTCATCAACACACCTGCCACAGCACCTAACATCGCTACCTGGGCAATGGTTCTGGTGCGGCTTCGCTCCATTACGTTTCCATTTTTGATTACTTGTTCGCTCATACTCATTGCTCCTTAAATTATAATATTTAAAGAAAATTTCTGCAAGTATGGGATTAAAATGTTACCAGTAAACAGTAACGTTAAAATCACCACATAAAAAGCCCCGGAATCTCTTCCGGGGCAATGAGCACGTACAAAAAAATCAACCGATCTAAATATTCTGCGCGTTCTTCTCTCATCCAGACTTTACTGTCGGTTTTGGAATTTCACCAAATCAGCCGCCAAAGCGGGTCGCGGACTATACCGCCGGTAGGGAATTTCGATTTCCAAGGATTTCGATCACCCTGCCCCGAAGAAATTTTCTTTTCATGGTGGATTATACAATAGAAATAGGATAATTTCAATAGGAAATCCATTTGTACATCTATTTCATATTTTCTATTATATATCTATTATCATTTGTCTTTATTTGTCTCCACAACATGTACATCCATCTGCGGATACGGAATGGAAATTCCGTTGGCATCAAAAGATTCTTTGATTTTCTCATTCAGCCGCCATTTGATCTTCCAGTATTTATCGGTGGGAACCCAGACGCGAAGCCCCATGACTACGGCGCTGTCAGCAAGTTCGTCTACAAAGACCAGCATGTCTTTGTCCGATTTGGTTCCGGGATCTTCCTGTAAAATGTGCTGCAAAAGCTTTTTTGCTTTCTTAATATCAGAATCATAGGAAATTCCCACTTTGATTTCCAGATTACGCAAATTCTGCGCAGTTACATTGATAATGGTGCTGTTGGATAATTTTCCATTTGGAATGATTACATGCTTATTGTCAATGGTAATCAGGGTCGTATAGAACATCTCAACCTTATATACGGTTCCCTCCGTCCCGCCAGCCTGATCCTGTATAATATAATCTCCTACCTGAAAGGGCTTAAACAAAAGCAGCATAACGCCGCCAGACAGATTCTCCAGACCGCCCTGCAAAGCAAGACCGATGGTAACGCCGGCAGTTCCCAGAAGAGCTGCTACTGAAGATTCCTTCACACCGAAATTAGTAGCTATATTAAAAATCAGAATCAGATACAGCAAAAATTTTCCAAAAGAACAGATGAACTGGGCAACCCCCATGTCTATGCCGGCCTTTTCCATGGAACGCTTCGCAACCTTCAGCAGCCACTTGATCAGCTTTGTTCCCACATAAAAAGCTACAATAGAAAGAACCACTTTCATTCCGAAGCTGATCAAATCCGGAATATGACCGTTAAAGTAAGCCTTGATCTGATCCCAGTTGGAGTTTACTTTATCCACTGTTTCCTGGACAGTCTCCTGAACTGCATTCTCTATAACCTGTCCTTCCAAATTCCCATCTCCTTTTTTCAGTCCTTTCCC
>NZ_CAKRNY010000127.1 GCF_934371575.1 uncultured Blautia sp. | reverse complement strand
ATGGAGATCCATTTTAATTTCGGAAGCCGGATCCGGTTATCTTCTACCAGAATATTTCCGTTGACCACATTTGTTGTATAGCCGTTTTTAGAGTGATGTTTTGACTTGAAACGTGGAAATCCAACCTTAGGATCATGGAAAAAGTTCTTATATGCTTTTTCCAGATGGAGCTGAACATTTGCCAGTGCCAGCGAATCAACTTCTTTCAGAAAGGGATACGCCTTTTTATACATGGCTGGTGTATTCTTTAACATCTTCTTTGTCTTTTTATACTCCTGGATCTTATCATTAAGCATCTGGTTGTACAGGAAACGGCAGCAGCCAAATGTTTTTCCAAGGAGTATCTTCTGTTCTTCTGTAGGATAGATCCGAAAACGATATGCTATGTTCAATTCTTTTTCTCTCCCTGGGTTTCGATGTATTGACGGATTACTTCAACTGGTGCCCCTCCTGCCGTCAAAAGGCAGAAACTCTGGCTCCAGAATGCTTCCTTCCAAAGCTTTTCCCGGATTTCCGGAAACCCATACCGTGGGGCAATATATTCCCATATCTCTTTTGCTCTTTCTGAAATCGGATCATTGATAACTTTTTTTCGATATTTTACCACCATGATCAGGTGATAATACATCAACTACACTGAATGCGCATTATGATCTGTTTTTTCCATAAAATCAGTCCTTTTTTTGAATATTTATCTTATCGACTTTATCGACTGATTCAATTGTACCATGGATTCCACTATCGAACAAGCGTTCTTTTTTATTTTTTGCAATTCATCTCCCACCTGTAGAGGAAGGAGAATTCTTGCTATATATTTGTTAAAAGCACTGCCAGACAGACAGTGCACCTCACTTTATGCAACTGGCTGCCATTTTACAGGCCCTGTAGCTTTGCGTCGCAGACTTTCATCTGGTTTGCCGATTTCCTTATTATAGCTTTTAAAATTATGCAAAAAACTAATTTTATTATACTCCCTTACTCCACTTTGCACAAGGAAAACATCACTGCTTTAATGCTAAAAAAAGAACAGCCGATACATATACTCGAACTGTTCTTCTACCACCAAAGTCCACGCAGCATTGACATCACTGGAAGTATACGCATAAAAATATAAAGATACTTTCGTTTCCGCAAAAGTTATTTTCGCTTATTATAATCCGGTATATATTTCCGTTTACGATACCATGCTGATAATTTGGTGATGGCAACCAATGCGTTTTCAAATGCTTGATAAAACCTGCAAAATAAAGAAACAAAGGCAGACGAAGAAGTTTTTTGCCAGATTAATGCGTTTGGCTTTATCCGGCTCTTTCACCGTCAGCTTTCAAATAAAAACACTTTTTCGCGGCAGAACATTTTATTCAAACTCAATTTTCCGATAAAGCCGGAACTTTTTAACCACCAGAAGGGCAAAGATCAAAAATATCGGGAACAGATAGCCGATCAGGTTCCATCTGCAGTTTGCTGTGATCAGGATATTATAAATCCCATGGAAAACCACACATGCCCCAAGCGCACCAATGGTTCCGGTGACCATGATCCACTTTTTCCGAAACACATAGGCAATCCCGCAGCCAAGTGCTATTCCGCACAGAAGGTGGAGGGAACCAGCTGATACGCCGCGGATCAGCACATAGGAAAAATCTGCTGCCCCGTTTTCTGTGAGATAACATACGTTTTCAAATGTGGCAAATCCAACGGCAATTCCAATAGCCGGGGATACGATCTCGTGCTTGTCAGGTTCAAACACCAGCAGATAAAACAAAAGGGGAAGAAATTTCACCACTTCCTCGCACACGGGCGTGATCTCCATCACCGCCACCGCAGTATCCGCCCCATAACAGCCCGCAAAAAAGCTGCTCACATAAGCGGACAAAAGGCAGCTTCCCATACCCAGGATCACAAATACCGTAAAAGTCCGTTGTCTCCCTTTTCTGAATAAAAGGCTCAAAATAAGCGGAACTGCAAGACATAGAAAAATATTTTCAATATA
>NZ_CAKRNY010000126.1 GCF_934371575.1 uncultured Blautia sp. | reverse complement strand
CAAATTGAAGTGAAAGAAAAAGAAAAAGCTGAACCAACTGGTCAAATCTGTCCAGAATGTGGTGGTGAACTATTAAAGCGTAAGAGTCGTTTTGGTACATATTTCCTAGGATGTGGTAATTATCCTAAGTGTCACTATATGGCAACTCTGGATGGTGAAAAAATCGTTCCAAAAGCTAAAGCTGCTAAAAAAGCAGCAGCCACTAAAAAAACTACAGCCAAGAAAACAAC
This sequence comes from uncultured Blautia sp., assembly GCF_934371575.1. Lineage (GTDB taxonomy): Bacteria > Bacillota > Clostridia > Lachnospirales > Lachnospiraceae > Blautia_A. Next base: position 1,794 of record NZ_CAKRNY010000126.1, on the reverse strand, counting down.
AGCTAAAAAAACTACTGCCAAAAAGACAACAAAGAAAGCAACAACAGCCAAAAAAACAGCAAAGAAAGCCAAGGTAGAAAGTCAATAACCCACCACTAAAGTAGTGGGCTTGTAAAAAGCAAGCTTGTTGATTAGACTAAGCACTTCGAGTGCTACGTTATTTAGGAATACATAGTTACCTGTGGATGTTTAGCCAAGTCTAGAGCTCTAAGATATGTGATTAAACAGTTTTGATGGGCAAAAATAGTGTTGCATATATTAAAACCCTTTATAACATTGTCGATGGCTACATTACAGGCCTTGTGCCTGAGTTATCTATTAAATTAGATAGAAGAGAGTTTATGCAATTAGTGTACGTATTAAACAAAGATGGACTACCACTTATGCCAACGCATAAACTTGGTAAAGTAAGGCATCTTTTAAAAGATGGTAAAGCTGAAATTGTTAAGTACAGTCCATTTACTATTCAACTGAAGTATGAATGTGAAAACCATATTCAACCAGTTACATTGGGTGTTGATGCTGGTTCTAAACATATAGGACTAAGTGCATCCACAGAAAAAATAGAACTATATTGTTCAGATGTTGAAATACGTAATGATATTGTAGAACTGATATCAACACGTAGAGAAACCAGAAGAACAAGACGCAACCATTTGAGGTATAGACCTGCAAGATTTAACAATCGTAAGGCATCTAAACGAGAAGAATGGCTTGCACCGTCGGTAAAACAAAAGGTTGAATCACACTTAAAAGTTGTAGAAGAAGTGCATAAAATTCTTCCAGTCAGCAAAATCGTAGTTGAAGTAGCAAGTTTTGATACTCAACTTTTAAAAGCTGAAGCAGAAGGTAAAACCATTTCTGGTATTGAATACCAAAAAGGCGAGCTTTCAGGATTATGGAATACTCGTGAATATGTATTATTCAGAGACAACCATACCTGTTGTCATTGCCATGGTAAAAGTGGTGACAAGGTTTTAGAAGTACACCATCTGGAATCACGAAAGACTGGTGGAAATGCACCAAGCAACTTGATTACTTTGTGTAAAACATGCCATGAAAATTATCATAAAGGCAAGATTAAACTAAAACAAACACGAGCAGAAAAGTATAATGATGCAACTTTTATGGGCATTATGAGATGGTCATTCTACAATGAGCTTAAAGAAATATATCCTGATGTTTCACTAACTTATGGATATATAACAAAAAGCAATCGTATTAAATATAATCTTGCAAAAGAACATTACAATGATGCTTACTGCATAGCACAAAACTTTAAAGCTGAACCACTTGATAAAGTTATTTATCAAAAGAAGGTACGTTGTCATAACAGACAGATACATAAAGCAAACTTTTTAAAAGGTGGTAAAAAGAAACTCAATCAAGCACCTTATACAGTTAAAAACTTCAGATTATTCGATAAAGTAAAATATCAAAATCAAGAATGCTTTATTTTCGGAAGAAGAAGTTCAGGTTACTTTGATATTAGGATGCTGGATGGAACTAAAGTAAACAATTCAGTAAGCTATAAAAAATTGGAATTGCTGGAAGCAAGGAAAAACTACTTAAAAGAAGAAAGGAGCAGGCAATTCCTCCCACTAATAAATTAGTGGGTTTCCTTGCATGATTTTCAATGAATAGAGTAACAGTTATCGGTGCAGGTTTAGCAGGATGTGAAGCTGCATATCAGTTAAGCAAAAGAGGAATTTGTGTAGATTTAATTGAAATGAAACCAAACAAGAAAAGTCCTGCGCATTCTAATGATCATTTTTGTGAATTAGTATGTTCAAA
>NZ_CAKRNY010000125.1 GCF_934371575.1 uncultured Blautia sp. | reverse complement strand
ATTCAGTAAAATATGTGGATTTTAAGTTGACATTTCGTTGGTTATGGCATATGCTAATAGTAGCTAAGGATTAGAGCAATAGTCCATCGAAAGCAAACGAAAACCCCGGAGGTGTGCGAGACTTCCGGGGTTTTCTATTCCGTTTATGTAGGTGGCTTATGCCTTAGGCTGTTATGCTGCCTATTTGTCTTTTCTGTCCAGCCATTTGTAAATGCAGTAGCTAATTACATTTACTGCGACAGGGACAAGGATTAGAGCAATAATATTATCCATCGAATTCACCTCCTTTCTGCTGGAGGCTCGGCAGCTTTTATAGTATAACATAAGGGCAGACAATTAGAAATAGCGTATAATAAATTTGGACATATAAAAAATATTGCGTGTAAAGAAAAAACACTTGACACACACCACAAAATACGGTATGATACCCAAGGTGATAACGAATGGAAAAGTTTGTAGAACGTACTTTGCTCTATGATTTTTACGGAGAGCTTCTTACGAAGAGACAGCAGCAGATCTACGAGAGTGTAGTTCTGGAGGATTATTCTTTAAGTGAGGTTGCAGAGGAACTGAATATCAGCCGTCAGGGCGTACATGATATGATCAGACGCTGTGACAAGGCGCTGGAAGGATATGAAGAGAAGCTGCATCTGGTGGAGAAGTTTGTGAATATCCGGGGACAGGTACAGAAGATACATGAGCTTGCATCCGGATATCACGCTGATGATATTGAGGCAATATCCAATGTGATTTTAGAGGAGTTATAATTCATGGCATTTGAAAGCTTAACAGATAAACTTCAGAATGTATTCAAGAAGCTGAGAAGCAAAGGCCGTCTGACCGAAGAGGATGTTAAGATTGCTCTTAAAGAAGTTAAGATGGCACTCCTTGAAGCAGACGTTAACTTCAGAGTCGTGAAACAGTTCACGAAATCTGTACAGGAACGTGCAGTTGGACAGGACGTTATGAACGGACTGAACCCAGGCCAGATGGTCATCAAGATTGTAAATGAAGAGCTGGTTAATCTTATGGGAAGCGAGACTACAGAGCTTCCGATCAAGCCTGGCAATGATCTGACTGTCATTATGATGGCAGGTCTTCAGGGAGCTGGTAAGACCACTACGGCAGCCAAGCTTGCAGGTAAGATCAAGTCTAAAGGTAAGAGACCTCTTCTGGTAGCCTGTGACGTTTACAGACCCGCAGCGATCACTCAGCTGCAGGTAAACGGTGAGAAACAAGGCGTGGAAGTCTTTACCATGGGTGATAAACAGAGCCCGGTAGACATAGCCAAGGCGGCTGTTGCACATGCCAAGGCGAATCAGCAGAATGTAGTGATCATTGATACAGCAGGTCGTCTTCATGTCGATGAGGATATGATGCAGGAGCTTGCTGATATTAAGTCTAATATTGAGGTAGATGCTACAGTCCTTGTAGTAGATGCCATGACCGGACAGGATGCAGTCAATGTAGCCCAGACTTTTGCAGAGAAGGTTGGAATCGATGGAGTGATCCTGACCAAGATGGATGGTGATACCCGAGGTGGTGCAGCTCTTTCCATCAAGTCCGTAACTGGCAAGCCAATCCTGTATGTAGGTATGGGAGAGAAGTTATCCGATCTGGAACAGTTCTATCCGGAGAGAATGGCATCCCGTATCCTTGGTATGGGAGATGTAATGAGCCTGATCGAGAAGGCAGAAGCAGCTGTAGATCAGGAAGCAGCCCAGGAGATGTCCAAGAAGCTGAAGAAGATGGATTTTGATTTCAATGACTATCTTACCAGCCTTGAACAGATGAATAAGATGGGCGGAATCTCCAGTATCCTGAACATGCTCCCAGGAGTGGGAAGCAAGATGAAAGATGTGGAGAGCATGATCGATGAGAAAGCAATGGACAGAACCAAGTCCATTATTCTTTCCATGACCCCACAGGAGCGTTCCAATCCGGGAATCCTGAACCTTTCCCGTAAGAACAGGATTGCCAGAGGCGCAGGTGTGGATGTTGCAGAAGTCAATCGCCTTGTGAAGCAGTTTGAGCAGAGCAAGAAGATGATGAAGCAGATGCC
>NZ_CAKRNY010000124.1 GCF_934371575.1 uncultured Blautia sp. | reverse complement strand
CTCTCTATCACTGTGTTCAAGGGGGCGCAACTGCACAATAGTAGTCATGTCTTTACTCCTAAAAATTCCGATTTGTTTACTTTCAAACTTGCTGGCGGCGAACAGCATTTTATGCTGTTTGCGGACGACAAGTCCACAGGGGATAGTCGCTTTAGCGTCGCAAGGGAGTGTAGCTCCCTTGACGGAACAAAGTGACGAAACATTCTCGGTCGTGCAGTTTTCTTCTGCCGACCGGGAATAAAGCGACCCAGGACGCACGATACTCCCGATAGGAGAGTATCGAAGTGCGCCCTTTCGTTCCTAAAGGGATTTTATCAGTTCGACAAACTGGAATTGTTTACTGTTTCTTCTTTACAACGAAACCAATAACGAACAAAATAATTGCAGGAATTACCAAAAACAAAGCATTTACTAACACCCACAAATAAAAAGGCGCAGAGTTTAGCGATGTTGAGTATTGAGTATAATCAACGATGCTCTTAATAACAAATACAATCAACAGAATGAGACTCACAATGTTGCATATCGTAGGTACTTTCTGTTTCATTCTAAACACCTCAATAAATCCCGATTTGTTTTTCAATTTCGTATTCAAATTATACCATAAAACTTGTGAACAATTCTACCGCAACTTTGGAATACATGAGAAAAGTCCGAACAGTTTTCTGCCCGGACTTCCTCGCTCAATCATAAATCAATTCCGTTTTCACAACTTCCTCTGCCTGTGCCTTGCAAGCGTTCATCTGCCGCACCCACTCCATGAAGTGCGCCCTTTCGTTCCTAAAGGGATTTTTCCTTAATACTTTTTCATCAGCTTATTAAAAATGACAATTCCTGCGATAACTTGAAACAGTAAATATCCGCTGAGATAGAGTACAATCATGCGAGTATTATCAATGACTTCCAATGCTCCGAGAATACCGAAAACCAAAATAGAGAAACAAATAACCAGCAGTCCTAAGCTGTAAGTATATCTTCCGGCTCTATCTCTGATTTTTGTTTTTAACTCGTCATGCTGTTCAATTCGTTCGTTTTCCAAACGCTCTTCGTATCGCTCTTTATTTTTGGGGGAACTCCAATAAAAATATTTGCATATCATCATAATTCCTGGGAAGATACCTGCGCCAGCAAAGCCCCATAAAATGCCCTCTAACTTTGTTTCAATCAACAGCGCAACAATCAAACAAGCCACACCGAAAAGCACATATAGTATCCCGGTTATCAAATTACTCTTTTTCATTTTCTGCACCTCTTTCATAGATAAAGATTTCTTCAATCCGTTTGCCAAAAAAGTCTGAAATTGCAAAAGCTAATTCCAATGATGGATTATACTTTCCTGTTTCGATTGAACTAATGGTTTGTCTTGAAACACGAAGCATTTTTGCAAAATCATCTTGATTTAATCCTCGCTCCTTTCGTAATTGCTCAACTTTATTCTTCAAAAAAAACGCCTCCTTGCATGACAAGTTTCCTTTACAAACTTACTGTAGCATGACACGCTCATCTTGTCAAGTTTCCTTTACAATATTTACTTCTTTATCATGGGAAAATTACAATTTATTCATACAGTAAGAGCGCCCAAACATTTTTCGTCCGGGCGCTCTCAGTATCAGTCATAAATCAGCTCAAACTTCACGACTTCCTCTGCCTGTGCCTTGCAAGCGTTCATCTGCCGCACCCATTCCATTTGGTTTTCGGCTTTCAGATGCTCGGTCATGCAGTTTTCTTCTGCCGACCGGGAATGAAGCGACCCAGGACGCATGATACTCCCGTCAGGAGAGTATAGAAGTGCGCTCTTTCGTTCCTAAAGGGATTTTCGCCTCTCGTCAACAAAACTCTATTACAGGATTTTTGCTTTGGACGGCTTCTCGGAATTATACATCACCTGCACATTGCTTCCCACCTTTGGAACAGGTTCTCCAGCGTTAATCCATTTTCTTTTTCTGTAAGCCTTTCCGTCAACGATGTATTCAATCTTGATGATGTAAGGAAATTCGGCACCATCCAGTGCGTGCATTCTCATGGGTTTTCTGTTGACCTTTAACCACCACTGTTTTGTTGCAGCGATCACAATTCCTGTTGTTT
>NZ_CAKRNY010000123.1 GCF_934371575.1 uncultured Blautia sp. | reverse complement strand
ATCTCTCGTTATTTCAGCAAAATTTAAAACACGATGGAATTTACTCTTGCACTGGAATTTACTTTTTCAAGTCAGCACTGTTCCTCCAGAAGGAAATCAGCCAGATGAACAATCTTGATTCCATTCTCAATACCTGTGTCCATCTCATTTAATGTCACTACATATTTGGGATAATGGTCTCTTATTACCATCAGGTTTTCTACTTCTCGTTCTGAGTTCTGCGGAATCTGTACACATACCTGAACATATATCTTTTCATCTTGTCGAGTCGCTACAAAATCAATTTCTTTCGTCTCATTCTTTCCTACAAATACATCGTATCCTCTACGTCTCAATTCGAGAAAGACAATATTTTCCATTGCGCCATCCAGCATTTTTCTGTTATATCCGAGCAGCGCATACTTTAATGAGACATCTGCAAGATAATACTTTTCCTGTGTTTTCAGAATGTTTTTTCCCTGTAAATCATAACGGGCACATGGATAAATAATAAAAGCCTGCTCCAGCCATCGTAAATAATTATAAATACTTTCGACAGATACTTTTCGATGCTCACTCTTTAAAAAATTTGAAATTGAATTTGCAGAAAATGTTTTTCCCACATTTTCAATAATATATTTCACCACCCGGTCGAACAAGTCCTGCTTATTGATTCGATGGCGTTTTACTATATCTCGTGACACAACTGTATAGTATATTCCATTTACAATCTGATATGCCTGCTGTGTCTCATAATCACCAAGAGCAATGATAGGAAACCCACCAAAACGAATATATTCCTCTAACAGTTCTTTATTTGACACTTTACTGTTCTTTTTAAACTCCATGTATTCTTTAAAGGAAAGAGTAAAAACAGGAATCTGTATATAACGTCCTGTCAGATAGGTTGATATTTCGCTGGACATTAATTTTGAGTTTGATCCTGTGATATAAATATCTGCCTTCCCATCTTCCAACAAAGTATTAATCGCTCTTTCCCAACCCGGAACCTCCTGAATCTCATCCAGCAACAAATAACAATGTTCTTTTTTTCCTATGATTTCTATGAGTTCATCATACATTTGTTTAGCAGATATGTTTTCCGGTATATCCATATCTGTATATCGCTTTTCTATAATATTTTCTTCAGGAACACCACTTCTTACAAGTTCTTCCTTTAACATCTGAAGGATCGTCGATTTGCCACAACGTCGTACACCTGTCAATATCTTTACAAGTGGTTTATCTTTAAAGACTTTTATTTTTTCCATGTAATCAGGTCTATAAATCATCAAATTTTCTCCTTCACAATTAATTAATTTTATTACTATTCTATTAGGATAACCAAATTATTAGCAAAAAACAAGAAGTTTTTAGGGTGTAACCTTAAAAACTTCTTGTTTTTTCAAACTTTTTCTGTATTATTATTAGTCTTCTACTCTGCTTTGGTTTTCCAAGTGCCACTTTATAATTCTGCTCTCTCATTTTTTCATTGTTTATCCATGCTGTCGGAATATCCGGAATTCGTTTAATCAAATTCCATGCACTTATTCTGTAAATGTATAACGCACAAAAGAACCCTTATTATCTCCTGTTACTATTACGATATCACCACTTTCATTGCGTGTAGTTTCCAGAACCGGATATCTTCCATTTTCTTTTACATATGCTTCCGGGCTGGCTGCTTCTGCTTCAATCAAAGTTTTTTTACTGTGTTTTTCTCCTCCACACGGATTTATTTCTTCTATAAAGATTTCATATTCATGCATATGTGGTTCCTCCTGATTTTCATTTTATAAAATCTATTTCTATTATAAAAGCAGTTGATTTTTATTTCAAAAGTAGTTTTTACCAAAATGCACTTTCTGTTTTTAGACATTATTACTACTATGCATTTACAATCATTCAAATTGAAACAGAACCCTAAAAAGGGTTTACACTTTCACGAAATACCATTACAATGGTTACATGTGATGTTTTATCTCAGTCGAGAAGACTCCCACCTCTTTAGGTGGTGAGTTATAACAAATTAGTCTCAGTGGGAGTCCAATCTCAGACTGAGATAAACGCTCCGCGAGGATGCGCAGTGATTCTGTAAAGAATATGTCAGCTTCGCTGACCAGAATCACGC
>NZ_CAKRNY010000122.1 GCF_934371575.1 uncultured Blautia sp. | reverse complement strand
TGCAAGGGAAAGTGCCATTGCGCCTGCAAGAACCATAGCTGCAATTCTTTTCTTCATATTATTTTTCCTCCTTTTTTAAAATCGGCTTTGTTATCTCTACAATGACATATGTCTCACTTTTAAAACAGGACTTATGTCCCTTTTTCTATATTTATTTTCATTTTCGTACAAAAAGGAGATTTTTTCCAGTGTTTTTTAGTATATTTTTTCATGTTTGATTTTCGTTAAAAGACATATGTCCCTTTTTTTATTTTCCGTATCATATATTTTGCCTTAATGATATTTATGCATCCGCACATAATAGCTGATGCATAAGATCACGGTAGCTCCGCTCCATGCTGCAATCTCCGCAAAGAAAATACCGTTCTGCCCGATAAAATGGGGAAGAATCAGCGCAGCACTGATACGCATGACAAATTCGGCCATACCACTTACCATAGGCATTAACGTATCTCCCAGTCCCTGCAGTGCAGATCTGTACACATACAGGAAGTACAATACCCAGAGCATGGCAGCCATAATAGAGAGATATTTAAAAGCAATTGCAAGTACCTCCTGTGTCTGCTGCGGTTCACCTGAGATGAAAAGTGAGAGGATATTTTTTCCAAATAAAAACATGGCAGCAGAAATGATCAGTGAGGTAAGCAGCGAAAGCAGCATACTGCTGCGGACACCTTTCCTGATCCTGTCGATCCTTCCGGCTCCCAGATTCTGACCCACATAAGTAACGATGGCATATCCATAGGAAATCGCTGCCATTTCCAACAGACCATAAAGCTTGTTTGTAGCTGTAAACCCTGCCACAAAAAGGAAGCCGTAGCCATTGATCACATACTGGACCACCAGACCGCCTACACCGATGATGATATTCTGAAATACAACAGGAATACCAAGCTTCATCAGACGGGCATTCATTCCTGAGGCAGGCATAAAATCTGCTCTGGACAGATGAACAATATCAATTCTGCGTAAAATCAGGAAACAGTACACAGCAGAAAAACTCTGAGCAATCACAGTTGCGATTGCCGCCCCTGCCACACCCCATCCGAAGCCTGCCACAAAAAGGATATCCAGTGAAATATTCAGTACAGATGCGATGATCATTGCAGTCAATGGTGTTTTACTGTTTCCCATAGCCCTTAAAGCAGAGGCAAACATATTATAGGCTGCAGTAGCCGGAATTCCGCAGAAAATAATACGCAGATATAATAATGACATTCCGATAATATTGGAAGGTGTATGCAGCCCTGTTAATACCAGTGCCGCAAAGGACTGGCTAAGAATAAATACTCCCACTGCGATAAATGCGGTCAGCCGATAACTGTGTGCCAGAGATTTACGCAGATTTTCAAAATCCTTTGCACCATAATATTGCGAGAGCTGAATGGAAAATCCCTGAGTAAGACCAGTGGATATTCCTGTGACAACCCACATCAGAAAGTCAACAGCACCCAGTGCGGCAAGAGCCTCCACACCTGCAATCTGGCCAACGACCATAGTATCCACCATTGTATAAAGCTGCTGGCAGATATTCCCCAACATCAGGGGAATTGCAAAAAGAATGATCAATCTCCCCGGCGAACCGGAGGTCATATCCTGAATCTTGGTTTTCATTTGTATAAAATTTCCTTTCCGGAGCATATTCTAGAAACAAAAAAACCTTGAAGAACCGTATTTCTACAATTCTCCAAGGTTATTTTTACGCTTGGACACATGTCACACCGAAGTATGACTTAAATATATATTCAGAATGAATTATTTATTCTTCTGAGCGATAGCTGCCTGAGCTGCTGCCAGACGAGCAACCGGTACACGGAATGGTGAGCAGGATACATAGTCAAGACCGATCTTGTTGCAGAACTCTACAGAAGATGGATCTCCACCGTGCTCTCCACAGATTCCGATGTGAAGGTTCGGGTTAACCGGCTTACCAAGTTTGATAGCCATATCCATAAGCTTACCAACGCCAACCTGATCCAGTTTTGCAAATGGATCGTTCTCGAAGATCTTAGCGTCATAGTATGCGTTAAGGAATTTACCAGCATCATCACGGGAGAAGCCGTATGTCATCTGAGTTAAGTCGTTGGTACCGAAGCAGAAGAAGTCAGCCTCTTTTGCGAT
>NZ_CAKRNY010000121.1 GCF_934371575.1 uncultured Blautia sp. | reverse complement strand
TCGTCAGTTTCTTCATCGCTTTCGTTCTTTCCCTTTCTGTATGTCTCCAGCTTCTCATAAGCTGCCTTAATGTCTTCCGCACGTACCGCCATCAGGATGGAATCGTAGATCAGAACACGGGATTCCTCATCCCCCATATCCTTATCCAGAAGCTCCACGATCTGGTATCTTCGGAACAGGCTCAGGGCATTTCGCATGGTGGTTTTGTCGATTATTCTGTCACGGATATTAAGACTTACAAACTTATCCTGAATGTCTCCAAGGTTCACGATTACTTCCTCTATTGCGGAAAGCTCACGCTTCTTTTCATCGTAAAGGATTCGCAGGATCAGAAGTACAATGGAGTCATAAAGCTTCAGATTCATCCGGTTATACCCTCTCGGACTGGTCAGCTGAATCACTCCATATTCCTCGTTTATCTCAAGGCGATAGCCAAGAACGCCCAGATATTCTTTAAATTCTTTCCTGTATTTCAGCACAAAATAATAATCTGCTTTGGTATTCTGGTTTCCTTTGCACAAAAAGCAGGTTCCCAGAAGACGGTTACAGATTCTGCCGAAATTATCCTTTTCTTTTTGCAGCATTCCTTCCAGATATTCCATTTTCTTTCCTCCGTATCCGAAAATCTTTGAAACGGTAGCCATTTACTTCCCGTTCTTCCAGTGTCTCTATTGTATATCCCATGTTCTTGCGCTGGCCGTAAAGGCGCACATAGATCAGTTTGATAAAATCGTCCTCATTATTAAGGGGAAGCTGGCTGGCTTCCAGTTCTTCTTTTCCTTCCAGGTGGCGATCCACGTAGGTCTGGATTTTTTCCACACTGATCACTCGTTGGATCTTTTCTGCCATTTTCCGCATTTTTTCCCGACGAAGCTCTTCGTCCGGTGATTCTTCATCCAGGCTGGCAGGGGTAAATTCTTTCTTTCCCTCTACTGCCAGGTACAGGGAGCTTTGTTCCAGAATGGAGCACTGGTAAATACGCACCAGATCATCCAGAAAATCAATGCGGTAAATGCCGCCCAGGTCCATATTTTCCCGGTTGATCTCTTCATTGATCCCCATGAGGATTTCTTTTAGCTGTCCACGCACATCCTCATTTCCTGCCAGAAGAAACTTAGCACGACCTATGGCGGCGCGCTGGTACTGGGTGTTTTTCTGGTTGATTTCCTGGAGAATGTCGTCCATATTACGGAAGGCCTCTATAATTTCGTGAAGGTAGCGATAGGTCAGCTCCCGTCCGTCTTCCAGGGATACCTCACGGATGGCGGCAATTTCCGCAGATGCTTTTTCCAGAAACTCTTCGTTGTGGCTTCTTCCTTCCAGGCGTTCCATAATTTCCGGGCGAAATTTGGAAACATTGTCAGAAGTCAACAGGCGGTGATAGGCTTTGTCTACAATATTGGTAATGTAGTCGTTAAACAGTGCATCCATAATCTGGGCAACTGTGCTGTGTCTGGTAAGATCATCGATATAATGTTTAATGTTGGAGTTCAGGTTTTTCAGACCAGTGATCAGGTAATCTGTGTTTTCCCAGATTTGCATGAGTACAATGCCTGGCTTATCCATGGTTCCTTTTACCAGACTGTAGATGGTATAAATGTACCCCTGGTATTCAATTTGTTTCCCATCTGCGATATCCAGGAGTGTTTTGATTATTTTCACAGCGTATTCCTTGAAGTTTACACGCTGTACGTAGCTTTTGTCTGTTTCCACTTCGATCCAGCCGTAGTATTCCAGGCGGCGCAAAATGCCGTTAGCCCGGCTTCGGCTGTCATCAGCCTGGAATTCCTCTTCCACCAGCTGGGCCGCATTTTCCTGCCCAAAATAAAATTCCAGCTCGTCTACCAGCACTTCTCTTTCCACGCCAAAGGAGAACTGGTGTTCCATAATGGCAAAAAGGCGGCTGATACATTCCCAGTATACAATTCGGTTTGGAGAAGATAATGGGACAAAAAAGTTGTCGGGGATTATGTGAAACATAGGGTGTCCTTTCTTTAAACGTAAAACAAGGGACAAACTGCTTTGTCCCTGAAATCTTTCTTTATTTTAGCATAGCCGGTTTTATTGTACAAGGTTTTCTCAGTTGCTATTTAGTGTGTTGGTCGTTATTCCGAACGCGATTTCACAATGTATATTCACCGCCGCGCGTCGCAACGTTCCGGCAAGCTAATGACTAACTACGACTAAGACG
>NZ_CAKRNY010000120.1 GCF_934371575.1 uncultured Blautia sp. | reverse complement strand
GCCGGTGTGAAAGCACTTACTACCGGAAGCTTTTCCGAGGGTGCAAGTACCATTACCCAGCAGCTTCTGAAGAACAACGTTTTCACCAACTGGACCAACGAGTCTACACAGGTGGAGCGATTTACACGTAAGCTTCAGGAGCAGTTCCTTGCCGTTGAGATTGAGAAAAAGATCGGCGACAAGAACGTGATCCTTGAGAATTACCTGAATACCATCAACCTTGGTGCAGGTGCATACGGTGTACAGGCTGCTGCCCGTCAGTATTTTAATAAAGATGTGTGGGATCTGAATCTTTCCGAGTGTGCAACTCTGGCAGGTATCACCCAGGCTCCTACCAAATACAACCCCATCGAGAATCCCAAGGAAAATGCAAAGAGACGTAAAGAGGTTCTTGACCATATGCTGGATCAGGGTTACATCACTCAGGAGCAGTATGACGATGCTATTAATGATGATGTTTACACCCGCATTCAGGAAGCGCAGGCTTCTAATACACAGTCTTCAAGCAAGACATACTCTTACTTTGAGGACGAGCTTACCAAGCAGGTTATCAATGATCTGATGAATATCAAGGGATACACCAAGACGCAGGCACAGAACCTTCTGTATAGCGGTGGCCTGAAGATCATGACTACCCAGGATCCGGACATCCAGAACATTGTGGATGAGGAATATTCCGATCCATCCAACTATCCGGATTACGTACAGTACGCACTTGATTACGCCCTTACCGTGAAACAGCCGGATGGCCAGGAAGTAAACTACAGCAAGGAAATGATGAAGCTTTACTTCCAGAATGAGGATCCGTCTTTTGATCTTTTGTTTGATTCCCAGGACGAGGGACAGACTTATGTAGACCGTTATAAAGCGAATATTCTTGCAGACGGAAGCACCGTTGTTGCAGAGCGTGTAAGCTTTGCCCCCCAGCCTCAGTCAGCAATGACGATCATCGACCAGCATACCGGATATGTGAAGGCGATCATTGGCGGACGTGGAACCAAGACTGCCAGCCTTACCCTGAACCGTGCTACAGACAGTACCCGTCAGCCAGGTTCTACATTTAAGATCGTATCCACCTATGCTGCGGCCCTTAATGAGAAGGGCATGACGCTGGCTACCACTTACGAAGACCAGCCAATCACCTACGACAACGGCGCACCGGTCAATAATGCAAGCGGCAGCTTTAATGGTACCACTACGATCCGTACAGCGATCCGTAATTCTGTCAATACCGTTGCAGTTCAGTGTTTTGAGGATGTAACCCCTGAGCTTGGTCTGAAATATCTGGACAACTTTGGATTTACTACACTGGCGCATGGTACAGAAGCGGATACCGATGCCAATGGCAATGTTTACACAGATGCCAACCTGCCTACAGCACTTGGCGGTCTGACCTACGGTGTTAAGAACGTAGAGCTTTGTGCCGCATACGCAGCCATTGCGAACGGCGGTAATTATATCAAACCGGTTTACTACACCAAGATTCTTGATCACAACGGAAACGTACTGATTGAGAACAACTCTGTAGGACGCTCCGTCATTAAGGAAACAACTGCTTATCTTCTTACAAGCGCCCTTGAGGATGTAGTTCAGAATGGTACCGGTACAGCCTGCCAGCTTGATAATATGGCAGTTGCAGGTAAGACAGGTACTACAGATGCATACAATGACCTCTGGTTCGTAGGATATACACCATATTACACATGTGCAGTATGGTCCGGTTACGACGGCAACCAGAAGATACCGGAAGGTGATGCACGTAATTTCCACAAGACATTATGGCGTAAAGTCATGAACCGTATCCATCAGGGAATGGAATACAAAGACTTCGAAGTTCCAGATGGTATTGAGCAGATCAGTATCTGTGCTGATACAGGACTTCTTCCAAGAGTTGGCTGTCCAGTTACAGAAGAGTACTTTGATGTAGGAACCATGCCTACAGACTACTGTGACCAGCATTTCTACGAATATGACGAGAGTCAGGATGAAGATATGGAAATCTACGATGAAAATGCCACTCCGACTCCAGATCCGGAAAATCCAGACGGCACAGACAATACAGATGGCAGTGGCGGTGACGGCACTGGCGGCGATGGTACTGGCGGTGACGGTACCGGCGGCGGTGATATCCAGTATCCAGATGAAAGCGGCGGAGATTCTGGTAATGATGATATTTATTATTACTAAAAAGCTTTCAGCTGACAGTCAGTTATAAACAATTAAAACTGCAGTTTTCGTTTCC
>NZ_CAKRNY010000119.1 GCF_934371575.1 uncultured Blautia sp. | reverse complement strand
AAACGATAATGGAGACTGATCGATTACCCAAATTGACATTTGCAATATGATATAAAGGAAAAATCTATGAAAAATGCCTATGAGCTTGCAGAAAAGTACAGGATATGGGGTTCTGTGAATGTTTTCATTTGGAAAACGAGAGCGGTACAGGAATGATTACGTTGTAACTTGTGAAACAGGATGGGATTTATCGTCATTTTGTTGTTGAAAGAAGAGAGGCGGCAGGATGGAGAGTTTAGAAGATTAAAAATAAAACTTCTTTCAATTACGGAATACAGAGTCTGATAATCTTTTTTTCGGATCGCAGACATGGGTACGACCGGAATGCCGAGCTTTCCAGAAAGTTTATTTATTACGTCGACAGTAATTCCCTGTCTCTGTGCCACATCCATCATATTCAGAACCAGAACAGCAGGAACTTTCGTTCCGACAAAATCAGCCAGCATGTACAGGCTTCTTTTTAACTGTGAAGCGTCTGCCATGACAAGAACAAGGTCTGCATTTCCTGAAGTGATGTAGTCTTTTGTGATGATTTCTTCATCAGATCCGGCAGAAAGAGAGTAGCTTCCGGGAAGGTCTGTCAGAATCATCTGCTTTCCGTTATATCGGAATTCACCTTCTTTCTGGTCGACAGTTTTGCCGGGCCAGTTTCCCACATGCTGATGTGAACCGGTCATCATATTAAAAATCGTAGATTTACCGGAGTTTGGCTGTCCGAGTAATGCGATAACAGGTGGCTTATTCATTTCCGGAACCTCCTATAAAAATTTTTTTACTTTCTTCGCGTCCAATCGCAACCAGTGTGTCACGTACAAAAACCAACACGGGTTGTTTTTTGTTATTCTGACAGATTTCCAGATGACTTCCACACAGGATTCCCATTGAAGATAAACGGTTGATCAGACGTACTTCATCTTTGATCTCAAGGACAGAATATGTAGTCCCCGGTCTTGCTTCAGAAAGCATCAGTTTTTCCATTTTAATTTCCTCCAATCCCAATAGTAATTGATTAGCCATAACTAATTTATTTGAATGTTAGCAGACTGTATAAGATGTGTAAAATCCATTCATGTAGTTTGAATCCTTTTAGCAAATTATATTGCGTAATAATATTGTAAACTTTAAGGCAGGATGTTAAGATAGATGCATGAATAACGAAAATCAGACACATTTTTCATTTTGCAAAAAAGAAAACGAAGGTATAGTGGATATTTATATTCTGGCACCCGGTATCAGTGTTTCTCCCAACCAAAGATTTTTATTATCCGGGAAGACTTTATGAAGGGATTCAGATCCATGTTGACAGAAAGTGCATCAGAGCAGCAGAGGAGCAGGATTTACTGTCGCAAATGGGAATTCATACAGAACATATTGCAGAATTGTTTTGCGGAAAGAACGGGCTTTATCTGCATTAGATGAATGATGCAGTACTAGAACTGGTGAAGAAAGTATGGGATATGAAAGAAGATAATGGGAGGACTTATGAAAAATCCATATGAACTTGCAGAAAATATCTTAGAGTAGGCAACAGACGAGACGAAGATACAGGATGCATCTGATGAGTTGGAAATCAATTACTGCAAGGAAAACAGAAAAGCAGTTGTTCAAAGAAAAAGGCAAATTGGATAATCAGAAAGAAGCTGAGAAATTATAAAATGCATTCCAGGTGCAGTGAATATAATACTCATGAGCATCAGCAAAATCTCAAATATTATGAAGACAAAATCTGGTTGATAAACCAGCTAAAAGTGATATACTGAATGCATAAGAAAAGAAACCGTGTGGAATTACAGTTTTGTTTTCACACGGTTTTTTAGAAAATGCGAGTTAGATATTACTAACATCAGTAGCGGAAGCTTTCTAGAAAATGAAAAAGAGAACGGATTTCTATGAGAATATTGATTTATGGTGCGGGTGTGATTGGAGAAAAAGCATGAAAAATGAAGAATATAAAAAAATGTCAATTAAAGAATTTACAAAAGCAGCAGGAAGATATGAAAGTAGCCATGCTGGTATTTACGAAATGTGCAAGAAAGATTATCCGGATATTCTGGAAGAATTAGAGAAGGAGCCATTTAGAGATTTATTAGATGCAGGCTGCGGACCTGCTCCGATGATTTCTTTATTAGCAGAAAAATATCCAGACCGACATTATACAGGACTGGATCTGACTCCGGCCATGATTGAACAGGCAAAAAAGAAAAATATTTCAAATGCAACATTTGTTGTAGGAGACTGTGAGAACTTTCCTTTTGAAAA
>NZ_CAKRNY010000118.1 GCF_934371575.1 uncultured Blautia sp. | reverse complement strand
GTCTTTCTGGATTCCTGCAGCCAGAATAGTTTTGATGTCAATCCTGCACTATATTCCACTATTGTTCACCATCTTTCCTGTCTTTTTCATAATGAACAATGTCGCCAAAGTCACAGCCCAGTTCCGCACAGATTTTCTCAAGAACTTTCATGGATACTAACTCCCCATTTGTCATCTTAGCCACTGTACTGCTGCTTATTTGTACTCGATTCATTAAATCCATCTTCTTCATATTCTTATCTATCAATAGCTTCCATAATCCATTGTATGATACTGCCATTTAATCTACCTCTTCACATTCATCAATCTGCATTTTCATTGGTGTTTTGTTTGAGAAAATTTTCTTTTCGTTCTTTTATTCCCAGTCTCTTTTATTGTATCATACAACATTTCATTCTTCAATGTACACTATAAATATTCCATTCGACTTTTCGAAGATAGACTTTAAAAAATCTAATCTATTCTAATTTTCTATTATATTCATCTGCATCTCCATTTCAACCTTTTCAAAAAGCTTTTCTAATCTGCTTTTCTTGGATATCTTCCTTACAATTCCAGAATCATGTGATTTTATATAGCTTATCACATCGTAAAAATTTTCTGACGGCAATTTCTGTTTATGATATCCCTCCGTGCACTTCAACTTCTGCTTTTTACTATATACCGAATTGTTCATCCTATAATTCTCATGAAACAATTTTGTCACTCTGTCACCATCTAAATAAATAATCCATCCTGCAATGGATGTTCGAACAAACACAACATGGTCAGTAATACTATAGACCACTCGAAAATGCTGACAGATTGCCTCAATATTTTCATCTGTCAATGGAAGGCTTTTTAGTCTATTCTTTCTTCGTCCGCATGATTTCTGTTTTCTTTTAAGTTCAATATTCAAACGCTTCCAAGTCTGATTATCTCCGCATACCTTACATGGTACAAAACCTTGAAAAACAACTGTTTTGGGTTTTAACATCATTTTCCCCTGCTGCATTCTTCGTATATACTGACACCCCTCTGTGTGCAGCTTTCCAGTCTCTAAGTTGGCTATGCAATACTCCTCATCTGTCATCTCACCATATTGCCGATACATACTTCTGAATAACTGATGCAAATAAGCTGCATCATGTTTTGCATAATGCAAATAATTCGGCTCATATTCTACTCCGACACATTCCAAAGCTTTTTTAAAACCGATTTTTCCATTCATGCGTCCCATGATAACACCAATGACATCCTGCAAAATAACAACCTGGTGGCTTTTGACTGTCATTTTATATTTCTTCATATCATGTCTCAATAAGTCATAAGTATCTCTGGTCCATACAACAATACAAGGATAACTCGGAAAACTTTTGAAAAAATTCATTAAAACGATTTCTTCTGGTAGGCCCTGCATAACATTTAAAGCTGACATATGAGAAACTTTCATGGTCTTTTCATTTAGTAATGCCGAATTGCTTAATCTTATTGCCTTTGAAAATGTCTTTATAATCTGTAGTTCTCCATCAGCAGCCACCGCAGCTATCTGAACAGGCTCACGACCTTCTATCCCCATCGTTCCCGGTGCCTGATTCCATTCTATATCCAAAAATAAATATTCGCATCGTTCTTCTCTTCTGACATCCTCCACTACTTTCTCCCCTTCTTATATGTCTGAATTTCATCAGCCCAATCGTCTTCGATAAAATCAGTTACCGCTGCAGCTGCTGCTGCTTTTGAAACAGCTCGTCCTACTGCCTTGAAATTCAGCTCCACACCCCTGGAATCATTCTCATATGTCACTGACCGATTTCTTGCAATGCCAATCTTCTCTGCTTCTTTGCCTGCATCAATATTAGCCCCAAGAAACAGAAACTCCCAGCCGCATTCCTTTCTGGCCTCAATCATCCTTCTGACTTGCCCCTGTGTGTAATGTTCACTGGAATTCTCCAAACCGTCTGTTGTAATAACAACAATCACCTTTCCTGCTCTATGCGTTTCCGGAAGATGCTTCTGTACACTATCCATCTTCTCTATTGCTGTTCCTACCGCATCCAGTAATGCGGTGCATCCTCGGACGTAATATTCTTTTTCCGTCAACGGTTCTATAATTTCTACCGGAAATCTGTCATGAATAATATCCACTTCATCATCAAACAAAATAGTGGTCACATTCACCTTTTTGCCTTGTTCTTTCTGTTGCGCAATCATGTGATTAAAACCTTTAATTGTGTCTGCTTCCAATCCTCCCATTGAACCACTTCTGTCCAAAATAAAAATCAACTCAGTTAATTCTGCATTCATATGATTACCTCCTTTTTGGCTCGTTTTACAAGCC
>NZ_CAKRNY010000117.1 GCF_934371575.1 uncultured Blautia sp. | reverse complement strand
GCAGAGGATGTTGTATTCAGTTATCAGATGTACTCAGATCCGTCTGTAGATGCAAAGAGCCGTTATCATCTGGAGTATATTGCAGGTGTTGATGAGTCCGGCGCTGAGCTTTCTGAAGACTCTATCGAGGTAACAGCAGACAGTGACTATGAAGTAACCTTCAAATTAAAAGAAGCCATGTATCCGGATACCTTCCTTCAGGATATTGATACTGTTTTCATCATCCCGAAGCATGTATTTGAGGGAAAAACAGCAGAAGAGATCAATGCTCCTGACCTTTGGGCAAACCCGGTAGGCTCCGGCCCATTTATCTACGACAGCGAGATCAATGGTGAGCGTATGGAGTTTACAAAGAACGAAAATTATTATCTTGGAGCTCCGAAAATCGACCGCCTTATTATCCGTGTGGTACCGTCCGCAAACGTTCTTTCCGGTCTTATGAACGGCGAGCTTGATATGATCGGATACGGTTCCGTACTTACAGATGACTGGGAAACAGCCAAAGCCCAGGATAATCTGGTAACAGAATCTGTTCCAACAACCTCTTATTCCACTCTGATCTATAACACCCAGAAGGAATATCTGACCCAGGAGGTTCGTCAGGCATTAAATATGGCAATCAATCGTGAAGTACTGGTAAATGGTCTTCTCATGGGAGAGGGAACTCCGATCATGACACCGATCGCACCGGTAAGTCCATATTATAACGATAAGGTTCAGGTTCAGTATGATCCTGAAAAAGCGAAAGAAATGCTTGCAGAAGCAGGTTTCCCATCTGACCAGACACTGAAATTCTTTATTTCTTCCGGAAACAGCATTACCGAAAGATGTGCAGCCCTGATTGTACAGGATTTTGCAAATGTTGGTGTTAAGGTGGAAATTGAGCAGATGGATTTTGCAACACTGATGAGCCGTATGCTTGACGGTGAGCATGATCTTGGAATCATCGGTTCCGGCGGAACACTTGATCCAAGCGAAAGCCGTGAGATGATCTATCCGGGAAGCTCCTGCAATTTCTGCCAGCTTCAGGATACAGAGCTTTCTGATCTGATCGACAAAGGAAATGCAGAGCTTACTTTCGACGCAAGAAAACCATACTTCGATGAGTATCAGGAAAAGGTTGTAGAAAAAGCAGCTATGGGATACTTATATACAAAGAATCTTCTTACCGCTTACAATAAGAGCATGAAGAACCTGAATGTTGCAGACTTCAATGGTCTGAACTGGTCTTCCTGGGAGTGGGATAAAGAGTAACAAGCAGGGAAAAGGAGCACAACTATGGCATCTTTACTTTCAGTAGAGAATTTACAGGTACAATTTCAAACCAAAAAAGGAATCAATACAGCTGTTGACGGAGTAAGCTTTTCCGTAGAAAAAGGCAGGATACTTGGAATCGTAGGTGAGTCCGGATGTGGAAAAAGTGTTACATCCATGTCCATTCTTCAGCTTCTTAGCAGCAACGCACGGATTTCCGGAGGCAGCATTAAGCTGGACGGAAAAGAGCTGGTAGGACTTCCGGAGAAGGAGATGTGCAAAATCAGGGGAAACGATATTGCCATGATCTTCCAGGATCCGATGACAGCACTGAATCCTACTCTGACCATAGGAAACCAGCTGATGGAGCCTATTATGCTTCATCAGAACTGTGGCAAAAAAGAGGCCTGGGTACGAGCTGTTGATGTTCTGAAACGTGTTGGAATCGCAGCACCTGAGAAAAGAATGAAGGAATATCCCCATCAGCTTTCCGGTGGTATGCGCCAGAGAGTAATGATCGCCATGGCTGTGTCCTGTGAACCAAGATTACTTATTGCAGATGAGCCAACTACAGCGCTGGATGTAACCATTCAGGCCCAGATCCTGGAATTGATGTGTGAGCTCCGTGAAAAAATGGGAACAGCAATTATGCTGATCACCCATGATATGGGTGTGGTTGCCGAGACTGCTGATGATGTGCTTGTTCTTTATGCCGGAAAAGCAGTGGAGTATGGCAGCATCGAGGATATTTTCGAAAAACCAAAGCATCCGTATACACAGGGACTTCTGAACTCTATTCCAAGGCTGGATGAGGATGTGGAAATGCTGAACACCATCGAGGGTACTGTTCCGGCACCGGGAGCTATGCCCGCAGGATGCAGATTTGCCCCAAGATGTCCTTATGGAAAAGAACGCTGTATGAAAGAAAAACCAGGCGTTTACCATGTTAAAAATTCTCTGGTAAGCTGCTTCAGATACGAGGGTGAGAAATAATGAGCGAGAACACGAATATTTTGTTGGAAACAAAAGATTTATCAAAATATTTTACGGCAAAAAAAGGGCTTCTGAATCGTCAGCCATCCGTAGTAAAAGCAGTTGACCATGTCAGTCTTTCTATAAAAAAAGGGGAAACGCTTGGTCTGGTTGGAGAGTCCGGCTGTGGTAAATCTACTCTGGGAAGAACGATCCTGCGCCTGATTCCGGCAACGGAAGGCCAGGTTCTCTATAACGGAGAAGATATTCTTACATATGATAAGAAGAAAATGTGGGAAATGCGCCGGAAGCTGCAGATTATTTT
>NZ_CAKRNY010000116.1 GCF_934371575.1 uncultured Blautia sp. | reverse complement strand
ATTTTACTGCATCATCCTTACATGACCTTCTATCCGGTTGTAGATTTTGTACAGCAGGCGGCAAAAGACCCGAATGTACTGGCAATTAAACAGACTTTGTACCGTGTCAGTGGAAATTCACCGATTATCAAAGCGCTTGCGCAGGCGGCAGAAAATGGAAAACAGGTTACGGTATTGGTGGAATTAAAGGCAAGATTCGATGAAGAAAATAATATTGTCTGGGCAAAAATGCTTGAGAAAGCAGGCTGTCATGTTATCTATGGAGTCATTGGATTAAAGACCCACAGTAAGATTACACTGGTAGTAAGAAGAGAAGAAAATGGAATTCGCAGATATGTGCATCTGGGAACCGGAAACTATAATGATTCGACTGCAAAATTATATACAGACTGTGGAATTTTAACCTGTTCTGCGAGAATCGGAGAGGATGCAACCGCAGTCTTTAATATGCTTTCCGGCTATTCAGAACCGAGAACCTGGAATAAATTAGTGGTAGCACCGCTCTGGATGCGAGACAGATTTCTTCATTTAATTGAAATCGAAAGAAAAAATGCATTAGAAGGACGAAAAGCCAGAATTGTGGCGAAAATGAATTCTCTTTGTGATAGAGGAATTATTGCAGCGTTATATGCAGCAAGTGCGGCAGGTGTAAAGATTGACTTGATTGTACGAGGAATCTGCTGTCTGAAAGTGGGAATTCCGGGAATCAGCGAAAACATTACCGTGCGTTCGATTGTCGGAAACTTTCTGGAACACAGCCGGATTTTCTATTTCTACAGTGATGGAAATGAAGAAGTCTTTATGGGAAGTGCAGACTGGATGCCAAGAAACTTAGACAAACGTGTCGAAATTGTATTTCCGGTAGAAGATGAACAGTTAAAAGAAGAAGTAAAACACATTTTAGAAATTCAGTTGGAGGACAATGTAAAAGCGCATATTCTTCAACCGGATGGAACGTATGAAAAGGTAGATAAACGAGGCAAAATGCTGTTAAATTCACAGGACTTTTTCTGTGAAGAAGCAACCAGAAGAGCAAAAATCAAACTGCCGGAAACTGCGGCAGATAAACGGATTTTCGTTCCGGCAGAAGCACCGGAAGAATAAAGGTTAAGAGGTTATAGCTATTAGCATAAAAGTTAGAAGAAGTAAGGGTTGTTCTTATTGGAAAATTCTGGTAATATAAAAAATACAAAGCAGTATAAACTTTTATTGTTACTGTACTACCAAAGATAAAAATTACGTAAAAGAAATAATGCGAATAAGGAAAAGAAGTTTCAGGTGAATTCTTTTCCTTATTTTTGCGCCATTATAAGATACAAAAAGTAAAGGTGAAAGATATGATAAAACTTGCAATTTGTGATGATGATGTAATTTTTTGTGATTGGTTAGAACAGGAACTATTATGTTATGAAAAAAAGAAAAACTGCAAAATATCGATAGAAATTTACTATTCAGAAAAACAGTTGTTAGATAAGTTGACCGAAGAACACTTTGATATGTTGTTTCTTGATATTTGCCTGGAAAAGTCCAATGGAATTGATATAGGCGCAGAAATCAGAAAAAGAAGTTGTGGAAAAGAATTACGCATTACTTATATTTCCACATATCGGGAATATGCACTAAGATTATTTTGTATCCATCCATTTGATTTTCTTGTGAAACCAGTGAAAAGTAAAGAGCTTTTTCGTGTTATGGATGAATTAAGAGAACTTTTAGCAGAACAAAATAAGATTTTTGAATATATAGATACAAAAGGACTTCATAAAATTTCTTATGATCATATTTTGTATTTCTACAGCATGGGAAAAATGGTACATATCGTAACATTAGAAAATGATATCGAATATCGTGGAAAATTAAAAGAGGTGTCAGATAGAACCGGTAATTATTTTCTATTAATTCATAAATCGTATTTGATTAATATGCAGTATGTAGAACATTATGAATATCATACTGTGGTTATGAAAGATAAAGTTCGTTTGAATATTAGCAAAGTAAATCAAAAACAGGTTCGAGAAAGATTATTGCAGACGGAGAAGAGAATGTTATGAATATCCATCTAATCACTTATTTAACGAGTAAATTTTTCTGGATTTATACGGTGTACCGCTATTATGGCGTTTTGTATGCAAAAAATGAAAGCAAACAAAAGATAGTGGCATATTTTTGTGCTTATTTACTTTGCTGTTGGGGGAGTATGAAATGGGGAACAATATATGGAGATTTTATCTTTGAATTTATTGCATTGCTTATTATTTCAATCGGATATTATGCGGATTTGTTTCATTATATTTTAAATACATTTATTGTATATATATTGGGGATTTTATGTGATGGAATTCCTATGGTATTGTTTCAGCGGTATATGGAACAACAATCTTTTAGACATCAACACGCAGGACCAGGAATTATTGTAATGGGTAATTTTATTTTCTTTTTGTTAGAGTTAGTCATTGAACGGAAGGCAAATGTAAAAAGGAGTTATCGCATAAAAAGCAGTCATTGGCTTGCAATGCTTTCTATCCCGATTATTAGTATTATAATCTGCATTATTATATTGATGCCGAAACGAAGAATTAT
>NZ_CAKRNY010000115.1 GCF_934371575.1 uncultured Blautia sp. | reverse complement strand
CTGGGCGGTGCCGGAGAACTGGAAATGGAAATGTTCATGAACTATCAGTCTGTTCCTTCCAGAGAAGGCGATGTTCAGAGTACATTGGCCATTTTCGGCCTGATTGGCGGCCACAGCGGAAAAAATGCATTTGCAGAAAGAGGCAATGCGAATACATTGCTTGTACGTGTTCTTTCTGATCTTCAGAAAAACAAAAAAGTACCTTTCCGTATTGTTCGTTTTACAGGCGGAGACTACACAGCCTGCGCTTTTGCCCGTGAAGCAGCCTGTACAATCAGCTATCCGGAAAAATACAAAGTCATCGTTGAACATGCTGTTGACGAATGGCAGAAACTTTATTCTTCAGAACTGGCTGTGCCTGATCCAAATGTCAAATTGACATGCACACCTGCTGAGAAAGTAACTGAAACATTATCCGACAACGACACCGACCGATTCATCACATTTATGACAATCCTCCCTGATGGTCTGTGCTCTCTCCATAAACATTTTGAGCATAAATATGAATCATGTGTCAATGTTGGTGTTGTTGAAATGCAGGAAAATGCCATCCGCGTTATCACCTGCATCCGTTCGGCGCTGGCCAGCAAAAAGTATTTCCAGTTCGACAAGATTGAAAAAGTATGTCACGTTATGGGTGTGACATATAATATTCTTCATGACCTGCCTCAGTGGGAATACAACAATCACGCACGTGTAGCTGAAGTCATTGGTTCAATCTACGCTGATATGGAACCGAATGTTGCTCAGGGTACATGTGAACAGGGCATTTTCCTCATGCATATGCCGGGTGCTGAGGCTGCCGGAGTTGGACCTGTCGTTGACAGTCCACACTCACCAAATGAAAAAATTTCTATCCATACATTAACAGATGACTGGAATCGATTTGTTCGTGTATTGGAAGCAATGATCAACTATTAACATTTTTATTTGCATACATATTGAATAATAACCCTTCCCATTTTATACCCCGGACAGAACGCTATGCCCGGGGATTTTTTAGGATAATATTAAATCCCTATCTGACTTTAAGAGGAGGAAATTATAATGTCTGAAACAAACACAAAAAAAACCGTTAAAATGCCGCATATCTTTGCGATACTTTTCTGTGTCCTTGTTCTTGTAACAATTCTGACCCATTTGATGCCTGCCGGAGAATATACCCGCTTTGTTGATGAAGCAACCGGCCGTACAGTCATTGACCCTCAAAGTTATACTCAGGTTCCGGGAACTCCGGTTGGTCTTCTGGCTATGCTGACTGCCATTCCTGAAGGTTTTGAGCAGGCGGCTCTGATTGTCATTCTGACTTTCTGCGTTGCCGGTACTTTTAATCTGATTACATCTGTCGGGTTAATTCCTGCACTTTTGAAGAGTATTTCAAGAAAATTTGCTGACAAAGGTATCGTAGTTGTCCCTTTACTTCTGATCATCATCTCAGTACTGGACAGTTTCCTTGGCATGCCGGAATTAACCATCGTTTATATTCCGATTATCATGCCGCTGATGCTCGGTCTCGGCTTTGATTCTATCACAGCCTGCGGTGTTGTTATCTGCGGAAGTGCTGTCGGTTTTACCGCCGGTCTGGCTAATCCATATACCGTTATCCTAGGTCAGCAGCTGGTGGGACTTCCGCTTTACTCTGGTATCGCCATGCGTATTGCCGTCTACTTTGTTCTTCTGATTATTACCTGTCTTTATGTCATGCGTTATGCAAGCAAAGTACACAAAAATCCTCAGGCCAGTCTGACTTATGAACAGGATCTGAAAAAACGTGAAAACATCAATGCTGATGACGGTCAGCCAATCATCTTGAACTTCCGTCAGAAGCTTTCAGGTGTCTTTGCTGTCGGCATGTTCATCTTCATCATCGCAGGCACCATCGCCTGGGGATGGGGCATGGCTGAAATGTGCGGCATGTTTATCGCCATGGGTATCGGTGTTGGCCTGATTTCCGGTCTGGATGTCAATGGTCTCTGCAGCACTTTCCTTGATGGATGCCGCGGCATCATCATGGGCGCCCTGGTTCTTGGCCTGGCCCGCGGTATCTCTGTTATCATGACAGAAGGCAACATCCTGGATACGATTGTTTATTATCTTTCCAACATGATTGGACATCTTCCGGATGCCGTTACCATTATCGGTGTGTTTCTTGCCATCACTGTACTGAACTTCTTTATTTATTCCGGTTCAGGCAAAGCAGTTCTGATTATACCAATCATTTCCCCCTTGGCTGACACACTTGGAATCTCACAGCAGACCGTCATTCTTGCCTATCAGTTCGGCGATGGTCTTTCCAATACTATCTACCCGACGCACGCAAGTTATATGGCAACACTGGCTATTGCTGATGTTCCATGGCAGAAATGGATGAAGTTCCAGGTTCCGCTCTTCCTGATCTGGTTTATCGTGGCCTGTATCTTCCTTTTAACCGCACAGCATATCGGCTACGGTCCATTTTAATCTAAAAATATTATTTTTTGACGATTGGGGTCTAAAAAAGACCCCAATTGTCCTTTTTTATGATAAACTAAAAGAAATTCTTTCACTTAAGCTTCGGGAGGTCATGAATTATGGATCATATTCTTCA
>NZ_CAKRNY010000114.1 GCF_934371575.1 uncultured Blautia sp. | reverse complement strand
GTAAACAGCAGTGAGATCATTGGAAAAGGCTTTCGGTCTATTTAGTATTTCTGCTCACGAAACACTTATTTCTGCAATCTGTGGGCGTAATTCCAAAGAAATTCCGAAACGCCTTACTGAAATAGTTATTATCGGAATATCCAACCCGGGCAGCAACTTCCTGGATCTTAATAGAAGGATTCTCCAGCAGTTCTTTCGCCCGGGTCATTCTGACCATAAGGAGGTATTCCTGAATGGTCATCTCATAATGCTGGCGAAAAAGGCGTGTGAGATACTCCTGGGTAAAGAAGTACTTCTTCGCATAACTGCTGACCTTAAGGGGCTGTGGATAGTTCTGGTCAATGTCCTGCCGGATCCTGGCAACAACTTCATCAGGGGAAAGCTTTGGCGCTTCTTTTTCTAAACAGGTACCAGTATTTCCCAATGTCTGGACTGCTTTATCAATGGCAGCATTCAATTCTTCCCGTGCAATTGGTTTTAACAGATAATCAATGGCACCACATTTCAAAGCTGCCTTTGCGTAATCAAAATAATCATACCCACTGATTACAATAAAACAGGTATCCCTAAATTCATGGGAAGCCTTTTCCAGAAATTCCATGCCATTCATAACCGGCATCTGCATATCTACAAAAACAATCTGGGGCTTTATTTCCCGCATGGTTTTTAAAGCTGCAGCACCGTTGGTTTCCTGATAAAGCTCTGTAATATGATAATCTGCCCAGTGACCAAGCCTGCTTATTGCAATTCTAGCAGGTGCCTCATCGTCAATAATCAGTACTTTATACATTTTCATTTCCCCTCTTTCTGATTGGAAGTTCCATTTTTACTTCTGTAAACTGATCGCCCTGCGATTCCAGAAACAGACCAGCTTCTCCCTGATAAAGTATTTTCAAACGGCTTGCAAGATTGGGAAGTCCGATGGAATTGCCAGTATCTGCTGATTTTCCGGAAAAAATATCATTCAGTTCTTTCACTTTTTCTGGGAGAATTCCCTTTCCATCATCATATACACTGATGAGTAGCCGGTTATTTTCCATACATACCCGGATGATAATGTGAAGAACAGCTCCGTCCTCCGGCATTCCGTGTATAATGGCATTTTCCACCAGCATTTGAATACTGATTTTTGGAATCACAGCCAGATTTACCTTTGGATTAATTTTCTTCGTCACTTCCAGACGCCCGCCTAGTCTTGTTTTCTGTAGAAGAATATACCGGTCTACATAATCAAGTTCCTCCTGCAGGCTGACGAGCTCTCCACCTTTAATGGTATAACGAAGATTTGCAGACAAAGACACAATCATATCATAAATTTCCTGGCAGTCTGCAAGCAATGCTTCTGTAGCAATCGCCTGAAGAGTGTTATAGAGAAAATGGGGATTCAGCTGGGCCTCCAACGCCTGGAGCCTGGAATTTTTCTCATTGATGCTGGAAATATAGTTGGTCTCGATCAATTCATTAATGTGGGCTGCCATGTCGTTATAGCTTTCTGTTAATGCACAGGTTTCCTTACAGCCTCCGCCAAAAGCTGTGGGAGAAAAGTCTCCTTCACCCATTTTTCCCATCTGGTAAGACAGCCTCTTCAATGGAATTGTGATCATCCGGATCATGAGTGTAACAATAATGAGCAGACAGATAGTGATCACTGCAATCTGCATTACCAGAGGAAGCAAAAAGTCTCTTGCCCGGTCGTCCCAGGCGCTTTTAGGAAGCAGGGAAAGCAGGACAATACCCGTCTCTTCACTGGTCCTGCGAAGTGCAAGATAAGAAATTCCACCGATATTTACATTTTCAACATCTGAATGAAGCCCAAAAAGCTGCTTTTTTTCTTTTTCTTCCTGATTTCGGATATCCTCAGAACTGGAATATAAAAGTTCACCATCTGAATTATACAGGCATAAGATCTGCCCATAATCCTGATGGTTTTTCATAAGCAGCCGCAGCTGTGTAGTATCTACATCCACATAAGACAAACTGACTGGTTCCCGGTTTCTCAGGCGGATCAGGTAGTGATAATACCGGAAAAACACATCTTCTGAATCCGGGGGCGCCAGATATTCATATTTGTCATTGCTTCCACAGGCAATATAAGGTCTGGATATTTCAGTATCTTTTACAGGGGTTGATAAAATATGCTGTCCCCCAACCCCTGCATTCCGCTCAAAACATAAATCCTGATTCATTGCTGTAATGGAATAAGAACGGATATCTGTTCTGCTGTGATAGGAAGACTGGATTTCCTGTTTTATGTCACTGATCTCAGAAGAGGAAAGCGGTTTTCTCTTCAGCAGGGAATTATAGACAGATACATTCAGGCAGGGCTGTACGCAAAAGGTCCGCAGACCCTGAATATACTGATCCAGATTTGCCACATCCATCTCCAGAATAGTCTGTGTGGAAGAAGTATATTCTTCTGCGAAAGACCTTGCCTGACCAGTATAACCACTATATAAAATAATTCCAAATGCAAGAACGATCACAGACAGGATCACAACTGTCAGCTGCGTCTGCATGGATAAATTTTCTATTTTCTTTTTCATACATAAAGCTCCTTTTTATTATGGCAATATTATACAACTTGTTGTATT
>NZ_CAKRNY010000113.1 GCF_934371575.1 uncultured Blautia sp. | reverse complement strand
CTGAGATATTTATTGATGAAACATTAAAAATTCCTTGATTTTCAAGGAAAAAAGACTTGACTATATAGGGAGGAAAACTTAAATGATAAATAAATTACATTTGGCAATGATTGAATTATATAGAGGGGATGCAAAGAGAATTCAACAGTTTGTTTACCATTGAAGCGGCAGCTTTGACACATGATATTGGAATTCATTTCTGCGAAGAAAAATATGGAAACTGCAATGGAAAATTACAAGAAAAAGAAGGGCCTGCAATTGCAGAAAAATTACTCCGAAAATTAGGATTTGATCAAGATATATCTGATCGGATTCAGTATTTGATTGCACATCATCATACATATGATAGTATTGATGAGCAGGAATAAAAAACATGGAATTAAGATTATTACGCTATTTTCTGACAGTAGCAAAAGAACAGAGCTTTACAAAAGCAGCAGAACAATTGCATATCACCCAGCCAACGTTATCCAGACAGCTGGCGGCATTTGAAGAGGAGCTTGGAGTAACATTGTTTATTCGAAGCGGGAAGAAAATATCGCTTACTGATGAGGGGATTCTGTTAAAAAGGCGTGCCCTGGAAATCCTTAATCTTGAGGAAATAACGCTGGAGGAACTGAAAGGAAAAGAAGAGGTTGTAGAGGGCACTATAACCATTGGATGCGGTGAATTTGCGGCAGTGGAGACATTGGCGAAAATATGTAAAACATATAAAGAAAAATATCCGCTGGTTCAGATTGTATTGCATACTGCAACAGCAGATGCAGTGTATGAGATGATGAACAAAGGACTTGTAGACATTGCATTATTCCTGGAGCCGGTGGACACCGAAGGGCTGGATTATATCCGGATTACGGATTGTGATCACTGGTGTGTTGGAATGCGGCCGGATGATCCACTGGCCGAAAAAGAGTTTATAAAAAAAGAAGATCTTATTGGAAAACCATTGATCCTGCCGGAAAGAGTGAATGTTCAAAGTGAACTTGCCAATTGGTTTGGAAAAGACTTTTCGAAACTGCAGATTGCTTTTACAAGTAATCTTGGAACGAATGCCGGAGTTATGGCAGCAAATGGATTGGGATATCCGGTATCCATCGAAGGTGCTGCAAAGTATTGGCGAGAGGATATTCTTGTACAGCGAAGAATTTCTCCTGAAATCACGACAAGCACTGTGATTGCCTGGAGACGAAACATTCCAAATTCTCTGGCAGTCCGTAAAATGATAGAAGAAATAAATGCTTTTCAAGCATAGAATAGAATTCAATATAAGCATTAGACATAATAAAATCAGCAGGTATAGAATAGATGTATAAGAAAAAAACAAATCTTATAAATCTATTTTTATGCGAGAAATACGCAAAGAAAGGGGCTTTTTATTATGAGTAAAAAATTAGTCGCATTTTTCAGTGCAAGTGGAACAACAAAAAAAGTAGCAGAGATGATTTCTGAGGAAGCAAAAGCGGACTTACTTGAGATTGAGCCGAAGATTCCATATACAAAAGCTGATCTGAATTGGATGGATAAAAAATCCCGAAGCAGTGTGGAAATGAGTGATAAGAAATACAGACCGGAGATTATGAAGAAAGAGATGGATATGAGTTCTTATGACGAGATCCTTTTAGGATTCCCTATCTGGTGGTATGTGGCTCCGACAATCATCAATACATTTTTGGAATCCTATGATTTCAGTGGTAAAAAGATCATGCTTTTTGCAACATCCGGAGGAAGTGGATTCGGTAATACTGTGAAGGAATTGCAGCCATCCGCACCAGATGCGGTGATCACAGAAGGCAGTCTGTTAAATCGTGGAACAAAACAGGAAATCAGTGAATGGGTAAACTCTTTATAAACAACAGTGTTATGGAGGTATACAG
Organism: uncultured Blautia sp.; assembly: GCF_934371575.1. Taxonomy (GTDB): domain Bacteria; phylum Bacillota; class Clostridia; order Lachnospirales; family Lachnospiraceae; genus Blautia_A. The sequence continues at coordinate 853 of NZ_CAKRNY010000113.1, read as the reverse complement.
AATATTGGGAAATTTCCAATCGGTGCGCCAAATGATGGTTTTGCACAGTATTTTTCTGGCAGAAGTTTTCTTGCACCGGTCTCTACTTCTCAGGTTGGAATTTTCAATGTGACATTTGAACCTGGATGCAGTAAACTGGATTATGTAGCATAAGAGTGTATAGCGTGTCTGTAGTCTGATTTTTGCCATATATAAGTACAGGATACACAGAGAATAGAAAAGAATGTGTATTCAGTTAGATAAGAAATAGATAGCTGGTATGAGAGAACAGGGAGTCTTTCATACCATTTTTTTTGTGGGAAAAGGGATAGGTTGCACAGGATCTGCCAGGAGATTTCAGTAGGTTTGGTGAATAGCTTTCTCCCAGAAGTTCAATCAACCGTTGGCTGATCAGATTCTTCTCACCAGACTGTGTTCTTGGCTTTGGCATCTTAAATCGCTTGCATTTTTATATTTATGCAGCGAGCATGATAAAAGGTTATTGTTGAAAAAAGAAAAAATGCAATTTCAAAAAGGAATGGGCTTGCCTGGAAGCACTTCAGGAAACGGGTGGGTGTGCTGGAAACATAGGCAGTACAGAATCAGAAGTCAGACTCCATGAGATGTGGATTCAGGAATTTTGCCAAAATACACCAACAGAAATCAGAGAATGGATACGGGAACTGGATTATTAATAAAAAATATGATACCATTGTCAATGAAAATGAATTTAGCAAATCGGAATTGTTTTAATATGTCTTGGAAGCGGAAGACGAACAAAAGCTAATTTCTATTCTGGATAGTTAATAAAGAGAGGTGCATATGCTATGCCAGGTATACTCGTGGTTGAAGATGATGAAAATTTAAATCGTGG
>NZ_CAKRNY010000112.1 GCF_934371575.1 uncultured Blautia sp. | reverse complement strand
GCTTTCCAGAAGTGTCGGATTCTGCCTGCGATCCAGTTCGGCTTTCATTTCCTCATACGCTGTCTTCATCCACTGAATAGATTCTTTCAGAGAAATAAACATCTGGTTGAACTGCCGGATAGCTCGATTTAGTTCCCCAATCACTGTTTTTATTCCCTTTTTCTCCATTGCCCGGACTTCATACCCTTCATGGATCGTCGGAATCAGATCAATTCCCTGCTCTTTGTAAGAACGGTGATCAATTCTTGCTGCCATGTGGCACTCCCGGAATTTTTCGTTCACCTTCTCTGTCCACGCTCTTCTCCATTCCTTTAAAAGCTCCGGATCATTCCACCCGGTAGTGGAAACAGCATTGAATATATCCTTCCCTTTGCTATCTCTTATCCGATTTCCATCTTCATCCAGAACATATTCACGTTTCTGCTTGTTGCCCCAGCTTCCATCTTCTGTAAAAGGACGGATTGGAGCAAGTACATGAAAATGTGGATTATCTGGTTCATCCTCATTCTTTGATTTTCCCTCATGGACTGCCAGATCTACAATCATGCCACGTGCTACAAACTGCTCCCGGCAAAACTCTCTCGCCAGTTCTATATTTTCATCCAGCGTCAGTTCATTTTGTAACGCAACATCAAAAGAATAAGCTAACTGTGCCCGTTTACTTTTCTCTACCTGTTCTACTTCATTCCAGAGCGTTTCCCGGTCAGACAAACGTTCCGGCACATATTCAGGAGTCAGGATTTCTGTAAAAGCCACTCCTGACTTTTTAGTATAGTCATGCGCCTGTCCATAATAATCGTTATAAAGCCTCTGCCCCGAAATATAAGCTGCGGAATTAACTACCGTCTGACCTTTTCCTCTGGAAACCTGCTTTACTGAAAAATGATACAGTGCCATTAGCTGCAATCTGCTGTTGTTCTTTGTGTAAGGCTGCTATGTGAACCTGTCGTACAATACTCCTTGTTGTAACTGCTGTTCTGCAACTGATCCATAACATCCTGAACATCTTCCTGTTCCAGATCTCTGGATAATGGAAATGCTTTCTCAAACTCTGCACCTTTAACAATCAATCTGTGGGAACGTTCCTTTCGTTCCACCAACTTCTTTCTCTGCTCCAGAATATTTTTATTGTGGATTGCATGTTCCAGTTCCTTTTTACTTTTTTCCATGTTGGCTTTCAGTTCTTCCAGTGACATGGATTCATATTTTGGATTTTTCGCTCTGCTCAAGTTTTCAACCTCCTACTCTTTCTGTAAATAAAAAGAACCGGTCTTTTCACAAATGCCGATTCCTGAATATAAAAAACTGAGGTCGTCGTTCCACAATAAGGGCATACTGACCTCTGTAATATTAAAAATCTTTAATTGCTACAACAAGATAGGCCTTGTGCCGCAAAGGGAAATTATCCCCTTGTCCGAAATCTATGATTTCGCTATATTCCCGGATTGAAATTCTTCAAAATCGGGAATGGCACCGCAGGTCGCACGATACAGGCAGATGTAATTGCCTGTATAGAAGTGCGCTCTTAGCTTTGCTAAGAGAATTATGCCGTATCCGGCTTGCTATTTTTAATCTGTAAATTCCATCATCTCGTCAATAGTACAATTCATTTTCTTACAAATTTTCTCGACTGTTTCCATTGATACATATTGATTTTTTCCCATCCGGGCAAGGATATTTGCACTAATCCCGGTGATGTGTTGCATTTCTACTCGCTTCATATTTTTATCAATGAGCTGTTTCCACAATCTGTTATAACTTACACTCATAAATAACCTCCACATTTTTATTAGCCAGATTTCTGCTTTTATTAGTCAAACGGAATTTCTCCGTCCTTCGTTTCCATAAATTCGTCTTTATCTGTTTTCGGGGTTTCTGATGAATCTGCTCCAGCACCGCTGTCCTTGTTCTGAGCAAATTCATGTTCTTCCGCAATCACATCTGTGGTATAAATCGTCTTTCCATCCTTATCCTTATAACTGCCAGTGCTGATTCGACCACCGATCACAATCCGCATTCCCTTGTGAAGATATTTCTGTGCAAACTCTGCACTCTTGCCAAATGTTACACACGAAACAAAATCCGCTTCCTGCTCACCATCACGTTTATATTTTCTGTTCACTGCCAGTGTATATCTTGCTACTGCCATATCATTATCTTTTCCGGCATATTTGATCTCCGGATTCTTTGTCAATCTTCCCATTAAAATTACTTTATTCATAGTTGTTACATCCTTTCCGGGCATTTTGCCCTGTAAACATTTTTCAGTTACTTTTTTGCAGTGGTCTGTCGTGCGTTTCCCTGTCGCCTGCAGTCGTCTCAGACTGCCTCTGCCTGTATAAACAGGTCACTGACCATAAGGCTTTGGTCAGCCGCCCATCATCGGGAGTGTCATTATAATTCCGCTTACTTCCAGAAAAGGAAGGTCATGGCAGAACTCCTGGTAGGCTTTCAGGGTGCACTTATCGGTTGTCAAGGTTCAACGAAGGAACATTCCAAAACGTCCTCTAATTACTAAAGTCAAATGACTTGGCAAGATGCAAAAGATTCATGATATTTTTTTTGCATTTTTATCATTTTTTCTTTTACTTTTGTTAGTCCCTTCACATACTCTGTACTGGGACAAGCAAAAGCGGACATGATTTTGGGGATTTTGAAAAATAATTATTTCTCTACCTATAAAGCGTTGGAAATGGTATTTACCAACCCCTTTTGCAAGTTTTTTATGCGTAAACGAAATATTTCTTCACTAATTGCAAGTTTCAGAGGGTATTTGGACGGTGCTTTTCTAAAAAAATTTATTTTTCCACTAATCACATGTGGCAGAGTGCACAATGTCAAATGATTTTAAAAAAATGCAAAAAAAGAAGCACTAACTTTTTACGGTTAATGCTCCTTTGGATAATCATTATTTTTTCTTAAATATTTTCGCCCTACTATCAGCTATTTTTTCTTATTCTAATCTTGTTAATATTAGATAAAAGCATGTAAAATTTCTTTTACATAGCTTAATTGCGGTCTATTTAGCTTGTTTCTTAACTACTCAGGAAAAATATTTCTACCCTCGCCCCACCTGTATTTTCAGAATTTGAAAGTTTAATACCTCCACCATATT
>NZ_CAKRNY010000111.1 GCF_934371575.1 uncultured Blautia sp. | reverse complement strand
ATTCCAGAAAATGAGATCAAGTTTATTCACGAGGCAGATAGTGAAGTGAAGAAAAAAGAACTCTTTAACAAGGTTAAAAAAGGAGATATAAGAGTCCTACTTGGCTCTACTCAAAAGATGGGAGCGGGTACTAACGTTCAAGATAAACTAATTGCTTTACACGATGTTGATTGTCCGTGGAGGCCAAGTGATTTAGAACAAAGAAGTGGGCGTATCATACGACAAGGCAATTCCAATCCTGAAGTTGATATCTATCGTTATGTAACAGAACAGACATTTGATGCTTATCTTTATCAACTAGTTGAAGGAAAACAAAAATTTGCAAGTCAAATAATGACAAGCAAATCACCTGTTAGATCAGCTGAAGATATTGATGAAACAGCTCTGTCTTATGCTGAAATCAAGATGCTTGCAACTGGCAATCCCTATATCAAAGAAAAGATGGATTTAGATATACAAGTATCCAAATTGAAGCTACTAAAATCTAATTATCTATCAGAGAAATATTCATTAGAAGATAAGATTATCAAGTATTATCCACAAAGAATTATGGCTTTAGAATCACAAATATATGGTCTTAAAAAAGATTTAAAGACCATCGAAGAACACCCAAAACCTACCGATGACAAGTTTGTTGGTATGAAAGTAATGGGTGTTTTTTATATAGAAAAAGTTGATGCAGGTAAAGCAATCATTGAGACTTGCAAGAAAATGAATAATCCCGAACCTATTGAGCTTGGCGAATATCGTGGTTTTAAAACAGAGCTTAGCTTTGATGCTTTTGATCGAACTTATGTTGTAAAACTTAAGGGAGAAACAAGTAGACTTGTACCACTTGGTGATGATGCCTTTGGTAATATTACCCGTCTTGATAATGGGATTGACCGATTTGCTGATGCCCTAAAAGCAACCGAGCAAGAGTTAGAAAATACCAAACGACAGTTTGAAACTGCTAAAGCAGAAGTTGGAAAACCATTCGATAAAGAAGATGAACTAAAGACAAAACTATCAAGACTTGATGAACTTAATATCTTATTAAATATGGATAAAAGTGAAAGTGAGATTGTGTCAGATGAAATTGATGAAGAAGAAACTGAAACTTCATCAAAGCAGAAAGATTATGAGCGATGAAAGGAAGATAATATGAACGATTATAAGAATTTGCTAATTCAAAAAGTTCAAAGTGAATACGATGAATTTATTGAAAGTCTTAAGAAGTTACCATCTGAAAAAGTAATTGATTTTTCTTACGAGAAAGTAATTAAAGAAGATTTAGTTACAAGTATCGAAATTACAAATTTAGATGAAAGTCAAGCTAAATCATTATATCGATTAAAATATCCGCTTGATTATTGTTATCAAGAATGGCTTGATAATGATTTAAGTCATATGGAAATGTTAGAAGATACGATAAATGATGCTGCCAATAAAATTTCAAATCGAGAAAGAAACGATAAAGAAAGTAGATGATTAAATGCCATATATTGATCCTGAAACTATTTTAGAAATTAGAAAGATTGATGTTCTTACTTATCTTCAAAACTATGAACCTGATAATCTTATTAGATATTCACGCAATACCTTTTGCACTAAAGAACACGATAGTTTAAAGATATCTAATGGTAAATGGATGTGGTTTAGTCAAGGGATTGGTGGTGCATCTGCCTTAGATTATCTTTGTAAGGTCAAGGGAATGACTTTTCTTGAGGCAGTGGAATTACTTGCTACAAAGAAATTAACCACCTTACCTATTAACGTACAGTATTTTGAAAAGCCTGATCCACCACTTCTTTTACCAGAGAAAAATAGGTCTAATGATGTAGTGAAAAGATATCTAATGAATCGAGGAATAGATGTAGAAATCATAGATTTTTGTTTTGAAAATGAATTGATTTTTGAATCTATCCCACACCATAATGCAGTCTTTATTGGTTATGACAGCCATAAAAATCCAAAGTATGCAGCATTTAGAGCAACTAATCCAAGCCGAGTTATGGGAGATTGTTCAGGCAGTAAAAAGGCTTATTCTTTTAGGTTCTTAGGCACAAATAAAGATGAAGTTCATCTATTTGAAAGTGCCGTTGATCTACTCTCCTTTGCAACTTTGTATAAGTTAAATGGAGGTAATTGGAAGGAATTAAATCTTATCTCACTATCTGGAGTATATGCTCCTAGCAGTGATTTAACTAAAAGTAAAGTGCCAAAAGCTTTACAAAAGTATTTAGAAAATAATCTATCACTTAAGCGTATCGTTCTCCATTTAGATAATGATATAGCAGGAAGAAGAGCAACTAAAGCATTGGAGTTTGCTCTATCAAATCAATTAGAAGTCGTTGATGATCCACCAAGATATGGTAAAGATGTCAACGATTTTCTATGTTTCAAATTAAATATCAAATCAATTAAAGAAAGGAATTGTGAAAGATGAATTTAGATAATTTAAAAGAAAAATATATCCCTGGAACTCGTATTGAACTAAGCGTTATGGCTGGTGAGAGTCACATGCCAAGTGGTTTAAAAGGAACTGTTACAGGTGTTGATGATATGGGGCAAGTTCATATCAATTGGGATAATGGTAGTTCTTTAGCCTTAAATGTAGTTGAAGATTCGTTCAAGATTATTGAAAAAGAAGAACGAATTAAAGTATTACTAATTGAACCTTACAAGTATCCAAAGGTCATTGAAATTGGTGATGACTTAGATGATATGCAAGCTACTGTTGGTGGTCCGATTGAAGAATATATGCCATTCGATGATGATGTTGCCATTGTATGTAATGAAGAAGGAAAAATTTTAGGCGAAGATTTAAACCGAGCAATTTATGACAATGATGGTCGTATCTTAGATATCATCGCAGGTAAATTCTTTATTTGCTATGCACCACTTGAAAGTGAAAAGTTCTTAAGTTTACCAGATGATATGCTTAAAAAATACCAAGAAAAGTTCAAATATCCAGAAAGAATTACTCTAATCGATGAAAGAATAATCGTTAAACCAGTAAAGCCTTTATCTAAAGAAATGGAAAGATAAAGCAAAATCAGGGGTAAGAATTACTATATGTTTAATCTTAGCGAGCAGACCATTTATGGATAGCTATCCAAAAACGGTAGTCCTCGTTAGGGGCTTACCCCTAATACCCTATTATCGAATGGATAATTTATGGAAAGAGAAATTCGATTTATGTCTGGAATCTTGATTAGTTCATATATTGAAATAATTCTTATACGTTTAAC
>NZ_CAKRNY010000110.1 GCF_934371575.1 uncultured Blautia sp. | reverse complement strand
TTTACTGCAACATATATTGGTGTTTCTTTATTCTTCAAAATCTCTCTCAATTCGTCTATGGTATATTTTGTTGTACCTGGAATAAAAATATCAGGTCTTATATCTGCATGAATTTGCAGCACCTGCTCTAATAACTCTATAATTCTTGGAATGTCTTTTTCTTTTGCGCCTCTGATCATCATTTTTGCTCTCCTTTTAACAGATTGATTTATCCGCATATTCCTTATTATTCTTTCTCCAGACTGTCCGCTTTAATAAAAACAACCAGACTGTCCATACCCATATTATTTCTGCTTTCCCGTATATCAGAACACACAAACAGCTCCGGTTTAAAAAACTGGAGCTCCAGTCCCTGAACTTTCTCCTCATTAAATAAGCATACCGTATTATCAATAATCTCGTAATCATAAACTTTTTGCTCATCAATAGATATCATTTTTTCTTCTGAAAAAAACAGCTCTGTTTCTACTTCAACTATATATGCACGTTCAGACTGCTCCCCGTCTAGAAATACAAGACCTAAACAGGAGTTTTCCTCATAAGTATAATAAAAAATAATATCCCCGGATCTGAAAACTGAAAATTCCGTAAGACCCTCCAAATCTGTCTCTTCTGCTTTTACCGTTCCGTCTGACTGAACACACAATACAGAGTCTTCGCCCTGTTGGTTCATGGTTATATGACAGTCCCCATTTGAATCAAAATCTGCAGCAGCCCATGATTCAACTTCTGCCATTAGCCAATGACCTTTTATATCAGTACTGGTAAGCTGTGATTGCTCCATAGAATCCTCAGAAAACAACAACTCATCTTTTTGACCAGATTTCTGTATATTTATTTCCGAAGAATAATCCACAGCATAAACCACAGTACAAGAAAGTGATGTCAAAATCCCTGCAAGTATCACGGATATGATTCTTTTCTTTTTCATAGCATTTTCCTTCCCCAATCGCAATATTTCCATTTCCAAAATAAGGAGATACCATCAACAATGTTTTATCTGGCATCCTTTTACAAACTCAACTGCATTTTTAATATCTTCAGCATCTGGGTGCCCTTTTGCAATTCCACCAACCAGTTTAAATGGACCAAATGTGTCATAGCCCTTGCATCCGAATTTTCCGATTACCTTAGAATGCTTCTTACTCAAAATCTGCTCTATGGATTTATAGTTCGCATTTCCACCATAAGTACAAATCAGAAATACCTTTTTGTTGTCTGGTAAGTTTTTCTCTGCAAATCCCAATAATGACTGATGAAATTTCGAAAAATAGATTCCCGATGCAAAACCAATCATATCATAGCTGCTCAGATCCGCATTTGGCTGCTTTACAGCATCAATTAAATCGATCTGACACTCTTCTGCTATGCGCTTTACTAATTTTTCTGTATTTCCATGATGCACAGATGCATATACGATTGCTTTTCTCATTTGTTTTCCTTTCTGATAAATTCAAATTATCGTGTCTTTATATTATCATATATAGCTTAACTATTCTATGTTCTTCGGATCAAAATAACCTGTTTTTGCAGACATTTGAGTTGGCAAATCAGAAAAAGACCCCCGCAAAGCGAATGGCTAAAACGCCTCCACTTTACTGGGATCTTTTCATGTATACAATATTAATGTACCTCGACGGTTAATTTCCCTGTCAAGCGGATATTCCAGGTCCGCTTCGCTACTTGATTCGGTTAAATACCATATTCACCAACTATGCCATCAATATCCGGCATTGGATCATCCGACAGCTGGCAGCTGCCCTTCTGTACCTGGGATTTATTTATAATTATATATGCACTGGCAAACTTCTGAGTCACAAGCTGCAGCTGTTCATCAGTAGTATCCTCTGGCACCAGGATAGTAACTGTGCTGTTCTGTAAGTTCACCCAGTCTGCTTCCATTACATCTGGATCAATCCCTTCCAGACAAATTGTTTCGATTCCTGTCAGCATTGCAAATGCTGTCATATTAAGATTCTCAACTCCGCTACGAATGTGTATTTCCTTCAAATCTTCACATCCGGTAAATGCACAGCTGTCAATATTCTTCGCATTCACACAGAACTGCTCCAAACCTGTAGCTCCAAAACACTGTACCCCGATTCTGTTTACCTTTCCTTTCCACCATACGGTCTTCAGATTCTTACAGTAATTAAACAGGTAATTGTCCATCTCACCAACCCCGTTCACAAAAATCACTGTTTTCAATCCCTTACATTCCTCAAATAAGCCTTTATTCGTATTCTCCAGAGGTGCATAACAAATCACAGTTTCCAGATCATGGCAGTGGGTAAAAGCACTGTCCTCTATAGACTTCAATGTCTCCGGCAGAATCAGACAGCGCATTGGCAGCCACTCGCCTTCCTTCTGATTGGTTGCCATATCCGAATGCACATAATCTCTTGCACATTCAAAAGCATTATAAGAAATATTTTCTACCGGCACACCACCAATCGTACGCGGTATAATAACATCCACAGCTGTTCCGATATACGCAGTAATCGTTCTACTGTCTTCATCAAACTCAAAATCCTCTTCCGGCAATGCTTCATAAGGCATCTCTGTCAGGCACTCCACGGCTTCTTCCTGAACAGTTTCTTCTGCCCTTACCGGTACCGCAATTCCTGCCAGTATTGCAATTACAGTCAACAAAGTCAATATCCTTTTCTTCATTCTGCTGCCCCCTTTCCACAATCAATATTATGAAATCTTTACATTATCAGAATATAGTAAAAGAATTTCATTGTCACTATCATTACAGCCAGTAAAATTATGTTTAATCCAATAATTTTCCTTCACGATATGACCATTCAAGATAGTCTGGATTTTGATAATATAAATCTGTAGTGACATACTCCCACCACTTAAATCATAGATTTTGAAGTGGGAGCTTCTTGTTCAATGGCTCTAGTGAGCCAAGTATCTACAAGCTATCCTCGCGTGCCCCGCGATTCCTTGCCCGGATACGGGCGTATTTTATTACTTATTGTCCGGATACGGACAATTTCACGCAGCCAGCATCCTTCTCGCCTCTTCACGGATATTGATCGCTGCATTTCGATCTCTGTCCATCTCATTTCCACACGTACAGCGGTAAACTCTTTCGGATAATTTCAGCTCTTTTTTTATCTTTCCGCATTTACTGCATTTTTTGCTTGACGGGAAAAAGCGGTCTACCTTTACTAATTCTTTTCCTTTCCAGGCAAGCTTATAATCCAGCATATTCCGGAACATCCCGTATCCATTATCCTGTACACTTTTCCCAAAATGCAGGCACTGGCTCATTGCTTTCATATCAATATCTTCTACTGCAACTATATCATACTGGTCTGTGATCCTGCGGCTCAGTTTGTGCAGATGATCTCTTCTCTGGTTGCGTATTTTTTCATAGCACCTGGCAACTTTCTTTTTCTGCTGCACATAATTGCGGCTTCCTTTTACACATCTCGACAGTTTGCGCTGCTCCCTTCCCAGTCTTTTTTCATTTCTTCTGAAGAATCCTGCTTTTTCAAGCTCAATCTCTTCTGAAAACACTGCCATCCCCTGCATCGCATAATCAATCCCAAGTATTTTGGCATTGCTGTAATCCT
>NZ_CAKRNY010000109.1 GCF_934371575.1 uncultured Blautia sp. | reverse complement strand
ACTAAAAGCGGATGGTTATGAGGTTATTAGTGGACCTCGGACTACGGGGGATGGATATTACGAAAGCTGCATTGTTGCGGTTGAGGATAATCAAATTGAGATTACAGTATAATGGGAAAATGCAGGTATTTGAAAGGACAAAAACATGGCTTCTAGCAAAGAATATTTACAATTTATATTAGAGCAGTTATCTGATTTAGAAGAAATTAATTATCGTGCAATGATGGGAGAATATATACTTTATTATCGGGGGAGAATTGTCGGAGGCATATATGATGACAGGTTACTTGTAAAACCCACAAAATCTGCAGTTTCTTATATGACAACTGCGACTTATGAATTACCGTATGAAGGTGCAAAAGAGATGCTGTTAGTGGAAAACGTGGACAGTAAAGAATACCTGGTTGGACTCTTCAATGCAATGTATGATGAATTGCCGGTTCATTAATCAAACAATAAAAAGAAATCTATGGATACTCTGTAATTGTGGGGTAGTAAAATGTGACACTACCGCTACTGAAAAGGAGAAAAAAGAATGAGCAAATTTGATTTAGATGTTTTGCACCAGACTATAAGTGATACTCAGTCAAACATATGTCAGGCTGTGATTGTGAAGAAAGGAAAATTAATCTACGCTGATACATGGAATGGGTACAGTATAAATGATACAGTGCATATTGCATCAGCTACAAAGAGTGTAGTGGCATTGTTGGTTGGTATTGCCATCGACAAGGGATATATTGATAGTTTAGAGCAACACATTTTGGACTTCTTTCCTGAGTATACTCTTAAACGTGGTGAAAAAACGCTGCCATATGTGAAATTAAAACATTTGCTTTCAATGACAGTACCGTACAAATTTAAGTCGAAGCCATGGACAAGAATATGCGGGAGTGATGACTGGGCTAAGACAACATTGGATTTGATTGGTGGAAGATCTGGAATTACAGGTGAATTTCATTATTCCACCCTTGGAATACATGTGATAAGTGAAATTATTGCAAAAACCTGTCGAGCGTCTATGCTGGATTTTGCAAATAAGTATTTGTTCAGTCCATTGGATATTGAAAAATGTGAATACTATATTGCGGACAATCGGGAGAATCATATTTCATTTATAACTTCGAGAGAATCTCAGGGAAGAAGGTGGCTTTGCGATACAAAAGAAAATGCGGCAGCCGGGTTTGGACTTTGTTTGTCAGCTATGGATATGGCAAAAATAGGACAACTATGTGTAAATTATGGTAAGTTCCCTCTATCAAGCCAAAGATAATGATATGCTGCTGTCCATGCCAATTCCGACATCGAGGATTCTACTTGTTCGGTTGTCAGGCGTTTACGCCATGGGCCTTATGTATGAGCTGATCGATATGCTCAACTGCGGATTAGGTGTGATCCTGATGCCTGTATTTGCTGCAGTTTTAGTCTGGAAAGCAGATTTGGTTCAGAAATTTATCTTGCTACCGGCCATTCAGGAGTGTATTCCGCTGTTGGCTGTTGCAACAATTTGTCTTTTGATGACGATGAACGATATGGCAGCTCCTTCTATCTCCATGGAAGGGAAAAATCTATGGATCGTACAATCCCCTCCAGTGTCCGGCAAGCAGGTGCTACTGTCAAAATTGAAGCTGCCGTTGCTGTTGACATGGATTTCAGCTATTCCACTGGTAATTGTAGTTGAATGGCTGATAAAGCCAAGTCTGCTGAATGGCATTTTGATTCCGATGGTAGCCTGCTTTTATGCGGTGCTGATAACTGAGATCGGATTGGTGTTGAATCTGAAAATGCCGAATCTGCATTGGACGAGTGAGATCATCCCGCTTAAACAGAGCGCCCCTGTTACGATTGCTTTACTTGGTGGATGGCTGATTATCGTTGCACTTGCAGGCATTTATATTCTTCTAAGGAATGTAGTAAGTGTAACAGCCTTTGGTATTTTGCTCTGCACAGTGCTCCTCATTGCTGCAGGCTGGCTGTATCACTGGTTGACAAAGATTTTTCTGATGCGCTTGCGCTGGATGCTCTGTATGAATATGCCATCGCGGTGAAAGAAAGCACTGACGCACTGCTTTGTCAGCTTACATATCGGGATCTGCGAAGGAAGTTTGACGATACGGATAAGGAGTGCTTGCGCAATCTGCAAGTTGTGAGCACCAATGAAAATGTTTGTTGGCTGATAGATTATTGGTGCGGAAAGGATATTCGCGGACTGATTCAAATGCCGTTTTTCCACCATTGGATCATGCATATTGAAGCCAGTCTGCGGATCAAAAACAAAATCCATGTTGAAAACTTAGGGAGAAAGTATGAAGAAAGTCATGATAGGGGGCTGTCGGTTAATACCACATTTCAGCATCCCCAGTAGTAATTGAAAGAATCCCAGCAAGAACGAGGCTTGTTAGCCTTTTACCTTGCGAGGGATCCTTTTTTCAATTCCAAAAAGAATTCACTTTCCGTTCTGCAATGTCTTTGGAAACGTTGCGTTTTTTTGCAACATAGGAAACTGTGTCTGCGAAGGAACGGCCAAGTTCCTGTGAAAGTTCGACGATGCCTTTTACCTCTGAGGTGAATTTTTCACTTGTAACATAATCACGTAAAACTTCTTCCTGACTATATAAGGTTACCATAATATCAATGACCTCCTTTTCGTGATTTTCAAGATATTCTTTTAAAATATTTTTGTCCTTACAAATACGAATAGTTTCTGTAATAGCTGTTTGCGTATTATTTTTATACAGGTTTCTTTGTTCATCAATGACCTTGGTAAATAAAACGTATTGGGTAATAATATCGTTGTTTTTACCGGTTATAAGAACCTTGACCTTTGCATCAATTGCAATTGGTTTTCCAGCAAAAAATTCTTCAGAAAGAGAAATTTCGGTTTTGATAATTGTTTTGGAACCAGTATATAGAACATATAATTCTGGTTCTGGAAATTCCAATTTCGTCGAAGCGTAAACGCTTTGTTTGGAAGAAATAAAATAATCTTTCTAGGTCTGAGCCAGATACATAATACATCTGACAATAATATTTTCTGTCCAGGTTGACTGTGCTTCTACGAGAATCATTAAACGGGAACCAACTTTGAAGCCAAGATCATTATAGGGATTATTGGCCATTACCTGCTGGAGATTGACATATTCCAGATCTGATTCCAAGACGGTAGTATCTTCAGGATGCAAAGCCTGGTAAAGTTGCAGCAGATATTCCTTATTTGAAAATAAATCTTCAAAAACACTGGCTTTTACAGTTCATTTCATGTAGTGATCGGATTCCTCATTTGTATGATTTTGAGTATTAGCTGAAAAGTTTATTTCGGCACTTTCTTTCAATTTAAGTAACTGGACCTTTTTCAAAGTTATATTTTCTAATATTATATTATCATAATGGAAGCGGATTTACAATAAAGCTTAAACTCTAATTATGTCAAAAAATATCGTCAGAATATTTTATTGACAAGTGAAATGAAGGGGGAATAGACAGCTAAAAATTAAAAGGTTTTTTGTAAAAAAATTCACATCAGAGAACCTTGAACCTTTCAATTATTTGTGTTAAACTGGAAAAAGTTTCGAAAAATATAAATTAACTATTTACTGACCATGCTTTTACTGTGTAAAAAACGTGGTCAATTTAAGATAAAGCGGTTGAAATCCGCATAAAATAAGGAGTTTTATGAGTAGTAAAAACATGTCACCGAAAATGTGGCAGTGAAATTTCAGTATCTCCGGAAACTCGCATAAATACAGGAAATATGCGGTTTA
>NZ_CAKRNY010000108.1 GCF_934371575.1 uncultured Blautia sp. | reverse complement strand
TTGTATGTATATTATACGCCAAAGAGGTTGATTTTACAATGTTTTTTGACGTATAAATAGGAATTGACAGAATATTGAGTTGCTGTGAACGGAGTGAACAGTAACGCGCTTCGCGATGCACAGAAATCATGCTTTGCATGATTTCACGCCGCAATTCTCGGGTTTTCTGTGAACTTTTTTCACAAAAAACACCTCGCGGAGCATCACCGGTGAACAGCAACAATACTGATTGCTGCTCATTTCGTGACCAGTAACATGCTTCACGAAAAAAGATATATTAGTTGCTTTTGATAATCTGTTTAGATATGGTTGATACTTCGCGATTTTATTGGCTTTACCAAACCTATTCCTATTAGTGTGTTGGTCGTTATTCGGACGCGATTTCACAATGTATATTCACCGCCGCGCGTCGCAACGTTCCGGCAAGCTAATGACTAACTACGACTAAGACGCTCAGGAGAGCCTTCGCGCCTAAGTCTCCGTAAGTCATGGATCTCGCCTCCACTAAAACCGCTCCTAAAATGCGCGGCTTGCGAATATACATTGCAAAATCGCTGGTTACTGAAAAGGGAAGAAAGAAACAATAACGACAACAACGGGGGTGGGGTGAAGTAGTTGGTATCCCGCAACTTTATTGTTTTTTCTAATCTATCGTTGTCAAGAAAGTATCGGGAAACCAATCACTCCCCTCCCCCTTCGTTAAAAGTTCTTACCAACCAGCAAGTCCCAGCCAGTACACAGCATTTGGGCAATGTGTATTACTCCAGCGAGCCATTTCAGGCGCGCTCTTAGCGTAAGCAAAATCCAGCGCTTACGGAGACTTATGCGTGAGGGCTCTCCCGAACGCATTAGTCGCAGTTAGCGATTAGTTTGCTGGAGCGTTGCGCCGGCGAGTGAGTAATACACACTGTCCAAATGCGTCCGCATTGAAGAACTTTTAATCAATTAAACAGCAATAGAAATTAATGATAATTTTTTTAATATGTTGACTTCCAACAAATACATTCCAAAAAATGTTTAAAATCCCACAATCAAGGTTATAATTAATAAGAAGATAAAAATAGACAATATTTTTATGAAAAGAAATGCCATTTTCTATGTTTCACGTGAAACATTATGTGGCGAGATAAATTTAAAAGTGTTATAATAGCAATAGCTATATGATAAGATTGCAGAACCTGTAGGATGGTGGTGTGATCTATAAACTTTGGTTATTGTGTGCAATTAAAATTTGCAAAATGTTTCACGTGAAACATTTTTTATGTGATAAAAAATTCTGTTAAAATTTTCTATTACATAAAAAGCCCTACCAGGCAGGATTACACTGTAGCAGAAAGTTAGATGGCGCTCGAGGTGCCCTGCCGTAGTTGGAGAATCCTGCAAGCAGGCTTCTTTTTTACAATTAAACATGTTGCTTTTTATAAAAATGTTGTGTGAACAGTAACCTAAATAATATGAAAGGGAGGGTTGATATTGGGCAGAACGATTGCAGTTGCTAATCAGAAAGGCGGCGTTGGTAAATCTACCACAGCTATTAATCTTTCTGCATGCCTGGCAGAACAGGGAAAAAAAGTTCTGACAATTGACATGGATCCTCAGGGAAACACTACCAGTGGATTAGGTGTTGATAAAAATGAAGTAGAAGATACCTTGTATGAACTTCTGGTAGGACAGTCCGATGTTGAGAAGACGATTGTCAAAGATGTAGTAGAAAATGTAGATTTGATACCATCAAATGTAAATTTGTCTGGCGCAGAGATTGAGCTTGTTGGTATTGATAATAAAGAATACATATTGAAAGAGCTTACTGACAAAATAAAGAATAATTATGATTATATTATTATTGATTGTCCCCCATCTCTGAATATGCTTACTATCAATGCACTTACTGCTGCGACATCTGTTTTGGTTCCAATTCAGTGTGAGTACTATGCATTGGAAGGACTATCACAGCTGATACATACTATTGATCTGGTAAAGGACAGATTGAATAATGATCTTGAGATTGAGGGCGTTGTGTTTACTATGTATGATGCCCGTACAAATTTATCGCTACAGGTAGTAGAGAATGTTAAGGAAAATCTTCAGCAGAATATTTACAAGACCATTATTCCGAGAAATGTCAGACTGGCAGAAGCTCCAAGTTACGGACAGCCGATTACTCTTTATGATCCGAGATCCACAGGAGCAGAAGCTTATCGCCTTCTTGCAGAAGAAGTGATAAACAGGGAGGTTGAGTAATGGCAGTTAAGAAGAAAGGTCTTGGAAGAGGTCTGGATGCTCTTTTCCCAGAGAAGCCAGTAAAGCCAGCTGAGAAAAAGCCGGAGCAAAAGACAGTTGCCACAAATGAAAGCTTACATCAGCAAGAAGAAGGTTCTTTGAAGGCTTCAGCAGTGAATAGTGTTGCAGAATCAAATGATACAGCACAAGCTGCAGTAGTTGAAGAACCGAAGAAATCTGAAATGCTTGTGAAGATTTCAAAGGTAGAGCCAAACAGAACTCAGCCACGCAAACAGTTTGATGAGGATGCTTTACTGGAATTGTCTGAATCAATTAAGCAGTTTGGTATCTTACAGCCACTTCTGGTTTCGGATAAAGGCGATTACTATGAGATTATTGCAGGCGAGAGAAGATGGAGGGCAGCTAAACTTGCTGGGTTGAAAGAAGTTCCGGTAATCATTAAGGAATTTAATGATCAGCAGGTAGTTGAGATTTCCCTGATTGAAAATATTCAGCGGGAAGACTTAAATCCAATAGAGGAAGCAATGGCCTATAAGCGTCTGATCGACGAATTTAAGCTGAAACAGGATAATATTGCAGAACGCGTTTCCAAGAGCAGAACTGCAGTGACTAATTCCCTTCGCCTTTTGAAATTGGATGAAAGAGTTCAGCAGATGCTGATTGATGAGATGATTTCAGCTGGGCATGCTCGTGCAATTCTTGCAATTACAGACAAGGATAAGCAGACAAGTGTGGCAATGAAGGTTTTTGACGAGAAATTAAGCGTTCGAGAGACTGAAAAACTGGTAAAACATATTGTGGAGCCACCGAAGAAAACTCAGAAGACGGTAAATACAGCTGAAGATGCGATTTACGAGAGTCTCGAGGAGAAAATGAAGGGCATTATGGGAACCCGGGTTTTTATCCACAGAAAGAAAAATAATAAAGGTAAAATTGAAATTGAATATTATTCCAGAGATGAACTGGAAAGAATCATTGAGTTGTTTGAATCAATAAGATAAGGAGAGTGCATGAGCAGTATTTTTGACAGCCTGGGAATTGACCCGGGTATCATTATTATTTTACTGCTGATTCTGACCATCGTTCTGGCGGTGAATGTATTCAGCAGCAAAATGAGGCTTAGCCGTTTGGAACGTAAATACAAAATGTTCATGAAAGGCAGTGACGCACAATCTCTTGAGAAAGTTTTTGTACGAAAATTCGCCCAGATTGACCGCCTTTATGAAGCAAAAGAAGATCATGAGCACGACATCAGCTTTATCAAACATCATTTGGAATCTATGTTCAGCAAATATGGCGTTGAAAAGTATGATGCGTTCGATGATGTAGGCGGAAAACTCAGTTTTGCACTGGCTTTGTTGGATCAGGATAATTCCGGAGTAATTTTGAATGCAGTACACAGCAGAGACAATTGCTTCCTTTATCTGAAAGAAATTGTAAAGGGAGAGTCCTATGTAATGTTGAGCCAGGAAGAACTTGAAGCCCTTAGAAAAGCTGTAAATTTTGGCTTGGAAAATATTGAAAAAGATGAGTAAAC
>NZ_CAKRNY010000107.1 GCF_934371575.1 uncultured Blautia sp. | reverse complement strand
TGAATACAATAGCATGCGGACCTTGATTGTACATTTTTATTTTCCACTAAATGTACATATTTATTTTATCATTTACAATTGGTAAAAGCATGGCAGAAAGCCGGATGCAGTGACGAAGAGATTGCAAAGTGCTTTGATGCGAGACTTGAGCTGCCGAGGTGAGGCATTTTTGCGCTGTATCAATGGCACAGATCTGGAAAAGGATCTGGATGCTATGCGAGAAATTGCATCAAAATATGATGTGGATAAGATTCATCTGGCGGTGGATTTTTATAGAGAATTGGTTGGGAATTATAAGTAGAATATTAAGGAGAATATTAAGGGGAGCATATCTTTTCCATAGTAAAAGCTGAACGTTTCGTATGGGCTACGGTTGTTCAGCTTTTTTCTTTTATAAGGGATGTTGTGAAACACTCTGAATGCAACGATTTTTAACAACATTAAGCAGAAAATGTTAAAGAACCTTGGTCGTAAGACCATTTCTTTTATGCTAAAATATGTTAAAAATAAGTGCAAAGGTTGGAAAAGTATGGATAATATAAGAAGAATATATCTTGATAATATTCGCTGGATCACGGTCTGCATTGTTGTAATTTATCACGTGATTTATATGTACAATGGTGTCCAGCCGTTTGGAGTAATCGGTCCGTTTAAAGAACAACAGTTGCAGGATGCTTTCCAATATCTCGTATATCCCTGGATGATGGCTTTGTTATTTACGATGTCTGGTATGACAGTCAGATATTATCTGGAAAAGCATAATGTAAAAGAATTTATCCGAGATAAAACACGCAAGCTGTTGGTTCCTTCCACCATTGGACTTTTTGTATTTCAATGGATACTGGGATATTATAATATGAAAATCAACGGTGCTTTTGAAAGTTTTGAATCCGTTCCAGGAGTAGTTCAGTATGTGATCATGGCTATATCGGGAATCGGCGTTCTTTGGTATATACAGGTGTTATGGATTTTTTCAATGCTTCTGCTATTAGTGAGAAAATTTGAAAGGGATCGTATCTGGAAGATCGGAGGAAAAGCACCAGTATGGTTACTGGTTTTGTTAACTGTCTGTGTATATGGATTCTCACAAGTTCTTAATACGCCAATAGTAACTGTATATCGGTTTGGAATTTATGGGTTCTGTTTTTTTACAGGTTATTTTATTTTTTCACATGATGAGGTTGTTGAGCGCTTAAGCAAATGGTGGGGGATTTTTCTGATCGCAGCTGGTGCAACAGGAATATTTTACACAATATATTATTTTGGTGAAAATTATGCGGTAGAGCCTGTGCTTAATAATCTGCCTGCCTGTATTTATTGTTGGTTTTCAATTCTTGCAATTTTAGCATTTATGAAAAAATATGGGAACTCGGAAAACAAAGTATCAAGATGGATGTCAAAAAAATCCTGGGGAATTTATGTTTTTCATTATCTTCCATTAGCTTGTGTAGCTTATTACCTGAGGTGTTTTGCTTCAGAACTTCCGGCAGGGATTGTATATATAGTCGTGGGAATCAGTGCATTTGCAGGTGCATTGTTTTTATATGAAATCATCAGTAGAATACCGATTATCCGCTGGTGTGTATTAGGACTGAAAAAGGAGAAAAAAGATGTTTAAAGACAACCTTGTATTCATGCGTAAAACGCATGGTTTTTCGCAGAATGAGTTGGCTGAAAAGATTGGTGTAAGCAGACAGACACTTTCAAAATACGAAACAGGAGAATCATTACCTGATATTGAGAGGTGTAAACTCTTGGCAGAAGTATTGGATGTAAGTCTGGATGATCTGGTAAATTATGACAGAGAAAACAGCAATAATCTTGGTCTGAGCGTTCCGCCAAAGGGAAAGCATGTTTTTGGAATCACGAAAGTGGGAGAGAAAGGCCAGATTGTGATACCGGCAAAAGCAAGAAAAATATTTGATATTCAGCCAGGTGACAATCTGATCATATTGGGAGATGAAAGTCAGGGAATTGCTATTATCAAAGAAGAAAGGCTGGTGGAGATATTAAACGGAAGTGAATAAGAACACTGAAATATAAAGGGTACTAAAAAGCTCACAATTTTTCTATGAAGATAATCTTGACATTTTCAAAAATGAGAATATAATTCAATTGAAGAATAATTTAAAGAGTGGTGATAAAAGGATGGAAATGGCTGAAATTGTGATGAACCCTGTTCGACAAAGAATTTTTCAGTATTTTTTGCTTCACAAAACCGGTACGGTCAAGGAAATCAGAAAAGCGTTGCCCGATGTTCCCAGCGCAAGCCTGTATCGGCACATAAAGATTCTTACAGATAGTACGATTCTTATGGTTGTGGGTGAAAATCGAATTCGTGGTACTGTTGAAAGCGTTTATCAATTAAATAAGGATGCTATGGAGACAGAAGATGAAACAGGAAATGCGGTACAAATGTCACTGCTCAGTATCTGTGCAGCATTTGCGAAGTATTTTTCCAGTGGAAAGGCTGATCCAAAGAAAGATATGCTGCTATTTACAAACTGCACGCTGCTACTGACGGACGAGGAGTTTTCGGGTTTCCTTACGGAAATCAATCAGATTGCAGTCAAGTACATGAAAAAAGAGGCAGTGGAAGGCAGTAAAACGCGGCAGATCACGCTCATCTCTGCCCCATCGAATGAGTAGGTGATGATTATGGAAAAGCAAGGGCAATGGCTGCTATGTCCACATTGTCACGGGAAAACCCGTGTGTGGCTGCGAGAAGATACCATTCTTCAGAATTATCTTCTCCTCTGTCCAAAGTGCAAGCAGGAAACGCTCATTGATTTACGACAATTTCATATAAAGCTATTGAAACAGCCAGACGCTAAGACGCAGAGCGGAACTTGATGTGAGATCGAGTTCGTTCTGCGCCTTTTTATTAGGAGATTTTGCGGGGAAAACAGGCGTGGAACAGATAAATCTTGAGGTGCGCAGTGACAATAGCCGCGCTATTGCGCTGTATCTTTTGCATTATCGGTTTTTGTGGCTGTATCGTTTGGATTCTCAGTATGGCACTGGGCGTGATGTTCATTGTGATGTCTCTGGGGTGCCGTTATGGAGCAGAATTGCGCGAAGGAAAGGAGTAACGGAATGAAAGAAGACCACTCTACTTTACGTAGGTTGTTGCCACACAGATCTTACAATACAATGTAAATAGGGGGTGCGAGGATGAACCAGTATATAACAGGAACTGTTATCAAAGAATTACGAAACAGGTATGACATGACGCAGATGGAACTGGGAGAAAAGCTTGGTGTGAGTGCTAAGACGATTTCGAAATGGGAGACTGGCAAGGGATATCCGGATATTACTTTATTAGAACCAATCGCTGAAGTTTTTTCTGTATCTGTAACAGAGTTGATTTCTGGAAATGCAGTTATGAATTCCAATGTAAGTGCCAATATGCTAAAGTCACATTTTTATATTTGTCCTGTGTGTGGCAATATTATTCATAGTATGGGCGAAGCAGTTATCCAGTGCCATGGAATACAATTGAGATCAGAAGAAGCAGAGGAAACAGATGAAGATCATAAGATTTTTCTGGAACGAGTGGAAGATGAGTATTATGTCCAGATTGAGCATGAAATGTCGAAGCAACATTATATTTCATTTATTGCAGCGATTTCCAGAGACCGGCTCCAGATGGTGAAGCTGTATCCGCAGGGAAATCCAGTAGCAAGATTTCAGATCAGTGATGTGAAAAAAATCTATTTCTACTGCAATCGGAGTGGTTTGTATTTTATTGATCCTGTGAAAGGAATTGATGACAAAGAAACCGGGTATGATGATGTAGAGGAAAGACGAGAATTGGAAAAAGTTGCGAAAA
>NZ_CAKRNY010000106.1 GCF_934371575.1 uncultured Blautia sp. | reverse complement strand
TAATTAGTTTAGATGATTGGCGTTATCTGCAAATATGAGAAAACAACGCATAGAATTTCTCCAATTTTTAAATTTTCAACGACGGTCAGAACGGTGATTTATACTACAAATGCTATTGAATCCCTGAATTCTACCTACCGGAAACTGAATCGCCAGAGAAGCGTATTTCCAAGCGATACAGCTCTATTAAAGGCACTGTATCTTGCCACATTTGAAGCTACGAAGAAATGGACCAGTACGATCCGCAACTGGGCACAGGTGTATGGTGAACTGAGTATTATGTATGAAGGACGCCTCCCAGAGTAACGAATAAACAGGCGAATAAGACGGGCGGAAAACCGCCTGCTCTCACAAAGTTCTTCCTCAGCTTAGCACCTCATTTCCTTCGTACGCCACACCCCCACGCAGTGAATAGCCCCTCACGTCCCCTTTTCCGATGCGGAGACGTATAGTGGTGTCATGAGCAGGAGTTAAGGTGTAGTTGACATTCTTCCCCTCCCATTTAAGATCCACGCGGATGTTTCCACGGGCAATGAACCCGGTGGCTTCCCCGTTTCTCCAGGAGGGTGGGAGCGCAGGGAGAAGGACAAGCTCTTCTCCCTGGCTTTGAACCAGGATCTCGGCAACAGCAGCACTGTAACCTAAGTTTCCGTCAATCTGGAACGGTGGGTGGGCACAAAATAAATTGGGATAGATACCACCTCTTCGTATTCCCATTTCTTCCATTGGATCTACTACATAAAACAGGTTTTTCATAATTTTCTCCACATGAGCGCCATCCTCCATACGGGCCCACATCAGAACCTTCCAAGCCAGACTCCATCCGGTTCCCTCATCCCCCCGAAGTTCAAGACTCTTTCTCACTGCTTTATACAATTCAGGTGTCTGTGGAGTAATGCCACAGCCAGGATGAAGCTCATAAAGATGAGAAACATGGCGATGATGCACATCCTGCTCCGGAAATTCCTGGTTCCATTCCAGAATCTGTCCCTTGCTTCCAACAGCAGTAGGTACCATGCGCTCCAGCGCTTCCAGTGCATCACACATTATCTGATTCTGCAAGCCAAGCACTTCACAGCCTTTTACATAATCCCGAAACAGATTTCTTGCAATGGCCAGGGTATTTTCACTGTATTCTGCCACGGAACAATCCTCATAAAACAGATTTTCCGGTGAGGTAGTGGGACAGATGGCAAGTCCCTGATCTGTTTCCTGAAGCTGAGCAAGACAGAATCGCACATTTTCCTCCAGTATAGGCATAATATCCTTCAAATACTCTTTATCTTCTGTAAATAAGTACTGGTCGAACAGATTACGGCAGAGCCATGCCTCCCCAAATGGCCAGAACGCCCACACTGCCTTTCCTGTTGCAGGAGAGGTTTTACCCCAGATATCCGTGTTGTGAAAGCAGGCAGTTCCCTCACAGTTAAGCAGTTCTCTGGCGGTTTTCTGTCCATTTTTTACCAGCGCTTTGCAAAGATTTACCAGCGGTTCCTGCATTTGGGCAAGATTCAGGGGCCCTGTCATCCAGTAATTCATTTCGGTATTGATATTTACGGTAAAATCGCTGAACCACGGAGGAATAATATCATTGCTCCAGATTCCCTGCAAATTGGCAGCCTGGGTTCCTGGCCTGGAAGAGGAGATGAGCAAATATTTTCCGAAAGCAAACAGGATTGCATAAAGCTCCGGGTCTGATGCACCCTCATGAAATGCGGCAAGACGCTCCCGCAGATCATACTGAGAAGTTTCAGCAGAAATCTTCGGTACATCATCCCACAGTGTCAATGAAGTTCTTCCATAAAAAGACTTGTATTCCTCTACATGCTCGTCCAGCAGCTCTTCAAATGGTCTTGAAAGATTCTCTAAATCTGCAGCAAGCATATGACGAATTTGGGCATCGGAATACTGCTCAGTATATGCTTTGTCAAATCCCCGGAAGCTGGTACGGATTGCCATACGGATTTCCATTCCAGTCACATGCTCCAATAGAATTCCATCGGCAGATCCGGTAGCCCTTCCACCTTCTGCAGTTACGCACCCTTCTCCTATAAAGTGTACACCTTGAAGCTCTGGTTCTTTCGGGAAAAGGAACTCTTCTGGTTTATTTTCCTTAATAACTTTCAGTCCGCTTCTTCCCGGACAGATTCCGGTAAGCGTGAAATGATTCTCCGTATAATCTTTCTTACGGATAAAGGCCCCGTCACAGTGGACCAAAATAGAAAAGGGCCGGCTGCTTTTAATCTGATACACAAGTCCCTGAGCCGGTGCGCTGATAAAGCAGGTACGTGTAAGCTTAGCGCCATTTCTCACATAGCACTCAGAAGCCACAGCCCGGTCTAAATCCAAATGTCTCTCATAATCCGTCACAGCTGTATCTGAATCCGGCGAAGTACTTGCAACTGTATCTCCATCAGCATCATAATTATCCTCCACAAAATCCAGATGCAGATCCCCAAAGGGCAGATAAATCTGTACATCCTCAGCTTCTTCCAGCTTCTTTTCCATAACCTGTTTTGCTTCTTCATATTTCCCGGCTTTTGCAAGCTCCCCGGCTTGCTTCACTACTTCAGGGGAAAGTCCGGTCTGTCCGCTGTAAGGAGAGCCTGACCATAAGGTATCTTCATTTAACTGTAACACCTCATGGTCCAAAGCTCCGTGAATAACCGCTCCCATTCGTCCATTTCCCAGTGGAAATCCCTCCAGCCAGCATTTTGCCGGATTTTTAAAATACAATTCCATATATTTATTCCTTTCATTATGGTTTATTGGTGTTATGATCCGCCTACTGATGATATTTCTTTCCATATTCTGATGGCGAAATTCCCATGCATTTCTTAAACAGCCTGCTGAAATAAAGCTGATCGTCAATTCCTACCATGGAAGAAATCTCTTTCATGGACATGGTATTTTCTTTGATCAAGGTTGCAGCCTTGCGTATCCGCAAATTATTCAGATAGTTGGTAATGCTTGTGCCGACCTCAGATTTAAAAATCCTGCATAGATAACTGGAGCTTAAATTTACGTTTGCAGAAATAGAAGACAGGGTCAGCCTGTACATGTAATTTTCCTCCATATACTCCAGGGTTTTCGCAACATCAGCTTTATAGTGTCCCTCATTAGAGGAAAATTCCCGGAACACACTTCGCGCTTCTTCGTAATTTTTCAGCATCTCCTGATAGGGCATATCCGGTGCAAAGGACTGGTACATGGTAAAGCGATTGTATAGCTTTTTTACCAACTGTTCCACTTTAATTTCACTGCCGGACAGCTCAGCCTGGGAAAAAATAACCAGTGCGCTATAATCGTTCAGCACCAGAATATAGGGTTGCAACACTCCCTGAACCGCATCCAGGATCATATCCCGCAGAAGATTCCCGGAGATGGAAAATGCTTCATTAGATAAAAACTTCTCAAAGGTTACATAGCAGACGGCGCAGGAGTCTTCCATAAATGCAAGTCTGGTTTTAGCATGCTGTTCTATAAAATCTGAAAGCTTTACATCCTTCTGGAAAAATTCCAGCAGAAGTTTTGATATATTCTCTTCCTGATCCTTTTTTTCAGTTTCCAAATGTCTGGGCGCTCTGTCCTTTAATTTTTCTACCGTTTTATTCAGGCAGGCAAGAAGGGTATCTGGCTGGATTTTAATTTTCAGCAGATAATCTGCCGCACCAAGCAGCAGTGCACTTCGCACAGAATCAAAATCCTCGTAATTGCTAAGTACCAGAATTTCTCCCGGACAATTCTTTTCCTTTAAAGTCCGAATCAGCTCAAGCCCATCCATCCCAGGCATTTTCAGGTCTGTGATGATCACATCCGGATGATGTTGTTCGATCAAAGGCAGTGCCTCAAGTCCATTTGATGCCGTTCCGCAAATAGAAAAGCCATGCTCCTCCCAGGGCAGGATGGAACGAAGCGCAATTTTTACAAT
>NZ_CAKRNY010000105.1 GCF_934371575.1 uncultured Blautia sp. | reverse complement strand
ATGTGGTTATTTTTGTTAATTATATTCTATATCCTGTTTTCACGATCTGGCAATGTAATTTTAGCACTATGGTTAGTATATCCAAAGCAGAATAAAACATAAAAAAAGATCTGTCACCCTTAGGATTCTTCCCAAAGCCAACAGATCTTACATTTTCCCTTACATCTTTATACTCTTTGCCAGACTCGTCAGCAAAGCTGCCATCTCCGGATTAACCTTTTTTCTTTCTAACCCACGTTATTTTGCAGCCACGGTTACCACTGTTTCCTTTTTTTTTCGACATAAGCCAATAAAACATAGAACAAAATATTAATGCAAATACAACGCCAAAAACATTCTGAATCACTCTAAGACCAACTGCTCCTTTTAGTCCATAACTCTCTGTAGCAATGGCCAAAGCACCAAATGTGTTAAATACTGCCTGCCAGCCATATTTTGCAGAAAGTCCTACACCAATTCCGCCAAGGATTCCTATGTATGTATAGATGGATGACGGAAGCAGAAAATATAGTACTGTAAAGCATATTACACCTGCAATATTTCCGACAATCCTTTTGCGGACTCTGTATTGCATGTCCTCCATAAATGGTAAGATTGCTGACATTGCCGCAATTCCAGCCCACATTGCCCGTGGCATATTGCAGAGTTCCGCAATGCAGAGTACTGCCGGTACGCATATGATCTGACATAACTGCCACTTTGTTCTGGAAGAAGATATATCAAATTCCTGTACCAAATCATTCAAATTTCTTTTATACGTTCTGTTTTTATGATTTCGATAAAATACGAAGCAGGTAAGTGCTGCACCTAATGCCATTCCGGTTAATCGCATCTGATAACTTTTTCCTGTTACATCATATCCATACAATAACAGATAACCAAGAACCAATGTGGATTGGTTAAACATGAATGGGTTATGACATCCGAACAGAATCAGCACTGCCAGTGCAGCAATGTTTAACAGCATTCCAAGTACCGGTGAAAGCTGGTTTGCTAAATGCGGACATACAGTCATAATTACAAAGAACAAAGCCAAAAGCATCGTAGATTGTCCGGTGTGGATCCCCAGATCCGCATTCCGAAATACCATAAGGCATAATAAAACTACTACACCCACAATACTATTCTCATTTCCAAATAAGATACTGAAAATAGTAACAAATAAAAAACAAAATGCCATTGTAACAGCTATCTTTACCAAATATACCAGTATATGATATGATTTTTCTTTCACTGTTTCACTCTTTTTCAACAGATTTTTAGAACCTGCCTGATTTAACTGCAATTCCTGATAAAATGTCATGTAATTCCTCCTCTATCTGTTTTTCTTAAACTTATATGGCCTCATCTTTCTGTATTGGAAGCTCTACAACAAATCTGCATCCACCATATTCCCGGTTTTCTGCCTTGATTGTCCCGCCAGCACTATCTACGATCCGTTTCACAAGTGCAAGGCCGAGACCATTTCCTTCTGCTTTGTGAGAACCGTCTGCCTGATAAAATTTATCAAATATTCTGGTTTTCACATCATCCTCTATTCCCGGTCCTTCATCTTCCAGAATAAACATTACAGAATCCTTTTCCTGCTTCAGAAACATCATAATTGTCCCCTTTGCAGGACTGAACTTAATCGCATTATCTAAAAGATTCATCCATATATGCATAAAAAGTCCTTCATTCCCAGTATATTTAACTTCCTCCAGCTCTACCTGGAAACCAATTTCTTTTTCTGTCCATTTTGTCTCCAGGGAAAGAAATGCCTGACGGATCTGTTCATCCAAACGATATTCTGTTTTTTTCATTGGTATGTTCTGATTCTCTAACTTGGATAACAGCAAAATATTTCCAACCAATCCGGAAAGCCTTTGGGTATTAAACAGGATTTTTTCTACATATTCCTCTTGCTCCTGAGACAGTTCTTCTCCCTGAAGAAGCATTGTATACCCTTCAATGGCATTGATCGGGGTCTTAAACTCATGAGAAACATTGGAGACAAAATCCATCTGCAGTACTTCTGTTGCACGAAGCTCTTTTGTCATCACATTAAAACTCTGGTAAGATTCTCCAACTTCTGCGATACGGCTGTTCGTTTCCAAGTGCTGTTCAAAATCTCCCTGCGAAACTTCCTTCATTGCTTTACTGAGTCTGGTAATTGGTTCCAGCAACCTTGCATTGATAAAGGAAGTAATCAGCCCTGCAATCAATGTATTAAAAATCAAAAGCCAGCCAAGCACATGTATGCTACCAGGCAGATTAAAAAAATGATTCAAAAAAGCAAATAATAACGCAGATATGACTGTTGAAAATACAAGTGCCAGCCAGATTGCACCAGTCAGACAGGATCGGATCCGCAATCCTTTTTCTTTCTTTTGTTCCATTATTTTTTCACCACCTTGTATCCAATTCCACGCATTGTTACGATTTCAAAATCCGGGTTATCTTTAAAACGCTCTCTGATTCTTCCTATATGTACCTCTATCGTATGTGGGTCTGCCTCCGTCTCGTATCCCCATACTTCATCCATCAACTGTTGTTTTGTAAATGTTCTGCCTGGCGAAGCTGCAAGCTTATATAAAAGCAGGAATTCTTTTTTAGGTAAAACAAGACTTTCCTTATCAGTTGTAACCGTCATTGCATCATAATCAAACTCTGTTGAACCGATCACAATTTTGTGTTCATTCAGTATCTGTGCACGGCGAAGCAGTGCTCCGACTCTTAAAACCATTTCATTCACATTTACCGGTTTTACCATATAATCGTCACTTCCCGAAAGAAATCCCTGGCGCATATCATCAAAGGAACCTTTCGCAGTGATCATAAGTACCGGTATCTGATATCCTGCTGAACGGAGTTCCGACACCAGTTCATAACCATCCATAACCGGCATCATAATATCGGAAATGATCAGATCAATATACTCTTTATCCAATATTTCTAATGCCAGTGCTCCATCCGATGCACTTTTGACCTGATATCCATTCTTCTCAAGCACTTTTTGGAATAGCTGGCTTAATTCTTTATCATCTTCTACAATTAATATTTGAAACACGATCTTCTTCCTCCTTTATCAGAACAGATATCTTGCCCATCCAAGCAGATGCTGTATAACAAAAACAATTTTACATATCTTACGTTTTCCCATCGCACATCACCTGACTTTTTTTCATCTTATGTCTATACAATACAAAGTCAACCTCAATTTTACCTCAACAGAATTAATTTTATCCATGTAAATTTCCTGTACCGGCAATCAGACATAACAAAAACGACCTCTCAAAATCAACTATTTTTTGAAAGGTCGTTTCACTAAATTCTTATAACAATCCAGCAAATAATCTCATAAATAATTGTCCCAGTCGCAAATATGCACTGCGCCCAGTACAATATTGATCTGTTACATCACGACATTATATGACCACCATGCTTCGTACGTTCGATCATGGTAAACAGTATTCAATTAAACTTTCCTATCGTAAGTACAAGATATTTTCTTGTCTACAATTATTATATCGTTTTATGAATTGTTTTTCCACTAAAATTACACTATTTTTTCACTATTTTTCATTACTTCATCGTCTTCGCCAGCGAATTGAGCAACGCCCGCATCTCTGGATTTGCCAACACTTTTGCCAGAAGTTCCGGATCGACTTCATCGGCAACAGTTGCATTATTATTTTCCTGTTATGCGTGCATCTGTGGATCCAGATTCTTTTTCTCGTAGAACGCTTCCTCAAAAAGCTCTGCATTTTTTCTTCGGTCATCATCCAGAATATAAGAATACACATCCGTAACCATATTGACCTGAGCATGGCCGGAATCCCCCTGTACCGCTTTGATGTCCCCACCATTCAGTTTCAGCTTATAAGCATCACATTTTCGGTCATATAGGGGTAATACCTTTTTAGGTTGATAGTCGTCATAATTGTTCTCCATTTCAAAAG
>NZ_CAKRNY010000104.1 GCF_934371575.1 uncultured Blautia sp. | reverse complement strand
ATGGAGCCAGAGATGTAGAGTACACGGTCTGCGCCTTGGTAGAACTTCCGTATTCCATGGGTTATCGTTATGGTGGTATTGGATATAACGCAGTTTTGCCTGTGGACACCGCACAGAGGGACAGCGGTGGTGCGGTCGTTCCGATGCTCTACCTGTTCGACACAGCGGACGAAGCTGACGAGGCCGAAGCAGAGCAATATCTATCGAAGCTCACTGCCGGTGAGTTTTCGCCCTTGATGTATGAAAGCAAGGCCACGGCTCGCTCTGAATTTGCTCAGTTCCGGCAGATGTTCCTTCTGGTAGGTGGTATCCTCTGTGCTATCATCGGGCTGGTGGGACTCTTAAATTTCTTCAACGCCATGATGACCGGTATCCTTTCCCGCCGCCGTGAATTTGCTGTGCTTCAGGCTGTAGGAATGACGAACCGGCAGCTCAAAACCATGCTGATCTACGAGGGATTGTTTTACGCAATGTCTTCCGTAGCGGCGGCCTTTATTCTGTCGCTGGCGGTGGGACCTCTTGCAGGAAAAATGCTGGGCAGTATGTTCTGGTTCTTTGAGTATCGATTCACCATTCTGCCTGTCCTGCTGACAATTCCGGTATTTCTTCTGCTGGGGTGCCTGATCCCCTGCACGATGTATGACAACGCAGCGAAATGCAGCGTTGTAGAGCAATTAAGGGATGCCCAATAACTGTTAAGCAAAAAACGGCCCTCTGCCAATGAAAAGGCAGAGGGTATCCATATCTTCCAAAGAGAACTCAACCCGAATCTTTTTCGAGTCGGCCTCGCCCTTGGAAAGCAAGACTACCGTCTCGTGCGTTACACTCCCGCAATCCTGATATCTTATAAAAATTCCCACGCTTCCACATCAAAAACGCCTCTTGGTGTGATTCGAATCTGAGGAATAACTGGCAAAGCCATAAAGGACAGCGTAATAAACGGATCATGACCGTCTTTTACACCCATTTCATGAGCTTTATGGATCATTCGCCCAAGAGTCTCATTGTCTTTCTCAAAACCATTATCACTCATCAGTCCCATTACAGGAAGGGCAAGAGTGTCAAATACTTTATGATTCTCTACGATCGTATAGCCTCCCTGAGTACGCATCAGCTCCCGCACAGCAAGCTCCATGTCCTCATCATTATCTCCGATCACAATAATATTGTGGGAATCATGGGATACACTGGACGCAATTGCTCCACCGCGGATACCAAAACCTCCGATCACGCCGCAGCCGATTTTCCCCGTCATCTTATGACGCTCTACAACTGCAATCTTCTGATAATCGTCATCGGACTGGAATTTGCAAGAACCATCCCCTGCTTTCAGAGTTCCCTTTCTGGTAGTAATCTGCCCTTCTTCCGCCAGAATCACCGGAAAGATTCCATCTGCAGACTCCAGCTGAAATGCCTCTCTGGAAAATTCAGCCACATGCACTGTATTTTTCAATTCAGGGGCACACGGCTTTATAACAATCTTTGCATTTTTATCCACCAATTGCCCTTTAAAGTACACGTCTTCTATGGTCACACTGACAAGATCCGAAAGAACCAAAAGATCTGCCTGTCTGCCGGGTGCCACTGCACCCTTGTCTTTCAGTCCATAACAGTCAGCTGCATTGATGGTTGCCATTTTAATAGCAGAAACCGGATTCATGCCAAGACGGATAGCTTTTCGCACGTTATGGTCAATATGCCCTTCACGCTGGATATCCTCAATATGCTTGTCATCTGTGCAGAAGCAGAATCCGTCACCATTCATGTGCCTCTGTACCAGACCGCCAACAAGCGCCTCCAGATTTCGGGCAGCGCTGCCTTCCCTTACAAGAATGGTAAGACCGTTCCGCCGTTCTCGCATGGCATAATCAAAGAAGCTGCACTCATGGTCTGTAGCAATCCCAGCCATGGCATATGCCTGAAGATCTCCCTCTTCCAGAAACGGAGCGTGACCATCACGGATTCTGCCCTCAAACAGCTCCAGCTTGTCATGCATGCTTTTCTCGCCCTGTACCACAGAAATGCTGTCCATTACTTCTCCAAGTCCAAGAATCCGGCTGTTATGAAGGTAAGGAGCCATATCTTCAGCAGTAAGAGTGCATCCATTATCATCAATGGCAGTAGCAGGAACACAGGATGGCATCATCACATATACATTTGCTTTCACATCTTCGGTTTGATCCAGAATATAATCAATTCCTACCAGACCGGACACATTGGCTGATTCATGGGGATCCACGATAAAAGTAGTGGTTCCGTGCCTGGAGGCAACCGTTACCAGTTCAGCCGGTGTAACCAGTGTAGATTCCAGATGAAGATGGCTGTCAATAAATCCCGGACATACATATCTGCCAGCCAGATCACGTTCTTCTTTTCCATGGAAGCTTCCAATTCCTGCTATGATTCCGTCCTGAATGGCAATGTCTCCGCGGATGATCTCTTCAGTAAAAACATTCACAATCCTCGCATCCTTCAATACCAGGTCTGCCTTTTCCAAACCTCTTGCAATTCTGGAATACTGCTGATATTTTTCCAAATTCATATATATCCTCCTTCCATTTGTCAAATAATATTTATTACGTGCAAAAATATTTTGATTATTATTTATGATAGTAACACTTGTACAGTGAAATTTCAATGTAAATTTCAAAACATCCGGAAAAGACCAAAAGACAAAAACACCAGAGATGATTTTTACTTTTAAATCACCTCCGGTGTTTCCATCAATTCTACAGCATTCTTTTCATTTCCGACAGGATAGCCTTATCTCCATAATTTTCCCGGGATTTCACTTGCCATAATTATTTATCGTCTCCTGTAAGACGCAGAATATCCCGGATCTCATCCACATTCATATCAAGAATAACTGCCAGCTCATCAATGGTAAAACGGTTCTCCCCGTCATCGTCCGTCAGATCCTTCACTGCCGATTCCAGTTTTTCTACCTTCGTTACCAGACAGTCATCCCGGAATTTCTGCTGTGTCTGCTCCTCAATGGCAGCGATAATTCCTTTTCGCAGCTGAAGACGCAGCCATGCGTCATCTTTACGCGTTGTCTCCGGATCGGAAAGAGCTGTAAGCAGCACTACATTGGCTTCCTGGATCAAATCTGCCAGATGGATTTCTGCACAGTTCATATCTGCTGCCATATTTGCTGCAACCGGAAGGTAAATGCCGGTAAGGGCCGCCTCTGCAATGGCATCTCCCTCGGCCAGATTCTCAAATAATGCGCTGATCATCTCCTGGCTTACTTCCCTGCCACTGTTTATTTCTGCCAGATAATTCTTCAGATAAACTTCTTCCTCGGAAGTAAGTGGTGTGCTGGTACCGTTAGACTGCGGCTCTGTTTCGCCCGCATCATACGCTTCCGCCTGTGTCCCGGCATCTTCCCCTTCAATCATAATTCCCTGCAATTTCAGATACTGCAGCACCTTCACCATCTGACTGGTCTCAAGCTCTGCCCCTGTAAAATGTTCCCGAATCTGCTCATGTGTCAGCATATTTCCATTCTGCTTTCCAAGCTCACAAATATCCCTTAATTTCTCCTGAAACTGAACAACGTCCATAGTTTTCCTCCATTCTTTTTTCGTATGTAAAGCGGACATTCGCAATCCGCTTTGCTACTTGCTCATGAACGCAGTCGCTTCGCGACCTGCGATCAAAATAATATCGTATAAAAAAATGACCCGAATCCAATCCCCTTACGAAAATCCGATCCAGACCATCCATTTCCTGCGGATGACAGGACTTGAACCTGCACGTCGTAAACACCAGAACCTAAATCTGGCGCGTCTGCCAATTCCGCCACATCCGCAAATTGTTGTCAACATCACTTATTAAAAGTTCAATCAACATCACTCATGATACGTGATATTCCAAATCTTGTCAAGCACTTCTTTATAACCATTTCTGAATTTTTGAATTTCCAATTTTTCAAACTATATATGGGACACTTTAGAGACATGTTGATGTGATAGGACGAAAATGTGACATTTATTCACGGTTATTTGCGGTTACTTTCTGATTTGTTTTAAAATAAAAAAAGACCGGAAACCCTTAAAAATAAAGGATTTTCGGCATTTCGTGAAGTGAAGCATCGGGGATTCGAACCCCGGACAACTTGATTAAAAGTCAAGTGCTCTACCAACTGAGCTAATGCTC
>NZ_CAKRNY010000103.1 GCF_934371575.1 uncultured Blautia sp. | reverse complement strand
CGTTTTGAAGAATTTATATCTCAGTATCCCATTTATGAATACCGCCTTGTGGATACTGCTGAAATAGAAGTAAGGGAGCGTGTGCGCCTTATTTGCAAACAGGAGTGTGAACGCTATGGTACCACCTGGGCCTGTCCCCCTGCTGTGGGCAGCCTGGAAGAGTGTGGGAAGCGAATCCACAGTTATCCAAATGGAATCCTTTTTTCCAGTGTGGCAGAGGTTTCCGATGTGATGAACATGACGGAAATGCTTGCCACCCGAGATGCCCACGAAGAGCTGACTACAGAGGTTGCCGGATTTTTAAAAGGAGAGGGATTTGAGACATTTACTTTGTCCACAGAATCCTGCGATCTTTGCGAGCATTGCGCCTACTTAGAAGGAAAGCCCTGCCGCTTCCCGGAGAAAATGCATCCCTGTCTGGAAAGCCATGGGGTTGTAGTAAATGAACTGGTAGAGCATCATTCCATGGAATATAATCTTGGCGGAAATACCATTCTGTGGTTTTCCCTGGTGCTTTTTCGCCAGAGAGCGTGATCTGTTAACTGTAAATCAGAATGAAAAGAAAACCTCCCGCATAAGCTAGAGAGAAAGACCGGGAGGCTTTTTTTATGTCTGTATCAGAACGTTTTATGACAGTAATGGAACTTCCTGGTGACCTGTCCTGTAAAGCCCCTATTATAACGATTACCGGACCGGCGCAGGTATTGATTGAAAATTATAAAAGCATCTTGTCCTATACAAGTGAGAAATTAATCGTGGTTACCTGCCGGGGGCGCGTGATCCTTCAGGGAAAAAATCTGGAAATAGTTCATTACACTACTTTGGAAATGGAAATAAAAGGGCTGATTTTGTCGGTAATGTTAGAGTCTGTTTGAAAAATCATTCCCACAATCTGCACATAGTAAATCCGATATCAATGGAGGCAAGATTAAAATGAATGATCCAGAAAAAATACTCCATGGATTTTTAGAAATTTCAGTATCCGGTGACCAGCTGGAACGCTTCCTGAATTTATGCCATGCCAGAGCTGTTTCTTTGGAAAAAATCCGTCATCAATCAGAAAAAACCATAACAACTCACATCTCCATAAGTGATTTCCGAAAACTCCTTCCCATACATAGAAAGACCAGGGTTCGTATCCATATTCTGAGAAAAAAAGGTCTGCCGTTTTTATTGTACAGAAGCAAAAAACGCAAGTGTTTTACAGCCGGATTCCTTCTTTGTGCGGTCTTGCTGTTCTGGCTTTCTGGTCATATCTGGAATATCCATATTGATGGAAATGTAAAAAATTCCACCCCTCAGCTTCTGGAATTTCTGGACCAGCAGGGAATTACCCATGGGATCCGTAAAAATCAGGTTAACTGTACCCGAATTGCCGACCTTCTCAGGAAAAAATACCCGGATATTACTTTTGTTTCCGCCAGGGTTCAGGGTACCCGGCTTCTTCTTACCATCCAGGAAGAAAATCTCACAGAAGATATCCGGCAAACCAAATCTCCATGCAATCTGATTTCCAATCTGGATGGAAAAATTGTGAATATGGTTATCAGAAATGGAACTCCACAGGTGAAAACAGGTGATATTTGCAAACAAGGAGATATTCTTGTGTCTGGCGAGGTGCCAATCCTGAATGACAGTCAGGAGGTTGTACGCATGGAATATGTGGCTGCCGATGCGGATATATACGTGCGTCACCAGATTGCTTATTATCAGGAATTTCCCTTATCCTATGAAAAAAAGCTTCCGAATGGCAGCCCCAAAATCAGCTGGTACGTTCATGTTGGAAACTGGATTTTGGGTGCGGACACTTTGGAAGAAAACGGATATCTCACTTCTTCAGAAGAGCTTCCCTGGAAAATCACAGAGAATTTTTTCCTTCCTATTTCACTTGGAAAAATCACACGGACACCCTATAAGCTTCAAAAAACAGTTTATACAAAAAAACAGGCTGAAAATAAGGCTGCCACGCATTTTAAGCGATACCAGAAACAGCTTTTGGAGCGTGAGATCCAAATAGTGGATTCGGATATAGCGACTATTATAGACGATGTAAGTTGTGTTACAAAAGGAACCTTAACAGTGGATGAAGTCTGCGGAAAAAGACAGCCAGCAGCTCCGTAACCCACACCGGAAATATTATATAGAAAATATTCTGGAAATAATTGAGAAAAAGTATATGGACTAAAAAAGCAAGATTTGTTATAATACTTAAATGATTAGCATTATAGAAAAAGATTCCCAATAGAAAAGGGAATGAGCTGAGGTTGAAACATGGCAGGAGCACTTAAGATTAATCCGGGTACGAAGCTTCGAATAGCATTCGATGTCCCCATCGGTCAGGAACCGAAATTTAATATGATATGCACCTTTAATAAATCATTAGATGAATCTGCTTTTCTTGTATCTATACCCATGGTCGGGGGAAAGGCGCTGGAGCCTGACGATAACCAGAAATTGTTGTTTAAATATGGTGACGGAGATGACTCGGGTATTGTTGCCGGTTATGTAGACGATGTGGTGAAATCAGGAATCCGTCATTACTGGAAGGTCCGCCGTGTAACGGAGCATCGACAGTTTATAAAGCGTGTGGATATCCGTATGAAGGTGGCTTTACCAATCCAGTATATGCAGGATACCTGGGCATTAAATTCCGATGGTGAGATTGATAAAGAATCCGGAGAGACCATGGATATTTCAAATGGTGGTCTTGCGGTATATTTAAATCACTGGTTTGATGTAGGTGAGACTTGTATTTTCAGTCTTCCAAGAATTGGAACGGCATCATCTGGAGTACCGGAACACGAAGTTGTCGGTGTTGTCTGTTGGATGCGAGAGGTTCCAAAGGGAGGAAATTTCCGCTTTATCGCCGGTATCCAATTACGTTTCGCAGATCAGGAAGAGCGTAATGAAATGCAGAATTATGTAGCTTATGTAAAGAAAAGATACAGACTGTAGCTATGAAGAAAAATAAGAATAAAAAGGAAACACAATTTTCTGATAATTACGAAAATCAGGAAATGAAGAAACCAAAGAAACGTTTTGGCAGACGGAAGAAGACAGACCAGATCATTCGAATAGAAGAACTGGAAGAGATTATGAGCAAGTATGGGAAGGATGTTGACCCCGAAGATATTGTCAGCATGTATATGCCTCACCGAAGACGCCGCAGGATTGGGGCAGCACTCCTTCAGTTAGACAAATTGCATCTTCTTCTTATGGGCTTAATGCTTCTGGTTGCGATTTTGTTCATTACCGCATTCATGCAGGAGAAGATGGGTAACTTTACAATTAACCTGAATCGTCTTGAACTATATCGCAAGGGTATTAGTATTTCCGATACCGGTGATTTTGAGAAAGCAACTGCCCGTCTTACTGCAAGTACTGTACAGGATGCTACCAATATTTCTATTGAGGATCTTCCAGATAATATTGATGCAGAAGAGGGAAATCATAATGGTAAGAATTACATGGCTTACACATATTATGTGCGTAATGCAGGTAAGGAAGACCTGGGATATAAAGCAAGGATTACATTGGATTCCTGTGCCAAAGGCGCTGAAGAGGCAGTCCGGGTGGCGGTTTGGCGTAACGGAGAACGGGTAGTGTACGCGGAGCCGGCATCAGATGGGGGCGAAGAGCCTGGCTGTAAGAATTTTGAATCTGATGAGGTGGTTTGTACATATGAAGAGCCTGATTTTCTTGTTGGGAATGTTGACCGCTATACGATTGTGATCTGGATGGAGGGCGATGATCCTGAATGTGTAGATTCCATTATCGGTGGCAGTGTACAGTTCAGTATGCACATTGATGCAGATTATGATGATGAGACAAATCTTGTATGGAAGTTTGTCAAAGATATTAAAGATACATTGTCCGGTGATAAACCGATTAATGCTTCTGGTAATGAAGCACCGAATGACAGCTACTATTCAGACAAAGAGATTACCTGGAACACCAGGCGTAACAAGTGATATGAGCAGTGCCACAACCACTGTTTATATAAATCAATACATTTTAACAAGCTTTTTAGAAAAGGCTAAATCTTTCAGTAACTGAAATGACCGAAAGGAGCGAAAGCCATATTCCAGGACTTGCTATGAGCTGATATCCTCACCGGAAAACGGTTTGAGGAGAAACTCTTTTAACCGGGCCCGGTGAGAGCATGAACTGATGGCAAGAAACATGAATATATTTCTACT
>NZ_CAKRNY010000102.1 GCF_934371575.1 uncultured Blautia sp. | reverse complement strand
ACTCGCACCACTGGTGCGAATAATTCTATTTCCAGAGTAAATATCTCTGGATCATTAACACTATTATACGTTCTATCCTTCTTTTCTAGCAAGTAAGAAAACAAAACGGTTCATTTTTTCTTACCATCTTCTTCTGTTCTTTTTTGATTCCAGATAAAGTCTCGTCATCTCATCCATGAAAATAGTTTTGTCCTCATTGGTCATAGTTCCACTGGCAAATAAAGCAGTTGTCTGTTCAAGAATCTGCCTTGCCTGTTTAGCACCAGAATATTCACTTGGCTCATCATTACCCATGTACACGGTTTCATCATCATTCATAAGATAAGAAACCTGACACTGAAATGCATCTGCCAATTTTTGATATAAACTACTCTGCTTCGGATATCATCCTTCAACTTCCCAAGATCGAATTGTTCTATAAAAAACGCCCACCATAGCATCCAGCTTTTGTTGAGTCATTTTTTTCTCTTCTCGCAACTTCCTAATTTTATCACCAAATTTCATAAATATACTTCTTTCTACTTTTGTATGTGTTGGTATCTTTAAAATCATAGTAAAATTATATCATTATATACGCACAAAGAGAACTCAAAATCGAGTTGCGGTACTACTCTCTTTGTCCATTTTATATAGTCTTCTTTCGATAAATAAGAAAACTGTGAATAATCTAGCATTCCATCTTCAGCAATTGCATCTATTCCAAGATAAACTGGTCCTGTTTCAGTTTTTTTGGGAGTTGCATGCGGGCCATCATATACCTCACAGATATTTTTTATTGCTATTCTTTTCATATTCTATTTGTATGATAATTAGGAAGTTACATGTCACCAAATGAATACGAAGAACTATACCGTAGATTGCAACAGAACGAAGAGCCAATGGCAAGTTAAGATGGGGAAAACCTCATTTTAACTTGTACTAAATCTTGACATAGGACCATTTTCAAAAAGATTTACAGTGAACTCAGTTATGCCTTTGCCGTTACCGGCATACAGGATACTTTCGTTCGGCTCCTTGATTTCCATATAAATGAACCCCTTTACGGTTTCACATTGAACCGCCAGCGTATCGTCTGCACCCAATTCCATTGTTACCTGATCGGTTCCGGTCATGCGATCAATGTCCAGTCGATAGAAGCTATCCTCTACTACATGGTTGCCAATAAACCTTCTTTGTCCACAAGCAGTTAAAAAGGCAACAGATCCCAAAGTGTAAAAAAGGAAAAGTGATATTGCCAATACTTTTCGTTTCATTTATCTCTATCCTAATAGTTCCTTTAATGAATATGACTCTGCCGGAAATTGATGCCGACTGTTTTCCTGAATGTTAAATTTCACATCAAGTTTTTCTTGTTTCATCAACATATATAATTGTTTTGCCAAAGGAAGACAATCTTTATCCTCAGAACCGCAGGCAATCCGAAGTGCAATATTTTTTTGCTGAATTGCATCAACCAACTCCGCTGCATGATTTTCCAAGAAAGGGAGCCACGGACTTTGCAAAATCAACAAATCACAACGTACCGATGTAAATGTAATCGTGCGCAACAACATATCACATCCTGAAGAGAATCCACCACATACAATTTTCTGATACCCTTCACCTTGTAATTTTTCAATTGCATTTGCCACTGGCAAATAAGAAACCATATCATACCTCCAACGATAGCTTCCATATCCATCCGGTTCGGCACTTTGTATGGTTTCCATCTGCCACAGCTTATCATCTTCAATGATTGGCAGCCAATCCCTACGTGCAATTTCACTGTTTTGTGTATTCCCATGAACAGCCAAAAACAGATTATCAGCACATTTTTGTTTCCATGAGAATAACGCCTTTGTTTTAGCCACAGCAGCTGTATACCGGTCATTAGAAATTGATTTTAGTGAAATGAACTCAGAATTATTTTCCAATAGTTCCAGATCATCATCTTCCAATATCTCTGGGCGATACCACCAGCCCTTATCCATAATCGCGTATTTCAGCCATCCCAATGCTTTTTCAGGCATACCTGCCCCGCCTGCAAGACAAGACAGGAAATACAGTGTTTGCGGTCCATAGTTTTCAGGAGCCTTTTTATAGGCATCCAACAAAAATTGATATGCATTATCATATCCTCTCTCTGCAATGTCCAATGTTTTCTCTAAAATATCATTTTCTTTTTTCAAATTCTGTTCCCTCTTTTTCAACGCAAAACAAACAATAGATACCTCGTTTAACCAAATAGCATTTTCGCTACTTTTTCCAATTCTCTTCTTTCCTCTACATCATCATATCCTGTCTCTTTGTCATCAATCCCTTTTACAGGATCAATAGAATACAGACCACTCCGATTACAGTAGTAATAGATTTTTTTCACATCACTGATCTGGAATCTTGCTTCTGGATTTCCCTGCGGGTACAGCTTTACCATCTGAAGTCGGTCTGTAGAAACCGCAGCGATAAATGAAATATAATGTTGCTTCGACATTTCATGCTCGATCTGGACATAATACTCATCTGCCACTCGTTCCAGAAAAATCTTATGATCTTCGTCTGTTTCCTCTGCCTCTTCTGATCTCAATTGTATTCCATGACACTGGATAACTGATTCGCCCATACTGTGAATAATATTGCCACACACAGGACAAATATAAAAATGTGACTTTAGCATATTGGCACTTACGTTGGAATTCATAACAGCATTTCCAGAAATCAGCTCTGTTACAGATACAGAAAAGACTTCAGCGATTGGTTCCAATAAGGTAATATCCGGATATCCTTTGCCAGTCTCCCATTTCGAAATAGTCTTAGCACTCACACCAAGCTTTTCTCCCAATTCCATCTGCGTCATGTCATACCTGTTTCGCAATTCTTTGATCACAGTTCCTGTTATATACTGGTTCATTCTCGCACCTCCTTATTTACATTTTATCGCAAGATCTGTGTGGCAACAACCTACGTAAGTAGAGTGCTCTTATTCCTTTCCGCTTAATATCTCCACTAGTCTTTTTTCTTTGATGATAGCAATTCCCTGACTTTCATCGCCCAATATGATCAGATTATCACCTGGCTGAATATCAAATATTTTTCTTGCTTTTGCCGGTATCACAATCTGACCTTTCTCTCCCACTTTCGTGATTCCAAAAACATGCTTTCCCTTTGGCGGAACACCCAGACCAAGATTATTGCTGTTTTCTTTGTCATAGTTTACCAGATCATCCAAACTTACATCCAATACTTCTGCCAGGAGTTTACACCTCTCAATATCTGGTAATGATTCTCCTGTTTCATATTTTGAAAGTGTCTGTCTACTTACACCAATCTTTTCAGCCAGTTCATCCTGTGAAAAGCCATGCATTTTACGTACGGATACAAGGTTATCTTTAAACATGTTTTTTCTCCTTTTTCACACCTAATACACACCAGCGGATAATCGGTATTCTACTGATGATTTCATATAAAAGCAATGCACCTGCAAATGCACTGATTCCCACAACTATATATACAATCCCTGCCGGAAGTTCTGAAGCAAAATACTTCAGGTAATAAGCTACACAAGCTAATGGAAGATAATGAAAAACATAAATTCCCCAGGATTTTTTTGACATCCATCTTGATACTTTGTTTTCCGAGTTCCCATATTTTTTCATAAATGCCAAAATTGCAAGAATTGAAAACCAACAATAAATACAGGCAGGCATATTATTAAGTACAGGCTCTACCGCATAGTTTTCACCAAAATAATATATCGTATAGAATATTCCTGTTGCACCAGCTGCGATCAGAAAAATCCCCCACCATTTACTTAAGCGCTCAACAACCTCATCATGTGAAAAAATAAAATAACCTGTAAAAAAACAGAACCCGTAAATTCCAAACCGGTACACAGTTACTATCGGCGTATTAAGAACTTGTGAGAATCCATATACACAGACAGTTAACAAAATCAGCAGCCATACTGGTGTTTTTTCTCCTCTTTTCCAAATACGATCCTTTTCAAATTTTCTCACTAGTAGCAGAAGCATCGAAAAAATCCATAACACTTGTATATACCAAAGAACACCGATTCCTGATATAGCCATGACCACATACCGAACTATTCCTGGAACTGATTCAAAGCTTTCAAAAGCACCGCTGATTTTCATATTATAATATCCTAGTATCCATTGAAATACAAAAAGTCCAATGGTTGAAGGAACCAACAGCTTGCGTGTTTTATCTCGGATACATTCTTT
>NZ_CAKRNY010000101.1 GCF_934371575.1 uncultured Blautia sp. | reverse complement strand
TCTTCAGCATATTTTGTCGGATGCAGTTCAAGGAATGCCTGTCCGAAGCAAGCTGAGAATGTAGGTGTAGGCTCTGTAATTCCACGCTCTGTTCCAGCAAGTTTAGCTGTGAATCCAGACAGGAAGTAGTACTGAGTCTGCTCTGGTGTCAGGATAGATACTGGAGGCAGTACTCCGAATGCATCTGCTGAAAGGAAGATAACATTCTTAGCAGCCGGTGCGGAAGAGATCGGGCGAACAATCTTCTCAATGTGGTTGATCGGATAAGATACACGAGTGTTCTCTGTAACGCTCTTATCAGCGAAATCAATCTTGCCTTCAGCATCAAGTGTAACGTTCTCAAGAAGAGCGTTTCTCTTGATTGCATTGTAGATGTCCGGCTCAGAATCCTTGTCAAGGTTGATAACCTTAGCGTAGCAACCGCCTTCGAAGTTGAATACTCCGTTGTCATCCCAGCCATGCTCATCATCACCGATGAGAAGTCTCTTAGGATCTGTAGAAAGTGTAGTCTTACCTGTTCCGGAAAGACCGAAGAAGATAGCGGTATTCTCACCGTTCATATCTGTGTTTGCAGAGCAGTGCATGGAAGCG
Organism: uncultured Blautia sp.; assembly: GCF_934371575.1. Classification (GTDB taxonomy): domain Bacteria; phylum Bacillota; class Clostridia; order Lachnospirales; family Lachnospiraceae; genus Blautia_A. Next base: position 4,217 of record NZ_CAKRNY010000101.1, on the reverse strand, counting down.
ATGCCCTTAAGCGGCAGATAGTAGTTCATCATGGAGAACATACCTTTCTTCATCTCTCCACCGTACCATGTATTTACGATAACCTGCTCACGGCTTGTAATGTTGAACATTACAGCTGTCTCAGAATTAAGGCCTAACTCTTTGTAGTTCTCTACTTTAGCCTTGGAAGCATTGTAAACAACGAAATCCGGCTCGAAGTCTTTCAGTTCTTCTTCTGTAGGCTGAATGAACATATTTGTTACAAAGTGTGCCTGCCAAGCAACCTCAACGATAAAACGGATTGCCATACGGGTATCTTTATTAGCGCCGCAGAATGCATCTACTACGAAAAGTTTCTTATTAGAAAGCTCTTTCTTAGCGATTTCTTTAACTGCTTCCCATGCTTCCTGTGTTGCAGGATGGTTATCATTCTTATATTCGTCAGATGTCCACCATACAGTGTCCTTGGAATTCTCGTCCATTACGATATATTTGTCTTTAGGAGAACGTCCGGTATAAATACCTGTCATAACGTTAACAGCGCCAAGCTCGCTGACCTGTCCTTTTTCAAAGCCCTCAAGACCTGGTTTGGTCTCCTCTTCAAATAACATTTCATAAGAGGGATTGTAAACAATTTCTGTAGTTCCGGTAATACCATACTTGCTTAAATCGATTTTTGCCATCTTACACTTAACCTCTTTTCTCTAAAATGGAATTCATCTGCGAGTGCAGATTTTATAGCTGCTGTCCAGATTCACCGCAATACGTATCGAAGAATATTCCCAGCGGAGACAGCTTCTATAGTACAAAATCCAAGGAATAGAACCAGATTGATTCCCTTTTTCCTTATCCTATATTATACATATCTGGTGGATAAAATCAACACAATTTTCCGTTTTTTTGAATTTTTGTTAAAGTTTTATCATTCCTTCTTATATTATTCTCCCCACCTATATGATTCCATTCTCCTCCAAATGCTTAAGGAAACCTTCACAGCCTTCCACCACATCCCTGTACGTGGACTCAAAATCTCCCGTATACCATGGATCAGCAATATCTCGCGGATTATCAGAATACTCTAGCAATCGCTCTACTTTTCCCTGAGGATCTTTTCCTACAATTCGCAGGATATTCCGGATGTTTCTCTCTTCCATTCCCAAAATATAATCATATTTATCGTAATCCGCTTTTGTGATCTGCACTGCTCTTTTTCCTTCACAGGAAATTCCATGTTTCGCCAGTTCCCTCTTCGCAGGCGGATAAACCGGATTCCCGATTCCATTCCAGATTTCTTCAGTGCTGGTGGCAGCAGACGCAATATAAAACTTGTCTGCAATGCCACGTTTTGAAACCATATCTTTCATTACAAATTCAGAAATTGGACTGCGGCAGATGTTGCCGTGGCAGATGAAAATTACCTTTATCATAAATGAAAATCCTCCCAAAATACCGTCTTCTGCAGTAATCATAATAGCCTTCCTCTTCAAACATTTTAGTATAATCTGTAACCATTCCACTTGAATTCATATGTTCAGGATTACCTGTTTTTGGCAGAGAAATTGCGCCAAGCTGAAGCGTATATCTAATGCAGAGCTGTGGAACAGTCACACCATACTTCTTTGCCAGTGTCAGCAGCCTTATCATCATCAATAAATCATGTTCCAAGACCAAGCTGTGGAATTTTCACTCCATTATTCAATACAATACTGTTATCAAACATTTCATTCAGCTCCTCCTATTGTAATTTTCCATACTCTTCATCACTTACCGGTTCAAGCCATTCATTAGAACCATTTTCGCCCGGAACTTCTATTGCCAGATGTGAAAACCATTCATCCGGTGCGGCGCCATGCCAGTGTTTCACTTCTGCCGGAATATTGATGCAGTCGCCTGGCTTCATTTCTACAGCATCTTTCCCTTCTTCCTGATAATATCCTCTTCCGGCAACACATACCAGGATCTGTCCTCCCCCACTTTTTGCATGATGAATATGCCAGTTATTTCTGCATCCAGGTTCGAATGTCACATTAAAAATTCCAACCTGAGAAGTGGAGATCGGTGCAAGAAAACTTCTGCCGGAAAAATACTGTGCAAACCCATCATTTGGTGCACCAATCGGAAACATCATTTCTTTTGCATGCGCACGCATCGCTTCCTCTTCGTATGGCAAATCTCCTTCACCTGCCTCCCACACTTCCTTTGCTAGATTGAAAACAGCCCATGCTTTTGGCCATCCTGCATAAAATGCGACATGTGTAATCACTGCAGCAATCTCTTTTTGTGTCACACCATGATTTTTTGCATTTTGAAGGTGATATTTTAAAGAAGAATCCGTAATTCCAGAAGACATCAGAGCAACCACTGTGATGATACTTCTTGTTTTTACGTCGATATCCTGGTTATTCCAGTTTTCGCCGAAAAGCACATCATCGTTAAAATGTGCAAACTCCGGTGCGAATTCGCCAAGTGCATTTCTTCCTGCTGTCTGTATTATTTTTCCCATATTATGTATCCCTCCATAGCACTGTTATTTATAAAGATTTTACCCAATCACTGATTTCCTGTTTTGTTCCACGATTTAACAGGCTGCCTTCTATGATAACCGCATCTGGCGCGGACAGCTGTAATTCCTTTATAGTATTACCGAATCCACTTCCACCGGATGTTGCAAAAAGCACAATCTTTTTACCGCCAAAATCATAAGTTTCCAAAAATGAATTGATGATTGTCGGGGCCACATACCACCAGATTGGAAATCCAAGAAGGATCTCATCATAAGAACTCATATCCATTTCTTTTTTCATAATCTCCGGTCTGTATTTCTTGTCACTCATTTCCACACTGCTACGGGATTTTTTATCCATCCAATTCAAATCATCTTTTGTATATGGAACTTTCGGCTCAATCTCAAACAAATCCGCTCTTGCTTCCTCTGCAATCATTTCTGCTACTTTTTTTGTTGTTCCACTTGCACTGAAAAATGCCACTAATTTTTTACTCATAATAAAAAGCCCCTTTCTTTGCGAATTTTTCGCATAAAAAATAGATGTATAAAATTTACCTTCATCTTACACATCTATTTTAAGCTCTATCGCTTTACTATGTCTAATGCTTATATTGAATTCTATTTTATGCCTGATAAGCATTGATCTCCTCGATCATTTTACGGACTGCCAAAGAATATGGGATATTTCGTCTCCAAGCAATCACCGTACTGATCGTGATTTCAGGAGAAATTCTTCGCTGTACAAGAATGTCTTCTCTCCAATACTTTGCTGCACCTTCGATAGATACCGGATACCCCAGTCCATTTGCCGCCATAACTCCGGCATTCGTTCCAAGATTACTTGTAAAAGCAATCTGTAATTTTGAAAAGTCTTTCCCAAACCAATTGGCAAGTTCACTTTGAACATTCACTCTTTCCGGCAGGATCAATGGTTTTCCAATAAGATCTTCTTTTTTTATAAACTCTTTTTCGGCCAGTGGATCATCCGGCCGCATTCCAACACACCAGTGATCGCAATCTGTGATCCGGATATAATCCAGCCCTTCGGTGTCCATCGGCTCCATGAATAATGCAATATCTACAAGTCCTTTGTTCATCATCTCATACACTGCATCTGCTGTTGCAGTATGCAATACAATCTGAACCAGCGGATATTTTTCTTTATATGTTTTGCATATCTTCGCCAGCGTCTCCACCGCTGCAAATTCACCGCATCCAATGGTTACAGTTCCCTCTACAACCTCTTCTTTTCCTTTCAGTTCCTCAAGCGTCCTTTCCTCAAGATTAAGAATCTCCAGGGCACGCCTTTTTAATAGAATTCCCTCATCAGTAAGCGATATTTTCTTCCCGTTTCGAATAAATAATGCTACTCCTAGCGCCTCTTCAAATGCTGCCATTTGTCTGGAAAGCGTTGGCTGGGTAATATGCAATTGTTCTGCTGCTTTTGTAAAGCTCTGTTCTTTTGCTACTGTTAAAAAATAGCGTAATAATCTTAATTCCATATCTTTATATTCCTGCACTTTTTTGTTGTATTCATTCTATTCAGAATATAACGCCGTACTTTTGGATCGATCTGCCATCCCCAGTCGCTTAGATTGACTGTTCCTTAAGGGTCTATATCATTTACAACAAATATTATAAGGCTTTATATATTTTTACAGTTTCATAGCACTGCGGATGCAGTTCTCAATAAATTCTTCTCCCAAATCTGTATTCAGGCTGAGATCAAAGT
>NZ_CAKRNY010000100.1 GCF_934371575.1 uncultured Blautia sp. | reverse complement strand
TAATGATATGTCCATCTACTGGCTGGAAAATCAAAATCCCTTCTTCTTAAAATGTCCTTGACAAGGGGTACACTTTACAGGAAATAGTTCAGACATTAGTGGAAAATGGAATGTCTGTTTTGGAGATTGCAAATATGCTTAAAGTCGGTGAAAAAGACGTTTTGGAAATGGTGAAAATGAAATAAAAGGTATAAACTTGTAACATAAAGAACAGAAGAACAGGGTACATTTTACTAAGCAAATCATTGGTACATATTTTTATATGTCGGTTTGCTTGTGAAATGTACCCTGTTTTGCATATTCTGAAAAATTTTCTCAATTAAAACAGGATACCGGAAGCTTATCAGCTTGACAACATATACCCCTATAGGTATAATAACTGCATACCTATAGGGGTATAGAAAAGAGGGGAATCATGAAAAATCTAATAAGAAAGTTAGAAGAATTACTTGATTTTGGCGGTACCAGGAAAGACATTACCTTCCTGATAATCTCTGGAACCGCCATTGTGTTAAGTCTGCTGGGAATCTCCCCATTCCCCTTTGACATGGCCTGGATTGCCATTGTGCTGTGTGGATTTCCTATTATCCTGGAAGCCATCATTGGTTTGGTAACTGAGTTTGACATCAAAGCAGATGTTCTTGTATCTCTGGCGCTGATTGCTTCTGTCTGTATTGGTGAAGATTTTGCAGCAGGAGAAGTAGCGTTTATCATGCAGCTTGGCGGACTTTTGGAAGAGCTTACTGTAGCAAAAGCCAGAGCCGGAATTGAGAAGCTGGTGCATCTCACACCTCAGACTGCAAGAGTGATAAATGATGGGAAAGAAACCATTATCCCAGCGGAAAAAGTTCAGGTAGGAGATATTCTCCGGGTACTTCCTGGTGAGGGAGTGCCGGTAGATGGAATCATTATTTCCGGACAGACCTCGGTGAACCAGGCAGTCATGACTGGCGAATCCCTTCCTGTAGATAAGACTGTAGGAGACGAAGTATCCAGTGGAACGGTGAACCAATTCGGAGCCTTTGAGATGAAAGCATCTAAAGTAGGGGAAGACAGTTCCATCCAGCGAATGATCCGCCTGGTTCAATCTGCAGACGCAGGAAAGGCAAAGATCGTTGGAATCGCAGATCAGTGGGCCACCTGGATCGTGGTAATTGCTTTGACTGCCGCAGCTCTTACCTGGCTGATTTCCGGCCAGATCATCCGCGCTGTGACTATTCTGGTTGTATTTTGTCCATGCGCCCTTGTTCTTGCCACCCCAACTGCAATTATGGCAGCTATCGGAAACGCTACCAAACATGGTTTCCTTGTTCGCGAAGGAGATGCCCTGGAACGGCTTGCCCGGGTAAACGTGATTGCATTTGATAAAACAGGAACTTTAACATACGGCACACCAAAAGTAGTTGCAGCCGTCAGCAACAACGAAAATTATAACAATAATGATATTTACAGATTAGCAGCATCAGCAGAACAGCTGTCGGAACATCCCCTTGGAAAAGCGATTGTGAACTGTTGTAAGAAAGAAGGGGCAGCTCTTTCAAAGGCGGAAAACTTTCAGATGATTCCCGGACGTGGTGTCTGTGCTGTGATAGATGGGAAAAAGGTTCTGGCAGGAAATCCAGAGCTACTGAAGGAGAATGTTGTAGATATTGATGTACATATCAAAGAATGCGTAGATGTTGGGAGTGAAAATGCAGGAAGTAAAGAAGTATTATCTGCAAATGCTAAAGGTGAGAAAAATAGTTCTGCAAATTTTTCTGCTGCGAAAATCAGTAAGGAGCTTTCTTCTAAAAATAAAGAAAAATTTCAGGGCAATTACAAACCGGAGCAATACATAAAAATGGGCTGTACTGTTACTTATGTAGCAATTGATGACAATTATGCAGGCTTTATTGTTCTTTCTGATACTCTTCGTGAAGAAAGCACTGCCATGATTGATTCCCTGAATAGTCTTGGTGTCCAGCCAGTCCTTCTGACTGGTGACCATGAAAACGCTGCAAAAAACATCGCAACCCAGCTTCATATCAACGAAATCCGCGCCAACTGTCTCCCGGAAGACAAGCTGAAATACATCGACAGTTGCCAGAAGGAAAATAAAATGGTCTGCATGATCGGTGACGGAATCAACGATGCACCAGCTTTGAAGCGGGCAGAAGTAGGAATTGCCATGGGAGGTGTGGGAAGTGATATCGCAGTAGATGCAGCGGACATTGCTCTTGTAGACGACGAGATAAAAGAACTTCCTCACCTGATCGCCCTTTCCAAGCGCATGATGACCACTATCAAGCTGAACATGACCTTTTCTATGACCTTGAACTTTATTGCAATCGTACTTGCCATTACAGGAATCCTGAATCCTATTGTAGGTGCTCTTGTCCATAATGCAGGATCTGTATTGGTAATTACTAACTCCGCTCTTTTATTAAAATATGATCTGTAGAGAGTTAAAAAGGGACTTTTGTTCTGAAAAAATGCAAGGATTCAAGGGGGAAAGGCAGAGATGACTTTGCTCCTTGAATCGCGTTGACAGCGAATAACGGGCATTATGTACTGGAAAATGAAAATAAAGTACAAAAAATTGGACTTTGTTTGAGCGCGAATTATAATTTTACAGATGGATTGTACTTTATTAAGAGCATGCCCCAAACCGATTGACTAAGAAATAACAATCCCGTATACTACATATTGTTAAACCAATAACAATTCTTCAAATACGCGGAGAAGTAAAAATACAAAGAAAGAGGTACAAGAATGAAAGATTTTGCACAGTGGGAAGGCTTCGAAGGAAGTCGCTGGAAAGAACAGATTAACGTCCGTGATTTTATCCGTCACAATTATACCCCTTATGACGGAGATGATTCCTTCCTGGAAGGCCCGACAGAAGCTACAAATAAGCTGTGGGGAAAGCTGCAGGAGCTGCAGAAAGCAGAGCGCGCCAACAACGGCGTTCTTGATATGGAAACTAAGGTCGTTACAGGACTTACTGCATATGGACCTGGATACATTGATGAGGATCTGAAGGATCTTGAGAAGGTAGTAGGACTTCAGACAGACAAACCTCTGAAGCGTGCATTTATGCCATACGGCGGAATCAAAATGGCAGAGAAAGCATGCGAAATGTATGGATATAAGGTAGATCCGCAGATCCATGACATGTTTACAAAATTTGAATTCAAGACACACAACCAGGGTGTATTTGATATTTACACACCAGAGATGAAGAAAGCACGTCACAGCCATATCCTTACCGGACTTCCGGATACTTATGGACGTGGACGTATCGTAGGCGATTACAGACGTGTGGCTCTGTATGGTATTGATGCTCTGATCGAAGGCAAAGAGAAAGATTTCGCAGCAAGTGACCGTCAGGGTATGAGACGTTATGATTTCCAGCTTCGTGAGGAGATTGCAGATCAGATCCGTGCTCTTAAAGGAATGAAAGAGATGGCTCAGATCTATGGTTATGATATTTCCCAGCCTGCAAAGAATGCACATGAAGCATTCCAGTGGCTGTACTTCGGATATCTTGCAGCAATCAAGACTCAGAACGGTGCTGCAATGAGTGTTGGACGTATTTCCACATTCCTTGATATCTATATTGAAAGAGACCTTAAGAACGGTGTGATCACTGAGAAAGAAGCTCAGGAGCTTGTTGACCACATGGTAATGAAATTCCGTATGGTTAAATTTGCAAGAATTGAGTCCTACAACCAGCTGTTCTCCGGAGACCCGGTATGGGCTACTCTTGAGGTTGGTGGTATCGGTGTTGACGGACGTCACATGATCACAAAGAATGACTATCGTTTCCTGCATACTCTTGAGGATATGGGACCGGCTCCGGAGCCAAACCTTACAGTTCTTTATTCTTCCAAGCTGCCGGAGAACTTCAAGAAATATGCTGCAAATATTTCTGTTAAAACAAGCTCTGTACAGTATGAGAACGATGATGTTATGCGTCCGGTTTGGGGCGATGATTACTCTATCTGCTGCTGTGTATCTGCTACAGAAACAGGTAAGGAAATGCAGTTCTTCGGAGCTCGTGCAAACCTTGCAAAATGTCTGCTTTACGCAATCAACGGTGGTGTGGATGAGAAACTGAAAATGCAGGTAGGACCGGAGTACAAGCCGATCACTTCCGAGTATCTTGACTATGATGAGGTTATGCAGAAATATGACCAGATGATGGACTGGCTGGCTCATCTGTATGTAGGTACCCTGAACATGATCCACTACATGCATGACAAATATTACTATGAAGCAGCTGAGATGGCTCTGATTGATACAAAGGTTGACCGTTCTTTCGCAACCGGTATCGCTGGATTCTCTCATGTAGTAGACTCCCTGTCTGCTATTAAATATGCTAAGGTTAAAGCTATCCGTGATGAGGATGGAATCACTACAGATTTCCAGGTTGAGGGTGACTTCCCACGTTATGGTAATGATGATGACAGAGCAGATAGCATTGCAAAAGACCTGCTTGCTACATTCATGGAGAAACTGAAACATATTCATACCTACCGTGATTCCAAGCCAACCACATCTATTCTTACCATTACTTCAAACGTTGTTTATGGTAAGGCTACAGGTGCTCTTCCGGATGGAAGAAAAGCTGGCGAGCCTCTGGCACCAGGTGCTAACCCATCTTACGGTGCAGAGCAGAACGGACTTCTTGCTTCTCTGAACTCTGTTGCTAAGCTTGACTATGAGGATGCTCTGGATGGTATTTCCAATACTCAGACAATCAATCCGGATGCACTTGGCCACAGTGATGATGAGCGTACAGATAACCTTGTTCACGTACTGGATGGATACTTCAACCAGGGTGCACATCATCTGAACGTAAACGTATTTGGAAAAGA
>NZ_CAKRNY010000099.1 GCF_934371575.1 uncultured Blautia sp. | reverse complement strand
TTATATTTTTGCAATGGAATCCTTTGTGCCCTTTCATAATCTTCGTATATACCAGATTTATATCAATTTAAACAAATGGCTCTTGAAAAGGGTTGGCAAATATACACCTGTTTTTGTCGGTGAATGGTGTATCACCAACAGACTTGCAAATAATTGCTGCAATACAGAGAAAGCAGCGGTGCTGTACCGCCAGATTGCAAATATGCAGATGGAAGCATGGGCGGAATCAGCCGGATACTTTTACTGGAATTATCAGCTGGGGCGTGATACCTCTGTTCATATGGATGAGCATTGGAAAGAGAGTTGGGACTTACGCCGCTGCTGGAATCATCAATGGATCACGCATAGCTGATAAAGAGCAGAGATACGGAAAAATCTCAATAAACAGTAAAAAGTGAGAACTGAAGGAGGTAGCAGTGAGCAATAAGAAAAAAAGCATATGGAGCAATCCATTATTTCATTCAAAGGCAGCTGTAGAAGTAAGAACGCCAGAGATGATATTGGGATATTTTATTGGACCCTTGGGGGCAATGCTTGCATCAGGCATATTTACGAGTATTCTGCAGAATTACTTTACAGATGTACTAAAATTGAATCTTACTTTTTTGACAACACTTCAAATATTCTCTACCATATTGATTGTGGCGGCAAATCTGATCGTTGGACAGCTGATTGAGAGAACGAGAACACTGGCTGGAAAAGCAAGACCCTGGATTCTTCTTTCCGCATTGACGATATCAATTGCCACAGTTTTGATGTTTATCGTTCCCTTTAAAGGCACGGCAAAGATGGTGTGGGTGGCGGTTGCTTATAATTTATTTTACGCAGTTGCGTTTCCGATTTATAGTACGGCTAATTCCACGCTGCTTTCGCTGTCAACGAGAGACAGTAAAAAAAGGGGAGCCATGGCCTCCATTGGAAATATCGCAGGCCTTGGAGCAATGGGTGCAGGTTCGATGGCATTTCCGCTTCTGGTATCTTTTGCATTGAAGGAAAATCAAAGCCTGTGGTTTCTCACGATGCTTGTGATCGCCGTTTTCTCTGCGTTTACCATTTATTTGCAGTTTATGTTCACAAGGGAAAGAGTGACAGAAGAACTTATGAACTATATGGAAGCCACAGAGGACCATGGGAGAGAGAAACTATCCATGAAAAAGCAGCTGAAAACGATCACGGGAGAGCGAACCTGGTGGATTGTGATGCTGTTTTACATAGGATTTCAATGGAGCGGAGCTTTAAAAAATGGTTCGATGGCTTATTTCTGTAAGTGGGTACTGGATAACACTTTTTTTGGAACAGCAGATGCCTGGGGAGCATCACAAGCAATGCTTTCCGTTTTGGGCGCAGTTCCGATGGCGGTGGCGGCAATCGCGGTTGTTCCGTTGTGTAATCGATATGGAAAACGAATCATTTGCATGATTGGCATGCTGATCGGTGCGGCAGGTGGCGTAATTGCTGGGTTTGGTGGAGATAATATCATTCCGGTAGCGATGGGGGTTGCATTGAAGTGTCTTGGTTCCGCACCTGCATGTTATATGATTCTTGCATTAATTGCAGATGTAATCGATCATATCGAATATAAAAGCGGGATTCGCACAGATGGACTGGCAATGTCTATTTATAGTTCCATTATGGTAGCAGGAACGCCAATCTGTAATTCTATTTTTAGTGCAGTCCTCAATGTATGTGGATATGACCAAAATGCAGATATTGCTCTCGGCACACTGGGACAGTCGGTTTGTGTACAGACAGCAATCTCTATTAGCTATATTTGGGTGGAGACAGTTGCGTATATTATTTGTGCTGTTCTGATTCTTTTCTTTACGATTGAAAAAGATTTACCGAAAGAGCAGGCCGAGATTGCAGCACGGAGATAAGCATTACTTTTTGTCCGGATTTGCTATAGTGAATCCTATGATTCGATAGTGTTTTGTGACAATGCCCATCGAGGAGTGAAAGCTTCGGTGGGCATGTTGTTTGTATTTTGAAGTGGTTACAGGTTAATCGATTGAAGTAGAGGCATATTCTCTCGGAGAAACATGATAGTATTCCCGGAAAGCCTTATAGAAATTGCTGTTGTTGCTGTACCCTAACATGGCGGCTATATCCTCAATGCTAAGATCGGTTCCCCGGAGCAGTGCAGCAGCTCGCTCCATTCGCTGTTCCAGAAGAATCTCCGAAAAGGATTTTCCGAGTTCTCTGCGGATATAACCCGATAACACTAAATAACATTTTATAGTATTCCTTGATACTACCCGATATTTTATACTTTTTTCCTGTTATTCTAGCCGGATTTTCTATATAATGGTCATTTCAATGCGAAAAATCCCACGATTTTCTGAATTTTCCCGAATAAAAATTATATACTTGAACTTCTAAGCGTTTCTGTTTATAATAAAAAGCACTGTTAATGGTCCTGTTTTCCGGTATCAAAATGGTCTCACGCATTTCCAGATGCTGAGGTTATTTTTTTGCTTGAAAATAGAAAAAAGTGACCAAACCCATTTTTAACCAAAAAACCGGCTTAAAAGTGACCCTCTGTTTTTCAGATTTTTAGAACGAAAAGACAGATTTTTGAGTCCTAAAACGCATATTACAGCAAGTTACATTTCCTAAAAATTCATGGTTTTATTGTTGTATATGCACAATTATTGAAAGGAATAGTATGAGAAAATTAGCACTTAGTGACGAAATATTGCTTAGTGTTGACAAAGCAGCCCGCTATATCGGCGGGGAAGTCAACTCTATTATGAAAGACAAGGATAAAGTGACCACGAGAGTCGCATTTAGCTTCCCGGATGTCTGTGATTAGCAGATTACATCTACGCCAATTTCGCAATATATAGTGCTATCTCATACCATCTTGTACATGATATTGTGTGTCATTTGATACCATTTAGTACTAGATAACACTCAATAACACACGGAACAAACAATTTTTTGGAACACCAAATGTGACAGTTTCCAGGTTAATTTTCGTCCCCTTCATTGATCTTTTGGTACTACTTAGTGATATTTGGTGTCATATAATTACGTTCTTTTCCTGCGCTGCCATCTAATGCCGTTTAGCATTACCTGATAATATTTCATAAATCAAATTTACTTAAGCATATTCTACAATGTAATATTTCTTTTCTTTTTATTTATTACTATTAGTATATATTGTCTATCTCAATCTGTCAAGTCTTCCATTATAGCTATTTCTAAAAAATTTATTAAAAACTTGTTTGACTTACATTAAGGCATCTAACCTTTATGCTTTTTTTATCATTGTTTGAACTGAAGAAACATTTGACGAAATTTTTGCTCTGTTGTATGATTGTTATACAAATATAACTTCTAATGTCAGGAGAAATTCATGAACGTAAAAGACAGTATTTCTGCAACAATGGATTCCATAGAAGGAAACGAATCGGGAGATAAATCTGCCAAAAATATATTCTCATACAAACCAATTATGGGAAATATTTTAAAATATACGGTAGCTGAGTACAAGGACTGCTCATTAGAGGAAATCATGGACTGTATCGAGGGAGATACTATTCAGACAGGAACTGCATTAGTGGAAGAGGATATGGTTCAAACCATACGTGGAGAAAGAACAGAAACCAATGCCACAGGTGAGCCACCGGCAACTTTCGATGTTTTATTCCGTTCGCTGCTTCCAAATTCAAAAGAAAATATTCTGGTAAACCTTCATATTGACTTCGAATTTCAGAAAGAATATGATCTTGGCTATCCAGTTATAAAAAGAGGCATATACTATGGATGCCGTAAGCTGTCAGCTCAGATAGATAAGATTGGCAGGAATGGAATTGCATATAAATACCTAGAAAAAGTATATAGCATTTGGATATGCCTTGAAGGTATACCAAAAAGACTACAGAATACTATATCTTATTACAAAATACAGAATTATAAGAACGAGGGTTTCCCAAAACCAGATATCAAGGTTAATACCGCCGAAGCAGACCTTCTAGAAATAATCATCGTAAGACTTGGCGGAGAAAAACAAGATCAAAAAGGACTCGTGGATTTTTTATATGGATTATTTTCTGGTAATCAGAAAAAAGTATTATCATATATCCCGGACTCTGATACACCGGTCCGACAAAAGGAGGTGGCTGATATGTTAAGTATGATTTCCTATGCTGAAGAAAATGGCGAAAAAAAAGGTGAAAACCGTTTAGGGACGCTTATGAATATTCTTTTGAAGAACAAACGTTATTCAGATGCAGAGAAGGCCTCTGAGGATGAAGAGTATCGTGAGGAGCTTTATAAAGAATATAAATTATAAGGATATCCACAAGTATATTACAAAAACCTGTATATACTGAAATAAATAGGAAAATCTAGCGAGGCAAGTCTATTTAGGCTTGCCTTTTTATAAAATGTTTTCTTGCCAGAATCGCAGAATCTGCAATTTAATATAGCTGTTTACTGTTTTAAGTATCTAATATCAAATAAAGAAAAATCAGGGGAGGGAGTATATGGATTGGACAAAATTTAGTAATCATGGTGAATCAGACAATCATGCATTTGAAGTAATGTGTAATTTACTCTTTGAATTGTGGTGCAAGGTATACCATACACTTGAAAAAAAGCGTGAAAATCTGAGGATTGCGGGCTACTGGGTTCACTGCCGGCGTAAATTCAATGATGCGCTGGAAGTCATGCCCAAAGCTTACCGGAAAGAATCCATCGTGCATTTGTTTATGAAACAGATACAGGCCATCTACCGAGAAGAAGGAAAACTGTCCAGTCTTTCATCGGAGGTAAGGCTCACTCAGCGTCAGCTAGTGGTAAAACCACTGGTAGATGAGAAATATTTGTTCTTTGACAAAAAAATAGATAGCGCAACGCATATTTATCAAATGTAAAAAAGTCCCACAATCCGCCACCAGAGCGGGCTGCGAGACTTTTTTACGTTAAAAGCTGTCAAAAATCGGATTATAAAAGGAATATGTGAGCAAAGTGTGTCCAAATTCTAAAAGAAATGGAAAAAATATAAAGAAAAGAGGAAAATTTGTGG
>NZ_CAKRNY010000098.1 GCF_934371575.1 uncultured Blautia sp. | reverse complement strand
TTTCCCGTTCGACTTGCATGTGTTAAGCACGCCGCCAGCGTTCATCCTGAGCCAGGATCAAACTCTCTGATAAAGTGTTTGATGCACTCAAGACAACCAACTAGCTTAGTTATCTCTCGTCATTACTGTTATAAAAAGTTCATTCTTTTGAATGATGATTCGTTAAGAATTTTCGAGAATCGTATGTGTTTCACTGTTTAGTTATCAAGGTTGTTCTGCTGTCATCTCTTTGCGACAGCCTGTTTACTTTATCATATCTTTCAAATCTTGTCAAGAACTTTTTTCAAAAGTTTTTAAGATTTTCAAGATCCTGTCTAAAGTTGTTTGTTTCTGTCGTTCTGTTCAATCGACTTGATTACTTTATCATAAGTTCAGTCATTTGTCAACAGTTGTTTTAAATTTTCTGAAAACTATTTTATTTTTCAGTATTTCAGAAGCAATTCCTTGCGACAGCTTGTTTACTATACCACCGCCGCAAGGAGAAGTCAAGCACTTTTTCTACTTTTTTCAAAAAACTTTTTCTACTTTTTTTCAAAAAACCTATCTCAAAAGGAGACGCTTACGCGTCTCCCATTTTCACTTTGCATTCCTTTTTATAGCATGCTATTCCGTATTTTATAATGCTTCGCATGCCATCTTCTTTTAATCTGGCTTCGTATTTTTTATCCTCGATCTGCTGTAGTGCATTCTGGCATGCAGCTTCCAGATTGCCATCCTCTGCATACTTTATTTCAACCACAATTCCAACTCGGTTTCTGCGTGTCTCGATGAGAATATCACTGTAGCCAATCCCCGACTCTGCATTGGATTTCACAATCCAGTCATCCTGAAAGCCAAGAATTCCAAGTAAAATTCCATGATAAAAGTTTTCTTTCTTTTCATTTGGAGCAGCGGTATCCCGAATGCTGATGGTATTCCACAAATAATCATTAAAAAGCTCTTCAATCAGTGCTCCATCCCCATCTGGAAATGCATTGCAAAACCTATCCAATGTTTTGCGGTCACTTCCGGCCTGATAACGAAACCACTCACGGATCTGCCGGATAAAGAGCTTCTTGATCTCGTAGTTTGGAATTACAAGATAATATTTGTCTCCGTCAGCTATACCTCTCTGCGTCAGATAACCGGTTGTAAAAAGTACACTCCATAGATTTTCTATGGAATTGTCCAGTTCACCGTAGGTCAGTTCCTGGTTAATTTCTTTCAGGATCGTTTCACCGGCGATCAAACGCTCGATCTCATTTTTTGTTTTACCATTTGCCAGATCGATGAAGCGGCGAACAATGGCATTTCCACTGGTGTTGGACCAATAATCCTCCGGTCTGGCATTGGGATTGGCACGCAAATTGTCACAGTGGCTCAGCACATCCCAGGGGCAGTACACGTCCTGATTTCCGAAGCGGTAACCATCATACCAGTCTTTCATGGAATCAAAGTGGTCCATAAGGCCGTAGTAGTTCAGTATTTCTTTTACCTCGGGGTCTGTGAATCCGAAGTATTCCTCGAACTGGACGTTGGTAATGGACATTACTTTCAGATTATTGAGACCGGTGAATATGCTCTCTTTTGAAATGCGAAGGCAACCTGTGAGTACGGCAAAGTAAAGACTGAGGTTGGTTTTCAGCGCATTTCCAAGAAGATTTCGAATAAGGGAAACCATCTTCTCGTAGTAACCGTATTGAAAGGCTTTATCCAAAGGGACATCATATTCGTCAATCAGAAGAATTACTTTTTTTCCATAATGCTTTTCTAACATACCGGAAAGACCATTAATTGCCGTTACCAGTTTTTCCGCGTCAGAGCCAATTGTAAAACCACCTTTTTCCGTAGCTATATAGCCCCGATATATTGCTTTTTCTTCTTCCGTTAAGTGGGGGCTATCCTTCAGGAAATAGAACCTCATTGCTTCTTTGCCAATTATATAAGCAAGACCCTCCTTGGCAGACTCAAAGTTCAGTCCCTCTACTCCTTTCAAACTAATAGAAATGACTGGGAATTGTCCCATATACTCTTTGCACAATTCTTTTTCTTCTGAAATTTTCAGTCCTTGAAACAAGTTTTTATCACAGCCTATTTCAAAAAATGTCTTGAGCATGCTCATATTAAGACTTTTTCCAAAGCGGCGCGGACGGGTAAAGAGGTTTACCTCGCTCCAGTTCTTCAACAGTTCTGCTATCATTCCTGTTTTATCTACATAATAAAAATCTTCCTGAATCAGCTTTTCAAAATTATCTATACCAATGGGAAGTTTCTTTCTGTATGTCATATTCTCGCCCCCTTCAGAAGTTATTTATCTTTATCTTAACATTCTTCTGGCTTAGTGACAAGCTACGGAACAAATAATATGCTTCGTATTTTACTGGTGTGGCGTATCTGCCAAATTGCCGCCTTCCCCCATTGACATTCCCTGCCATCCATGGTAGCGTCAATATAACGCAAAATCATTTCCATTTTTGCTATCATTTCACATTCTGGAGGCAACACTATGTACCAGCAGCCATCACCTGACCTAAAAGAAAATGCGCCCCACGGCACGCAGGCTTTTCCCTGCGCTTTTTATAGAACCCAGATAACCGGCCGGGGAATGATGGTGAAACATCATTGGCATAAAGAAATTGAAATCTTATATTTCCCTGGAGGAAACTTCCGGCTTGAAATTAATATGGAAACTTTTGATATATCTTCAGAATGCTTTTATTTCATTAATCCCGGTGAATTGCACAGCATCCGCACACTTTCCCTGGAAAATATGCTGGAATATGCTCTTGTTTTTCATCCGGATTTTCTTTGTGCACCCTTTTACGATACCATTCAGGCCCAGCTCATTCAGCCTTTACAAAATGGACAGTTACTTTTTCCCAGATCTGTCCAGGCAGACTCCCCTGTATTCCCACCTTTAAAAAGTAATTTTTTCCATATAATAAATGCTTTCCAAAACTGCGATTTCCCCGAGGTATTCGAAACAATAAGCAAAGCCATTCAGTTTCACTCCTTCCGGGCGTCTGGCACAGCAGTTGTTGGATTAACTGATCAGCTTCTTATAAAAGCCTCCTTGCTGCAGATTTTTGCCCAGCTTTCCAGCCATCAGCTTTTTTGCCACACCGAGCACTCAAATAATCATCAGGTAGAAACCATAAAGACCACCATTACCTTCATTCAGAATCACTATCAGGAAAAAATATACATCCGGGATCTGGCCTCCCTTGCCGGACTAAATGAACAATATTTCTGCCGTTTTTTCAAAAAAGCAATTGGAATGTCCCCAGTTGAATATCTTAATGAATACCGAATTCGTCAGGCAGTACGGTTATTAAGAAACAGTACGCTGCCAGTCACCGAAATATGCCTGGACTGCGGCTATAATAATATGGGGAATTTTCTCCGGGAGTTTCGAAGATATACAGGAACAACCCCGCTGAAATACCGGAAAGAGAACCAGGAATTGTCATAATTTCGTACTTTTTCATCAAATAAAGGGAAGTTTTTTCCAAAATATATATGTATAATGAGATTCCAGAAGCAAATAAAGGAGGATTTTTACTATGGATAGAAAATGGTGGCAGGATAAAGTTGCTTATCAGATTTACCCCAAAAGCTTTTATGACACAAACAATGACGGAATCGGCGATCTGCCTGGAATTATAGAGAAACTGGATTATCTGAAGGATCTTGGAGTGGATATCATCTGGCTTTCTCCTTGCTATCGCTCTCCGCTGGCAGACCAGGGATACGATATTTCTGATTATTATGACATTGATCCACGTTTTGGCACCATGGAGGATATGGATCGTCTGATTGCAGAGGCGAAAAAACGTGACATGTATATTCTTATGGATCTTGTAGTCAACCACTGCTCTGACGAGCATGAATGGTTCAAAAAAGCCTGTGAGGATCCAGATGGAAAATATGGAAACTTCTTTTATTTAAGGGATAAAAAAGAGGGCGAACTTCCCACCAACTGGCGTTCCTATTTCGGTGGCCCTGTATGGGAGGATCTGCCCGGCACCAATAAGCAGTACCTTCATGTTTTCCATAAGAAACAGCCGGATCTGAACTGGGAGAATCCAGAGCTTCGTGAGGAAGTATACAAAAATATTAACTGGTGGCTGGATAAGGGACTTGGCGGATTCCGCATTGATGCCATCATTAACATCAAAAAAGCCCTTCCCATGCATGATTATGAACCAGACCGCGATGACGGGCTCTGCAGCATTCACAAAATGCTGGACGAAGCTACCGGAATCGGAGAATTTCTCGGAGAAATGCGTGACCGCACATTCAAGCCTCACGATGCCTTTTCTGTAGGGGAAGTTTTTAATGCCAAAGATGAGGAGCTTCCGGATTTCATTGGAAACAATGGTTATTTTTCTTCTATGTTCGACTTTAACGAAACCATTTTCGGAGGTTCTGAGAAGGGCTGGTATGATTGCAAAGAAATCACACCTGATGATTACAAACGCTGCTGCTTCGAGACTCAGGCTAAAATGGGAGATTTCGGATTTGTTTCCAATATTATTGAGAACCATGACGAGCCCCGTGGTGTCAGCCACTATATTCCAGAAGGTGATTGCTGTGACACAAGCAAGAAAATGCTGGCAGCGTTGAATTTCATGCTTCGTGGACTTCCCTTTATTTATCAGGGACAGGAGCTTGGAATGGAAAATATCCCATTCAAATCTATTGACGATGTGGATGATATTTCAACTCTGGATGAGTATAAGGTTGCACTTGACGCAGGACTTACCCCTGAAGCAGCTTTGAAGGCTGTTGCCCGCCGCAGCCGTGACAATGCCCGTACCCCAATGCAGTGGACTGGTGGGGAAAATGCCGGATTTACAGCCGGTACACCATGGCTTCGGGTAAATCCCAATTATACCGCAATTAATGTGGAAAAAGAATCAGGCGATCCGGATTCTGTACTTAATTTCTATAAGAAGCTGATTGCTCTTCGCAAGAATCCGGAATATAAAGAAACTGTTGTGTACGGTGCTCTGATTCCATTTATGGAAGACAGACATAATCTGATGGCTTACTATCGTAAGGG
>NZ_CAKRNY010000097.1 GCF_934371575.1 uncultured Blautia sp. | reverse complement strand
CTGACATGATATATCTGACGGATTCGCTGCGTTTTTTCCGGCGCATCTCCATGAATAAACACATTCAGCACATCATCCCGATCTTTCAGAATATAATCGGCATTTCTTCCAATAATTACACATGGTTCCTTATCAGCCAGTTCTAAAATAACCTGTCTCTGTGCCTCATACACCATGTCTTCTACTGATTTTCCTGTGATATCACGTCCGGCAAGTGCATAAGCAAACAAACCTTTTTTCGGAGATAACTCTGCATTTTCCTGAATATATTCCGGAGATAAACCGGACTTTTCTGCAATCTCATTAATGATATTTTTATCATAATAAGCAATTCCAAGTTTCTTCGCTACTTCTTCTCCGATAAAACGTCCGCCACTTCCAAATTCTCTGCTGATTGTAATGATTCTTTTTGCCATCTCTACTCCTCCTTAACTTAAAACATCAACTTTATTTTTTCTGATTTTCTTCAAGAATATATATCCCACAAAGCATGAGACTATTTCAGTAATCGGAAATGCCCACCAGATCAATGTGACTCCCATCTGACCATTTCTGACAAATATCGAAAAGATTCCGGCCAGTGGCAGAATAATGATAAGCTGTCTCAAAAGCGAAATTACCAATGATTCCACACCACCGTCCAATGCCTGATAAATCCCCTGATAAGCAACATTAATTCCGGCAAACAGAAAGCTGACTGAGATTACTCGCATTGCTCCGATAAAATATTCTCTTGACTGTCCTGCATTGAACAGTGTTGCAAATGCCCCAGGGAAAATCTCTGTAATGGCAATTCCAAGAATCATTAATGCAACCGTATAGATCAGACCGTATTTGATGCCATCCCTGATTCTCTTTTTGCTTCTCATTCCATAAGCAAATGCAAGGATCGGAGTGATCGCATCTCGCAGACCAAATGCAAGGAAGAGAACAAACTGCTGCACCTTATAGAATAACCCATAGGCTGTCTGTGCTGACGGATTAAACTTCAGAATCAGATTCATCACATAAACCATGATAGACATCAGCGCCTGTGCAATGATCGCCGGAAGTCCGATCGCATAGATTTCTTTTATAACACCGGCATCCGGCTTCATGTATTTTACATCATGTTTAAACTCTCTATTCAGTTTTATATGGAAAATGAACAGCAATACTGCGGACGCCACCTGACCAATTACTGTTGCGTAGGCTGCACCTTTCACTCCCATTTCCGGACAAGGACCGATACCATAGATCATGATTGGATCAAGAATAATATTTACAACCGCTCCAACCACCTGACCGATTGTAGAATAAAGGGAGCGTCCTGTTGCCTGTAATAATTTTTCAAATAAAGAAAAGAATATAATACCAAAAGAAATCACGCAGCATATCTGTAGATAACTTACTCCCATCTCAAGTACTTCTGCATCTACTGTCTGAGATGAAATGTATGCTTTCACCCCGAAGATACCAAACAGTAAGCAGACCACATAAATGATCACACCGAGAAACAAGCTGTTTCCTGCTACTTTTGCTGCTTTTTTGTTGTTCCCCTGGCCAAGTGTCCTTGCAAGAAGTGCATTGGTTCCGACACCTGTTCCGATTCCCACTGCTACCATAAGCATCTGAACTGGAAATACCAAAGTCAATGCATTTAATGCCGCCTCACTGCCCACTCTCATATTTCCTACAAATGCACTGTCTACAATGTTGTAAACTGCCTGCAGTGCCATAGATAAGATCATCGGGATTCCCATCTGGACCATCAGCTTATTCACCGGCATATCCTTCATTTTGTTGCTTTCCGCCATTTTGTTTTAACTCCTCTCTTTTCTGCACAAAAAAAGTGCGCACCTTGTCTTATAAGCTGGACTTACGCTGACAGGCTACACACTTTTTCATGGCGATATTCTATTTTAACAAAAGAAAAACGAGTAACAGGTAAACTGGATTTACGCTTACTTGCTACTCGTTTGTAGTTATTATATTTCCTGTTTTTCGAAAAGTCAAACAAATTTTTCTTCATCTTTTTCCCTTAGATATCGTTTTAATAGGAATGTACAAAAGTATGGAAATGTATAAATTCCGTCTTCTATTCCGACATTACTATCTGCAAGTTTTATGCCCCAATGAATATCCCCATAAGAATCACTGGATATCAATTGTCTCAATGACTTAGAACGGTTCTTGTTTGCTTTCACTTCTACCGGAACCAGCTCATCTTTTGTTCTTACAAAAAAATCCTCTTCCAAAGTAGCATTTTCTTTTTTATAATAATACAGTCCAAGTCCCTGTTTTACAAATGCCTCTGCTACAAAATTTTCATATAAGGCTCCTTTGTATACTCCAAGATTTTTATTTGCCCGAAGATCTTCTTGTGCCTCCTCATCTAGTGAAGCAATCAATAATCCTGTATCCGGATAATAGATTTTGAATTTTGAGTCATCATAATTTCCTTTCAATGGAAGTTCTGGATATTGCAGGCAATAACATATAGTAATCACGCCTGCATCTTCAAGCCAGGTTATACATCCCATATATTCTCGGCTTCTGGCTTTTTTGTCTATTTTACTTAATTGAAATTTCTTATTTTCTTTTGCAAGCTGTACAGGTACGTTCCGATAGACACTTACAATTTTAGTCTGATCCAAACCCTCAGCGTATTTTCTGATATCCTCTTCGTAATCCATTTGAATCTGCTTCTGGATTTCTATCGTATCTGTAAAGAGGTTTTTTTCAATATATACTTTTACTACTGCAGGCATGCCACCAAGTACGCAATATTCTAAAAACAGTTTCTTATAAACTGATAATTCTGTTTCTGAAAAAGGAGTTCCTGTCTGCATATGTTTTAGTATATCTTCAATATTCTTCTCTGAGTATCCTTTCGCCCACAGAAATTCTTCAAAATCCATTGAAAACATTTCATAATCTGTTTTATATCCCACACTGTTGCTATGGATTTTTCTGTAATTGATTCCAAGTAAAGAACCACTACATATGACATCAAATCTTCCATCGATTTTAAATGATTTCAACGCAGTTGCAATATCCGGGAACTCCTGTAATTCATCAAAGATAATCAATGTGTCTCCCTCGATGAATTTTTTGGATGTATCTATCATTGAAATATTCTTTATAATATCTTCAACAGCATATCCATCACTCAGTATTGTTTTATATTTCGATTCCAATACAAAATTTATACTTACAATATTGCCATAATTTTGATTTGCAAAGTGATTAATAGATTCCGTTTTTCCAATCTGCCTTGCCCCTTTTATAATTAACGGAAGTCTTTCTTCTTTTTCTTTCCACTCTAACAGATACTCATCTATCTTTCTTTTTAAATACATAGAATTCCCTCCTTTTTTCAAGGTTATCACGTTTTATGAGCCTATGTCAATCTATTTATCACGTTTTATTAGCTTATATTTGTAATTATTTCACGTTTTTCAAACATATTTCTTCTATTATTCACGTTTTTAACACTTTTATTCTTATTTTTGAAATCTCCTCTGTTACTTTTTCTCCATTAAAAAAGAAGCCCTCGTACTCATGTACTGAAGACTTCTTCTTTCCTCTTGCTTTTCTACCCTCTAACCAGCTCTTTCAATTTATCCAAATCATCCTTATCCGGATGTGATAATGCCCGGTCAAAGTTTGCAATCAGCAGATCAAGATTCGGCATATGATCCGGCTGTTCTTTCATTTTCACATAACGGTCTCTCACCGCTTGCGGCATCTTTCCCTGACACATATACTCACCAACTACCTGGTTGCTTTTATCCATAGAACTCTTAACGTTATTCAGAACTTTCTGAAAATATGCTTCATTCTCACCAAACCCGGCTGTTCCAAACAGAAAGACTTTCTTGTTCTTTATTCTTTGCAATAATTCCAATGCGGATTTATCTGCATTTCCCTGATCTGTCCAGAAACCAATGTAAAGCATTTCCGATACCGGTTCTTCGATTTCGCTTGTTCCGAAATAATCACAATTCTCCTGCGGCAATGCATCACGGATCGCATTGGCCAGCTCTGCTGTATTTCCTGTTTTGCTGCTGAATATGATTGAATATCTTTCTTCTTTCATACTATAACCTTCCTTCTAAGCTAAACCGATTCTGGAACAATATCTTCCGACTTCTTATTTCTGCTTGATTTCCATAATAACAGTCTTTCCGGCCTGAACTTCTCCCTCTTCGCATACAAGTTCTTTCCCTTCAAGGTTTGAACCGATGACGATTGGTGTGATGGAATTACGTCCTGTCTCTTTGATAAACTCAAGGTCTGCTTCTGCAAGTAAATCTCCTGCTTTTACCTCGTCTCCTTCTTTCACATGGATCTGAAAGCATTTTCCATTCAGTGCGACTGTCTCAAGGCCTACATGTATCACAACTTCTACTCCGTTATCGGATGTAACAGCGTAAATGTGGCCTGTCTCTGCCACTTTTGATACAGTTCCGTCAATCGGGCTTACAACCTTTCCTTCTGTCGGAACGATTGCAATTCCGTCTCCAAGAATCTTCTCTATAAAAATAGGATCCGGCACTTCTGTGATTGCTACTGCTGTACCGGTCATAGGTGCTAAAATTGTTTCAAATACATTTTCCTGATTGCTCATATCTAACTCCTCCTTAGACATCTTTCATCCACTCATTACTTCTATTACCAATTTTAAAATTATAGTCACTGTTTCTGCGAATATCAATCCCATTTTTTGATTTATTTGTGAATTCTATGTTTTGCATATTTTTCCACGCTAGTATCGTTTCTTCTTATTCATAATGATCAGAAAATCTTTTTATTGACCTTCAAGTATCTTTAAGGTTTACTATATACTAAGAGACTTTTTTTAACAAGGAGGCTTCCCAATGGAAAAAACTCTTATTTTTCGTTCGGTAGATGAGATTCGATTAAAGAAATTATTACGCTTTATCATCCCGACTTATCTGACCTCATTATTTACTACTGTTTATACAATCGTTGACGGAATCTTTGTTTCTGCTTATGTTGGAACAAATGCACTCGCCGCGATCAATGTTGTCTATCCGCTTGT
>NZ_CAKRNY010000096.1 GCF_934371575.1 uncultured Blautia sp. | reverse complement strand
AAAAAAAATACCAATAGTAGCAATGTACATAACGTAATAATCAACATACTAATATTTTCTGTTTTTTTGTTTATTTTAAGTATTTTAAAATTTCTATTATCATAAAACTTTTCTGCCATACACATAAATCCTCTCTACTCATCTATACGAACTTGGAGCAGTGATTCGAATAGACGCGGGAATACGTCCAATTAACTTGCACTGCTCTGGACTAGTAGTAAAATATGAAATAGACACTAATGATACTAAAACAGTCGTAATGATAATGTTAGAAATAGAACATCTGAGTTCTGGATTTCCATCATTACCACCAACAATTGATAATTCATTCAATTCTTCAACACTAACTTTTCTCTTTGTATTCTATTCCATGGTTTTTTCTTGTTTTCATCATGAACGTATTTCCTAGTACTATTATACAATTCTATGAGTATTTAACCTATCTAAAGACATAAATTTTGTTGTAATTTTGCAGATTTGTAAACAAGTCACTGTCATGAATGAGTAATGTATAAATCCATGCAACTATGTCCAAATACTCAAGAACATCTATCGTGGTATTAATATAGCCTAGGATTTTCAATATGATATGACAATATGCAGTAGATGATATCTTACTTAAAATGGTTAAATAAATAGAAATCCCTTTGCTTATGATTATTCATAAGTAAAGGGATATTTTTTTTATCGACAAACTGATATTTGTCAAAGAGGATTATTCCGATATTCCACAGTATTTCTATTTACATCATAAAAAGTAATATTACCCGCATTTATAGGCAAGACAATCGCAAAAGGTTTATTGCGGTCAATATCAACCACTTGAATTGTGTTGCCATCATCTATTTCAAGTTGTTGCACCTGCTGTTGATTCATAGAAATAAATGCTCGTTCATTATATCCCTCTACAGTAAACTCCACAATTCCTCTTTGAATCCCCGAAAGAGTTCCACCTCCACGAAAAAAATATCCGAAGGAAAGTCCTGGACGATTGACATAGACGAAAAAAGTGTGGTCGCTCATGTCTTGAGAATAAGAAATATAAGCAGCCATCGTGTTAGAAACGCTCCCATCAAGCGCCCAATCATCTTTAATCTTCTGCGATGAACGAATATCCGTTTCCAAATTGGTCGAAGTCATACCGATGTTATTGTTTGCATAAAGAAATCCAACGAATAAAATGCAAACAAAAACAATCCCTATCACAATTTTAAGAAATCTCTTTTTCATGCTATTAAAACTCCTTGCCAAATTAAAGTTTGTTTATTTCTTAATACTACACTATAAAGGAATATTTATCCCTCTTAAATGAGTGTTTTTAATATTTTGATAACATTTTGATAACTTTTTTAAGAAATTTTCAATTTTAGGGTTTGGTTTCGCCTTTCCCTGTCCAAACAAGTGTAGGGGTTAAAAATTTTAACTTTTACAGTTGTTTTTTGAAAATTGAATATTCAAGTTAATAGGACTTTAGTTTCAATGATTAGCTACCTTATCAAGTACGCCACAACCCTATGAATACATAACAATATAGGATGAGCGAGAACTCCTGATATAAGTATTAGATAGCTTCTAATATGGCAATGACAGTTGAAATTATAATGATACTTCTCTACGGAGCTGGCGGAGAACCCGGCAGAGGTGAGATTCCTATGATGTAAGAAAGCTACTTACTACCTATTAACTTCCCTTACTAGGGGATGAGATAAATACTAGTAAACAATTAACATTTATAGTCAAGATGTTCTCTTGACTTTACATAGCCATATGTAGATTTATGGCTAATGTAGAAAGGAGGACAATTAAATGTCAAACTGCAAAGTGATTGCGATATGCAATCAAAAAGGTGGAGTTGGCAAGACGACTACAACAGTAAATCTTGGTATTGGTTTAGCTATGCAAGGTAAAAGAGTATTACTTATTGATGCAGACCCACAAGGTGATCTAACCACTTCTTTAGGATGGCAAGATAGTGACAATCTTAATATTACTTTAGCTAGTAAACTTATTGATGTGATTAAAGAAAGTAATAACAATCCATTAAGTGGCATCCTTCATCATATTGAAGGAGTAGATTTATTACCTTCTAATCTAGAATTATCAGCTATGGAATTTAATCTAGTTAATGCAATGTCCAGAGAAACAACGCTTAAGACTTATCTTAATGAAGTTAAATCCAATTACGATTATGTCTTAATAGATTGTATGCCTTCTTTAGGTATGATAACTCTAAATGCTTTAAGTGCTGCTGATAGTGTAATTATTCCTGTACAAGCTCAGTTTTTACCAGCTAAAGGAATGACTCAATTACTTCAGACTGTTAGTAGAGTTAAGAAATATATCAATCCTAAATTAAACATTGAAGGAATCTTATTAACTATAGTTGATAATCGAACCAACTTAGCTAAAAGCACTCAAGAAGCATTAAGAGTAAACTTTGGTAATCGTATCAAAATCTACAAAACACAGATACCATCTGGTATCAAAGCTGCTGAAACTTCATCAAAAGGAAAAAGCATATATGCTTATGAACCTAATAGTTCAGTATCAAAAGCATATACCGAATTTACAAGGGAGGTGTTAGCTGATGACCGCAAGAAAGAGCGACTTCACTCTTACGAGTCTAGATGACTTATTCTCCACTCAAGAACAAAGAGATGATGAAAAACTTTCTAAAATTAAAGATATTCCAATAAGTGATATTGATGATTTTCCAGATCACCCCTTTAAAGTAAAAGATGATGAAGATATGATGCAGCTTGTTGAAAGCATCAAAGAAAGAGGAGTTATTACACCTGCAACGGTAAGACTTAAAGAAGATGGAAGATATGAGTTAATATCCGGACATAGAAGAAAACGAGCGAGTGAAATTGTGGGGCTAGATACTCTAAGATGTGAAGTTGTCGAACTTACAAGAGACGAAGCTACTATCTTAATGGTTGAAAGTAATTGTCAAAGATCTAAAATACTTCCATCTGAAAAAGCCTTTGCATATAAAATGCGATTAGATGCTATGAATCGCCAAGGGAAAAGAACAGATTTAACTTTATCCCCACTGGGGACGAAGTTAAGAGCTTCAGATGAATTAGCACAAGAATGTGGGGATAGCAGAAATCAAATTTACCGTTATATCCGTTTAACAAATTTAGTTCCAGAACTTTTGGAGTTTGTTGATGAAGGACGTATCAAGATGAGACCTGCTGTTGAGCTTTCATATCTTGATGAAGATGCACAAAGAGATGTTGTTGATGAAATCGATGGGAATGAATTAACTCCTTCACACGAACAAACAATTCGTATGCGAAAGTTATTTGATGAAGGTAAACTAACAACTGAAGTTATTCAAGTCATTATGGAAGAAGAAAAACCAAATCAAAAAGAAAAGATTGTCTTTAGAGGTGATCGAGTTAGAAATTTACTTCCAAAATCTATGTCCATAAGTGAAACTGAAGATTATGTATGCAAAGCTCTAGAACACTACAACAAGTTCTTACAACGAAATCGTGATCGTGATTCTAGATAGACATGTTTGGTATATTCCCCTTTCTCACACTCTATCCCCTAATACTTACTGTATATTCTTTACTACCTCAAGAAAAAAATATATAACTACCTCTTAATATACTCTATCTTCTTAATATAAGTATCTTATAGGTAATCGCATCTTTGTCTTTTTTTAAAGAAGTTATTACGATGATGTTAGAGGTGAAGTTTTATGAATAAAAAAGTATTAGTCGGTTTATTAACTTGTGTAATATTGCTGAGTGGTTGTACTAATCCAAAAGAAGTAAATGAGTTATCAAACAATTCTCTTTCAGCAAGTAACGTTGAAACTGAAGTGATTAAATCTTCAAACGAAAAAATAGTTGAAAAAGGAATAAGTGAAGATTCTAATATCAAGGCAAAAGAAGAAATCGAAGATAAGCCGATAATTCAAAAAGAAACTATTAGTAAGCAAGCCAATGTTAAGCAAGAAACGCAAACTAAGAAAGATACTACTAGTCCTGTGATAGAAAAAGAAGAAGTTGTTAGCATTCCTGATGTTCCAGTGGAAAAACCAAAAACACAAGAATCAGTAACAGAAGAACTAACAAAACCTACTCCCTCACCTGTTGCTTGTGAAGTTGGTGTAGATCCAAATCTTCCTTGTGATAAGATTTTAGATTCAAATTATTATTTCGCAACTTTTTCGGGCGAACAAGAAGCAGAAAATCAAGGAGAGTATTATCTTAATGATGTAATGTATTTTGGCGAAATAGAAATAACTAATTATTCTGTTCAGCCAGTATACCGAAATGACCATAGTGTTGCTTATTATGGATTAAACTTATGGAGCAATGGTCAGTTAATTCAATAACACTTTTGGAACTCAAATAAATGAGTTCTTTTTTAATTTCAAGTAACGAAAGGAAAAGGAAATGAAAAATAAATTTAGTAGGTTGCTAAGTACACTCTTGGCAACTTTTATTATGGTTACTTCAATGAATACAGGAACAATATCTGTATTCGCTGAAGAAAATAACGAAGAAGGTTATGATGCTACAGAAGAAATTGTTGAACTAGGATCAATAGACGAAGTATTTGGTTCAACAGAAAATGAAGGTATCAGTACTTTCTCTATCAATACACCACATATTGGAGAAAGATATGCAAAAATACCTGTGTTTGATAATGATTTTGGATACACATATATCACACATATATCAATTAACGGTAATACAGTATTTTGTATTCAACCAGGAGTATTATTTACTGAAAGTGGTCAATATCCTGAAAATTATATCTATTGGGATTCGTTAAATGAGTGGCAAAGACAAGCTATTTGGGAAATCTCTTACTACGGATATGATTACCCAGGGCATCAAACAAGTCGATATTATGTTGCAACTCAGTTATTGATTTGGGAAGTTGTTGCTAGATGGTATGATCCATATACACCAGATGGTTCTTCATACTTAGATGTATCACCTGAACTTGATGAAATAAATCGGTTAAGAAATCAACCACAAGGAAGACCTTCATTCCATAATTCAACAATCAAAATGGGACTTAATACTCCTGTTACTGTCACAGATTCAAAAGGTGTTTTAGGAAACTTTAATATTTCATCTAGTAAAGGAGTAAATGCTAGTGTAAATGGCAATAGCGTTACTTACGAAATAACATCAGAAGATTATGCTAGAAATATAACTTATCAAAGCAACGTTTCATCATACGAATGTAATATCGTATATGGTGGTGATGGAGAACAAAAGGTTGTATATTTAGCAAAAAGAAAAGACCCTACTCCAAACTTTAAAGTAAACTTCGAACTTCTATACGCTGATATAGAGATTGAAAAACAAGATATAGAAACAGGAAATATCACTCAAGGAGATGCAACATTT
>NZ_CAKRNY010000095.1 GCF_934371575.1 uncultured Blautia sp. | reverse complement strand
GGCGGAAATTATATTCTTTCTCTGACTAATTTTGAAGTGCAGAATATGTTCCGGCGCATGATTCAGGGATGGTTTGGTAATGTGTCCGCAAGGTACAACGATTTTATTAAAGCGTTATTGTCAGATGACCTGGATTACATGAATCAGTATATGAATCAGGTTGCGATGCAGACGTTCAGCTTTTTTGATACCGGAAAAAAGGCAGAAGAGCAGGAGGAACCGGAGCGGTTTTACCATGGTTTTGTACTGGGTCTGATGGTTGACCTTGCAGATAAATACAGAATTACCTCTAACAGGGAAAGCGGTCTGGGACGCTACGATATTATGCTGGAGCCCCTGGAAAAAAATAAAAGAGCATATGTAATAGAATTTAAAGTGCATAAAGCAAAACGTGAAAAGAATCTGGAGGAAACCGCACAGAACGCTTTGCAGCAGATTGCGGAAAGAAATTATGATGCGGAGCTTATGGCAAGGGGAATTCGAAAAGAAAATATCAGACATTTGGGATTTGCATTTTGTGGAAAGAAAGTGCTGATCGAGCAGGAATAAATCAGGAACGGGCAGCCGCTTAATTAAGAGCGGCTGCCCGTTAGAGCGTGTTTCAAACAGACTCTGATGCTATCCCTTATTTCTGAATTGTAGTTTTCTGCCAGTACTCATAGGGCAGCATATGATACATTTTCCTTACGGTAGTCCGTTGACTGACATAGAGCTTTGCCAGCTTGCGCTTCTGTATATAAAGATCTTTAGGCATTTCTTCAAGGTCGTAGGGAACCTTGTCGTTTACATAATACTTTCCAAAAGAATAGAAATCAGCATTGCAGTTTGTCTTTTTATAGGCTTTTTTTACAAGCTGGTGAGTCATCTGGTGGTGATGATGACCGTACTCACCGTCTGCATTGTGAGTGGCAACCTGTTTCCAGTCTTTGTAGTTCAGGACTGTGGCAATATCTGCTTCCATATCTTTTTTCCAGTAGCTCCAGCTGCTGCGATTTTTTCCGATTTTGTCCGGATAGGAAAGAATCAGATATTTGTCCCCGGTGGCTTCCATTACAGATTTAAATTCTGCGCTTCGAACAGGATCATTTCCACGGGTCATACACACTACCAGATAATCGTCCTCAATCAAATGCCGTCCGCCCCAGAGCAGATCATCATCCGGGTGTGCGACGAACATCACCTTGTCGTAACCATCCAGATCAAGGGCGTCCAGATCGGCAGCAGTTACATGGGGCAGATTCAGGTAAGGATAAAAAAGATAAAGCTTATGTCCGGCAAAGACAATCGCGCTTAGTATTACAATTGCCGCCAGTAACTGTTTCCAGTGCCGCACAAAACAGGAAAAAAGACTTGTAGCGCTGGAACTGGCAGAAAAAATATTTTTCATATCAGGTACTCCATTTCTGAGTTTATTTGTATAGACGAAATTGAAATTGATTATTTGTAACAATTATACTATATTTGAGATAAGTTACAAGCTAAGATATAATGCCATAAAAAGTAATGGAGGATGAATATGAAAGAACTTCTTTACGGAGCAGCATATTATGATGAGTATATGCCGTATGACCGCCTGGACAAAGATGTGGAAATGATGAAAAAAGCAGGGATCAACACGGTTCGAATTGCCGAGTCTACTTGGAGCACCTGTGAGCCGCAGCCAGGGGTATTTGATTTTTCCCATGTAGAAAGAGTAATGGATGCAATGGAAGAGGCAGGAATCAATGTGATTATCGGTACGCCTACCTACGCTGTGCCTACCTGGATGGTGAAGGCGCATCCGGATGTTTTGGCTGAGACAGTAAAGGGAAGAGGTATTTACGGTGCCCGTCAGATTATGGATATTACCCATCCGGTGTACCTTTTCTATGCGGAGCGTGTGATCCGGGAACTGATGAAGCGCACAGCACATAGAAAGTGCGTCATCGGTTTTCAGCTGGATAACGAAACGAAATATTACGGAACTGCGGGCAAAAACGTGCAGGAGCAGTTTGTCAAATATCTCCGTGAAAAATTCCACGATGATCTGGACGCTATGAATTATGAATTCGGTCTGGATTACTGGAGCAACCGGATCAACGCCTGGGAGGATTTCCCGGATGTGCGTGGCACTATCAATGGAAGTCTTGGCGCAGAATTTGAGAAATTCCAGAGAACTTTGGTTGACAAATTCTTAAGCTGGCAGGCAGACATTGTAAATGAATACAGAAGAGAAGACCAGTTTGTGACCCATAACCTGGACTTTGAGTGGAGAGGATATTCCTATGGTATTCAGCCTTATGTAAACCATCTCCATGCATCCCAGTGCCTGACAATTGCAGGAACTGATATTTACCATCCTACACAGGATGACCTCACTGGCGCAGAAATTGCATTTGGTGGAGATTTGATCCGATCCCTGAAACTGGACAACTATCTGGTAATTGAAACCGAAGCACAGGGATTTCCTGGATGGACACCATATAAAGGACAGCTGAGATTACAGGCATACAGTCACCTGGCATCGGGAGCAAATAGTGTGATGTACTGGCACTGGCATTCCATTCACAATGCCTGTGAAACCTACTGGAAAGGAATTCTTAGTCATGATTTCCGGGAGAATGCCACTTACAGGGAAGCCTGCATAATTGGTAATGAGTTTGCCCGCCTTGGAAAACATCTGGTTAATCTGAAGAAGAAAAATGAAGTGGCAGTACTGGTCAGCAATGAAGCGCTTACTGCTCTGAACTGGTTTGGAATACAGGAGCAGGCACCAGGAACCGCTGGAAATGGTGGGATCGGCTATAATGATGTAGTACGCTGGATGTATGATACTCTGTATCGAATGAATGTGGAATGTGATTTCATATGGCCGGAATCTGAGAATCTGGATCAATATAAGGTAATTGTGGTACCAGCCCTTTATGCTGCACCTGATGAGCTTCTCATACGGTTAAATCAGTATGTGGAAAATGGCGGAACGCTGATCGCGTCCTTTAAAACTGCTTTTGCAAATGAAAATGTGAAGGTAAGCCATGAGGTGCAGCCGCATATGCTGAAAAACTGTCTGGGAGTGCATTATGATCAGTTTACCTTCCCGAAGAATGTGGGATTAACCGGGGAGATTATTTCCAAGAAAAATAGTTTGCCAGAAGCAAAGGTATTTATGGAGCTTCTAGTGCTGGATGGAGCTGAAGTGCTGGCTTCATACGATCACTACAACTGGAAAGACTACGCCGCCATCACCCGAAATCACTACGGCAAAGGACAGGCGGTATATATTGGCTGCATGACCGACGAAGATACATTAAAAGCTGTTTATAAGGCTGTGCTTCCGGATGACGGCGTGGAAATCCCGGAATACCAGTACCCAGTTATCGTTCGAAAAGGAACCAACGACCTTGGCAAAATAGTCCGCTATTTCCTGAACTATTCTGCTGTAGAACTGGAAATGCCGTATGATTATAAAGATGGTACAGAATTGCTAGAAGATGTGCAAGTTGAAAATAAAGCCGCACTTAGAATGCCAGCATGGGGTGTGAAGATTATAGAAGAAGCATAAAATACGCTCTGCGAGTTTTGCCCGTTATCGTGGTAGCCGTCAAGGCTTTGTGCAAGCACGAACTTTGGCTTATTGTTCATGTAAATAGAAAGTTCCGGTGAATGACAGAAATCATTCATACCGGAACTTTTTTATAGAAAATTTATTAACTCAAAACAATAACTAAAGATTTTACAAGAATCAAATCTTTTTCAATTCATAATCTCTGGAGCCAAGTCCAATCTTCTGTCCATGATCCAGAGTTGCCTCCCACTCTACATTCGGATTGGAATCCATAAAGTGGTTGTGGTGGCAATGCCATTCCGGCTTCGCAAGGTTGTCGCCAAGCTGGCTGTTGCGGATTGGTTCTGCAGCAAGACAGGCATCTACACAGGCCTGGTCAAGAGCAATCGGATCAAAGCTTGCGAACATTCCGATATCTGGCAGGATTGGCGCATCATTTTCTCCATGACAGTCACAGTTCGGGCTGATGTCCTGAACCAGGGCAATGTGGAAGCATGGGCGTCCATGACAGACTGCCTGTGCATACTCTGTCATCTTACGGCAGAGAAGCTCATTGGAATTGCTGTGTGGGTTATGAATGGCATCAAAGCTGCAGGCACCGATACAACGTCCACAGCCCTTGCATTTATCATAATCAATAATAGCCTTTTTCTCCGGATATGTAATAGCGTCACTTCCGCATTCTTTTGCGCAGCGTTTGCAGCCACGGCAAAGGTCTGTTTCGATAACTGGTTTACCACTATTGTGCTGCGCCATTTTTCCAGCACGGCTTCCGCAGCCCATACCAATATTCTTGATTGCGCCGCCGAAACCGGTGGCTTCATGTCCCTTGAAATGAGTAAGGCTGATGAATATGTCAGCGTCCATTACAGCACGGCCGATTCTGGCTGTAGGACAGTATTCTGCATTCTCTACAGGAACCTCCACGTCATCGGTACCGCGAAGTCCGTCACCGATAATGATCTGACAACCAGTGGTGATAGTATTAAAGCCATTCAGATTTGCGCAATCCATATGCTCCAGGGCATTCTTACGGCTTCCTGGATAAAGGGTGTTGCAGTCTGTGAGAAATGGCATTCCGCCAAGCTCCTTACAAAGATCGGCTACTACTTTTGCATAATTGGGGCGCAGGAACGCAAGGTTTCCAAGCTCTCCGAAATGCATTTTGATGGCAACGAATTTACCATCCATATCAATGTTTTTGATTCCGGCTGCAATACACAGGTTTTTCAACTTGTCCAGCTGGCTTGTGCCGACCTTGCAGCGGAAGTCGGTGAAATATACCGTTGATTTTTCCATAAAATCCCTCATTTCTGATTTTAGTTCTGATATCATAATATTCTTATAGTTGTTTAAATGTCAAGTTATTTTGAGGTGCCAGTTTTTTATGCGTTCTAAAAGAACTTCAAAACATCCTCCAGCTCTCTTCGTCTCGGTCGGCCTGGCTCCTCATCCGCTTTTCCTACAGCAATAACGGAAACAATAGTTTCACTTTCCGGGATAGAAAGCATTTCACGAATTTTGTCCCCATCCCGAAGTCCCATGATCAGAGTGGAAAGACCAAGCTCTGTGGCTTTCAGAATCAGGTTTTCGTTCTGAAGACCAAGGTCATAACAACCCCATCCATTTCCAATCTCATTATCCGGAGTGCCATCTGTCTGGAAACCGGCACGGTTATGTACGAAGGTGGTGACGATCAAGGCTGCATGCTCGGTTTTGATATCGTTATTGGCGTAACACAGGCATTCCTTACGAAGCTTCTGACTCATGTCCTCTGATAAAACACAGTAATAACGACCTGTTTCTGTATTCTTCCATGATGGTGCTTCCAAAGCGGCCTGTACAAGCTGCTGGATCTGTTCTTTGGTAACATTCGTATGGGAACTGTACTTACGCACAGATCTTCTGTTCTCAATAAGTGTTTGAAATTCCATGAGAAAACCTCCTTCTGTTTTAACTGAATCAAGTAAATTTCCCACACAGATCTGGAATATTTGCCTGATAGATTCTTTTAAAGTATGTTTTGGGTGTATTTTAGCATAATTCATAGAAGGTGAAAAGTTAAAATTTTTTGTAACCTTTCCCCCTCTTTATTTGTATAATTAGTGAAGGTACCCGACACAAGAAAATAACAGACCGCTGCTTTTCAGACTGTTTCAGACTGAACAGCAGCCAGAGGAGTTCTCATGAGACAACCAGTTCAACAGCTGATCCAGCTCTACCAGAACAATCTTTTCACCGCA
>NZ_CAKRNY010000094.1 GCF_934371575.1 uncultured Blautia sp. | reverse complement strand
CCTGAAGATAGAATGATTGACGGTATCGCAGGAAGTGCAAGTATCCAAGATAACTTAATTTCTACATATTATGAAAAAGATGATTATTCCGGAAAAGTATTCTTAAAAGAAAAACCAATCCGTGAAACATCTAAAGATTTAATTAAAAAGTTCAGTGTAAAAACTTCATCTGAAAAACAACCAATCAATTCATTATCTGGTGGTAATATTCAGAAAGTCGTAGTTGCTAGAGAGTGGAAAACTGCTCCTAAATGTATGATTGCTGAACAGCCAACACGTGGTATTGATATTGGATCTGCCGATTATATCCATCAACAATTAATTGATATGAGAAATAATGGCGCAGCTATTCTATTAATCAGTGCCGACTTAAATGAAGTTATGTCCGTAAGTGATTCATTACTTGTTATGTACGAAGGTAAGATTGTTGCTTACTTCAAAGACTTACACAATGTAACAGAAAATGAATTAGGACTTTATATGTTAGGCACAAAAATACAGTCCGAAGAAGAAATCATGGAGGCATGTAAGTAAGATATGAATAAAACAGAAAAGAAAAAGTTTAGACTTACAGACGATAAACCATTTGAAGCCTTAAGAATTCTAGTATCTATTCTTATTACATTACTTGTTACATTTATTGTTCTATGTATTGTAAGTAATCAACCTGGTAAAGATTTTATTTCTTTATTAACTTATCCATTTAAGAATCCTAGATACTTTGGATATGTATTAGTTAAGTTTATTCCATTAACATTTGCAGGTCTTGCTACACTATTATATTTCCGTTCTGGTGCATTCAACCTTGCTACAGAAGGTATCTTCTACTTCTCTGGTGTTATCGCTACATTCTTTGCAATAAACGAAAATCTGTTAACAGGAAATGGCTTTATTGATTCCTTCATTTGTATCGCTGTTGGTGGTTTAGTTGGTGGAATAATTGCTTTAATACCTGCTCTACTTAAACAAAAGTTTAATGCGGATGAAATGGTTGTGTCCTTAATGATGAACAGTATCTTGTTTGGTATTGGTTTCTATATTGTTAAAACTCGTCTTGCATTACCTGGTGTTACAGGTTATCAATCAGCACCATTTGTAGCCAGTGCAAGATTAACAAATATTATTCCTAAAACCCAAGTCCATTCAGGTTTAATTATTGCGATTGTAACAACTATTCTTGTATATATCTTGTTATATAAGACAAAGATTGGTTATTCCATTCGTATTACAGGTATCAATCCTAACTTTGCTAAATACTCTGGAATGGGCGCATTTGGAATGTTTATGGTTGTTCACTTCTTAGCTGGTTTAATCGGTGGTGTTGGTGCTTCTGTTGAATTATTAGGTATGTATAAAGCATTTACATGGTCTACATTACCTGGTTTAGGATTTACCGGTGCATTAATGGCAACCCTTGGTAAAAACGATCCAATCGGTGTAGTTATTGCTGCATTTGGTATCAGTTACTTACGTGCAAGTGCACAATTATTATCTAACTCATCTGCAGTAATTGACGTTAAGATGATTTCCATTGTAGAAGTAATTCTAACACTACTCATTTCTTCTCAATACTTCTTGAAGAAATGGCGTGCAAAACAATTATTAAAGGAGGAACAAAACCATGAATGATCTTTTATCACAAATCTTTAGTGCTGGATTTATCTTTATTGTCATTCGTGTAGGTACTCCTCTCGTATATGCATCTATGTCTTCTTACATTGGTAATCTTGCTGGTATTTCTAATATCGCTGTAGATGGTATTATGAACTTCGGCGCATTATTTGGCGTATATTTCAGTGCAATTACTGGTTCTGCTTGGCTTGGATTACTAGGAGCTATCTTAGTTGGTATGTTATGTGGTGGAGTACTTGCATTCTTCGCTATCAAGATGAAAGCAAACCCTATCATGGTCGGTATTGCCTTAAACTTATTTAGTGCTGACTTTGCAATTTATTTATTACTAATCTGGACTGGTTCTAAAGGTCAATCAGGAAGTCTTCCTAGTAAGACGTTACCTCGTATTGATATTCCAGGTTTACAAAATATCCCAGTTCTTGGTGAAATCTTCTCTGGTCACTTGGCATTAACTTATATTTGTATTGCCCTAATGATTCTTCTTTATATCATTGTATATAAAACACCATTTGGTTTAAGAATGAAAGCGTGTGGACTTGATGCTCATGCGGCTGAATCCGTAGGTATTAAAGTTAACTTAATGCGTACAATTGCTTCACTATTATCTGGTGCATTCGCTGCTATGGGTGGTGCATACTTATCAATGGGTTACTTATCTGTTTACTCAAATAATATGACCGCATCCCGTGGTTGGATTGGTATTGCGGCTGCTGCCGTAGGTGGTAATAACTTAGGCGTAGTATTTATTATGACAGGCGTATTTGCTATCGCTCAAGGTATCGTTAATATCTTATTACTTGGTCAATTACCATCTGAATTAATTAATACAATCCCTTACATTAGTGTATTAGTTGGTTTAATCATCATGTCTTCAAGTGCTATGCGTAAAGCCAAGAAGCAAATGATCTAATTAACTACTAATCATCCATAAACTCAAAGAGTTACTACTAACCAAAGTAATAGCTCTTTTTTTGTGCATATTTATTGACTTGAATATATACAATATTTAAAATCAATAATTGGGTTTTTTAGGAAGGAGAAACATGAAAAGATTACTAATAGCTTGTTTAAATCTCTTTCTTTTATTTAATAGTGTGAATTATCAAATCATAAATGCTGAAGAACCTTCAACAGATAATACCGATAATACCAGTTTGATAACAGAAGAAAATGATACAAATTCATCTAATGAAGAAAACAACATTCAAGAAAATGATTCTACAAACGAAAGTGATGAATTAACAATTAATGATTTATCTGGAGATGAATCTATCTCCACAATTGCTAGTTCTTCAACCCAATCCTTATATATAACAGAACTTAACACACTTTTAAAAAATATAAATGTAACAGATTTATATTTTGGACTTAGAAGTGATTACCCTGCTGTCGATTTTTCTACTTATACAAAATACAATCTAAAAAATAATTATGAACTTTATTACTATTTAGACTCTTCTACGGGATTATCAGAAGCTTATGTTATCTCTGATGATGATACACAAATTGTTTTTCCTGAAAGCTGTTCGATTATGTTTGCTAAGTTGACCACCCTTAAACAAATTCATTTTGATAATATCAATACAGAACATGTCACTAATATGCATGGGATATTTGCTGACTGTAATAATTTGACTTATGTTGACATTTCAAAACTTAACACCATAAACGTTAAAGATATGAGTTATATGTTTGCTAACTGCAGCAACATATCTTCTATAGATTTATCAAATCTTAATACAGAAAATGTCACTGATATGAATCATATGTTTTCTGGTTGTACAAATCTAATTTCTCTTGATGTATCGAATATAACAACTCCTAAAGTTACCAATATGAGTTATATGTTTACTAACTGTAGCAACTTACCTTCTATTAAGTTGTCAAACTTCAATACAGAAAATGTTACGGATATGAGTCGTATGTTTTGGGGATGCAAAAGCTTAACTTCTCTTGATTTATCTAATTTTAAAACTGCAAATGTTACAAACATGTGTTGGATGTTTACTGACTGTAGTAATTTATCTTATGTTAATATATCAACATTTAATACTGAAAATGTCACAAATTTGGACCATATGTTTTACAATTGTGTAAATTTATCTACCGTCGATGTATCGAATTTTAATACCGAGAAAGTAACTAATATGTTAGGTATGTTTTCTAATTGTCAAAATTTAACCTTTATTGATGTATCAAAGTTTAATACTGAAAATGTTACGAATATGAGTTGGATGTTTGCAAGTTGTGGAAAATTATCTTCTCTTGATGTATCAAATTTCAATACTGAGAAAGTCACTAATATGGAAGGTATGTTTTCTTCTTTAAATGTAAATACTCTTGATTTATCCAGTTTCAAAACTGCTAATGTCACCAATATGGGTCGTATGTTTTTTAATTGTAAAAGTTTAAGTACAATATATGCCACCAAAGACTTTGTTGCGCCAAGTAATTCTGAAAACATGTTTTATAGCTGTAATCGTTTAAAAGGTGAAAAGGATACAAATTATAGTAGCAATAAAGCACATGGTGAATACGCACGTATTGACGGTGATGCAGACAGCCCTGGTTATTTTTCGTTAAAGCCTCCTATTAAACCAACCTTAAACATTACTGATAGCTATACATATAACGGTTTTGAACAAACTGCTACTGTTGCAGGTTTTGAACAAACTGCTACTGTTGCAGGTTTTGACAGCACTACTATGAAGATTGAAGGCAACGTTCAAACTAATGCCGGTACATATACTATTACAGTTACTCCTATTAAACGGTGGTCTGACGGCACTACTGATTCATTAACTATTCAATGGGTTATTGAAAAAGCTACTGCTACTGTTCCTGATGAATTGAAAGCTTCTCAAGGTGAGAAATTATCAGACATTCCTTTACCTGAAGGTTGGTCTTGGAATGAACCTGATACACTGTTATCCGCTGGTGATTCTCAAATCTTTAAAGCTTCTTATACTCCATCTGATCCTCTTAATTATAATGAATCTATAAATGTTGATTTGACGGTTGATGTTGAACTTGCTCCAGATAAACCAACATTAAGTAATGATACTTATACATATAATGGTTCTGAACAATCTGTAGTACTCACTGCATTTGAAAACTCTACTATGGTTATTGAAGGTACTAATATGGCTACTGTTGTAGGCAGCTATACTGTTACTGTTAAATCTAAAAATGGCAAATGGTCTGATGGTACAAAAGAACCTGTTACTTTTAATTGGTTTATTGTAAAAGCTAATCCTTCTTATACACTTCTAAATGGTTTAAAAGCTGTTCAAGGTGACATGTTATCTGATGTTACTTTACCTAACGGATGGAAGTGGAACACTCCTGATTCTCAGTTAACTGATGCTGGTTCAAATACCTACAAAGCTACTTTTACTCCAATTGATACTGATAACTACAATGTACTAACTGATATTGATGTTACTGTTAATGTTGAAGCTGCTCCTATTAAACCAACAAATAATACTTTAAACAAGAAATCTAATGGATGGGATGATGGTGGACCATTTACTACAGATAAATGTGGAAATGTATTTGATAGATGGAACAACAAGATATATGAAGCTAACGGATGTAGTGTTGGTGGATATAATCTAGTAAGAACATCTGTTGTTGATTAACATAATAAAATATATAATTCACACACTTCGTCCACCAACTGAAAGAGTTACTATCAAATAAGCATAATAACTCTTTTTTATTGCGATTGCTTAACTTTCAACTTGAACGCAACATTTCAAGTAAATGCAACACAAAATAAATAAACAGCCAAAATATAAGCTTGTATTTCAATATAAATAACTGATTTATAAGCTTTTTTTGTGATAAATATATGTTAATCTATAGTTGAAAATACATATTCAGGCACAACAAAAACAACTGGCGCATTTACGTCTCAAGTAAACGCAACAGTTTTATAGGAATTAATACCTGCCTGTTGCTTGTGGTATTTTTACTTGAATAAGCTTGGGTTTAAAATCACTTTATCTGGGTCGATAGGATATAAACCCAGCTTTTTTACTATTCTTATTTCTTTTTTAGAAAGACATTCAAATGAAGATTTACCACCGAGTGAATCTCTTTTTACAGAGTTGATATGCGACATCATAAGGTTGATATCTTTTTGTGTGAAACCGTCAAATGATTTACCCTGCGGAACAAATTTTCTGATATATTC
>NZ_CAKRNY010000093.1 GCF_934371575.1 uncultured Blautia sp. | reverse complement strand
GAAGACGGATCATTTGAATTTTGTAAAACACAAACAGCACCAGTTATCATTGGAAATAATGTATGGATTGGTGGCGGAGCTATTATTTTACCAGGCGTTACCATCGGAGATAATGTTGTAATTGGAGCAGGCAGTGTTGTAACAAAAAATATTCCCGACAATGTGATTGCTGTAGGCAGTCCTTGCAGAGTGGTCCGTAGGAATCAGTAACAAACACATTTTGTCCAGATAAGTATACAAGTGGGAGGTATTATGTCTGAAATACAGAAGAAAATTGAATTACTACAGAAAATTGCACATCGATTTAATGAGGCAAATATAGAGTGGGCTTTAGGCGCATCTATGCTGCTGTATTTTAAAGGGATTATTTCAGAATTTCATGATATTGATTTAATGGTCTCTGTTCATGATGCTGAACAGGTCCGGACGATTTTATCAGAAATGGGAGAACTTCACGCACCGGCTTCTGCTCCTGATCCAATGTATCGTACAAAGGTATTTATGGAATTCACCATTGATTCTGTAGATATTGATGTTATGGCTGGATTTTCTATTGTAAGCGAAGGAAAGGTTTATGATTGTTCTCTTGACAAAGAACAAATCGTGGAACGAATGACACTTGGAACAGAAATCGTTCCCTTGCAATCGCTGCGATTATGGTGTAAATACTATCGGCTGATGGGGAGAAACAAAAAAGCTGACATGATTGAAAGCAATTGTAAAAAAATATAATAATATCGTGGTCAAAAGCCCCGACTAAGATATATGTAAAAAAGGAAACTGCCTGGAATTTGACAGTTTCTTTTTTATTTGCAGAATATGTCTTCTGTTTACATAACATTTCATTAAATTCTTTGCCTTTACCTTCATGATGGTAAGAAAAAGCTGCTTTGAAAGAATAATGATTTTAGTTTTATGAAAATGTCGTTAGATTTACAATTCGTGTCATTTTCTGTTGTTTCGTGACAAAATTATTGAAAAAATTTCTGACTTTTTTATAATGAGAATAACAAATGGGAGTACATCAAATGGAGGGATTAGCAGGCTATGAAGAAAAGATTGCTGGTAGAACAAAAGCAGACAAAAGTGGGAATAGAGTTTATCAAAGAAGGTCTGGAAGAGTTTGGCATAGAGAAAAAGCAGACCATAAAGACAATGCTTTTAGTAGAGGAAGTATTGGTGAAACTAAGGGAGCATGCCAAAGACCCTGATGAAAATATCTGCATTATTTTGAATAAAAGGTTTGGCAGGGTATATGTGAATCTGTCACTCCGGGGTGAGAAATTCCAGTTTATTTATGGTCATACCATAGAAGAAGTACTGGACCAGGAAAATGATGATCTTCAGAGCGCACAGGAAAAAGAAGAAAAAATAATCCGTGATGTCCTTCTCAAGGCGAATGAAGAAAGACTGCGCTATAAAAACAAGAACAACATGAACCTGGTAGAAATTACAGTACAGAAAAATCCCCATGCCATGGTATTACATACAATGCTGGCTTTAATAGCTGCAATCGTAATAGGTGTATTGATGAAAGTGTTTGTACCTTCAGGCGTGAACGAAGCACTGAACAATACTATTTTTACATCTATCAGTACAATGTTCCTGAATGCTTTGAAGATGATTGTAGGCCCGGTAGTATTTTTCTCCATAGCATGCTGCATTTCCCAATTTGGAGATCTGAAAGAAGCCGGACGTATTGGTGGAAAAGTCATGGGCTTTTACCTGCTTACCACGGTTCTGGCAATTCTTACGGCAACAGGTGTGTTTGAATTATTGAAGCCAGGTAATCCAGAGCTTGCGGCAAAACTGGCTGGAGATGCAGCTACGGTGTCGGTTTCGGATGTAAGTATTTCAATCAAGGATACAATTGTAGGAATCATTCCGGCAAACTTTGTAAAACCGTTTTTAGATTCCAACATGATGCAGCTCATCTTTTTGGCAGTTCTGATTGGAATTGCATTAGAGAAGATCGGGGAGCATTCCAGATTATTAAAGGATATATTCGAAGCATGCAATGACCTGTTCCTGAAGATTACAGTGATGCTGGTACGTTTCATACCTGTTGCAACCTTTTGCTCCATTGTATCGGTTGTATTAAAGACAGGACCGGATGTGCTGTTGTCCATGCTGGCCATGCTGGGAACTTTTGCAGTGGGAATCGTGGCGATGATCGCTGTATATTGTATATTACTTGGAGTAATCGGCCGTTTGAATCCGATTCCCTTTTTGAAAAAATACAGTCCCACAATGCTTCAGGTGTTCGGCATGGCTTCCAGTAATGCGGCGATCATTGTGAACATGGATGCCTGCGAGAATAAACTTGGTATATCAAAGAAAATCTATTCCCTGTCTATTCCCCTGGGGGCAACGGTAAATATGGACGGAACCTGTATATATCTGGTGATATTTGGCATGGCACTGGCAAGAGTTTTCGGTGTTGATATCAACGGTGGAATGATGCTGTCTATGTTTTTCTCCGTGTTTGTTCTTTCTGTAGGTGCGCCAGGAGTTCCAGGAGCGGGGCTTGTATGCCTGTCTGTACTTCTGACACAGTTGAATGTTCCGCTTGCAGGAATCGGACTGGTCATGGGACTGGACTCCCTGCTTGGAATGATGCGTGCAATGAGCAACAGCCTGGGCGATGTGACAGCATCCCTGATTGTTGCAAAATCAGAAAAGAAGCTTGATATGGAAAAATATATGAGTTAGTATGATACGAAGATAAAACCAAAATAAAATGGAAAATAAAATTTGTTAAGGATCCACTCCCTTATTTGGGGCTATTTTCAAACATGGCAATAAGTTCTGGAGTCCTGTATGATCTGAGTATGACCGGCATTATAAACTGTCATATAAAAATCACTGTTAGCTTTGTAAAAATCAAGAGTTCTAAGAAGCTTCAGCCGATAATCAGTGGGATCATCATTTCTTCGGATATCGT
This sequence comes from uncultured Blautia sp., assembly GCF_934371575.1. Lineage (GTDB taxonomy): Bacteria > Bacillota > Clostridia > Lachnospirales > Lachnospiraceae > Blautia_A. The sequence continues at coordinate 3,084 of NZ_CAKRNY010000093.1, read as the reverse complement.
TAAGTTCATTATTAAGACGTTCTGCCTCCTGACGCAGGACGTCTTCTTTTGTTTGATAATTACGGTAGAAGGAAGCACGGCCAACTTGTCGCAAATGTGTATACACAGTCTATGGAAATAAAGGAAGCTATTCCTGTTGTAGTAGAAGCTGCAAAGCAGGCAGGCTATAACATTGATAAGATGACAGTTGCCGGTGGCAGTGCAGGTCATACGCTTGCTATGATTTATGCATATCGTGATGGGAAGGAAGCACCAGTTCCGGTAGTGTTTACATATGGAGGTGTTGGTCCTTCCAGTTTTTATCAGGAAGACTGGGGAATCTTCGGGTTAGATCAGGATGATGAAGCCTGTGCAGTAATGTTTTCTGTGATGTCTGGCAATAAAATCCGTCCGGAAGAAATAAGAAGCGGCGAGTATCTTAAAAAGGTTAAAGCTATAGCTGCTTCAGAGTGGGTTTCCAATAATCCTGTACCAACGGTAGTCGCTTATGGTAAACATGACAAAATGCAGCCATTTGCAGCTTCCGTAAAACTTGAGACAGCTTTAAAAGAAAATCATGTAGATTATAAATACTATGTACTTCCTCATTCTGGACATGGACTTCAAAATGATAATAAGATCAGCAGACAATGGATGGCGTCAATAGAAGAATATCTGGAGAAGTATATGCCAGTTAAATAAAAAGGCATAGGAATAACAACAAGTGGCATATTGGTCGTAACAAGTAGATTTTTTTCGTCCCGATGACAGTGGAACTGGTTGATAGCTGATATCGCTCTCAATATCAAACAGCTTTGTCATCGGGGGGATTTTATTTTCTCCAGGATGTTGTAAACCCTGTATTGATTGTTTCTCCTGTTTTTTTGTTTACTTGTATAGCTGGAAGTTCTTCTGGAGCCACATCGTTTTCAACCCAGTTCATTAATGCACGGATTCCTGTGCTTTCTGTCAATCCCGGACCGTTTGTAAAACAATTACCATGACCGTCTCCAGGGTTAATGTAAAGCCGGCAAAACTGATCTGTGGCTGCTTGTCCGCCACAAATATCCCGCATTCGGTTATAATAATTTATAGTACCTTCTACAGGAATAAGCGGATCATCCATTCCATGATCTATAATCAGTTTACCACCATAATTACAAAACGGACGTAAATCTGCATTATCGCAGGATAGCCATCCCAGTTTTTTTACACATATATCAAAAATCTCTTCAAAGTCTTTTAACTTAATATTTCGAAAATCCTTATCTGCTGAATCAAAGGCAAGGCTTGCGAATTGCTCAACAAGAGAAAAGCATTTTGGCTTTTTCCCGATTAAAGGATAATAAAATGCACCAATTGGTATGATCTTATTCCAGAAGGTTCCTCCGGGAAGAAATCCATACCATAAAAATCTTCCATCCGAGGTATGTGCACCTTTCCAGATTTCATTCATTATATTACAATCTTTTTTCGAAATAACTCCATCTTTTGTTTTTTTTCCAAGAATTGTATAAGGATCAAAGGCAACCTTCTCTCTACTACATAAAAAAGAAGGAAAAAGAGGAACTGATAGGTTCTATTGAGTATGATAGAGTGCAGTATCCGAGCATAACGGCATGTTGTCATGAGTATGGAGTTTCCCCCTATACTGTCACATCTTATATTAGAAAACATGAATGCAAGGTAAACGATGCATTAAAAATTTGTATCATGAATAAACAAAAAAGAGAAAATTATTCCTTTATTTACGCTGGCAGCAGGTATACGTCACTTGCAGATTGCTGTGAAAAGTTAGGGGTAAATAAAGCTAGTGTAGCTTCTAGGAAATACCGATTAAGTTGCTCCTATGATGAAGCTATAGATCATTTTTTAAACAAGAAGAATACGGAGGTGTAATTAAATGAAAAAAGCGATTATTGAAAGTCCAAGAATATTGCTTTCTGTGAAAGAGGCATCTGAATATGCTGAACTTTCCGAAAAGACAATGAGATCTTTGATGCGTAAAAACGGATTTATGATCCAGATAGGAAGAAGAACGCTTATTCGCAAGGACCTGTTTGAAACCTGGCTTAATAACCAGTCGGAACATGGAGGGATGCCTGCGGCAAAAAAAGAAAACAAAGCACTCATTATCGAAAGTCCAAGAGGGCTGCTTTCTGTAAAGGAAGTTTGTGAATATACAGGACTTTCTGAAAAAACAGTAAGATCTTCGTTGATGCGTGGAAATGGATTCATGGTTAAAATTGGACGAAGAACGCTTATCCATAAAAAAGCGTTTGAAAAATGGCTGACTGCACAAACCGGAAGAATGTAAAAATATAATCTTGAAACTCGTTTTGGGGCATGTTATTATAATGCCGTGCTGTGTTTTCTTAGGAGAAACATGGGAAAAGGATTAAATGGAAAAGAACTAGGAAAAGGAATTCGCCAGCGGAAAGATGGAAGGTATGAAACCAGGATATATAATCCGGGTACCCAAAAATATGTGTCTCTTTATGATACAAACCTTCAAAGACTGAAAAAAACAAGAAATGCATATTTGGAAGGGAAGGGGCATGGAATCGCTGGATATGACCTAAGTATAACGGTATCTCAATGGTATGGAAAATGGATGGAGCTTTATATCATTCATAATAAGAAGAATACCACGATCAATAATTATGTCAATGGATATGAAAGAATACGGGAATACATAGGGTATTTTAAAATGATAGATGTTAAGCCAAATGATATTCTTACCGTAATCAAAAGTTTGCAAAAAGAAGGCTATAAACGTACTACTATAATCCATTCACTTACAATATTACGGCTGATGTTTCAAAGAGCTTTTGACAGCAAAATGATACCTTCAAATCCTACCAGAGACATAAAATTACCGGCTGGAGATAATGAACCAGCCCCCAGCAATATTGAAGAAGATTCAAAGTGTATAAGTGTTAAGCAATCAGAAATTTTTTTTGATGCATGCAAGGATACAAGATACTATGAGCTGTTCTATCTATTGCTAAATACGGGAATACGTATCGGAGATGATGATGATAAAATAAGACTAAATCAACGGAAACCCAGTAAATACAAGGGGTTGAGTCGATTTGGTCCTGA
>NZ_CAKRNY010000092.1 GCF_934371575.1 uncultured Blautia sp. | reverse complement strand
TCTTCATCATCTCTAAACACCTCCTTTTCGTTTACAATTGCATTATAGGCGAAAAGAAGGTGCATTTCTTGCCAAATTCAGATGAAAAGTAGCCAAAATCTGCAAATATATCATATATTAAATGTTTTTCTTGATTTTTTAAGACATTTCCACATAAGATATGCTTCTCACATAAAGAAGAGCCAGCCACAAAACGACTGACTCTGTTTCTTTTTTCAGTATTACATTGACATATTACATAGATCTTTCAGGTCACAGATCCTCTCGCAGTTTCAACTCGCTATTCTCGGCCAAACATTTCTTCAATGCTTCAAGTAACTTATTTACATCCAACGGTTTCGCCAAATGTGCATTCATTCCTGCTTGCTTACTGTTAAGTATGTCTTCAATAAATGCATTCGCTGATATTGCAATGATTGGAACATTCCATGCGTCACTTCTCTTCATATTTCTGATTGTCTTCGTTGCTTCCAATCCATCCATTCTCGGCATCATAACATCCATAAAAATAGCTCCGTAATATCCAGGCTCTGACTTTTCAAATAATTCAACAGCCTCTTGACCATCTGCTGCACATGTTACTTCCATGCCACTGTTCTCCAGCATGTATTTTGCAATTTCTACATTCAGCTCATTGTCATCTACAACCAGAACTTGCATACCTTCAACAGAAACATTATCATAATTTGTTGTTTTACTGCTTATATCCTGCGGACCCAGTTTAAATGGAATTTTAATAATCGCTGTAGTACCAACTCCCTGTTTACTTTGGAATTCAATCGTTCCTCCCATTTTATCTGCAAGTGCTTTTGCAATTGTAAGTCCAAGGCCTGTTCCTTCATATTGAGATCTACTTGACTCTTTTTCCTGTGCAAACATATCAAAAGCATGTTCTATGAATTCTTCACTCATACCAATACCCTGATCTTTGCACCAGATTGTAAGAACTGCCTGATCATTTTCCAGGATATCTTCTCTTCCCCATATTGTAATCGTACTGTCCACAGAACTGAATTTAATCGCATTATCCATTATGCTTGCCAAAATTCTTCCGAAATATACTGGATTTCCAAGCAGAATTGGATATTTAACACTGCATTTTTCCCAATTAACTTCCAGTCGAATTCCTTTTTCTACTGCTTTCTGATCATAGATTCGAAGGATTTTCCGCATCATGTCTGCACTGTCAAAAATGATTTCCTCGCTTTTGAAATCTCCACTCTGAATCTTGTTCATATCCAGCACATCATTTACCAGAGATACCAGATACTTCAAAGACTTCATCATTTTATCTCTGACTTCTTTCAGCATCATCGTATCCTCCGCATGTTGTTCTGCTAAGTTTACCAGACCGATGATACCGTTAAGAGGAGTACGAATATCGTGACTCATCGTTGCCAGGAATCGTGTTTTCATCTCGGATTCCCTCTTTGCGGCATCTGCTGCAAAGAGCAGATCTTCTTCTCGCCTCTTCGAATCACTGATTTCACGAACAGTACACAATACATGAGTTACATTTCCTGCTTCATCGCGTTTCTTTACAATAAAACGAAGTCTATGCCATGAACCATCACACATCCTATATTCTGTAGAAACATATTCCTCATTCTGCAATCTCTCTTTCAAAGTTGAAGTATCCAAAAACGGATAAAGATAGGCGCGATACTCCGGTGCTACCTGCATCTCACAATCTTGTCGTAACTTTTCTGATGCACAGCCTGAATTTCCTGTCAGCCGGTGCATTTCTTCATCACTGGAAATCTCCTCAAAGAGATCCTTCTGAAGATCAATACGAGCAATATAACAATAATTTTTACTGATCGCAGATATAATCTCATTATTCAACTGCAATTCATCCAATGCATCCTGCAGTCTCTTTTGGATTGCTTTCTCTTTCTCGATAATCTCATCAACATATCGGAATCCCATAAGAACATACATCTTTTGTGCGTCCTCATATATATTGATCACCTGCACCGAGAAAAACTGTTTTCCGTATGTACCCGGAATACTTTTGTAATTATAAGCTACTCTATCGTTATGATGAAGCTCTGCCTTCAAGTTAGCACAGGAAATCCATTTCAAGAATTCTGTTTTATCTTCTTCTGTGAGATAATATTGAGCGTAATATTGAGTGTAATCATCGAAGTCTTTAATATTTTTTTCTGCCTTTCTCATTACCTCATCTGCATTAGAACTTCTCACTATCTTCAGCGTCTCAAATTCTCTTGAATTAAGCTCTACATAGTATACCGCTGTATAATCTGTACATAGTTTATCTAAAACATATTTATCCCTTTTTATTTTATCAAAGCTGACTTTCAGTTCGTTGTTTTTACCTCGTAATTTCAGCCACTGCACACCGACTATAATAACCAAAAGGAGCATAACTCCGGTAAGGATCAACAACGCTCGTGGATGCAACTGCACTAACATTTTCAAGGTCATATCAGAAGCTTTATAAGCTGTATAACCGGACGCTATATCTGCAATCGTTCTATCCGGCAATGCATAGATTCCTTTTGTAAGAACTCCTGCAAGTGCATGATTGATCTTTGGTGATAAAGCAATACGATATTGGAAAGACGGCTGATCCACAAGACTATATCTCACACTCCCGCTGGAATCATTATTCACAAATTCCTGTGCCATGTAATAGTACACAAACGCTACATCTGCATTTCCGGCCTTTACTGCTTCCATAGCTTCCTCTCTGGATGGATAGATTATTTTTTTCGCATCCGGAGCATAAATATCTTCGATTGAATCCGCTTCCCCCTGTTCAACCGTTGCCACTGTTTTAATCTCACCGTTAAAGTCTTTACGATATACCTTCGCTGACTTTATTGTAATATACGGTGCTGTAACTCCATAATCCTTTGACTCTGGCAGGTTATCATCTGGAAATCGCGCATCAATTGCAAGATCCGCCTGTTTACCATTCGTCCCATAGGATACATACTCTTCTCTGGAATCACAAAGAATGAACTGATAAGAAATTCCACAGTAATCAGCAAGCTTGCGGAAATAATCCGGAAGGATTCCCTTCATCTCACCATCTTCAATATATGAGTACGGCTTTCTTGTCGGGTCGCACAAAACCAGCAGAGGATCATCCGCCGAACTGTATTGTGCAATGATCTCACGCTCCGCATATGTAAATTCCAGATTTCTCTCACTTGCGGAAGAATAATAACGGTTGTACAAGTCGTTCTCCCAGTCACCCTCTGCATCACTCACCTGATCAATCGCATAATTAATCTTATTAAGAAGTTCCTTGTTTCCTTTTTTAACAATAATATAAATCGAACTATTACTAAACTTCTCAATCGCAGTCTCCTTCTTTGCTACTCTTAAAGAGCTTGAAACAAGCGCATCCACACTATCAGACTGCAGCGCTGATTCCATATCAGAAACCTTGTCAAAATATACCGGAGTATATGTAAATCCCTTCTCCTTTGAAAATACTTCAAAATCTTTGTTTATAGCATTACCATTTAACATCCCAACGCGTATGCCATTATACGTGCTATAATCTTGTGCAATAATTGCATGATTATTCTTTCGTATCGTCATCATACATTCATTGCTTCCGATTGGCCTGGAATAGTCAAATATCTCCTCTCGTTCCGGAGTCTTACGTGCAGAAGTAACCAGATCAACTTCACCATCTTCAAGCATCTTCTGCATCTCGCTCCAACTCTTGTCGTAACCGATATACTCATAATCTACATTCCAATAACGAGCCATCAAACGAAGTGTATCATAACCATATCCACTTCGATTCCCGTCTTCATCCTGCATATGGTATCCATTCATCTCAAAGAAGCCTACGCGCACTGTCTCTCGCTCTGGCACTTCATCAGCTGCATACACGATTTGTGGACACATGGTAATAACACAAAGGAGTGTCATAAATACTGCAATATATTTCTTTATATTATCTAACATAAAACACCTCCTCTGCGCCTTTATTTTTGTTGAGTTTATTTTTTTCATCATCTTCCTGTCATCCGATTTCTCAGCTTATCTTTCCTGTTCTATTTTCTCGTCTTCTACAGATTATTTCACATACTTCACAATCGTCTTGACAATCGAACTCTCTTTCAATGGTTTCGTCAGATGCGCATTCATACCTGCTTCCAGACTCTTCTGCATATCATCTGTAAATGCATTTGCTGTCATCGCAATAATCGGGATTGTGTATCCCATCTTTCTGATTTTCTTTGTTGCTTTTAATCCATCCATGATCGGCATCATGATATCCATGAATATAAGATCATACTCTTCTGCCCGATGCTTCATTTCGTCCACTGCAAACTTGCCATTCTTAACCCATGTCACCTTCATACCATGATGTTCCAACATAAAGGACGCAATTTCCGCATTCAGATCATTATCTTCTGCAAGCAATACTCTGACTCCATCAAACATAATCTTGCTATAATCAACCTCTTTTTCCTCTTCACGTTCTGCAAAATCAACTTCCAGTGGAATACGAAATGTAATCTTTGTACCGACGCCTACTGTAGATTCTAATTCTATTGTGCCACCCATCAGATCAATTAACTGTTTTGTAATTGACAGTCCCAGACCTGTTCCGGCATATGTCGTTCTTGCATTATCTCTTTCTTCCTGTGTAAACGGATCGAACGCACGATTCTGAAACTCTTCACTCATTCCAATTCCAGTATCCTCACAGACGAACTCATATAAAGCAGTCTTTCCGTCAAAAGAGACCTCATGTCCATGAACATAGACCTGACCACCTGCTCGATTATATTTAATCGCATTACTTGTGAAATTTAAGAAAATTCGTTTCAGATAAACAGGACTTCCTATCACATGGTCATGCTCAATTTCACCTATATCTTTAGAAATGAACTGAACATTGCAACTTTCCGCCTGTGTTTCTGACACCATATTTACTTCTGTAAGAACCTTACTTAACATAAACGGATCATGCTTTAAAGTAAATTGTCCTGCTTCAAGCTTACCCATATCCAGCACATCATTTACAAGAGAAAGTAAATGATCCGTTGCACCAAGTACCTTCCGCCTACAATCTTGCAGCTTCTCCAGATCATTTCCGTAATAATAGGACATCTGAACTAGTCCCCGAATTCCATTGATCGGAGTCCGAATGTCATGGCTCATTCTTCGAAGGAAATTTGTCTTGGCTTCATTCGCACGATCAGCCTCTTCCCTCGCTTTCTCGGCCCGTTTCTGCGCTTTCTCAGCTCTCTTTTGTGCCGCTTCTGCTTGCTCTTTTGCAGACTTCAGATTCTCCTCATATTTTAATTCTGCGTTTTTCTGTTCCGTAATATCCCGAAAAAGCACTAGCACATACTGTGCTTTTTCGTTTTCTTCATCCAACATCGGGGTCATCTTACACTTGCACCAGTGCGGTTCTCCGTAACGTAAGGATTCATATTCCATATAATAACTACACTCTGTATTATCCCCTCGCATACTTTCAAGATACTTGCGAAGCATACTGATTGAAAGAGCATTCTGAAGTTCCTTCCTGGAATCTCCTGTAACATAATCTCTCACATATTCGTCAACAAATTCCGAGAAGCTTCCCTTCTTTGAATATTTTTCCATCCAAGGAGAAAAATGAAGCGCCTCATACTGATTTTTCTCCACGTCTACTACCATTCCCGTGAAATAATTCCGGCAAAGTGTCTTCAATATCGACTGAGCAAACTTGCTGTTATTATCAATTTCCATATACTTCTCGCCCCCTTGTTTTCCTGTTTCTATCAAACCAAATCCTCATTTTTCATGAATGTATCTAGATAAATTTAGTTTATCATATTTTCTTCTTATGCGGAATAAAAATAAAAAAAGAAGGCGATGAATCATTATTTCAGTGATTCACCACCTTCGAAATTTGAAATTAAAAATGCCTCTGTACTCTGGCTATTTCAATCACGGATTTTATTTATTCTCCGCATTTATTTTCTTATAAAATGCCTTATCTGTATAAATCTCATCCTTAAACGGATTCAACTTATTCTTGCGGATTACGCTGAACTGGTAAATAACTGCTGCCGCATTCACAACTAAAGAGAGAAAGCTTACAGCAAAGAATGCCTTCGGATT
>NZ_CAKRNY010000091.1 GCF_934371575.1 uncultured Blautia sp. | reverse complement strand
AACGGTATGGAAGTTGTCAAGGTATTCAATAAGGACGCAGATTCCTATGAGCGGTTCCGCAAAGATGTATCAGATTACCGGGACTATACGCTGGCGTGGTATAAGGCGGCGTGGCCGTGGATGGCAATTTACAGTAGTCTGCTTCCATGCACCATTATTCTGACTTTGCCTGTGGGCGCATGGTTCGTTCTTTCCGGTTGGTCAACTCTTCCTAATTTGATCTTAGTACTGTGTCTTTCTTTGAGTATCGGTATGCCGCTGCTGAAATCCCTTGGTTTCCTGCCTACCATGCCCCAGCTCAACTATAAAATTTCTGCATTGGAGCAAGTGCTGGATGCACCGGAGCTTCAGCAGACAGAGGATGCGTTCCACGGGAAAGATGACACAATTACTTATGATCATGTTTCTTTTGGCTATCAGAACACACAACCCGGACCAGATGGAAAGCCTGTGGTGACCATGGATGAAGTTCTCCATGATATTTCCTTTACAGCAAAGGCTGGACAGAAAACAGCTCTTGTTGGTGAATCTGGCTCCGGCAAGAGTACATTGGCAAAACTGCTGATTCACTATTATGACCCGCAGAAAGGCAGCATTTCTATCGGAAGACAGAAACTTTGCGATATGAGTCTTGAAGCACTGAACAGTCGTATCTCCTATGTGGCACAGGATCAATACCTGTTCAACACCTCTCTGCTCGAAAACATTCGGCTTGGTCGGTTGAACGCAACGGATGAAGAAGTGGTGGAGGCCGCAAAGAAAGCTCAGTGTATGGAGTTCCTTGAGAAACTTCCGCAGGGTATTCATTCGATGGCTGGTGATGCAGGAAAAATGCTCTCCGGCGGTCAGCGCCAGCGTATTTCTCTGGCAAGGGCAATCTTAAAGGATGCTCCTATTGTGGTGCTTGACGAGGCAACTGCCTATGCCGATCCTGAAAACGAGGAAAAGATGGAGGCTGCCATTGCAGAACTTGTAAAAGGTAAGACCCTTGTGGTTATCGCGCACAAATTACCAGCCATTATGAACGCAGATCAGATTTGTGTTATGGATCACGGAAAGCTGGTTGCAACGGGCAAACATCAGGAGCTGATCCAGTCCTGCCCAGAATATCAAAAGTTGTGGAAAGCGGCACAGGACAGCGCCGAGTGGAAAGTACATACTGCAAAGGAGGGGAAATAAATGTTTGCTTTGTTTTCAAGAATATTGAAACTTTCCGGCCGTTATAAGAGCCGTATTCAGGGCGCATTTGTTTGTGCGTTTCTGGAATCCATTCTGTCCAAAATGCCGATTTTTCTGGCCTTTGTGGTTTTGAGCGGATTTGCAAGCAAGACAATTACCGGGCAGACCTGCCTTTATGTGGGACTTGGCCTTGCTGCTGTTGTGCTGGTTCAGATGTTCGTCCACTATCTTAGTGACAGCCTGCAAAGTGCAGCAGGATATTTGATGTTTGCTGATAAGCGTATCGAATTGGGTGGTCATCTGCGGAAACTTCCCATGGGATATTTCACTTCCGGCAATATTGGCAAGATTAGTTCAGTCCTCAGTACCGACATGGTGTTCATTGAAGAAGTTTCTATGAGTACGCTGGGAAACATGATGAGCTATCTGCTGTCCTCGTTGCTTTTGCTGGCGTTCATGTTTTATCTGAATTGGCAGCTTGGCTTGATCGCCTTAATAGTTACTATTTTGGCATGGCTGGTATCTAAGGGGATGAACAAAGTTTCCCTGCGAGAAGCAGCAGGCCGTCAGGAGCAGAGCGAACGGCTGACCGATGCGGTGCTGTCTTTTGTAGAGGGCATTGGTGTTATTAAGAGCTATAACCTGCTTGGAGAAAAATCCGAAGAACTGTCCGGCAATTTCAAGCGTTCCAGAAATACATCGCTTGACTTTGAACGGAAAATGACCCCGTGGACAATGGGGCTGAATATCCTTTACGGTATTGGTATTGCGGCAATTTTCGGCCTGTCTATTGTGTTGGAACAGAGCGGTGCGCTTTCTTTGGCTTATGTGTTGGGGGTTCTGCTGTTTGTATTTGATCTTTTTGGCCCGTTGAAGGCTCTCTATGGAGAAGCATCCAGACTGACCGTTATGAACGCTGCCCTTGATCGTATTGAAGCGGTACTGGATGAACCGGAACTTTCCGACAATGGCAAGCAGCATATTCCAGCTCAGGCACAGCCGGGACAGCCAGAAGTCCAGTTCAACGATGTTACATTTGCTTATCAGGACAAAGAGGTTCTGCATCATATCAGTTTTGCCATGAAGAAAAATTCTATGACAGCACTGGTTGGGCCATCCGGTAGTGGTAAGTCCACCATTGCAAACTTGCTGGCGCGACTTTGGGATGTAAAATCTGGCAATGTGACGATAAGGGGCGTGGATATTCGCAATGTACCTCTGTCGGAATTGATGGATCAGATCAGCATGGTATTCCAGCGTGTGTATCTGTTTCAGGACACCATTTACAACAATATCAGTATGGGAAAACCGGATGCTACGGAAGAAGAAGTTTATGAGGCTGCCAGAAAAGCCCGCTGCTATGATTTCATTATGGCTCTGCCTGAGGGGTTCAAAACGGTGGTTGGCGAAGGCGGTGCGACACTCTCTGGGGGCGAAAAGCAGCGTATTTCGATTGCACGCTGTATCCTGAAAGACGCGCCTATCGTCATTTTGGACGAAGCTACCGCAAGTGTGGATACAGACAATGAAAGCTATATTCAGGAAGCTATTTCCGAATTGGTGAAGGGAAAGACCCTGCTTGTAATTGCTCATCGTCTGAATACGATCCAAACTGCTGATCAGATTTTAGTTATAGACAACGGCCAGATTGCACAGCAAGGAAACCATGAGGAACTTTTGATACAGCCCGGTATCTATCAGGATTTCGTCAATATCCGAAAGAGTGCGGCTGGATGGAGTCTTGCTTAATGGCGAAAGGAGCTGCCTATGAAACTTCATTTTTCGATGGGTGATGGCTGATTGATATAAAAAAGATAAAATTTTGTAAAATGTGTTACTTTATGTAAAAAAATACGATTAATTATATAGATGGCAAATTTGGGAAAAGGAGGTTCTGCATGATTGTTTATCAGCCATACAGAAAATGAAAGGAGCTTAATCATATGAAACATAAGGTAAAGATTATAATACTCAGTGCTTTAGGAGTTTTGCTTGTGGGATCATCGGTGGCGTATGCATACTCACAAAAAGGCACTCTGATTTCACAGAAAACAGAGGAGTTGCCTGACGGAAATATTTATGTTGAAGAATTATATGAAATAGACCAGTAAGACAGAAAAAGAGGGGATGGCGTATTGATACGACATCCCCTTTATGTGGACGGAAGTTGTTAATACTTCTAAAAGTAAGTTAAACAAATGGAAAGTTAACTGAATATGCATTATATAAGCAAGAATGTTTTTTTCGCAAAACGAAAGCTGTTAAACTCAATTCGCCATTCAATATCGTCTGATACTGGTTTGAAGCGTAGAGCGGAGCAAGCAACATGGAGATTTGCCTGATTGCTGTTGCCACACAGGATTACGGTTGGTCCGTCTGCACCACCGATAATGCCAACACAGGCAATATCATTTTGTACTTCCGGTGAAAAAGAGTCTGTTGCAGGAGCAACTTCTAAAGGTTTATCGTTATCAGCACAATCATGAATCGAAATATCATTGTCTGGTTCAGGAGTAAGTGTATAGCTCATGGTGACAAAATGTGTGGGATATAACCAACGGTCAGAGCCCATGCGGCTTTGAGCAAGTGTTTGATATTCCAATTTCTGCACAGTTAATGTATATTCTGTTTTACTGACCGGATGGGAGAAAGCAAACTGGTCACCGAGAGTGTGTATCTTAAAATGCGGTCCAGGCATACGAAATGGTTGTTGCTCTATTGTAAGCGAAAGAGTTTTTATTTCAGGACGGTGTTTATCTGGCCACAGAAATGCTGTCCTAAAAATCATCCATCCATACGATGTATCCAATTCGTAGTGTTTCAACGCCCATTTTGCTTCCAGTTCATTGTTTATTTCGTCTGATAAACACGGATTAAAGACCACTGAACAGCTGTGAGAAGCCTGCATTGTTTTTCTATTTAATTTTAAACAAGGAATAATATCAAGGCAAAGCGGGTTGTCTAAATCTATTTGCAGTTGTTGTTCTTGTGTAAAATTTAAACAGGAGTCATTTTCGGGGATTAAATCCCATTTTTTCATAAATTCGCGAATATCTTCTGCCGGAGTACACATACAAAAATCCAAGACAAGTCCCTTGTTGCAAGAATATGCAGCAGGAATAATCCATTGATGCCCAGCCCATTCAAATTGCTTATCCAACCGGATTTCTGTTCCGGCACGGCCTTTTCCTGAAGGTTCCCAGAAGTTTCCGTCAAAATAAACCTTCCATTCAGGGATGGGCACTTCTGCATCCGGGTTCATATCAATATCATGTGTATTATCTTCACGGCACCTTGCTCCCGTAGATGAACGGTCAATTACGCTTTGTAAAAACTTCTGAAATATTCTATTCATAATGATCTCCATAATTCTGATTTTTTGAGGTACTTCTATATAATTGATGATAGCATAAAAATGTTTTATTTCACATTTTCATTTGTTTTCTATATGGGGGTGAAAAGAAATACCCTACTCATACTATATATCGTAAAAAATTCTGGATAGTAACAAAAAATTTAAAATTTTTTTAAAGTATTTTTTCTAAAGTTAGAAAAGAAGTCCACTACTTGTTCAGATAATGGACTCTTTACGTTGATGAGTTGTCAACTGTATATTATTTTTTTGCTTTTTTCCAAAATGCAAAATATTTTATAGTAAACTGCAGAAAAGTAATAATATATATAACTAATATTACCCTATAAAATACTGGTACCCAGTCTGGTTCACTGGGATTTGTTACAATAGTATCAATCAGAATACAAAGAATCATCAATATCAACGGAATTACTCTTCCACGAAAAATCCGATTCATCATATCCAGACGGGAGATGTCGTCACAGAATATTTCTTCTTTCTGTTGCATCTTGTCTGCAGGTTTCCTGAAATAATTATATCCATCAAATTCTGTCAGGTATTCCCATCCGCAATCCTCAAACATTCGTACATATTCACTCTGATGTTTAATTCCTTCTTTATTGTAATCTAGCTGGTAAATTATCTTCTCAGGCTCACATCTCTCAAATGTATATAGCCCAGGGAATGTTACGCTCTTGAATTTCCAACCTTCTAAGTGTCTTTTGCTCAGGTAATTTTCTTCTTTTTCGTACTCCATAATACTAAACCAGCGAATTTCTTTTTTGAGTTTCTTCATTGCGTTACCTCCTGTGCATTACGATACAATCTGCGGATTCTTTTTAGCTCAAGCTCCAGAACTTCCGTACCGAGTTCTGTGATCTCATAAATTTTCCTTTTATCTTCTTCCCTGATAAAATGGATTAAGCCATCTTTTTCCATTTTTGAAAGACTTCCATACATGGTTCCAGGACCAAGTACCACTTCATTTTCTGTCAGCTCTTTTACTTTCTGTACAATCCCGTATCCATGATTTGGAGTACGAAGACATAACAATATGTAAAAACTTGTCTCTGTCATGGGAACGTAAACTTTTTTTATATGTGCATCCATAAACATTTCCTTTCAGTGCGATATATCGTACTTCGATACTCATGTTATATCGCACTATGATATATTTGTCAATACAGTTATCATAAAAAAACCAGAAAATCAGTGTGTCCTTTACTGATCTCTGGTTTTTTGTTTACAGATAACATATCACATTTCAAAGTATTTTTAGGTTTTGTTTTAAACCTTGCAATTACTGATGTGCAATTTTAAACGTTTTTTTTCCACTGCTTTTTAGGTTCAAATTTGCCACAATCATCGCAGGTATAAGGCCAGTTGATTTTCCACTCAAAATATTCATCTCTGGTGATTTTGCCAGACTTCAGTTCATCTATCCGAACTACCCATTCTTTCAGAAAATCATTCAGAACCCCATAATCAAACCACATACAGACAGGAGCATGAGCCGGCCAGCTATCATTGTCATGGTAGTAAACGGAAGTGTCTGCTACTTCATTGCATTTTTCACCAGGAAATTTCCGAGGAAGAAACAGATGCAGGGCAGATGGATTAAATTCATCCAGCCAGAAAAGCAGTTCCATCATTTCGGAAGCGTCACGTCCAGCGGTATCATAGAGGGTATAAGGATTAACATCAAGAGCCTTAGCCATTTTATCGACTAGATCTTTTTTGGGAACACGAACTCCTTTTTCATATTGTACAATTCTATGCTGATCGGTCAGTCCGATCTTCTCTGACAGTTCTTTTTGTGTCATTTTCCGGAATGTCCGGATTTTTTTTAGTTTCAGATTAAAATTCATAAAGTCACCTCTGCATTAGTCCTGATAAACATCCAGTGAAGATAGTAAAATCAAGAAATGAATAACTATTTGTCCATATTATAACACAAGCTAGCAGAAAATCAATAAAAAAGAGTACAAAAAAGAGCCTAAAACCCATGAAGTGCTATTGACATTAGCAGTAACGGAGGATATAATGGCATTAAATCGAAATAGGTACAAAAATGTATACC
>NZ_CAKRNY010000090.1 GCF_934371575.1 uncultured Blautia sp. | reverse complement strand
GGTTTAATGACAGTCAGTTCTCTTACAATGGGTTCTGTAACCGTAATGGCAGACGATGATCCGGTAGAGCTTTATTTCATGTTTAATGGTCCGGAATACACAGACGCTTACCATGATCTGATCGATCATTATACAGAAGAACATCCAAATGTATCCATTGAGCTGGAAGTCCTTCAGAATGATTACCAGACCGTACTCCGTTCCAGATTAAATTCCGGTGAGGTTCCAGACCTGTTCCTTTCCAGTGCATACAGCGACAATACTTTATATGCAGATTATATTTATAACCTGGATGACGAAGAGTTTATGAAGAACTTTTCCGAGACAACCCTTACATCTGTAACAGAAGATGGCCATATTACAGGAATGCCATTCCTGGTTCAGTCCCATGGCTTTATCTATAACAAAGCATTATTTGAGCAGGCTGGAATCACAGAACTTCCAACTACCTTAGACGAGCTTCGCACCATTTGTGAAAAATTGACAGATGCAGGTATTCAGCCATTCAGCTCCGGATTTGGTGAGTGGTGGATTCTTCCACAGACCGTTTATCCGTCCATGAGTGATGCCTATGACGGCGATTATGACAAGCTCTTTGAAGATGTGAAAAACGGAGATCTGAAATTCGGCGAGCTTCCGCAGGTTGATTTTGCACTTGATCTTCTGGATCTGATCAAGGAGTACAGCGGTGACAAGCCAATGGAGTCCACCAATGATCTTCAGTGCTCCGATTTTGCAACAGGAAAAGTTGCCATGATCCACAATGGCTCCTGGGACGAGGCAAGTATCCGCGCCATTGCCCCTGATATTGATATGGGTTATGTTTATATGCCCCGCATGGACGAAAAAGCAGTTCTCGCAGTTGAGTCCAACCTTACCTTCCGTGTAGCAAAAGATTCCGAAAATCTTGATACGGTTCTTGATTTCCTGAACTACATGTGTACTTCTGATTATGGAAGAAGCTGGGTTCCATCAGTTATCGGTGATATCTCCCCACTTACCGGAGCAGATGCACCTGATACACAGCTTGCAGCAGAAACTGCAGCTGCACAGGATAATTCCGTAACATGTCCATGGTGGATCTTTAAAGGACCAGAAGGTGTAGAAGAGCCATTTGGTACCGCATTCCAGAACTATGTTGCAGGAAATGCAGACCGCGACGAGACAAAAGAGGTTCTTACCCAGTTATTTGTTGATGCTTACGATGCAATGTAATTTATTATAAAATGATCGCGTGAATAAAAACGAAAACAGGGCGGCTGACAATTTCGGCAGCCCTGTTTTTCCGAAAAGGACAGGAGGTTTCTTTATGCAGGCAAACAGCCAGAAACGAAGGGCCAGAAAAACAGCATTGGAATTCGCAGGATATGTAGCCCCTGCAGTTTTCTTCATCACGCTGTTTGTAGGAATTCCTTTCGTTATGTGTATTTATTATTCCTTCCGTAAATGGAACGGTATTGGAAAAACATCGGAATTTATCGGACTCGAAAATTATATCCGGCTTTTTACCAATGATCCAGCCTTTGTCAGTGCGCTGAAATATACCTTTATCTATGCCATTGGAACAGTACTGATCGTAAATGTACTTGCCATTTTTTTTGCCGCACTTCTGGAATCCAAGATCAAAGGCAAAGGATTTTTCAGAGCCGCTTTTTATATTCCCAATATCATAAGCCTTGTTATCATTGGATTTATCTGGAAATTTATCTGTACCAGAGTATTTGAAGCACTTATGTCCATAACCGGATGGGGAATTTTCGGTCTTAGCTGGCTGGGAGACTCCCAACTGGCTGTGTTCTCCACCATCATTGTTTCTGTTTGGCAGAGCCTTGGCTTTTATATCCTGATCTACGTTGCAGGTATGCAGGGAGTACCAACGGAACTAAATGAATCCGCAGACCTGGATGGGGCAGGAGCAGTCCGCAGATTTTTCTCAATTACTATCCCGCTGATCATGCCGTCCATTTCCTTCTGCATGTTCCATTCTGTTGCCAATTCCTTAAAAATGTTTGAATTGATCTTCAGCTTGACAGGCGGCGGTCCGGGAACATCCACTACATCAATTGCACTTGATATTTACAACACTGCATTTAACAACAGCCGCTATGGATATGGAAGCGCCAAAAGTGTAATTCTTTTTATCATCGTTCTGGTGATCTCCGTAATTCAGGTTAATTTCTTTAAAGGCAGGGAGGTAGAGGCATGAGTAAAAAAAGCAAAGCACTTCACGGTGTAATACAGTTATTCCTGATCCTTTTTCTGCTTTTATATCTTTCCCCTCTTTTCCTGGTGGGAATCAATGCCTTTAAAAGCTATCAGGAAATCATGACAGATGTTATGAGCCTTCCATCTGCTTTTACTCTTGACAATATAAAAAATGTATTTCATGATATGAAATATCCAGCTACTTTTTTGAATACACTCATCGCCACAGTAATAGGAACTCTCGGCATTATCGTGATCGCTTCCATGGGAGGCTATAAAATGGCACGTGTGAAAACACGCTACAGCCGTTTCTGTTTCCTGTTCTGCATTGCGCCTATGATGATCCCGTTCCAGTCCTTTATGCTTACTCTGGTAAATGTAGCCACCACTTTACATATCAATGGGAAAATATGGGGACTTGCCATTATTTACTGGGGGCTTGGTGCCCCAATGAGTATTTTCCTGTATCAGGGCTTTGCCAAGGGCATTCCCCTGGAACTGGAAGAGAGCGCACTTATTGACGGCTGCAACCAGTTTCAGCTTTTTACCCGTATTATTTTTCCAATGCTGAAATCCTGTACTGCGACGGTTACGATCATCAATGTAATGTGGATCTGGAATGACTTTCTTCTTCCCCTTCTTATGCTGGGCGGAAGAAAGAGCAGCAAAACCCTGCAGCTTGCAGCCTACAGCTTTATGGGACAGTACAAAATGGAATGGCAGAACATTATGTCTGCTGCGATCCTGATCATTATCCCAGCGCTGATCCTGTATCTGATTTTCCAGAAATCTATTATCAAGGGTGTTGTAGCTGGAGCCGTAAAAGGCTGACCGATTTTCAAAGGAGGAATGGAAGATGAAGTTTACCAATGGCTTCTGGCTTGTGAGAGATGAATTTCAGGCTGATTATGTAAGAGACATTTATGAGGTAGAAGAGCGGGAAAACGAACTCCTGGCTTTTGCCCCCTATAAACAGATCCAGGGACGCGGGGATACTTTAAACATTGGAATGATGACCTATACCTTCACCGCACCAGCAAAGGACATTTTGAGAATCCACATGGTAAATCACGCTGGAAATTACGTAAAAAGCCCATCATTTGAATTGTATGGTGATTTAGATAAAAGTCCGGAACGTAAATGTGAGAAAGCTTCCGGCAAAGAAAAATGGACGTTAAAGTCAGGAAAGCTTTCCCTGGAATTTGAAACTGGTTCCCCTGAAATGAAGTTTTATGGAGATGGAAGGGAGCTTACCTGTATCAAGAGCAAAACTACGGGAATGATGCATCATAAACAAGGCATGAACTATCTGGTCTCCGGACTTAATTTAAGTGTTGGCGAGCTGGTTTATGGTCTTGGGGAACGGTTTACCCCTATGGTAAAAAATGGCCAGACCGTGGATATCTGGAATGAGGACGGCGGTACAGCCAGTGAAATTTCCTATAAGAATATTCCGTTCTATTATACGACCAAAGGCTATGGCGTCTTTGTCAATCATCCGGGACGTGTCAGCTTCGAGGTAGGTAGTGAGAAGGTGGAAACCGTACAGTTTTCTGTAGAAGATGAGGAACTGGAATACTTTGTTATTTATGGTCCTACCCCTTTGGAAATTATAGAAAAATACACAGCCCTTACCGGAAGACCGGCATTGCCGCCTAAGTGGTCCTTTGGCTTATGGCTTACCACATCCTTTACCACCAACTACGACGAGGCTACGGTAAACAGCTTTATTGATGGATTTGAACAGCGCCATATTCCTCTTTCTGTTTTCCATTTTGACTGTTTCTGGATGAAAGGCTTCGAATGGTGCAACTTCACCTGGGATAAAGATATGTTCCCGGATCCGGCAGGTATGCTGGAACGTTTTCATAAGCGAGGCTTAAAAATCTGTGTTTGGATCAATCCCTATATTGCACAGAAGTCGCCTCTGTTTGGAGAAGCCATGGAAAAGGGCTATCTTCTGATGAAAGACAATGGAAGAGTTTGGCAGTGGGATATGTGGCAGGCTGGTATGGGACTGGTAGACTTTACCAATCCAGATGCATGCAGCTGGTACCAGAGTAAGCTGAAAGCACTTCTGGATGTGGGAGTGGATTGTTTCAAAACAGATTTCGGAGAACGTGTTCCTACCAATGTAAAATGGTTCGACGGCTCTGATCCGGAAAAAATGCATAATTATTACACGTATCTTTATAACCAGTGCGTATTTGAGCTTCTGAAAAAAGAAAAAGGAGAAAGCGAAGCTGTTCTTTTTGCACGAAGTGCAGCACCAGGCGGACAAAAATTTCCAGTACACTGGGGCGGAGATTCAACCAGCCAGTATATTTCCATGGCCGAAACCTTAAGGGGCGGGCTTTCCCTTATGGACAGCGGCTTTGGCTTCTGGAGCCACGATATTGGCGGCTTCGAGGATGATGGCTCAGCTGATCTGTACAAAAGGTGGGTGGCTTTCGGACTTTTATCTTCCCACAGTCGTTTACACGGATCCAGTTCTTATCGTGTTCCATGGAATTATGATGATGAGGCCTGTGAGGTTCTGAAATACTTTACCGAGCTGAAATGGAAGCTTATGCCTTATATTTACAGCCTTGCACAGACTGCCCATGAAAAAGGGCTTCCCGTAATGCGTCCAATGCACATGCAATACCCAAAAGATAGAAACTGCGCATATCTGGATCAGCAATATATGTTGGGAGACCGCATTCTGGTTGCACCTGTATTTTCCTCAGATGGAAAACAGGATTTTTATCTTCCAGAAGGAAACTGGGTACATCTTCTTACCAAAGAACCTGCACAGGGAAACCAGTGGCATACCGGAACCTTTGATTACTTCAGTCTGCCATTGTATGTAAGAGAAGGAGATCCTTTACTAAAAGTTATTTAATAGAAAGATTTTACAGGCACTGTCTGGCATGTTTGTCCCAGACAGTGCCTTTTTAATGTCAAAATATTGTTATTTTCTGTCAGAAAAGGGATAGCTTTGGGGACAGAAAAACAGTATAATACCAAATAGTTTATTTAAATATAGGTATTTACTAAGGAGGGAAAATGAAAAGAATACTTTCAATTGGAAAAGATGATTTTTATCCGCAGATTTTCCGGCTGGCGGTTCCAATTATTATACAGAATCTGCTCAGTGCGGCTGTGAATTCAGCGGATGTGATCATGTTGAATTACGTGGGGCAGTCCGCTATTTCGGCGGTATCCCTGGCAGCCAATTATTCCAATATTTTATTTATGGTGTATTATGGCATCGGTACCGGAGCCTCTCTTTTGTGCTCCCAATATGCCGGTAAAAAGGATTTTCAGGCGATTCATGTAGTAGAGGGAATCGCACTTCGTTTCTCTGTGTTGATTTCCCTGTTGGTTGCCCTGGTTGCATTTACTGCGCCTCAGATGATGCTGAGGCTATTTACCAATGATCCTGAGCTGATCACCATTGGTTCCTCCTATATCCGCATTATGGGCGTTACCTATATCTGCTGGGGAATCTCGGAGATCTATCTGGCAGTTCTTCGAAGTATTGGAAGAGTAACCATCAGTATGGCGCTGAATATGCTGGCATTTATTCTGAATATATTCCTAAATGCAGTTTTTATCTTCGGCCTGTTCGGTGCTCCGAAGCTTGGTGCAACCGGCGTTGCAATCGCCACCGCTGCATCAAGACTGATCCAGCTGATTGGCTGTGTGGTTGTATCTTCCTTTAGTAAAAATGTGAAGCTGAATCTGGCATATATGTTCCTTCGCAGTAAAGTATTGTTTCAGGACTTTATCCGTTTGTCACTTCCGGCACTTGGAAACGACCTGTCCTGGAGCGTTGCTTTTTCCATGTATTCTGTAATCCTGGGACACCTTGGCACTGACGCGGTTGCCGCTAATTCCCTGGTTACTGTGGTGCGGAACATTGGCTCTGTATTCTGTTTTGCCATTGCAAGTGCGGGAACCATTCTTCTTGGGCAGATCATGGGAAAAGGAGACCTGGAAAAATCCAGACGATACGCTTCCAGAATGCTGAAGCTGACTGTGATCACCGGTGCACTTGGAGGGCTGATCGTCCTTGCCATCACTCCTTTTGTGATGAAATTTGCTTCCCTGAATGACACCGCTATGCATTATCTGAAATACATGCTTCTCATCAACACCTACTATATTATGGGATCCGCAGTAAATACTGCACTGATTGCAGGTGTCTTCCGTGCGGGGGGCGATACGAAATTTGGCTTAATCTGTGACACGGTAGATATGTGGGTATATGCGGTGCCGCTAGGTTTCTTCGCTGCCTTTGTACTGAAGCTTCCGGTGTTGTGGGTTTACTTTCTGCTCTGTACAGACGAATTCGTGAAATGGCCCTGGGTTTTCCATCATTACCGAAAGGGAGAGTGGGCGAAAAATATTACCCGGGAAGATATTTTTGAACAATAGGATCTGATGAAAAATGGACACAGACTGCAATGTCTTTATTACTGAACCTCCAGTAATGGCATTGTGATCTGTGTCCATTTTGGTTAGATTTCTACCAG
>NZ_CAKRNY010000089.1 GCF_934371575.1 uncultured Blautia sp. | reverse complement strand
CACAATACAAATTCTTTTTCCCCGGGTACGGGAGTTATTCTTTCGATTTTTTCTCATATCCAGTTCCTTTTTCACGCTCTTATACTTTTTACTTATGCAAAAAAACTGCTTCTATTATACGACTGCGCGCCCCTATACACAAGAAAAACATTACTGCGCAATACTTATATCTGCCCATGCATATTTCTGATGTAAAATGCAATCTGATAGGGCAGTCTTTCTTCCGGTGTTTTCAACTCATTTCCCAGAATTTTCCTGATATTTCCGATACGGTACAGCACCGTATTGCGATGCGTATACAATTCTGCTGCCACAGCCTGAATACTTCCATTATGCTTCAGATATGACTGAAGAGTTTCCACATAACCGGCATGATATCTTCTGTCATATTCTTCCAATGCTGCCAGACATTCTGTTTCCATTTCCTTCAGTATTTCTTTATCTTCTACCATATAAAGCAGACGGAACAACCCGCAGTCATCAAACTTTACCACCTGCTTCTTTTGTGTCATCGCTATGTGTGCTGCTGCCTTAGCCCTCTGATAGCTTACTGAAAGCTGGGAAATATCCATACATCTGCTCCCGATTCCCACGCACAATTGCAGTCCGGGCATACGTCTTTTTCCTCTTTTTATGGCACCCTCTACAAGATGGCACAAATACTCTTCCGAAAGCGCATTCGCTACCAGCACAAAATCAGAGTTGTAATAAAAGAAGCTTCCATTGTGAGTGATATCCTCCAGATACACCTGTATTCGATAAGACAGCTTTTTTCGCTCCACTGTGTCCATGGAGTCCAGCCCCTCACAAGTCATCAGCAGCACCTGAAAGCTTCCATCTACATCAAAATACTGTAATAAATCTTTTCTGTATGCATCCTGATTATCCGGAGTCTCAATAGCTGCAATCAGGGCGGATGCGATCTGCTCATCTGTAGTATCCTGTAAAAATACATGAATACTGAAGTCTTTTATCATATCTGATAAATGCACTTCCCAAGGCACGGTCAGCAGCGGAAGGTCATTTTCATCACAGTATGCTTTCAATTCTTCCGGCACCTCATAAATGTACTGTCCCACATTGATCACAAGCCCTGATGCATGATACCGGTTCAGCTGCTGTGCCAGATGCATCCAGTCTTCTTTTTCCGGAAAGCCAAGCCCGGTTGTCACTGCAAGCTCCTTTCCCCAGAAATTCTGTATGATCGTTGTATCCTCAAGAAGATGTACCCAGCTGATCGAATTGGACCATCCATTTTTTCCGGCCAGAAACTTCATTTCATATCTGTTTTCTGCTGTCAGCATCATATCCTGTATTGTAAAACTCATAAAACCTCCCTTTTTGTTTCCCAAACCCGTGCTGTAAAGTGTTCAAATTTTCCACCTCTATTATATCATACTTTTTTGTGCTGACAGCACATATTTTTCCTTTGATTTTTAGAATCCGCCCCCATGGTTTTTCCTTTATTTTGTGCTAGAATATAAGTAACTTAAAAAACAAATTAAAGGAGGCGTGAATATGAAATTCGCAGAATATACAAGTTCCCTGGATGCACTTCCCGTTCCAGAATGGATCATAGCAGAACGTTATATGTATTGTGACAATTTTATAAATGACTATACGAAGACTCGGCATTTTGATCTTCTGGCTTTTGTCAAACGTCTCTTTCGCAAATAATATGCACTTCTTTTCATAAAAAGGACATCCGTTTTTTCAGGATGTCCTTTCTTTTACTTTTACTTTTTTCGGTAAATTCGAAGCATCAAAGGTGTCTCTACAAGCAGCATGGCAATCCATCCTGCCAGATAGGAATATGGCAATGCCTCAATACCAAAATTCCATAACAAAACCATCGGTGCCGCTGCAATGACACGGACTGTCATATTGGTAAAGCTGCTCATCAAGGTCACCTTCAGATCTCCGATTCCACGGAAAAAGCCCTGAAGCGAATTTGTGATAGCGGGAAGAATATACATTACCGCAATCAGGTGGAGATAAACCACTCCATGTCCGATAACTTCCTCATCTTTTACAAATAATGACATCAATGGTCTGGCAAATCCCAGACAGATCAGCATAACTGCTGCTCCATAAACAAGCTCCAGTATCATTCCACATCGGAAGCCTTCCCTCATACGGTCATTTTTTCCAGCTCCTTTATTCTGAGCCATTAATGCGGTCATTGCATGGGCAATATTCTGTTCCGGTGTGATAGCAAAATCATCAATGCGATTAACCACTGCAAAGGCTGCTGCTACCGATACTCCCATTGTATTAACCAATGCCTGTATTGCAATTTTTCCCATCTGTACAGTTGCCTGCTGCATGGCAGATGCCCAACCGTAAGCAATGGTTTTCTTTAAAAGCCTGGCATCAAAAACCAGCCATTTCTTCCCAAGCCGAAGAATCGGTACTTTTTTCTGTATATAGATAATGCAGAACAGACAGCAAAGTGCCTCACTGAGTACTGTGGAAATTGCACATCCATTACTTCCAGCCTTTAATACGATAACAAAAAACAGGTCTCCGAAAATGTTCAGAATCGCACTGATGATCAGAAAGTACAAGGGGGATGCACTGTCTCCCAATGCCCTTAGAGTGCTTGAAAAAAAGTTATATAAAAATGTAAACATTAATCCCAGAAAAATAATCCGCAAATATTGCACTGTCATATCCATAATGGACGGATCTACCTGCAATAACAGCAGAATAGGTACAGCAAATATTACACAAACCAATGTCAGAAAAAACGAAAAGACCGCACCAGACAACAGAGTTGTACTGATCTGTCTGTGCAAAGTCTCATAATCTTTCGCTCCATACTGAATCCCCATCAGGATACTGGCTCCCATACACAAACCGTTCAGAAATAATATCATCAACGTGCTGACCGGATTACAGATTCCTACAGCTGCCAGAGCCTCCTTTCCTACAAAATGCCCTACAATGATGCTGTCAACTGCATTATAGGTCAGCTGAAACAAGTTTCCCAAAACAAGAGGAACTGTAAAATTAACAAGAATGGGCATGATTTTCCCAGTAGTCAGATCTTTTGTCATATCCTCACACTCCCAACCAAAAGTTTTGCACACTCATATTTTAGCTTAAAAAAAGTAATTTCACAATGTCCCATTTTAACATTTTATATGGCATATTCTAATCGGATATGTTAAACTATAATTTACCACTTTCTCTGTTTCATTGATTGTTATATTATAAATTATACGAACTAAGGAAAACTGTAACATGCTAAATAAAAAAGATTTCTTAAAATATGCATCAACATTGGCATTTCCAATTATGATTCAAAATTTGATTTCAACATTGGTGAATATTGCTGATACTGTAATGCTTGGATATGTAAGCCAGACTGCCATGTCGGCTTCATCGCTTGCTAACCAATATACTTTCATTCTTTTTTGTCTATATTATGGTATGGCCACCGGTACTTCCGTTTTATGTGCCCAGTACTGGGGAAAAGGTGATAAAAAGACCGTAGAAAAGATTCTCGGCTTAGCAGAGCGATGCACCTTAATTATCTCTCTGATATTTTTCCTTATCTCATTTTCCATGCCGACTATGGTTATGAAGATTTTTACAGACAATCCTGATACAATTGCTGCTGGCAGTGAGTATTTGAGGGTACTTTCATTTTCACTTATGTTTATGGGATTCTCTCAGGTTTTTATGAGTGCCCTTCGAAGTATCGGAAAGATAATGCTGCCTTCTGTTACATACATTGTCTCCCTTTGTGTCAATGTACTTTGTAATGCCACCTTCATCTTTGGTTTATTCGGACTTCCAAAGCTCGGCGTTACCGGTGTTGCTCTTGGTACTGTGATTGCCAGAATCGCAGAGGTATTGATTTGTCTTATCTACTCCTTGAACAAATCAAATGTGAGATTCCGAATAAAATACTTCTTTGCGAAATCAGGAATTCTGTTCCAGGATTTTATGAAAATTGCAACTCCAGCTGTAATAAATGACGTTGTCTGGAGTTTTGCCAGTTCCGCATTCGCAGCAATTCTTGGTCATATTGGTAATGATATGGTTGCAGCAAATGCCGTCGCTGTTATGGTGGTAAACATTGGTGCTATCGCCTGTCGTGGTTTTGCCAACGCTACTACCATCATCATCAGTCAGGAGCTGGGCAAAAACCACATTGATACAGCCAGAGAATATGGAAAACGGATGCTCAGAATAACCATTCTTGTAAGTCTGATCGGATGTGCCGTTATTTTGGCGATTCGCCCCCTGATACTGGATTTCTATCGGGATAAACTGACTGAAACAGCCATTTATTATCTTGGTGTTTTTATCATTATGACAACCTGGCGTCTTGTTGGAGAAGGTATTAATACCTGTCTTATATGCGGCTGCTTCAGAGGTGGTGGTGATTCCAGATTTGGAATGATCGTTGATTCCATATTTATGTGGCTTGTAGCAGTTCCTCTCACATTTCTTGCTGCATATGTTTTTAAACTGCCGCCTATCTGGGTATACTTTGTAATGTCTTTGGATGAACTTGAAAAAATGCCTGTGGTATTTATTCACTACTTCAGAAGAAAATGGCTTACAAACATTACCAGAGATTTTGATTGATCCTACTTATTCACAATTATAAAATGCTCCCTTCTGAATGACAGGTTTTTGTTCTTTCACATTCCTGCCCAGGAGGGAGCATTTCTGAATCCTATGATCTTATTCTTTTTTTTTGACGATCAGCCCTATACTGTAAACAGAGGCTATTGCAATGATAAAGCCTAATGGAATTGCCACACAATAAAACACAAAATTTACCAGATTGTTATATGGGCGAAGTTTATAAATTCCTTTTGAAGTCCGATAAACCTCAACCTTAACTTTATCACCAACGTATATTTTCTGATTATAGGTTTCTTCTCCTTCATAAGCTTTTCCATCAACCTCAAATGCCAATTTGGTCCGATATTTTACTGATCTTGAATTCTTTTTATTTTTGTCTTTATCATCACTGTTATCAATCTCACGGCAGGATTCTACAACTGCAATAACCTCTCGTTTGTCTGTAGTGTTTTTGTACTCCTGGCTTTCAATTCTGTTTAAAATCATACCATATATTCCTATACCACACAGGGCAATGCCCAGGACTAAACCTAATACCGAATATAATATATTATTCCGCTTCTCTTTTTTATCCTGCTTCATACACACCCTCCTCTGCAAAACCTGTTTTTGTTTTCGATTCTTGTAAAAAACACATATTGGAAAAAATTCTCCTTCAATTGACCATATGTCCTTTATATTTATAATAATCCATCCGAAACCGGTTTACACTATTACTTGTGCCAGTAAATGCTGAGAAAATGTTATTGTTGTTACTATTTACTCCATGACCAGTAATAAGAAAATACTTTTTGAAATATTCGCACAATTCGTGTATGATAATGTTATGATTTAAAAAAAGGAGGATTTCCAATGATTTGTATTAAAAACGGAACACTTCACACAGCAGTAACAAGGGAAACCTTTGTCGCTGACATTCTGATTGATAACGGAAAGATTGTAAAGATTGGAAAACATATCTCTTCTGAAAATACTGAGATAATCGATGCAACCGGACTTCACGTGTATCCTGGCTTCATAGACGCACACTGTCACACAGGCCTTGACGGCTATGGAATCGGCTACGAAGGGCAGGATTACAATGAACTAAATGACCCTGTCACACCACAAGTACAGGCTATTGATGGACTCAACCCCTTTGATCCCTGTATGAATATGGCTGCAAAAGCCGGTGTTACCTGCTTTGCAACCGGTCCTGGCAGCTCCAATCCAATTGGTGGAACCTTTGCAGCTATTAAACCTGTCGGTACTCGTATTGACAATATGATCGTGAAATTTCCAATTGCCATGAAATGTGCTTTCGGTGAAAACCCGAAGCGTTGCTATCAGAAACAGGGAATTTCCAGCCGTATGACAAATGCTTCAAAAATCCGTGAAGCATTAAACACAGCAAAGCTTTATAAGGCAAAAAAAGAGGCAGCCGGTGACGATGTTTCCAAGCTCCCGTCTTACGACCAGAAATCAGAGGCTCTGATTCCGGTATTAAATCACCAGATTCCGTTAAAGGCTCATGCCCACCAGGCAAACGATATCTGCACTGCAATCCGTATTGCAAAAGAATTTGGTATTGGTCTGACTCTGGAGCATGTAACTGAGGGACATATGATTGTCGATGAGCTTGCAAAAGAGAATTTTCCTCTTGCGGTCGGTCCTACCTTTGGTCATGCGACAAAATTTGAGCTTCAGAATAAGACCTGGGAAACCCCGGGAATTCTTGCCAAAGCAGGATGTCATGTGTCCATCATCACAGATGCGCCGGTAATTCCTCTACACTAT
This sequence comes from uncultured Blautia sp., assembly GCF_934371575.1. GTDB lineage: Bacteria > Bacillota > Clostridia > Lachnospirales > Lachnospiraceae > Blautia_A. The sequence goes on along the minus strand of NZ_CAKRNY010000089.1, from coordinate 498 downwards.
CTTCCTCTCTGTGCAGGATTTGCGATCAAAGCCGGAATGGATGAATTTGATGCCCTTTGCGCTGTAACAATCAACCCTGCTGAGCATATCGGTATCGCAGACCGCGTCGGCTCCCTTGAAGAAGGAAAAGATGCTGATATTGTCATCGTAGACGGTAATCCATTTGACGTGACAGGCGTAATCAAGCGTGTACTGATTGACGGCAGAGAAGTAGAATGATACCCGTTTTCTATTGAATAATTATTTCTGAAAGCAGCTGTCCGGATTTTATCTGTCATTTGCCGAAACATCTAAACTCATCCGGACAGCTGTGCTGTCAGTTCTGCTGTCAAAATCCAATTTGGTGGTAAATAAGAGGGGATCCAGAAGGGTGTAAATATATCCAGACATCAAAAAAACCCTTGAAAATCAAGGGTTTCAAGTCATGCCGCAGACCGGAATCGAACCGGTACGGGTATCACTACCCACGGGATTTTAAGTCCCGGGCGTCTGCCAGTT
>NZ_CAKRNY010000088.1 GCF_934371575.1 uncultured Blautia sp. | reverse complement strand
GTCGAAACCAGTACAAGCCCTAATCGTATATAATAGGTATTGCTGGTGCGCAGACGAAGTTTGTGTAATTGTGCTTTCGCTAGACTTTCATTATATGCATTTTGCGCAGAGCTGTCAAGATGGTGACTGAACTTTCTAAAATTCCTGCTCCAACAGCTCCCCATCAATATATCTGGCCTTAATATTCCGGTCATCTCCGATGTAGCAGAAACGCTCCAGTTTCTCCTCTGCAGTCATTTTTGTCCATGGATCTTCCATATTGTCAATCACAAGAGCATTAAATGCATACCCTTTTTCGAAAGAACCAACCTTACCAAATACACTTCCAGACTCTTTTGTTGCATGATAGAAAGCCTGTGTGAGCGTAATCGTCTTACTCTGGTCAGGCTCATAGAATTCTTTCAGCTTGGATAACTGTACGGCTCTTGCAACCTGGCGGTAGATGCCGATTCCGTGTCCACCGGCAATGTCGGTTCCCATGGCAATTTTCAGTCCCTCAGCCTCCATATGCTGCATCGGCATAATTCCTGCAATAATATTCACAGTGGCATCTGGGCAGTGAACAGAAAAACTTCCATGTTTTTTCAGAATCCGCTTATCTTCCTCAGTTGGGAAAATAACATGGGCAAAAATAGACGGACCGTGATCCATCAGACCTGCGCGCTCATAGATTTCTGCGTCAGAACCATAGCCCGGAAACAGATTCAGAGCTTCCTGTGCCTCCCAGAGAGATTCCACCAGATGGGTGTGCACACCACAATGATATTTTGCTGCCAGCCTGCCAAGACCATCGATCAGTGGCTTGCTGCAGGTCGGGGCAAAACGGGGAGCCAGAATGGTTTTTACCTTTTTGCTGCCCTCATGTTCTGCCAGATACTTCTCCGTTTCCTTCAGGGAATCCTCTGTGGTCTCGGTAAGAAACTCCGGAGAATTGCAGTCCATGTTCACCTTTCCCACATAGCCATACATTCCTTTCTCTTCCATTTTATCAAAGAGATAGTTTGTGGCCTCACGGTGAATGGTTGCAAATACATTGGCATGAAACGTACCATGGCGGAGCATATCATCTACAAATGCGTCGTAGCAGTTTTTCGCATACTCCATATTCTGGAAACGGGATTCCTGTGGAAATGTATAATCATTCAGCCAGTCAGAAAGCAGGCAGTCCATACCAATTCCACGCTGCACATACTGGGCTCCGTGTACATGAAGATCGGAAAAAGCCGGAATGATCAGCTTATCGCCATAATCTACAACCTCTGCGCCCTGATACTGCTCCGGAAGCTTTTCACAGATCTGTGAAACCACTCCCTCTTCCACAATTATATAACTATTTTCATGAACCTCTAACCTGTCTGCTGACGGTGTAAACAAAATATCTCCATGGTAAATCTTTACTGCCATTTTTTGTCCCTCACATTCTTATCATTGCATTTTTCTTTCTCGCGTAGCTTTTCCTCTATTTTGCATCTGCAATCCTGATCTCAATTCTGGTCGAATAATTATCATTATCCTGTTCCACAAACTGGTCGATGATATTCAGCGCCAGAATCGTATCCTCCAGATTCAGATTCCGTCCCCATTCCTTTATCCTTTTAAAGCTGTCCTGAATCTGTTCATATGCTCCCTTGTGATACCCCACCACATAGGTTCCTGCAGGGATCGTGCGTATCTCCGCATTTTCCTCTGGGATGGCATCTGTAAGAAGAGCCCCGAATTCCTTGCTCTTTTCCCCATAAAACACAATGGTTGGATAAAAGTAGAAAGATTCGCCTGCAAAAAGCTCCTCTTCAGCTCCAATGGGAATATATTTTCGCTCCGGATATTTCACCACCTGAATATTTTCGTAATCAATTCCCTCTTTCGAGTCTTCAATAAACTGTATTTTTCGCAAAATCGCATGGTCGATCCGCATCATCTCTTCCCACTGGGCATGAATGGCTGCGGAACGCTCCTTCAGTCTTTTAAGTGCCTCATCAGGACTTTTCGTGTCCTGAAAATCCCGGACTGCCTCAATGGAATACCCCAGTTTTCGCATATAGCGGATGGATGCAAGCTTATAGGTCTGATCAAAACGATATTTCCGGTATCCGTTTTTCGGATCTCTGTAGCTGGGCTTCAGAATTCCGATCTTGTCATAATAATGCAGGGTCTGCACGTTCAATCCGAATAAGGTCGCCAGCTCGTTTACGTTCAGATACTCTTTATTTGCCATAGATACTCCTATCTTGAGCCTTTTACATAAGGCTTGCTGAGAGCTTCTGGTTCACTGTTCTTTCCGGCAGCCCCAAGCATTGCAATAAGGGTCAGCGCATATGGCAAAATAGCCAGAAGGAACGGGGAAATGGATACGCCGATGGTCTGGAGACGAATCTGCAGGGCATTGGCTGCTCCGAACAAAAGAGCTGCTCCAAACATTCCAAAAGGTGTGTAGCGTCCAAGAATAACAGTTGCAAGAGCAATATAGCCACGGCCGGAAATCATATTTTCCGTAAAAACGCCAAGCTGTACCAGTACCAGATATGCACCGCCGATTCCTCCAAGGATTCCGTTAAACACCATCACGATCCAGCGGTATTTTTTTACCTGGATGCCTGCTGATTCTGCTGCACGCGGGTGCTCTCCCACTGCCATAAAAGACAGCCCCAGATTGGTTTTTTTGTAAAAAATCCAGGTAAGGACCAGGAGCACATAAAGAATATAGGTCAGGAAGTCGCAGTTAAAAAATGCATCTCCGATCAGCGGAATCTTTGACAATCCAGGAATGGCAATGTTCGGGAAAGTCTCAATCTGCTGATACCCCTGTCCATTTGACATTAATTTAAACAAAAAGCTGGTGACGCCAAGCATAAGCATGTTGATTGCAAGACCGGAAACAGACTGGTTCTGGATCAGTGTAATGGAAAGAAGTCCGTGAAGCAGACTGACTATAAGTCCTCCTGCCATACCGCACAGAAGTCCCACAAACAGATTGCCGGAATACCAGGCACCTGCAAAGGAAAAGAATGCACCGCTGAGCATGACACCTTCCATTCCGATATTCAGAATACCGGATTTTTCCGCAATGGTCTCACCAATTCCGCCATACATAAGCGGCACTGCCAGACGAACTGCTGCGGCCAGAAAAGCCGTCATAAAGCTTAAACTGAAAATCTGCTGAAGCATTACGCATTTCCTCCTTTTCCAACTTTTGCCTGTTTCTTTTTGAAATGGAACAGTTCTCTTCCCAGGATCAAAACAACAACCAGACCGATCAAAATGTTAACGATTGCAGACGGTACTCCAAGCTGTCTTTGCATGGAGCTTGCACCTACCTGCATTGCTGCATAAAGCACTGCCACAAAGAATACACCAATAGGATTGTTAAATGCCACAAGTGCGATCAAAACAGCTGTATAGCCACAGTTTGAGGAGATTCCTTCCAGAAGCTTTTTCTGAATGGCAAGGACCTCGATTCCGCCTGCCACTGCGGAAAGTCCGCCGCTTAAAAAGGCGGAAAGCACAATATTTTTCATAACAGAAATACCGTTACAGGTGCTTCCACGTTTGTTCAGCCCGACTGCCTTCAATTCGTATCCCATAGTTGTTTTTTCCAGGAAAAACCACACTACAAGTACACAGATGATTGCGATCAGAATGCCTGCATGAAAACGGGTTGCCCGGATCAGGGTTCCAAGCTGTACGGTTTTGTCTATTTTCGCAGACTGGGGAACATTTCCGGCTGGATCCATCAAAAAAGAACGGACTGCATAGCCAAGAAAATTAATTGCAATATAGTTCAGCATGATAGTGACAATAATTTCGGAAATATTGAATTTCGCTTTGCACACTGCTGCGATCAGCGCCCACACGCCGCCTGCCAGAAATCCGATTACCAGGGAAAGGATAATTCTTGGTATTCCAGGAACAGCAGTACAGTTCAGAGCTACCATGGTAGTTGCCATAGCGCCTACATAAAACTGTCCTTCTGCACCAATGTTGAAAAAACCGGTACGATATGCTACTGCGCAGCCAAGACCTGTAAGGATCAGCGGGCATGCTTTTACAAAAATTTCTGCAAATCCAGCAGGTGTTCCAAAGATTCCACGGAAGAAAAGACCGTATGCTTCCACCGGGCTTGCGCCGCATGCAAGGATCAAAACCGTACCTGCCAGAATTGTGATCACAAGAATCAGAAGTACATCTGTGATTCCTCTTGTTCTTTTTTCCTTCTCCATTATCTTGCCTCCTCTTCTGAAATTCCGCCCATGAGAAGGCCGATTTTCTGTACAGTAGCTTCTTCTCTATCCAGGATTCCCACGATTTTTCCACCAAAAAGCACTGCGATCCTGTCACTTAATGCCATAATTTCTTCCAGATCTGCGGAGATCAGCATAACACCTTTTCCTGCATTTCTCTGATCTATAAGCTGCTGGCGGACAAATTCTGTAGCGCCGATGTCAAGACCTCTGGTTGGCTGGCTTGCCACGATCACTTTTGCATGATCGTTCAGCTCTCTGGCTATGATCAGCTTCTGCTGGTTTCCACCTGACAAAAGCTTCACAAGCGTATCAATCCCCGACTTTCCGGATGCGCGCACCTGATATTGTTTCATTTTTTCTGCTGCATTTTTACGAATAGCTGCTTTGTTTATAATAGAATGGTTTGCAAATGGAAGCTTCCCATATTCCCGGAGAACAAGGTTTTCTGAAATGTTCATTCCGGTGATCAGACTGTCTGACAATCTGTCCTCTGAAATATAGGAAACACCTGCTTCATAACGTCCGCGGATATTGATTCCTGCCAGATTCTGTCCGTCCAGAAGGATTTCGCCCTCACCGGTTTTCTGGATTCCGGTGATCACCTCCGCAAGCTCTTTCTGTCCGTTTCCTTCCACACCGGCAATTCCAAGGATTTCTCCTTTGTGAATGGTAAGGCTGATATTCTCAAGCTTATGACGGCTGTGTTTTCTGTGATGATTGGACACATTTTTCAATTCCAGCATAATATCTTTTCTCGGAGCACCTTCTATATGATAGTCATCATTAAGCTCCCGTCCGATCATATAGGCGGACAGCTCTTCCGGGTTGGTGTCTGCGGTCACAAGATCTGCCACCTGTCTGCCATCCCGAAGAATGGTGACCTTGTCACTGATCGCCATGATCTCACTCATACGGTGGGTGATGATAATGATTCCGTAGCCCTCTTTTTTCAGATTGCGGAGGACGTCGAAGAACTGTGTGGTCTCCTGAGGAGTGAGCACGCCAGTAGGCTCATCCAGGATCAGAAGTTCTACATTTCTGTATAATGCTTTCAGGATTTCCACACGCTGCTGTTCTCCCACTGACAGATCACTGACCACAGCATCCGGGTTCACATAGAGTCCGTATTTTTCTGCCAGATCAGTCAGCTTCTTTTTTGCAGCAGCTCTGTCCAGGAAAAAGGAGTTCCCCTTCAGATTCAGGACAATGTTATCCAGAACTGTCATTTTATTTACCAGTGAAAAATGCTGCTGGACCATTCCAATGCCTGCATCGATAGCTTCCCTTGGAGAGGCAAAATCCGCCGGCTTGTCTTTCCACAAAATTTCACCGCTGTCTGCAGTGTAAAGACCAAATATAATATTAACAAGTGTGGTCTTTCCGGCTCCGTTCTCACCGAGGAGTGCATGGATCTCACCTTTTTCTACAGTCAGGTTGATATCCTCATTTGCATATACGCCGGAAAATGATTTACAGATATGTTTCATTTGAAGAAGAGACATGGTTTTCTCCTTTTTCTAATGTAATTAAAGTGTTTTAAAAAGCTGAAATTTCGGAAGGTTATCTCTTCTGACTGATTGATAACTTTCCTCCATTTCAGCTTCATTTGTCTATGAACAATCAGTTGTCGGATTTCAGATTGCGATCCGATTTATTACTGTCTCATTGTGTAGTCGCGCTCAACCTCAAGCTCGCCGGAAACGATTTTGTCAATTGCATCCTGTGCAGTTGCTTTCACATCATCGGAAAGATTGTCGGAAAGGAGAACTTCTACTGCGCCGTCTGCCATACCAAGGTTGTAAACATCTCCCTCGAAGCTTCCGTCTGCAACGCTGCCAAGTGCAGTATCAATTACAACATCAAGGTTGTAAATTGCAGAATCAAGAATATTATCAGGTGCTAAAGAGCTCTGATCGTAAGAATCGCCCTGGCACCAGATTCCAGCCTCAACAGCTGCTGTCATTGCACCGTTTCCGCAGGCATTTGCACAATGCTTGATTACGTCTACGCCATTGTCGATCATAGCTTTTGCAGCTTCCTGTGCAAGCTGTGTATCAACAAAAGAGTTTGTCCAGGCTGTCTGAACTTCGATATCAGGATTTACAGATTTCGCTCCGTCTTCATATCCGTTAATGATCTTTACAAGGGAATCTCCAGGGATCGGTCCGATAGCGCCAAGCTTACCAGACTCAGAAGTAGAAGCAGCAATGATTCCTTCTACATAAGCGGTCTGCTCACATGCCATAACGTAAGAAGCTACGTTGTCAGCGGAAGCGTCAGCCTCTGTACAGATGAATTTGGTGTCTGGGTAGGTCTCTGCAACTTCCAGTGCAGGATCACCGAACTCATATCCGTGACCGATTACTACATCATAACCTGCACTTGCATAATCAGCATAAGCAGCGGAAATATCAGCAACTTCCAGGTTCTCTGTGTAAGCCAGCTCATATCCGTATTTCTCACAGGCTTTCTGTGCTCCTTCGTATGCTGTCTGATTCCAGCCCTGGTCATTTGCTGCTCCGGAAAGTAAAAGTGCTACCTTCAGTCCTTCTCCATCAGCTGCCTGTACCGGCTGTGCACATACACCATTTACCATAGATGCTGTCATTGCCATTGCTAATCCCATAACCACCAGTTTTTTCATC
>NZ_CAKRNY010000087.1 GCF_934371575.1 uncultured Blautia sp. | reverse complement strand
TCAGAGGAAGCTGGTGTTTAATTATCTTTATGTGACAATCTGATAATTGAAAACAGATGAAAAACGGAGTAGTGCTGTCAGGTCTTTTTTGTGCCCTGTCTGTGGACAAAATGCGGATATCGTTTTTGCCTTACCGCTTGTGCCGGTACTCATTAGGCGTCATTCCAAATTGCTTTTTAAAGGCAGTCTGAAAATGACTCTGACTGGAAAAGCATAAAAAGGTACTGATGGTACTGATTGATTTGTTTGTGTATTGTAATAATTCTTTGCCTTCCTCCAGTTTACAGCGCAAAATAAAGGCGCTGACAGAAAAACCAAGGGTCTTTTTAAAATAAGAAGAGAAATAGGATTTACTGAATCCCACATAGGCAGCAACATCCCCTACTGTGAGATGCTGGTTTGTGTTTTGCTGAATATAACGAATTGCTTTTTGGATGCACCCGTCTGTAGAGACGGGTGTTTTCGATTCCGCTACTTTTTGGGCAAAAGCATAACCAACCTTTGACAGAAGATCATACAGTCCTTCAATGTTATTCAGTCTTTCCGAAGCCTGGATAAAATAATCGGAGAGCTGATAGGCACTGTCATAATCCAGGCCACCCTCTATTGCAGCACGGGTGCAGATGGTTGTTGTGATGATGATGTCATTTTTCAGCTGGCGAAGTACAGTAGAACCTGTAACACCCAGATGATAATTGCTGTCACTGAATTCAATATTTTTAAATCCCTGGTAGTTACCAGTCCTAACAAGCTTCAGAATCTGTTCCTCGATGGCATAAGTCTGATTGTGCTGTTCATTTTCCTTGGTCTGGTAAGTTCCTTCGAGCAGGGAAGCATCTTTTAAGGATATTTGTACAGAGGCTCCTGGCTCTGAAGCTGTCAGCTGTTCCAGAGTCAGTAATTCTTCATGAAGACAATAATTAAGAAAGAGACACTTTTTTAATAAGGAATTCAGAGAGACACAGGGAATCTGATGGAGAAAGCTGTTAAAATCTGCGCGATCATGATTGGGAACAGTATAATCCCTGTACAATTGCAGCAGATCAGATTCTGTGTATGGAATATTGGTCACTGGCCCGAAAATAAGCTTCCCATTTTCAGGATAATCTACCTTCAGGGAACAAAAAATAATACCATATTTCGTAGTACAGTAGGAAATTCTTTTTTTCGAATCCAGAAGAGTTTCTATATATTTCTTTGGCGGGTATGTAAGGTCTGTCTGCTCCGGCATACAGAAGATACATGATTCCCCTTCAAAAAGATACATTGGGATGTTAGAATCCAGATAGTACATTTTAATAAAATCCATCAGATTATATGAATCTCTCATAACGAACTCCCTTATCAAACATTTTATATACTCTATCGTAATTAATTTTTTTATAGAAGTCAATAAAAAAACACTTCAAAAAAGTATAAATATATAAAAAATAGTTTAAATATGAAATAAACTTTCACCATTTCTGGTTATTATAAAATCACAAGAAAGACGAGACCGAACGTAACAAAATCATGCATCATTGTAATAAAATGGAGGTAATCACATGAAAAAAGAGAAAATCCAGGAGCTGATCTCCCAGATGACATTGGAGGAAAAAGCCGGAATGTGTTCCGGAGCTGACTTCTGGCATCTGAAAGGAATCGAACGTCTTGGAATTCCACAGGTCATGGTGACAGACGGACCTCACGGAATCAGAAAACAGGCAGAAGCAGCAGACCATCTTGGAATCAATGAGAGCGAGAAAGCAGTCTGCTTTCCGGCCGGATGTGCAACTGCATCCAGCTTTGACCGTGATCTGATCCGCAGACAGGGAGAAATCCTTGGTCAGGAATGTCAGGCTCTGAATGTCAGCACGATCCTTGGACCGGCAATGAACATCAAACGCTCCCCATTATGCGGAAGAAATTTCGAATATTATTCGGAAGATCCATTGGTATCTACAGAAATGGCTGCGGCAATGATCGAAGGTGTGCAGAGCAGACATGTGGGAACAAGCGCCAAACATTTTGTGGCGAACAATCAGGAAAAACGCCGGATGACCAATTCCTCTGATATGGATGAGCGGACATTAAGGGAAATTTATCTGGCATCCTTTGAAGGCGCTGTAAAAAAAGCAAAGCCATGGACGGTTATGAGCTCCTATAACCGCATCAATGGCAAATTTGTTGGAGATAACAGGGAATATCTGACAGAAATTCTCAGAGATGAATGGGGATTTGACGGCTATGTGGTTTCCGACTGGGGCGCAGTCAACGACAGGATTTCTGCCCTGTCAGCAGGACTGGATCTGGAGATGCCTCCTGGGGATTACGAAAATGACAGACTGATCGTAAAAGCTGTTCAGGAAGGAAAGCTTGATGAGAAGATTGTGGATCAGGCATGTGAAAGAATCCTGGACGTAATTTTCCGCTATACAGAAAACCGTGATACAAAAGCCGTATTCGAATACGAAAAAGATCATAATGCAGCAGCCGATATTGCAGCTGAATGTATGGTGCTTCTGAAAAATGAGAACCAGATTCTTCCGCTTGATGCAGATAAAAAAATCTCCTTTATCGGAAAATATGCAAAAGCTCCAAGATATCAGGGCGGTGGAAGTTCCCATATCAACAGCTGGAAAGTGGAATCTGCACTGGAAGCTGCAAAAGAGATTCCGGAGCTTGCGAATGTAACTTTCGCAGAAGGCTATCAGGATGAGAAGGATGAGGTTGTAGAAGAGCTTCAGAAGGAAGCTGTAAAGGCAGCAGCAGAAGCTGATGTTGCAGTTCTGTTCCTGGGACTTCCGGACAACTTCGAATCCGAAGGATATGACAGAAAGCATATGAATCTTCCCAACTGCCAGAACCAGCTTGTACAGAAGATTCTTGAAGTACAGAAGCATGTGGTAGTTGTACTTCACAATGGTTCTGCTGTACTTATGCCGTGGAAAGATCAGGTAGAAGGTATTCTTGAAGCTTATCTTGGTGGAGAGGCCGTCGGAAGGGCCGTTGCAGAAGTTCTCGCAGGAAGAAAGAATCCATGTGGACGCCTTGCAGAGACATTTCCGCTCCGTCTGGAAGATACCCCGTGTTATCTGACTTATGGAAAAGGATTTGATAACGCAGATTACCAGGAATGCGTATTTGTAGGATATCGCTATTACACTTCCCGAAAAATGGAAACTGCATTCCCCTTTGGCTATGGCTTATCTTACACAACATTTGAGTACAGTGATCTTCAGCTTGACAAGAAAGAAATGTCTGACAAAGAGAGTGTACAGGTAAGGGTAAAGGTAAAGAATACTGAAAATCGTGCAGGTAAAACAGTGGTTCAGCTTTATGTAGAAGCACCGGAGACAGAGGTTGTACGTCCAGTCAGAGAACTGAGAGGATTCGAGAAGATATCCTTAGAAGCAGGCGAAGAGAAGACCGTTACATTTACACTGGATGAGCGGGCGTTCGCATATTGGAATACATTGATCCATGACTGGTATGCAGAGGAAGGAACTTATAAAGTGATGATCGGTGAAAATGCAGATCAGATGTGCACAGGTGAAGAAATCACAGTACATCCTACAAAGGAAATTCCGAAGACATATTCATTAAACACCTGTCTTGGAGAACTGATGCGTGATCCAAAGGCACAGGCTGTGATGGGACCATTTATGCAGGGAATGTCACAGAACCAGGCAGCCGTTGATATGGCAGAAGCACAGGAAAATGATACATCAGGAGCTGTAAACCAGGAAATGATGGCTGCGATGATGGAAGGCATGCCACTTCGCCAGCTGTTAAGCTTTGTACCTGGAATTACAAGAGAAATGCTGGAACAGATGGTGAATGCTTTAAACGCTTAAGGAGAGAAAAATGGGAAAGACAAAGAAGAAACTTGGCCTGGATTCCATGGGAATTCAGAAAACGATGAGATTAACGGATTATCTTGGTGATGGCCTCGGACAGTTACCACTGAATATCATGAGTAGTCTGGTAGGACAGTTGACTTACTTTTACACGGAAAAAGTGGGGCTTGCAGCAGGAATGGTTGCAACCATGCTTCTGATCGCAAAGATTTTTGATGCACTTTCAGATCTTGCAATGGGAAAAATCATGGATGCAGGAAAATCTCCAAAAGGAAAATGTCGTCCTTGGTTTTCAAGAATGGCAATTCCTGCATTCGTATCAATTATTTTACTGTTTACCGTACCTAAGAACATTGGAAATGGCTTACAGGCTGCATACGTGCTGCTCACAAATGTGCTTATCACAGCAATCGTATATACCGCAGTAGCAATCCCTTATGGTGCCCTGATGGCTATCCGTACCGAAAGTTTTGAAGAACGTGGTAAAATGGGAATCTTCCGTACAGCATTCGGATATATTGCCGGAATGGTAATTGCAATCCTTTTAATTCCTATTACAAATATGCTGGGTGGCACACAGAGTGCTTGGATTAAAGTGGCAGTTATTTTTGGTTTAATTTCCCTGCTGTCATTGTTTATTCTTTATAAAGTATCAAAAGAAAACGTACAGATTACAGAAAAAAGTGAAGACGATGATGTACCATTTATGGAAGGTATCAAAATTCTTTTCAAGAATAAGTACTGGGTTATTATGCTTGTACTTCAGTTTTTGATAAATATTTCTTACAGCTTAAGTACATCCGGTGGAACATACTATGCGAAATACATTCTTGGAAATGATAATATTGTAGCACTTCTGGGAACTGTAGGCCTGATTCCTACATTTCTGGGATTCATTCTCACAGGACCTTTGGTATCCAAGCTTGGAATGACAAAAACATGCATGGTTTCCTGTGTGCTGGGAGCTGCTGCCTGCGTGGTAAGAGTATTCACACCCTACAGCATTGCAACCTGTATTGCAGGCGGAGTTGTAACTACCTTTGCAAACATTCCTATGATGTGTCTGTTTGGAGCAATGGTAAATAACTGCGTGGAATATAACGATTACAAATTCGGAAAACGAATCGTAGGTATGACAAATAGTGCAAACTCTTTTGGAATGAAGATTGGATCCGGTATTGGGGCATCTCTGATCGGGTGGCTGCTGGCAGCCGCAGGATACAAGGCATCTCTGGCAACTCAGCCTGGCTCCGTTGATATGGCGATCTTTGCATTTTCAATCTATATTCCGCTTGCAATCTTCGTGATCATGTTTATCTGTCTGAGGAAGAATGATCTTGAGAAGAGATATCCTGAGATCATGGCAGAGCTGCAGAAAAGAGAAGAAGCAAAATAAATACTGAGACAAAAGGACGGGGCTTACAAGATGGTTCTGTCCTTTTGTGGATTCATGAATGGAGGAAATAAAATGAGATTATACGATCTTAGAACAGAATACAGAGAAAACCCAATGGGACTTACTGCTAAGGCACCCAGATTTTCATGGAAAATGGAGTCACAGGAGAAGAATACCTTACAGACTGCATATGAAATTCATGTGACAGATGAAAATGGAAAGCTTGTATGGAACAGTGGGAAAAAAGTAACAGACCAGTCTGTTCTGATTCCTTATGAAGGTGAAGCACTGGCTCCAGAAACGCTGTACACTGTGCTGGTATCTGTTACAGATAATCATGGAAATACAGGATCTGTTGAAGGTACATTTGAGACAGGAATTTTTGATAATACAGAGTTTCAAGCACAGATGATCACAAGTGATTTCCCGGAAGAGGAGACAGCATGTCCGGTATTTGGAAAAACATTTGCAATTGATAAAAAGGTAAAGAAAGCCCGCCTGTATGCAACAGCACATGGTGTTTATGAAGTGACACTGAACGGACAGACCGTAGGTGATTATCGTATGGCACCGGGCTGGACAAGCTATCACAACAGATTGCAGTATCAGATCTATGATGTAACAGAACAGCTTGCGACAAAAAATGAAATTGCGATTACAGTTGGAAACGGCTGGTATAAAGGAATCCTCGGTTTCTACTGTCAGCCAAATCAGTATGGCACAAAGGTGGGCGTATTTGCGGAGCTTCATGTGGAATATGAAGATGGAGGAAAAGAGGTAATCGCTACCGATGAAACATGGTCTGTAAAAACAGGGGAAATCCGTTACAGTGAAATTTATATGGGTGAGACAATCGACACTGCTGAGCCGGAAATCACAGAGGGAAAAGCTGTTGTTAAAGAATTTGACAAAACTGTCTTAACAGCACAGGAAAATGAGCCTGTCCGTATCACAGAGAAGATTGCCGGTAAAGAGCTGATCGTAACACCAAAAGGTGAGAGACTGGTTGACTTCGGGCAGATCATCACCGGTGTTGTGGAGCTGCATGTGAAAGGCGAAAAAGGTCAGAAAATCGTGATCCGTCATGCGGAAGTTCTGGATAAAGACGGAAACTTTTATCCGGAGACACTTCGTCAGGCAAAATCTATCGACACATTTATCTGTAACGGAGAGGAGCAGATTTTCCGTCCACATTTTACCTTTCACGGCTTCCGTTATATCTGCGTGGAAGGAATGGAGGAGTTTACGGCAGATCAGTTTGCTGCCTGTGTGACACATTCCGATATGGAAAAAACAGGTGATTTTAATTGCTCTAATCAGAAGGTAAATCAGTTACAGAGCAATATTACATGGAGTCAGCGGGATAACTTCCTTGATATTCCCACAGATTGCCCACAGCGTGATGAGCGTCTTGGATGGACAGGAGATGCACAGGTATTTTCCTGGACTGCAGCATTTAACAGAAATACTGCATTATTTTACACAAAATGGATGCGTGATGTGGCTGCAGAATCCTCACTTGAAAAAGGTGTGCCGCATGTTGTCCCGGACATTCTCGGCCAGTACAGTTCTTCCGCATGGAGTGATGTTGCAGTTATCGTTCCGTGGGTTGTTTATCAGATTTATGGCGACAAAGGCATCCTGGAAGAAAACTGGAAATGCATGCATGAGTGGGTAGACTATATTAA
>NZ_CAKRNY010000086.1 GCF_934371575.1 uncultured Blautia sp. | reverse complement strand
AAAAAGAGGTATGATAATACTGTTTTAAATATTCTTAATATTTTAAACACTATTTGTAATGCTACCGAAGAACGGCAGAGAGAAGCAAAGAGCATAGCCGGAGAGGTAGACACTATGTTAGTCGTAGGCGGCAGACATAGTTCCAATACTCAAAAGCTGTTTGAAATATGTAAAAAGGAATGTGAAAATACTTACTATATACAAACACCTGTAGACTTGGATTCTGAAATGTTCCAATGCAGTAGTTATGTAGGTATTACAGCAGGGGCTTCCACCCCAAAGAAAATTATTGAGGAGGTTCAAGAACATGTCAGAATTAAGTTTTGAACAGATGCTGGAAGATTCCGTAAAAACAATCAGAAATGGAGAAATCGTACAGGGAAAGGTCATCGATGTGAAAGAAGATGAAATTATCCTGAATATTGGCTATAAAGCTGATGGTATTATCACCAAGAGTGAATATAGCAATGATCCTTCCGTAGTACTCACAGACGCTGTACATGTAGGTGACTCCATGGAAGCCAAAGTGCTTAAGGTAAACGATGGCGAAGGCCAGGTTATCTTAACCTACAAGAGACTTGCTGCAGAGAAAGGCAATAAACGCCTTGAGGAAGCATTCGAGAACCAGGAAGTATTAAAGGCTCCTGTAACTCAGGTACTTGATGGTGGATTATGTGTTAACGTTGAGGAGACACGTGTATTCATTCCTGCAAGCCTTGTTTCCGACACATATGAGAAAGATCTCAGCAAATATGCTGATCAGGAGATTGAGTTCGTTATCACAGAGTTCAATCCAAGAAGACGCCGTATCATTGGTAACCGCAAACAGCTTCTTGTTGCTGAGAAAGCTAAGAAACAGCAGGAGCTTATGGAGCGTATCCATGTTGGCGATACAGTAGAAGGTGTTGTTAAGAACGTTACAGATTTCGGTGCATTCATCGATCTTGGCGGCGCTGATGGACTGCTTCACATCTCTGAGATGTCCTGGGGCAGAGTAGAGAACCCGAAGAAAGTCTTCACAGTTGGTGAGACTGTTAAAGTTATGATCAAAGATATCAAGGGCGAGAAGATTGCTCTTACAATGAAATTCCCGGAGGAGAATCCATGGCTTACAGCAGCTGAGGATTTCGCTGTTGGAAACGTAGTAACTGGTAAAGTTGCACGTATGACAGACTTCGGTGCATTTGTAGAGCTTGCACCTGGTGTAGATGCACTTCTTCACGTATCTCAGATTTCCAGAGAGCATGTTGCAAAACCATCTGATGTACTTACCATCGGACAGGAAATCCAGGCTAAAGTTGTTGACTTCAATGGTGAAGACAAGAAGATCAGCCTTAGCATGAAAGCTCTTGAGGCTCCGGCTGAGGAAGAGACTGTAGAGGAATAATTTAACCGAATCAAGCAAGTCCCCTGCTGGGATTGCGCAAAGCAATAAGCAGTGGGGTGGGACTTGCTTGTAAATAAAACTATAATTAAGAGAAGAGGCATTGTCCATTTTGGGTGATGTCTTTTTTGTGTGAAATAATGATGCTATTAGTATCAAAAATAATTATTTCAGTTTCCAGAACAGATATTCCAGAGTATGTATCAGATACTGTTTTTGCCTGATCGTATCATTAAGAAATTCCTCAGAGCATGGGAACCAGGTATAACAGGTTTCTCTTGTAGCTGATCGTTTCAGTCCTTTTTCCATAAACCTGCTGAGGGATTTTGGCACTGCCATGTCCTCTCCGGGAAGATAGTCATAACTTTTACAGTCACTGTAATACTGACGGATACGATTGTTTACAGGCTTTACAAGAAGACTTACCAGGTTTTCCTGGCCTGTGATGTAGAATTCTCCTGTACTGTTGGAAAAGGCAGCAGGGAGGCTGTAATGCAGCTTGATCTGAAGTATCAGGTTTTCCCCGTCGTAATCAACTCCATTTATATCAAATTCTCCATTCTTAAGCACCAGATATCCTATCATCCTGAACACATCTCCAAGTCCAAGAAGGTCTTCCATATTATGCCCCATAACGATGTCCAGTTCTGTCTGGTCTCTGTGCGCCATGTATTTTTTGTAAACCTTGATACATTCTCCGCCGTTACAGTAAACACGTTTCTGTTCGCCGAGAAAGATTTCCAGTTGCTCCTGCTTCAGTCCGGGAAGCTTCAGAAATCCCTTTAACGGGCGAAGTGTTTTATACAAATCTAAAGATGAAAGCCCCTCAAAAGGATCCGGCAGCTCGTAAAACCTGCAGCGTGCCTGAATATAGGGCTGGTCAAAAGAGTCACCATTATATTGAATGGTGCAAGTGAAGTTTTTTATAAAATCTGAAAATACCGTTAATAGTGCTTTTTCCTCCCGAAAATCAGGCGCAAGCCACTGATATAACTGCCAGCTGCCATTCTCATAGCAAATTGCTCCAATTAAATACAAAAATGATGAATTTCGTCCTAATCCAGTGGTTTCAATATCATAAAATAACGGCGAAAAATTGACATCATCAGTGCCGTTTCCAGATAAAATTTTAACAGTCTCAAAGTCCGGAAAGCCTTGTAAAATCGGCATTTTTTTAACAATCAGCATGTTTATACTCCTTTCATGGATTGTATTTAATTATACACAATTTTTTTATTTTTAGGTAGTGAATTTTTTTACAAAATGCGGTATAGTAGAATGTATAGAATAGTCAGAATATATAAAGAAAAGGAGAAACCTATGTGGGAGTTAGCAATTAACGGAGTGGATTTCTATCACATTGCCAATTGGTTTTACATATACAGTTTTCTTGGCTGGCTTTGGGAAACCTGCTACGTGTCTGTTCGAAAGGGAAAACTGGTAAACAGAGGATTTATAAATGGTCCCCTGTGTACCATATATGGCTGTGGAGCACTTGCCGTATATCTGATCCTTCTTCCAATCAGTGATAATCTGCTTCCTTTATTTGTGGGTGGAGTTGTAGTTGCCACTGCACTGGAATACGTGACAGCAGTGTTGATGGAGAATATTTTCCATACCTCCTGGTGGGATTACAGTGATAACAAGTTTAATTTCCAGGGGCGCATCTGTCTGGGGTGTTCTCTTGGATGGGGATTGTTTACTGTAGGACTTTTCAGAGTACTCCATCCGGTGGTTGAAGAATTTACAGAATTATATACCAGAAGGACCGGAGAGATTGCAGTCTGTGTGGTCACGGTAGTTTACATTGTGGATTTCGCTTTTTCTGCAGCAGCAGCTTTCCATCTGCACGAGCGTATTCCTGCATGGGAGCAGGCACTGGATCAGATGCGTGTGGAGCTTCTTATACAGGCTCGTGAGAAAATGGAGAACCTGGAGGACCGAAGCGGGCTTTCCAGGGAGAAACTTAAGAAGCAGCTGGAAGGTCAGAAGGGACGGTTTGATGATATTGCCCTGATCAAGGAGTTGGAAGAGAAGAGAACTGGTATGATGGCAGATATTTCCGAAGAGCTTCAGAAACGTAAAGAGGCAATGGCTGGAAAAGTCAGCCACAATATGCAGCGTTTCGTAAAGGCATATCCGGAACTGAACCGTGGTTATAAGATACACAGGAAGAAGAAAGACAGCCATAAGAGTAATTAGACAAACGGTAAAATTAACATATGAATCAGACAAAAAATCAGATTGCTGCGGACAAAAGAGTCAGTAATCAATAAAATAAAGGCGGTGAATATTAGTGCGATTAACTTTTAAAGGAGGCGTACACCCCTTCGAGGGGAAAGAAATGTCAAAGGACTGTCCGGTGGAAAAATATCTTCCTAAGGCAGATCTGGCATACCCATTGTCCCAGCACATTGGTGCTCCGGCGAAGCCTGTGGTTGCAAAGGGTGACCATGTGCTTGCGGGCCAGATGATCGCAGAAGCAGGCGGATTTGTATCTGCCCCTGTTCATGCTTCTGTATCCGGTACAGTGAAAGGTATTGAGAAACGTCTGACAGCTACCGGAAGTATGGTAGATTCCATTATTGTGGAAAATGACGGTTTATATGAGGAGACAGAATTCCACCCGGCAGATCCGGCTTCTCTTACCCGTGAGGAGATTATTGGAAGGATTCGCGATGGTGGTGTAGTAGGTCTTGGAGGTGCAGGCTTCCCCACACATGTGAAGCTTTCCCCTAAGGAACCTGACAAGATTGAATACATACTGGTAAACGGTGCAGAATGTGAACCTTATCTTACAAGTGATTACAGGCGCATGATGGATCAGCCGGAGAAGGTTGTGGAAGGACTGAAAATCGTAGTCGGACTTTTTCCAAATGCAAAGGGCTGTATCTGCATTGAGGACAACAAGCCGGATTGTATTGCCAGGATGAAAGAACTGGCTGCCGGAGTCCCGAATATCGAAGTAAAAGAACTGATGACCAAATACCCCCAGGGTGGTGAGCGTACTCTGATCTATGCAGTGACAGGAAGAGAAATCAACTCATCCATGCTTCCAGCAGATGCCGGATGTATTGTAGATAATGTTGAAACAATATGCAGTATTTATGATGCAGTGGCACTTGGAAGACCGATCATGAAGCGGATTTTCACAGTAACCGGTAAGGGCATCAACCGTCCGGCACATTTTGAAGTCTGTACAGGAACGGATATGGCCGAACTGATCGACGCAGCCGGTGGCCTGAAGGAGCATGCCGGTAAGGTGATTTCCGGTGGTCCTATGATGGGATTTGCCCTGTATGATCTTCATGTACCATGTGTGAAGACCTCTTCTTCCCTTCTGTGTATGCAGAGTGACCCGGTATCCGATGCGAAAGAGGAAGAGACAGCCTGCATTAACTGCGGACGCTGTGTAAGTGTCTGTCCCGGACATGTTATTCCGGCAAGACTTGCGACCTTTGCACAGCGCGGCGATATGGAGAGCTTCCAGAAGTTTGATGGAATGGAATGCTGTGAATGCGGCTGCTGCAGTTACATCTGTCCGGCCAAACGTCCGCTGACCCAGAGTATTAAGTCCATGCGTAAAATGGTTCTGGCAAGCCGGAAGAAGAAATAATAAGGGGGAAGAAACGAATGGAACAAATGTTTAATGTATCATCTAATCCCCATGTCCGGGCAAGGATGACCACTGCAAAGATCATGCAGCTGGTTGCCATAGCGCTTTTGCCTGCTGCCCTTATGGGAATTTATAATCATGGATTAAAGGCACTTGCCGTTCTAGTGGTTTCCACCGGTTCAGCAGTGCTTGCAGAGTGGTTATATGATCATTTTATGCACAAAAAGAACACTGTGAAGGATTTCAGTGCAGTGGTAACCGGACTTCTTATCGGTATGAATATGCCGGCAGGAATTCCGCTCTGGATCCCGGTGCTCGGCAGTATTTTTGCAATTATTGTGGTAAAACAGCTTTTTGGCGGCCTTGGACAGAACTTTATGAACCCGGCCCTGGCAGCCCGCTGTTTCCTTATGATTTCCTTTGCCGGCAAGATGACAGATTTTTCTGTATCAGACAGCTTTAAAGGTGCTGTTGACGGTGTGACAGGAGCCACTCCTCTGGCCGCTCTTCGTGACCATGGCTTTGTGGCAGGCTCCTCCGTTCCGGTTAAGAATCTGATTTTTGGTAATATCCAGGGAACCATCGGAGAGACATCTGTAATTGCCATTTTGATCGGTGCAGCAATCCTGCTTTGCTACAAAGTGATCAGCGCCAGAATTCCGTTGACCTATATCGGCAGCTTTGCAGTATTTGTGATCATCTACATGCTTGCTTCCGGCAAAGGCTTTGATGTAAATTATCTGCTCACCCATCTTTGTGGCGGTGGTCTTATGCTTGGTGCATGGTTTATGGCAACAGATTATGTTACAAGCCCCATTACACCAAAGGGGCAGTATGTATATGGCGTCTGTCTTGGTGTTCTTACCGGAATTTTCCGTATTTTCGGAGCTTCCGCAGAGGGCGTTTCCTATGCGATTATTTTCTGCAACCTGCTGGTACCTCAGATTGAGCGTTTCACCCGTCCGGTTGCTTTTGGAAAAGGAGGCGCGAAGAAATGAAAAATAAGATCGTGAAAGATACTCTTGCGCTGACTGTGATCACACTGGTTTCCGGACTGCTTCTTGGTCTTGTAAACGATATTACAGCAGGTCCGATTGCAAGCCAGCAGGCGAAAGAGAAGGAAGAGGCATATAAGGCAGTATTTGCTGATGCAGCCAGCTTTGAGACTGTTACAAGCGGTGAGGATACTGATCTGGAAAGCTATCTGGATGAAAACGGTTACAAGGCTCAGAATATTGATGAAGTTATGCTTGCAAAGGATGACCAGGGAAATGAACTTGGCTATGCCTTTACTGTAACCACAGCAGAAGGCTATGGCGGAGACATTCAGTTTGCCATGGGCGTTCAGGATGATGGAACTCTGAACGGAATTTCCATTTTATCTATCAGTGAGACCGCTGGTCTTGGTATGCGTGCAACTACAGATGATTTTAAAAATCAGTTCAAGGATAAGAACGTAGAGAAATTTACCTACACGAAAACTGGTGCCACCTCTGATGATGAGATCGATGCTTTAAGTGGTGCGACAATTACCACAAATGCCATGACAAATGGCGTCAATGTAGGACTTGCCGCATTCCGTTATGAGAAAGGGGGCAGCCAGAAATGAAAAAGAATACACCATCTGAACGACTGATAAATGGTATTATCAAAGAAAATCCTACTTTTGTGCTGATGCTTGGTATGTGTCCAACACTGGCCATCACCACATCCGCAATCAATGGTATCGGAATGGGACTTACCACAACGGTAATTCTGGCAGCATCCAACCTGATGATTTCCCTGCTCCGTAATTTTATTCCGGACAGTGTGCGTATGCCTGCTTACATCGTTGTTGTAGCATCCTTTGTAACAATTGTGCAGATGCTTCTCCAGGGCTTTATCCCGTTTTTGTATTCTTCCCTTGGAATTTACATTCCGCTGATCGTTGTAAACTGTATCATTCTGGGAAGAGCAGAGGCTTATGCATCCAAGAACAAACCGATTCCTTCACTTTTTGATGGTATTGGAATGGGACTTGGATTTACTTTAAGTATCACCTGCATCGGTGCGGTACGTGAGCTGATCGGTGCCGGCAGTATTTTCGGCAAACAGATCCTTCCTCTGGCAGATGCTGCAGCAGGAAAAATAGGCTATGAGCCGGTAACCATCTTTATTCTTGCACCTGGCGCATTTTTTGTCCTTGCATTTTTATCTGCGCTTCAGAACAAATTCAAGATTGGTGCTGCAAAACGGGGCATCGATCCAAGCAATCCGGATTGCAAGGGCGGCTGTGCTTCCTGCGGAAATTCCATGTGTTCGGGAAAAAGGGGGTAAGAGAAGATGAAAGAATTATTACTGATCATTGTAAGCTCTGCGCTGGTAAATAACGTAGTCCTGAGCCAGTTTATGGGACTTTGCCCTTTCCTTGGAGTCTCCAAGACTACAGATACTGCAGCTGGTATGGGCGGCGCGGTTATTTTTGTAATCACCTTGTCCTCCTTTGTAACAAGTGTGATTTACAAGCTGATCCTTCAGCCGCTGGATCTGACTTATCTTCAGACTATCGTGTTCATTCTGATCATTGCGGCACTGGTGCAGTTCGTAGAAATGTTCCTGAAGAAAAGTATGCCTTCTCTTTACAAAGCACTTGGCGTGTATCTGCCTCTGATCACCACAAACTGTGCAGTTCTTGGTGTGGCTCTTACAAACGTGCAGAAGGATTACAATATTCTGGAAGGTACTGTAAACGGTTTTGCAACAGCATTTGGTTTCTCCATTTCTATTGTACTGATGGCAGGAATCCGTGAGAAAATTGCCTACAACGATATTCCGGAAGCTTTCCAGGGATTTCCAACCGTTCTTCTGACAGCTGGACTGATGGCGATTGCATTTTTCGGATTTTCAGGATTAATTTAAGGAGGCGTCGGGATGAATATTAGTGCGATTATAGCAGCAACAATTCTGGTTGCAGCAGTAGGCCTCTTCATCGGTGTTTTTCTTGGAGCAGCCGGAAAAAAATTTGCTGTTGAAATTGATGAGAAGGAAGTTGCCATAAGAGAAGCTCTTCCTGGAAATAACTGTGGTGGCTGTGGATATCCGGGCTGTGATGGTCTGGCAGCAGCAATTGCCAAAGGAGAAGCGCCTGTAAACCGTTGCCCGGTAGGCGGCGAACCGGTTGGAAAAATAATTGCCGGTATTATGGGACAGGCGGCAGTTGAGACTGCCCGTCAGGTAGCTCATGTAAAATGCTCCGGAACCTGTGAAAAAGCGAAAGAAGAGTATGTTTACACTGGCGTGGAAGACTGCGAGATGCTTCCTTTCGTGCCAAATGGCGGTGCAAAGGCCTGTACATATGGCTGCTGTGGTTTCGGAAGCTGCGTAAAGGTCTGTCCGTTTAATGCTATACACATTGTAGATGGAATTGCAGTGGTAGATAAAGAAGCATGTAAAGCCTGTGGCAAATGTGTTGCCAAATGTCCGAGACATCTGATCGAGCTGATTCCGTACGATCAGAAAGTGGCTGTGGATTGCAGTTCTCATGACAAGGGCAAACAGGTCATGGCCGCCTGTGAGAT
>NZ_CAKRNY010000085.1 GCF_934371575.1 uncultured Blautia sp. | reverse complement strand
AGTCCGACTTGCCTGATACCATTTAAGGCGAAAGCGTGGCTGGATTTAAAAGAACGCAAGTTGAATGGAGAGCAGGTTGACAGCAAAAATATAAAGAAACATAAAAACGATGTGTTCCGATTGGCACAGTTAATCACAGCCAATACAAGGCAAGTTCTCAGTAAGGAAATAGCAGAGGATATGAAGAAATTCTTATCTGAAATAGCTGATGAAACAGTGGATTTAAAAGCCTTGGGTATAAGAGGAACAGATAAGCAAAAAATGACAGATATGTTGTACCAGTGTTATGGGTTGAAAGATAATACATAGTAAAAGTGTTCTTAACAAAAGAATTAAAACCGGCAGAGTTTGATGATTTCCAGAAAAACTGAAAGAAAAGAAGCAGGAATGGAAAAACAGACAGGAAGAGGATGATTGATTCTCTTCCTGTTTTGTCGAAAAAACCTCATTGCGTATTTATGGATAATGAGCTTATAATAAATGCATAGAAAAAAGACAGAATATTTTCGGGAAAATGGGAGTAGTAAAAGAATGAGTGTACAGACAGATTGTGAAATGTTATCTGTTCAGCTATATATAGCAAATATTTTGACAGCATCAGAAGCAGTGGAAAGATTACGGTATAATAAAGTGAATAATCAGGTGTCATTTCATACAGAAAAAGCATTACAGTATTTACAGTTGATGAGGAGGACTTCTTATGCCAGAAATGATTTATAGTTTTAATGGAAAAGATATCACTATGAATGTATGCATACAAATTAGAGATGTATTAAAATTATTGCAACAACATTATCAAATCAGTTTCGAGGAAGCTGCATTGAAATTTTATAAATCCGAAACGTATAAGACATTGCAGGAAACGGAAAATGGATTATGGGCAGAATCGGCAGAATATATAGCTGACAGGTATTATGAGGAAGTCGGAAGTACTCCAGTTGCCGTTTAAGGAATGGCTGATATGTGTAAGACGATGCAGGTACGAGAGGCTATTACACAAAAATAAGAAAATCAGTTTTGTACCAATTTTGTACCAATCTATAAAAATATCGTAGAGATGTAAAGATTTGCATAGTCCAGACAAATCTTAAAAGTACAGAAAAACAGGCATTTGTAGGATATAGCAAGGATATATAAAAAGATGTTCTGACAATCCCGACAATGAAGTCCTTAGATGGTGTAAATAAGAAAAATGATGTAAATAATACAGCTTCTGAAGTTTACATTAGATGACGGAGAACGCAAAGAGCGTGTGATTTTAAGAGGTATTCACTATGAAAAAGATTATAACCGTAACGCTTTGTATTGTGCTGGTTCTTCTCTTTGCCGGATGCGGAAAGAACGGCGATACATCAAAAGTGAAAATTGATTATGGAACATCTTCCGTTTATTCAAAAGAAGAAATAGACTCTGCCATTGAGATTATAAAAAAGCAGTTCGCTTCGTTTGAGGGCTGTGAATTGCATAGCCTTTCTTATATGCCGGATGAAGAATGCAACAATGCAGATAACATTGAATGGATGAACGATTTAAGAACGGATGATAATAAAGAAGCCTTTACGCAATGTATTGCATTTGAAAGCAGTTTCCGTTCGCCGAAAAAAGGTGGCGGTGCATGGGAGGCTAACGAAGAATACACTTGGTCATGGTGGCTTGCACGGAGTGAAGGCGGAGAATGGAATCTGATGACTTGGGGTTATTGATAAGGGTAGAAAATTCAAGTTTGACAAGGAGGGCATTACATGAAAAAGAATATATCAAGGATTATCGGTTTGATAATGCTGATTATAGCTATTGTATTTATAATGTTTGCATTGAACCATCCAGAAAAGAGTTTCCCTTGGAACAATATAATTACTTGGTTACTGTATGGTGTATATTTTCTTGTGACAGTGGTGCTGCTTATTGCTCCTAAGATGAAGAAGTGAGATTGACTTTGTATCATATAAGTATGAAATGAAAAGGAATCAGGTGATATACAACCAAAAAAGAAACAAAAAATGAGTCATAGAAAACAGATTGATTTCAAAAGTTGTTCTCAGTATAATGTAGAAAGAACAATGGAAAGAAAATAAATTTGGAGTAGTATTTATGACACGATCAAAACAGGATGAACTTTACAAAGTACTGCAGCAGAAAGGCTACCCGGACAGTCTTTGCCGGGAAATTGCCTACAAACAGATGAAAACAGGGGAAAAGAAATGCTGAACATAATAGAAATCAAAGATTTTCATGCGCCGGAACTGGATATTTATGCAAGGCACACGGAAGCACAGCTTTTAAATAAGGATCATCCGGAAGAGGGGAAATTCATTGCAGAAAGCCCGAAGGTGATCGGAAGAGCATTGGATGCAGGTTATGAGCCGGTGTCAGTTCTTGTTGAGAAAAAGCAGATAGAAGAAAATGAAGAAACCAGACAGATTATGGAAAAGTTTGTTGATACGAAAGTCCCAATTTTTACAGCGGATTTTGAGGTATTGACCAGGCTGGCAGGTTTCAAATTGACCCGAGGAATGCTTTGCGCAATGAAACGGAAACCGCTGCAAAGTTTTCAGGATATGTGTGCAGGGAAAAGCCGAATTGCGATTCTTGAAAATGTACAGAATCCGACCAACGTGGGAGCTGTTTTCCGGTCAGCAGCAGCTCTTAATATGGAGGTGGTGCTTCTGAGTCCGGGATGCAGTGATCCGCTTTACAGACGGGCTTCCAGGGTGAGTATGGGAACCGTATTTCAGATTCCGTGGACATTTATCCAGGATAGCAATGAAATGCGGTGCGAACGGGAGGTAATCTGGCCGAAACAGGCAATCACGGAACTGAAAAAGCTTGGCTATAAGACGGCAGCACTTGCATTGACCAATGATTCGGTCAGCATTGATGATGAGGAACTGATGAAGGAAGAAAAGCTGGCTGTTATTCTGGGAAATGAAGGCGAAGGACTGGAAGATGAGACGATAGCGCGTTGTGATTATACGGTTAAGATTCCGATGGCGCATGGAGTGGATTCGCTGAATGTGGCAGCGGCGAGTGCAGTGGCGTTCTGGCAACTTGGGAAAATAAAGGTGTAATTATTCAGTACATTTAAGATGAAATGAAGGAGGAGAACGATGATCCCAACAATTGATATGAAGGCAACAGGAATCAGATTGAAAAGAATTATGAAGATGTATGGTTTTTCTGTGAAAGATGTGCAGCAGTATTTGGGACTCGGAAGTGTTCAGAGCGTTTACCACTGGTTGAATGGAAGCAGTCTTCCTACGGTTGACAATTTATATGCACTCAGCGAATTGTTTCAGCTGCCGGTAGATGAGCTGTTGTGTGGCAATAGAAAATTTATTGAATCGGATAAGAAATTCTTACAGCGCAGACATTTGCATGCATATTATGACAGACTTAGTGAAAGAAAAGCAGCATAACAGAAAGTGCTATTATACTACAAGTTCAATGACAAATGAGGAATCCTTCGGTAAAATTATTTCTATCAGAAGTTGGAAATGATTTTACAGGAGGATTTTTTTATGAGTGAGAAGATGTTAGTTACACAGGCACTGGATGAAAGAGATCTGTTAGTAAAGAAAATTACGGATAAAATTGCAAAGGCAAGCTTTGTAGATACGATTAAGCCGAATGAAGATAAAGTGTTTGCAAAAAGGATCGAGAAGACAGAATATGCAAAGGAAGCAGAGGCCGCATATCAGCAGATTGGAGATCTGATAGAACGTTTTCAGAAGATTGATGCAGCAATCGTAGAGTCGAATGCTAAGACAGAAATCAAGACATCTTATGGAACATTTACCGTTGCAGGAGCTATTTCTCTCAGAAGCAGACTTAGAGGTATAGATTCCTATGAAGGAGAAGCAGATTTTGAAGGGAAACTTCGAGAAAAGCTGAGTGATGAATATAATGAGCGAGTACGGTTTTGTGATATGAAGAACAGTCAGCTTCAGGCAACGGCGGAGAATATGCGTTTAAGTATTCTTGGGCGTGACACGAAAGTAAAAGATGACAAGCCGCTTGGTGTAGTTGATGCTTATGTCAAGGAAAATACAACAGAACTTGTAGATCCTTTGGATGTAAAGAAAAAGCTGGAAGTATTGGATGAAAAACGGAATATTCTTTTGAAAGAACTGGATACACAGATTAAAGTGTCAAATGCAACTACATTTATAGAAATTGCCTGATGTATCATTGTCTGTATTGCGAAAATCCCGAACTTGGTTTCCCTGTAACAGGGTTAGGTTACAAGAAGGTAATACCGGTTTTGATTAACTGGATGCTCAGTAAAAAGTGGCGCAGTTGGTAGCGTACATGATTGCTAATCATGATGTCGCGGGTTCAAATCCTGCCTTTAAAGAGCTGATATTGGGTGGTATATACATCTACAAATGTTAATCATTTTAGGTTTTGTTTGAATGTTTAATCATGAAGTGTTAACTATTTTGTTCTTAAATGGTTTTGTGTAAATAGAAAACTTTCATTTAGGCATAACAATGTGCTGAAATCCATGAAGCAGGTTAAGGTGTTAAACCGATTGACCAGGGATAATCCGCATGGCTGCAATGCAGGCATGTAGAGATAGAAGTCGCAGCGTAAAAGCTGCGGCTTTATTAGAAAATGAATAGAGAGAGTAGATCTATGAATGGGAGAAAAGGAAAATCAGTGAATAATATTTGGAAAAAAGAAGATTTTCAAATGTGTGGGCTTGGTAAAAAAAGTAAGTTTGCAGCTAAAATAAAACATTTTAAAAGGTGTATGTATTGGAGTTGGCAGCGTGTCACAAGAGGATATGCGGAATGTGATAAATGGAATATGTATGTACATTTGCAAAATCTTATTCCAGAAATGTTACAGGATTTGCGAGATAACCGGATGGGATCACCAGGATATCTTGGAGAAAATTATACAAACAAAGAAGGAATTCTGGTAAATGATACTTGCCATGCAGAATGGAATAAAATTCTGGATCATATGATTTTTCTTTGGCGAGAGTCTAATGAAGAAACATGCAAGAGAAAGAATCCATATGATGAAGAATATGGTAAAGCGTATAAAGAATTTGTGAAGAGATACGGTTTATTTGGAGAAAAATTGCAGACAGAAGAAGAATTGAAAGAAAGTCAGAAACATGGAAGCAGAACAATGCATTTTATGGATGAGATATCGGAATTTAAAGAAATATCGGAAAAATATTTTGCTGAAGATAAAGAATTGGAAAAGTATAGAGAACAGTGCAAAAATGAAGCGATGGATTTGCTGAAGGAACACTTTTTTGCACTTTGGGACTAAAAAATGAATTATTGAGGAAGTTATAGATAGTTTTAGGTTAAGTAAGGGAAAAAATTGCTATAGAAAAAATGTAGAATTAAAAGCAGAAAAGAGTTGTTTGTCCGCCGCACTAACTAAGTAGTACGGCGTTTCAAACTTATAAAAAATCCTGACAAGATACCAGCAAATCAATCTTCTTCCACTGTGTTTCTTCATCAATACAGTTTCCTTCTTCGACAGAAGCAAATCCGCACTGTGGCGAAAGTGCAATCTGATCACCGACAACCAGACGTGCTTCGGTGTAACGTTTTTTCAGAAGATCATGATCTTCCAGAACTGGATTCTTGGTAGAAATCAGACCGGCAACAAAGATCGCATCCTTGTCTTTTAAAACACTCCATGGATCAAAAGAACCGGAGCGGGCATCATCATATTCTACAAAAAATGCATTATACGGAATTTCAGCAATCACCGGTGCAACGGAATCATAAAAACCGTGGAAAAGAGGATTTCCTTTAAAGTTACCCTTGCAGAAATGAGTTGCAATAAAGAAATCTTCTGGTTTGTTTTCCAGAGCTTTGGTTGATACCAGCTGGAACCAGCTTAAAATTTGTTCCTGTGTATACCCGAGAGCTGTTACTTTCTTTAAGAAGTTCTCATCAATGAGATAAGTCCAGGACGTATCGTCAATCTGCAGATAACGACAGCCGTGGGCATAAAAATCCTGAATGGCATCCTGATAAGCTTTGGCAATATCATCGATCAAAGCATTGATATCGGTTCCGTAGTAAGGAGTTTCTTTGTTACCAAGCTGAAGAAAATGATCAATCAGGATCATATTTGGTCCGGAAATACATTTTTTTGCGGTAATGCCATCATACTTCTGTGCAAGTGAGTGGAGATAGTCCCAGGCGCGAAGTTCAGGGTGTGCTTTGTTTTTGTCGTAGAAGAATTTACCGGTTACTGTTCCGAGTTCAATTTCATTGAGGGTTCCGTTGATCTCTTTTGTAAAATGAATGGTATCAAATCCGTCAAATTCTTTTAAACAGTCCAAATGCCACCATCTGCGGCGGAATTCTCCATCTGTAACATATTTCAAGCCGTGAGAAACTTCTTTTTCTACCAGATCAGCAATTGTTTGGTCTTCGATCTTGGTCAGTTCTTCTCTGGAAAGAGTTCCTTCTTTGTAGGCTTTACGTGCTTCTTTAATTTCGGCAGGTCTGAGAAATGAACCTACGATGTCATATGTGAGATTTATCATAATAAAATTCCTCCTGATATTATACAAGTTGTGTTTGATTTATCTGTATTATGTCAGAAAATAGTGTGTTTGTATAATACGAAAAAAGTAGTGTTTGATATAGCTTTAAACTATGGATACCTGGTTGCTATTAAAAACTGGACACATATCCTGAAAAACGATGGCAGAACAATGTTTCGCTGTGATACAATAAAATAAACGATCTAGAAAGTGTAAACGATAAATCAGATGAAATCAAGGAGGAGTTCTACTATGGAAGAAAAATCTAAAATTACATCAGCTGCCATCGAAAAAATGATTGATTTTTATCAGGGTAATTTGAGAGACATCGAACATTTCCTGAAAGTATGGGCATATGCAAAGACGATAGGAGAGCAGGAAAGTGTGGATGCAAATACACAGGCAATCCTTGAACTTGCAGCAGTTGTCCATGATATATCCTGTCCGCTTTGCCGTGAGAAATATGGTAATACGAACGGTAAAAATCAGGAACTTGAAAGTGAACCTCTGGTAAAAGAATTCTTTGAAGACCTTCCTGTATCAGAACAGAAAGTTGAGCGTATCGTATGGCTGGTCACACACCATCATACATATACGAATATAGATGGGATGGATTATCAGATTTTAGTAGAAGCAGATTTTCTTGTAAATGCAAGCGAAAGTAATTATTCAAGAGAGTCGATTGAAGGTGCAAAAGACCGGATTTTTAAAACACCGGCAGGATGCAGGTTGTTAGAATCGATATTTTTAAAAATGCCAAGAAAAAACTAAGAAATGCGAGATTATGCAACAATGATAAAAGTGTTTTTTATCTGCCACGGCACTCTTTGAAAGCTTTGCCAAAAAGCCAGTAAAATCAAGGCTTGGAAGGCATAGGTAATTAAAAAATAACCTACGGGATTTTGTTCGGATATTACATGTAAATATAGAGGATGTTTGGGACGCAACATGATAGAACAGTTACAACAAAAAAGCAGGAATAAAAAACATGGAATTAAGACTATTACGCTATTTTCTGACAGTAGCAAAAGAACAGAGCTTTACAAAAGCAGCAGAACAATTGCATATTACTCAGCCAACGCTATCCAGACAAATGGCGGCATTTGAAGAGGAGCTTGGAGTAACATTATTTATTCGAAGCGGGAAGAAAATTTCGCTTACTGATGAGGGAATTTTATTAAAAAGGCGTGCCCTGGAGATTCTTAATCTTGAGGAAAGGACGCTTGAGGAACTGAAAGGAAAAGAAGAGGTTGTAGAGGGAACTGTAACCATTGGCTGCGGTGAATTTGCAGCAGTGGAAATATTGGCGAAGATATGTAAAACATATAAAGAAAAATATCCGCTGGTTCAGATTGTATTGCATACTGCAACAGCAGATGCAGTGTATGAGATGATGAACAAAGGACTTGTAGATATTGCATTATTCATGGAGCCGATGGATACGGAAGGCCTGGATTATATCCGGATTACGGATTGTGATCACTGGTGTGTTGGAATGCGGCCGGATGATCCGCTGGCAGAAAAAGAGTTTATAAAAAAAGAAGATCTTATTGGAAAACCATTGATCCTGCCGGAAAGAGTGAATGTTCAAAGTGAACTTGCCAATTGGTTTGGAAAAGACTTTTCGAAACTGCAGATTGCTTTTACAAGTAATCTTGGAACGAATGCCGGAGTTATGGCAGCAAATGGATTGGGATATCCGGTATCCATCGAAGGTGCTGCAAAGTATTGGCGAGAGGATATTCTTGTACAGCGAAGAATTTCTCCTGAAATCACGACAAGTACTGTGATTGCCTGGAGGCGAAACATTCCATATTCTCTGGCAGTCAGTAAAATGATAGAAGAAATAAATGCTTTTCAGGCATAGAAGAGAATTCGATATAAGCATTAGACATAATAAAATAATTGGGTATAAAATAGATGTATAAGAGAAAATCAAATCTTATACATCTATTTTTATGCGCGAAATTCGCAAAGAAAGGGGCTTTTTATTATGAGTAAAAAATTAGTTGCATTTTTCAGTGCAAGCGGAACAACAAAAAAAGTAGCAGAGATGATTGCAGAGGAAGCAAAAGCTGATTTATTTGA
>NZ_CAKRNY010000084.1 GCF_934371575.1 uncultured Blautia sp. | reverse complement strand
TTCCAATACTGACTGGAAGCAATTGGCATATTGCTGATTGTAAAGTACTTATTTAACTCATCAAAAGTTGCTGAACATCCACCACGTCTTGCACATACTACACTTGCGCCAACCTTCATACACTTGTCAAAATGTGTGCTGTAAAACAGACGATCAAGGCAGGCAATCAGAGTTGCGTTCGCCGATGCATAATATACCGGGCTGGCAACAACTAATCCATCTGCTTTTTCAAATTCTCCTGCAAGTTCATTCACCACATCATCAAACGCACACTTGCCTGTTTCATAACACCGACCACATGCTATGCAGCCTCTGATATCTTTATTTCCGATCTGAACTGTTTTTACTTCGACTCCGTTTTCCTGAAATACATTCTCCATTTCTCTAACTGCAATGGATGTATTCCCATTTACTCGTGGACTACCATTTATAATCAATACTTTAGCCATAATAATTCCCCTTCATTTATTTATTTTTTCTAAAACCGTATTAACTCTGACTACTGTAATTCCAAATCTCATATCCTTGCCGTCTTGCCGAATCATACACCGGCTGCATATTCTTCTGCGGATCCATCCGTTGCCGTTACATGATATCCTTTCTCAAGGAAATACTTTGTATCACGACCAGAACCACAGCCGAAGTCAAGAATTGCTGCGTTTTCATCTAACAATCGGAGAAATCTGCCCTGAGCCAGATGCATGTCCACATTCTGCGTGCTTTCTATGAAGTTTTTTGCATTGAGGTTGTAATAATCGATTGTAGAATGCATTCCGATATCTCCTTGCAATGTATCCATTTGATTTCTGGAATCATGATCTTCTTCACATATTATATAATCTTACCTGATAAATGATCTATTTCATGCTGGCAGATCTGTGCTGTCCATCCAGACAGTTTCTGGCGCTGTTTTTTCCAGTTGAAGTCATAATATTCTACTTCAATTTCCTGGTATCTGGTTGTCTTGCGAACACCATCTAAAGACAGACAGCCTTCTTCTGTCTCATACATATCACTCTTGGAAATAATCACGGGATTAAACATCACAACATCTATAAATCCCATATTCACAATGATGATGTTCTTCTTTACACCAATCACTTCGTGCTACGCACTCAGTCGCGGCAGTCGCCAAATATCCATGCAAGCATGGCTGCTTGGCTCGTTGCTACCGCGTATATTCGCAGCCATACCAACGCACCGTTCCCGGTTTGCCTGCAAAGTGTCCTGCAAATCTTTTCCAACCTGGATATCTGCCTTCGTGGCCGTTTCAGATGGCTGACCTAAAAAGAAAACGTCTCTTATAATTTGTTTTACCATTTACTTTCTCCTGTATTCCGCTTATTTTCCTCTTTCACTGGAGCAGATTTGCGTTTCTCTTCTTCCCACATTTTTTCCAAAAACTGGAACTTTGCTGCTCGCTCCCAGTTATCTAATTTACCATTTTTGTTGAAGTCAAACATCTTATCCATTCCGTTCATTTTCTACTTCCATCCTTTCCATATATCTGGCTGATATCCCAGTGTGGACTGTTTTCCATTTCGGACTACCGGTGTTTTGATCACCTGTGGATTCTCGAGTACTTTCTCAAGTTTATCCTCATCTGCGATATATTTGATGATGGCAAGCAGATCCTTGTCTTTGCCCTCCCAGTTGATCATATTTTCCATTCCACCATTTGCCTGGGCCACGGAGTTGAATTCACCCTTGCTCATTCCTTTTTCCTTCATATCAATGAACTGATATTTGATTCCACGCTCTTTGAAGAAGCGTTCTGCCTTCTTTGTATCATTGCATTTTTTTGTTCCGAAAATCTGAATGTTCAAATTAGTTCTCCTTTGCTCTTTTAAGTTCTTTTTCTATCCAGGTCATAATCACATCCACAAGATAATCCTGCTGCACCTGGCTAAGCTGGCGGCCAGGCTGTATCTTATGCCATTTTCTGATGCATTCACGACAACAGGTTGCAGTTGCGTGTTGGGCGATAAACACCGGATGTCCTCTCATTGGAGTCTGTTTTCCGTCATTCAGGATAACTGCCGGAGCTTCCCGCTTAGCTATAAAATCCTGTGCATGCTGCCTTATCACATCTAATCCTTTTTCGTTAATGTAATCAATATCTTTTTGTTTCAGATGAAAACTGCTCCTGAACTTCGATGCCTCAAGATGCTCGAAGAGCTGTTTATACCATTCTTCTTTTGTCACTAGATTCACTTCCCTGTGTATTGCATGGACGGTGTTTATGGCTTTTTTACTGTATCCACTCATAAAAAGCTTATCTGAAGAAATCCTTAATCTGTCCGGCAATAATCTGCATCAGTCGATTTCGGGCTTCCACACTTGCCCACGCAATATGCGGAGTAATAATAAGCTTTTTGCTGTCCTTAATTTTTACCAGTGGATTTGTTCCACTCATCGGCTCTTTGCATAATACATCAAGTCCTGCTGCCGCAATATCACCTGCTTCCAGCGCATCACACAAATCCTGCTCGACCACAATTGGTCCTCGACCAAGGTTTAAGAAAATCGCTGTCTTTTTCATTTTTGCAAATGCTTTTTTATCCATCAGATTTTTGGTGTATTCATTTAATGGGGCATGCACAGATACAATATCTGATTCAGAAAGCAATGTTTCGAAGTCGACCTGCTCATATCCTTCCTGAGGTGCGCTTCCTGATGCAGAGTAATAGATTACATGCGCCCCAAACGCTTTTGCTATATCTGCAACTCGTCTTCCAATTGCTCCAAGTCCGATAATTCCCCAGGTTTTTCCATTAATCTCATTAAAATGCTCTGCAAAATGAGTAAAAACCGTATCATTTACATATTTTTCGTCTTTTACATAATCGTCATAATAACGCATTTTTTCTAACAGATAGAATAACAAAGCAAACGTATGCTGTGTAACGGATTCCGTAGAATATCCTGCTACATTTCTCCATGCGATTCCTCGTTTCGCCAGATATTCTTTATCGAGATTGTTTGTTCCTGTGGCAGTTACACATACCAGTTTTAAATTTTGAGCAGTTCCAATGGTTTGTTCATTGATCTCAATTTTATTGATGATCAGAACATCCGCATCTTTTACACGCTCCGGAATCTCTTCTGGAGCAGAAAATCCATATTTTACTACTTCTCCCAAAGCATCATAAGATGATAGATCAATGTCTTCTCCGATTGTTTTTGCATCTAAAAATACAAGCTTCATATTTATTCCTCTCCTCTGTTAATTTAAAAAAGATCCAACATATTATCCAGATATATTTTTTCTCTGACATGAATCTGGTATTCTGGTCTGGTCATATAGTACAACAGAAATTCCAGAATCAATGCACTTCCCAGCCCTCGTCCTTCAATCTTAAAATTAGAAAATCCCATTGGCAGATAAATGTTTTTAATATCTGTCACACTGATAAAGCCAGGATTTGTCATTGCTTTTGAAAAAAGATATCCATCTTCCGCTCCGGGTGCAGTACAAATATGATCCTGACAAATTTCTCCCATATTTTTCCGGCTTACTGTTTCATAACAGACTTTTCTGTCTTTACATCCAAACCAACAACATTCATTACACAAGAATTCCACTTTTGCTTTTTGCCGTATATTCATCTGCTTTAATTGTTCAAACCTTTTATTAAGACGAAAATCCGGTACTACATAACGAAATTCGTTTCTGTCGGTTTCCTGCAAAAATTCTGAAAAATCCGTCAACACCTTTGTTGTCGAAGAAACCATATAAAGTCCCGGATACTTCTTTTTCAGATAATCCAACAACAATTCCGAATGAAGAATTACACCATTTTGTGGTTCCCTGCTTTCTTCAAACAATGCACAAAGTACATTGCACTTTTGATCCTGTAAATGCTCCTCTCTCAGAAGCGAATTACTGAATGTCAGCCGGGCAGATATCTTATATTCCTGCATTAGTTCCAAAACTTTCTTCGGATCCGTGTCTCCAAAGGAAGTACGGCCGCCACCCCAGATACATTCTGCCGGTGCCCCATATATCGAACCAATCTCACACCAGTCATAAAAATATTCTCTGTGTTCCCGGAACAATGACAAAAATACACAATATAATTCATAAAATTCAAACAACCCGGGAAGATGATAATACACTCGATTTTTCATACTCTCCTCTGTCAGTTCACCTGAAAGATCAGGATTTTTTCCCTTTTGTCCTCACCTGGAAATAAATCCGAAGCATCAATTTCATCATAGAACATCAACTGTTCCTGAATCATCAGGCTACTTACATAATCTTCTGATGGATAATAAAAAAACAACAGTATTTCTCTCGGATTTTCATAATAAGATTCATAAATTCTTGTCAAAACCGATTGAAAAATTTCTATCGAAAACGGATTAAAAAAATAACATCGATCCACATCTGCCGGAACTTTATAATTCTCTGCGCTGCACAAAACAAAATCTGTACGATTTCCTGATATCGCTGTCTCCTTATTTTCTACGGCTCTCTTATAAATCTGCTCATCATATTCAATACCTAATGTCTTACATCTGGTCTGATAGGAAAGATAAAAGCATACCCGTCCCTTTCCGGTTCCATAATCAATCAGTATATTATTTTTCCTGATCAGTCCGCTGTTTGCCAGACGCTCCAGAACCGTGTACGAAGTTGGTTCATAAGGATATCTGTATTGATCAGAATGAGAATCATCTCGACCGGTAGTCTTTATCTTCAGGAATTTGTCCCACTGGATCTCGTTTTGATTCATTTATCATAATCCTTTCCCATATTAAGTTATTGACTTCTTACAAAATATGCATCAACTTTTTAAGATGTATTCCATCTGTCTTTCTTTTGTTTTCATTCCCATTTTCTCATAGAATTTTTCTGCTGAAGTATTTCCTGACCATACATTTAATGTCACTTCGTAGCACCCCATTTGCTCAGCTTCTTTTTTTACATACTCAAACAAACTTTCACCGATATGTTGGCCTCGTGCCAACTGGTCAACACAAAGATCATCTATAAAAAGAGATTTAAACTGCACCATATTATTTGAAAAAGGCTGTTCCTGCAACTGACAAAATGCATATCCTATGCAAACATCTGCCTCATTCGCTGCAATGTATATTGGTTTTTCTTCATCTTTCAAAAGTTCTCTCAATTCGTCCACAGTATATTTAGTTGTACCCGGTATAAAGACATCAGGTCTTATATCTGCATGAATTTGCAAAACCTGCCCTAACAATTCAATAATTCTCGGTATATCTTTATCTTCTGCTTTTCTGATAATCATAGTTTTAGTTCCTCCAATATACTGAAATCTTATTTTTATTAAATCATTGAAACTGGTATTTGTAAACAAAAAAGCAAAAAAGTAATTATTGTTCCAGATAATAGAAACAACTTGACAAAAAAATAAATAAGAGTATATAATACGAACAACTTATATATATTAGTGAGAGGGAGCGATGTTGCTACAACATCGCTCCTTTTTGCATTTATGGAGGAGGGAGATCTATATGGAACAGCTGAATGAGATTGTTACTAAGATTGATGATTTTGTATGGGGACCAGTGATGCTGATTCTTTTGGTTGGAACAGGTGTGTTTCTTACCATTCGTACAAGATTTCTGACATGGCGAAATCTGGGATATGCACTTAAGAGTACACTCAGCAAAGAAGCGCGCACAAAAAGTCGTGGTGAAGGTGATGTTTCTCCGTTTTCTGCACTTACTACAGCACTGGCTGCAACAATTGGAACAGGAAATATCGTTGGTGTTGCGACTGCAATGGTATCTGGTGGCCCAGGAGCACTGGTATGGATGTGGATCTCGGCGGCATTTGGACTTACTTCAAAATTCAGTGAGTGTATGCTTGCAATCAAATATCGCGAAGTAAATGCTAAAGGTGAAATGAGTGGCGGACCAATGTATACTATGAAGAAAGGTCTGAAAAATAAGACTTTTGGATCCGTTCTGGCATGGCTTTTTGCTCTTTTCGCAGTGATTGCATCCTTTGGCATAGGTAATATGACACAGGGAAATTCAATTGCAGGTGCACTCCATACCACTTTTGGTGTGCCAGCATGGGTTACAGGTGTTGTAATCACATTGCTTTCACTGCTTATTATTGTTGGTGGAATCAAATCTATTTCAAAAGTATCTTCCATAGTCGTTCCGGCAATGGCAATCTTTTATGTAATTTGTGGTCTTATTGTTATTATTGGAAATATCTCAAATCTGCCGGCAGGTATTGCTATGATCTTTAAGATGGCATTTTCTGTAAAGGCAGTTGGCGGTGGACTTTGTGGCTCAATTGTAGCCTCTATGATGAATGCGATGCGATTTGGAGTTGCACGAGGAGTTTTTTCAAATGAGGCAGGTATGGGCTCCGCTGCAATCACTGCTGCAGCAGCTACCACAGATAATCCTGTTCGTCAGGGCTATATAAACATGACAGGTACTTTCTGGGATACCATCGTCGTCTGTACGATCACAGGTCTTGCAATAGCATCATCCGGGGTACTCGGAACAACAGACGCAGCAGGAAAATTACTGACTGGTTCAGATATTACTATTCTGGCATTTGAAACAATTCTTGGTTCCGCAGGTGGATGGCTGGTAACAATCGGCATTACTTTATTTGCTTTTTCTACGATTCTTGGCTGGGAATATCATGGAGAAAAAGCATTTGAATATCTTTTTGGAACACATAAATATAATATGATCTATCGAGTGGTATTTTCACTTGTTGTATACTTTGGATGCACACAGACGTTGAGTCTGGTATGGAATTTTTCAGATATCGCAAATGCACTTATGGCAATTCCAAACCTTATTTGCATGTTACTCCTGAGTGGCGAGATCGCAAAGGATATCAAAGAATTTCAGTCTGAGATCAAAAAGTAGCTTATATTCATTGCAGCCAGGATAAGCCCAATTAACGGGTCTATCCTGGCTGCAATTGTCAAATATCAAACATTTCCCTGCAAATCATTTTTCCACACGCTGTTTTGAAAATATTCTGGTAAGCTTTTAAGGCAGCATCTTTCGCTAAATTATCCTCCATAATATTAACCAGAAAATCAGCCTCTACCAATATCTGATAATCAATCCCATCAATATTATTGTATGTATGATGATGTGCGATCAAATACTGAACTCGGTCAGATATGTCTCGATCAAATCCTAATTTTGCAAGCAGCTTTTCTGCTATTGCAGGACCTTCTTTTTCCTGCAGTTTCCCATTACAGTTCCCATATTTTTCCTCACATAAATGAATTCCAATATCATGTGTCAAAGCAGCAGTTTCAATAATAAACAGGCATTTTTCATCTACATTTTCCGTTTCGGCAATTAGCTTCGCATAACTATGAACTTTACAGAAATGTTGAATTCTCTTTGCATCTCCACTATATAACTCAATCATTGCCAGGTGTAATTTGTTTATCATCGCAGATTTTCCTCCTCATGTACAAATAATTGTTGATGAATAAATTCTATGATATTAATAAAAAAATATAGAGTAAAACTCACATTATAGCCCGAAGGAGTTTTTATTAATCAAAATCCCTGGTAATATTTGTGAGCCATTTGCCTCTGAAATAGTGGATGAACACCACAGGCATTTTTTCGAACTCATCTAAAGTCATTACAAAATATACCCAGATTGGCGGCAGTTTTAAAACATATGCCGCAAGGAAAGTAAGCGGAACTGCAACAAGCCACATAAATATGGAATCTATAATCATTCCAAATCTGGAATCACCGCCACCTCTGAAGCAGCCACAGATAAGGCAGGTATTGATGCCTTCTCCTACAAGACGCCAGGTTGTCATAATTATAAAAATGCCAAGATAATAAATGGCCGTCTCTGTCAGTTTATCCCGATAGAAATCCAATATCAGCGGGCGAAGTGCCAGAATAATGACGCATCCGACCAGACTTACAACCATTGTTATTCTAAGCATGCGCTTTCCATATTCTCTTGCTGCATCAATGTTGTCTTTGCCCAGTTCCTGGCTGACAATGATGGTAGTCGCATTGGCAAAACCACGACAGGCGATTGCACCAATGTTTACCACCATAACAGCAACCGCATTTGCAGCAACCATATCATCACCAATGTGACCGAGGATTGCTGCGAATGCTGATGTAGCAAAACTCCAGACAACATCATTCACGATAGCCGGAGTGGCAATTTTCATAAAGTCCTGGAACAGAATACCTGCTTTTGCAAAGAAGTATTTGATCCGGAATCTGACATCAGAACTTCTTAATGAGTAGATGAGACAGATCAGTACTTCTGTGATTCTGGCAATAACAGTACCAAGTGCAACACCGGTGACGCCAAGCTTTGGAAGTCCAAACAGCCCAAAGATAAAGGTGGCATTACAAAGTACATTGACTCCAAGCGAAACAATGTACGTGATCGAAGGCAGCATTATTTTTCCGATGCTTCGAAGAGCACTCATAAAAATCTGAGAGAATCCCATAAACATAAATGAAAATGAGATCACTTTCAGATATTCACTGCCGGCAGCAATCGTATCAGGACTGTTTGTAAAGATCTTCATGATCGTAGTTGGCATTGTGAAAGAAATCACGAAAAATACAAGAGAAATGATCAGAGAGATTCGTTCCACCAGGCCGAGAATCCTTTCTACTGTCTTTTTATCACCTTTTCCCCAGTACTGGGAACATAAGACCGAAGTACCCGCGGCCATACCGTAATATAAACAGAAAAGAATAAAAGTATACTGGTTCGCAAGAGATGAAGCCGACATGGCAATCTGGCTTACATATCCAAGCATAACCGTATCGGCAATGTTTACCAGTGTTCCGATCAGATTTTGGATCATGATCGGA
>NZ_CAKRNY010000083.1 GCF_934371575.1 uncultured Blautia sp. | reverse complement strand
AGGCTGAGCTTCTGGCAGGTTAAAATGGGGAGAAATTTCTCATTTTAACTTGTACTAAATCTTGACATAGGACCAATGCTTGTTTTTATAGTGAAACCCTCACAAAAGCCCCTCAACAAGTTTGGCAAACCCTCAAGAACTTTGATTATCCGAAAAAAAGCGGATATTCCAGATCCGCTTTACTACCTGCTCATAACCAGATAACTGCTTCGCAGTTTATCAGAAGGAGCTTGCACTTCTCCTGATACAGGCAAGTCCCCACCCACTGCTTATTGCTTTTTGCAACTGCCCCAGGGGACTTCCCTGATTTGGTTAATTTCTATGTCAGTTTTTTCATTTTCAATCTCTGCTTTGTAATGTCGTAATACTCCGACGAAATGATTCCATGCTTCACCAGCGCATCAAAAACCGCCTTCTGCGACTGCGTCATCGCCATACCCACAGTAGAATTATAATCTGTAAGCACACATCCCGTCTTTTCAATCATCCAGAATAGTGCCGAATCATTCTCCGGGATCATTTTCCAAATCTCCTTCTCTGGATACGGCAAAAGTTCCATCATCGTCTGAAGATGTCCTTTTTCCTCAATTAGTATATAATCCCCATCCGGCATAATGATTCCATCTGAAAAATTGGGAATCGTTTCCGCTTTCTGCAAAAGCTCTTCTGTAACCTTCACCCCAAATTCCCCCTGTAAATTATTTCTCCTGTTCATTATAGCATGTCATACTTTTATGTGCCACCAATTTAATTTTTTCCTCTTTCTTTGAATAACCTTCTCTTTTCTGGACACCCTATAAATACAGACAATACAACAGCTGTGAACAGAATGTATGTAGAGGTGAAAAATATGAGGAAAAACAGAACAGCAAAATTAATTTTCAATGGCACACTCCTTGCAGTTATGGCAGTCTTTGGAGTGACAGCGTACCAGACTGCAAACAAATCAGAACATATTCAGGAAGTGCTGCCCTTAGAGAGCACGAAAGAAAATGATACCGCAAAAGCTGGTGGAGCCGCCTCCACCGATGATGCTTCACTTGCAGAAGCCGGCACTAACATGGTAGAAGCAGATCTGGACGGAATCTCTAACAATACTGTAGATTTAACCAATTCCGCCAAGCTTAACGACACTGCAGATATCTCCAATTCCGCCAAACTTAACGACACTGCAGATATTTCCAGTTCCGCTGACATTGAAGAAAGCACCAGCGTAAATGCCCAGGTCTCCCTGCACAAAGATCCGGAAATCAGTTTTTCCGAAGATACATTAATGGAATGGCCGGTAAACGGACATGTTCTCATTGATTACAGCATGGACCAGAGCGTTTACTTTCCAACTCTTGACCAATACAAATTAAGCCCGGCCATTTCCGTACAGGCAGTAGAAGGTGCACCTGTAGTTTCCGCAGTAAACGGAACGGTATATTCCATAAAAAATGATGCCCGTACCGGCACCACCGTCACAATGGAGCTGGGAAATGGCTACCAGGCCATCTACGGTCAGCTTACTGATCTTAACGTTGCCGAAGGCGATACCATCACCAAAGGTTCCATTATCGGCTACATTGCCGCACCTACCAAGTATTACAGTGAAGAAGGCAGCAACCTGTACTTCGCTATGAAAAAAGACGGCGAACCGATTGATCCTATCACGTATCTACCGTAAAGCGTGTTTGAAAAATCATTCACAAAAACAAAAAAACAACGTATAATAAAGCAGGTGGAAAAATCCGCAATCGGTGCCTGCCACCTACCGTAAAGCGGACATTCCAGGTCCGCTTTGCTACTTGCTCATGAACGCAGTCGCTTCGCGACCTGCGTTCAAACTGCAAATAATATACCAGCTTACCGATTGCTTTTCATAAAAATAAGGAGGATTGTCTGCCAGTTACCAGCATGACAATACTCCTTTACATAAATGTTTATTTCACCTTCGGAAAAAAGGAGTCCCATGAACTACACCTACATCGTTCAGTGTGCCGACGGTACACTTTATACAGGGTGGACAAACTGTCTGGAAAAGCGCCTGAAAGCTCACAACAGCGGCAAAAACGGTGCTAAATATACGAAAACCAAACGCCCGGTCACCCTGGTCTATTATGAGGGCTACGCAACAAAAGAGGAAGCCATGAGCCGTGAATATGCCATCAAGCAATTAACGCGGGCGAAGAAGCTTGCCCTCATGGAATTTTAAAAAGAGAGCACAGCTTCTAACGTTTCGCTTCGCCTTATATCAAATCGGCATATTTGCCACAAAGCAATACATCACAATAAAATGACACGCACTTCCAAGCATAATAAACACGTGAAAAATCTCATGTGATCCAAAATTCTTATGCTTCGCATTAAAGATCGGAAGCTTCAGCGCATAGATCACACCGCCGATGGTATAAATAATTCCACCTGCCAGCAGCCAGCCGAAGCCTGCTTTTGGCAAAGCGTGAATGATCGGCACAAATGCCAGCACGCACAGCCAGCCCATTCCAATATACAACACAGAGGAAATCCATTTCGGGCAGGTCACCCAGAATGCCTTAAATATCATTCCCAGAATTGCAGTAGCCCATACAAGTGCACAAAGGATATATCCGATTCTGTTATGAAGAACGATCAGACATATTGGTGTATAGCTTCCTGCGATCATAACGAAGATCATCATATGATCCAGCTTCTTCAGTACACGGTTTACCTTCTCTGTAGAATCAACGGAATGATAAATGGTACTTGCCGCATAGAGCAGCATCATCGTAAGAATAAAAATACTCAGCGCTACAATATGGAGATGATCACTCCAGACTGATGAACGGATCAATAACGGCACCGTCCCAACTGCTGCCAACCCAAAAGCGATCCCGTGTGTGATAGCACTTCCCGGATCTTTTAATTTAAACTTCATAATAACACCTCCAGAAAAGAGTTTTTGCAAACTTTATGATATAGTTTTCATTACTACTTGTTAAGGTATGAGATAACTATATCACTTTTTTCAAAAATTGCAAGGCTAATTTTAAGTTTTATCCAAACTTTCAACTGCTTCAATATCCATCTCCGGAAAATATGTTTTCAGAATTTCTTCCCAGCTGCTGCCGTTTTTCGCCATCTCATTTCCTCCGTACTGGGATAATCCAAGACCATGTCCCTTTCCTTTGCACAAAAATCTCAC
Organism: uncultured Blautia sp.; assembly: GCF_934371575.1. Taxonomy (GTDB): domain Bacteria; phylum Bacillota; class Clostridia; order Lachnospirales; family Lachnospiraceae; genus Blautia_A. Next base: position 5,694 of record NZ_CAKRNY010000083.1, on the reverse strand, counting down.
CATTTTTCCTATTTTCTGTACTGAAAAATCAGCAGAAGCAAGATGCATGCCCTGGCAGAAGGTCTGACCTTCAATCCAATTTCCGTCTGCAGTCAATGCTGTGACATATCCTGCACTGTCCCGCTTTTTGAGCACCAGTTTTGCCGGAAGCTGACTGGAAAATATGTATGTACTGCTTACATAATCAGGTGCTTCCTTATCCTGACTGCTGTCCACAGATTTCAGATATCCATATTCTGCACTGTGAAAAACCTCCTGACCATCTCTTGTTTTTCCATTGCTTATTTCATGATAAGGCACCAGCTTCAGCTTTCCATTGAAGGTAAGCACCTGACCTCTTGTCGCTTCTGCTGCATCTCCAAATTGCTGAAGTTGATCCGTCATACTCAATAAGTTCAATAATTTCGTACAATATCCCAACAAATATCTCCTTCCAGTTCTCTTTTCGTCTGCTTCCTGTAAAATATCCCCTTCTTTTTCACCTTCCGCCAGACGCCTGTACACCTCTGACCTTGCGATCACAGCCTGAGCCTTTACCATTTCATCCTTATAATCTCCTTTCAGCTGCGCCATAAGCACCAGCGGAACCATTTCCTCTTCCCCCGGTGAATACAGCAAAAGTGCTTTATCCGCCCCATTCAAGGCTATTGTGCACACGTAAGGCAATAACAAAATAAATGGAATGAACAATCCGGATGTCCAAAACCTCCGAAACCATTTTCTCATACAGTTCTCCCATCTGCTGCCATTCATCCTATTATATGAACAATTGCAAAAACTTATTAACAGGAGTATACTGTAGCCATTATGTAAAGCGGACATTCGCAATCCGCTTTGCTACTTGCTCATGAACGCAGTCGCTTCGCGACTTGTCGTTCACATAAACAAAATGGAGGTTTTCTATGGCTGCACTATTTCTTGCTCCCCTGTATATCCTGATCAACGCCTATGTTGTTCGCTGGATGATACGCTGGATGGGCGCCTGCCACAAACTTTTCCAGACAATGGCATTTCGCGTAACCTTTGTTGGAGTTTACATAATACTTGCAACTGCCCTGCTCACCGGATTTTTAATTCAGAAGCCAGTGAAGCTTCATCGAATATTAAAGCACATTGGTAATTACTTTCTTGGAACTTTTGTTTACATACTTATGGTGATCGCAGTTGTAGACCTTGGACGCCTGATTTTTAAATATTTGTTTCATGCATCCTTTATCGAACAGAGAAGTACATTTGTCATTACCGGCCTGATCTGCACCCTATTGATCATCAGCCTCAGTGTTTACGGAATCCTTCACGTCCCACACATAAAAACCACACCTTATAAGGTAAATGTGGCAAAAACTGCAGATGGTATGGACTCCCTGAAAATCGTACTTCTTGCAGATACCCATTTCGGCTACAGTATAGGTACCGCCCAGGCAAGACGAATTGTAAAAAAGATTAACGCAGAAAATGCAGATGTGGTCTGTATTGCAGGAGATATTTTTGACAACGATTACGATGCCATTTCCGATCCTGATGCCTTAAAAAACATACTAAAGGGCATTAAGTCAAAATATGGAATTTACGCCTGTTGGGGCAATCACGACCTCAACGAGCCAATCCTTGCAGGCTTTACTTTTAATGGAAAAGAAGACAATTACAACGATCCAAGAATGGAAGAATTTCTTACAGACGCAGGAATCCACCTACTGAACGATGAGTCCGTTCTGATTGACAACAAATTCTATATAGTTGGCCGCCGGGATGCCTCCCGCTGTAAAAAAACCGAAGGCTCCCGACAGACTCCAGCCCAGCTGGTCCAGGGACTGGATCAAAGCAAACCAATTATTTTCATTGACCACCAGCCAAAAGAACTGGCAGAAACCGCAGCTGCAGGTGTTGATCTTGATCTAAGTGGTCATACCCATGACGGCCAGATGTTCCCCGGAAACCTTATTACCCATTTATTCTGGGAGAATTCCTGCGGCAGCCTTCAAAAAGGCAGCATGCTAAGCATCGTCACTTCCGGAGCCGGTATCTGGGGACCAAACATGAGAGTCGGCACAGACAGCGAAATCTGTCTGATCACAGTTAACTTTACAAAATAATCCTTCCCGGACTGCCTCTGCATATTCCCTGTCCCATGCAAGGCAGTCCTTTCTCATGTAATACATCCCATATGTTATCCTCTCTCTTTACACCCAGTTCCACATTTTTCATCAGTCTTACCAGCTTTTTTATTCCCAGCTCTTTTATTTCCAGTTCTTTTACCATACCCTGCACTGGCATTTTCTGCAGTATCCCTGTAAAAAAGCAGATCATTACAGTCATTATCCTATTGAAATATTCCTTCATAAATGCCCTCCTTTTTTCACCTCGGACAACCACTATGGAACTGCGCACTTTCCATGATTGTGCAGGTATAGTTATATTTATGCCAGTCCCTCTGACTCCTAGAACCTTTTTTTCATTATTTTCTGTTTTTTCCCATTGTTGACACTCTCATCGACCACTGCTACAATAACTCTAATACAGCTTTTACTGATTTTGCAAAGAAAGGAGCACTCTATGGCAAAAGAACAGATTGCAGTTGCTGAACTGATTACAAACATCATTCTTGGAAAAACAGAAAACGCCAGCCGTGTAGAATTTTTTCCACAAAAGCCGAAATTTCCATTTGAGGAACCTTACCAGCAGCCATTTTCCCGCGCCACTCCTGAAAGCCAGGGCATATCTTCTGATATGCTTGCTGATCTGCTACGGGATCTGGATACCTCTGACTATACAGATATGCATCATTTTATGGTTCTTCGAAACGGCAGGGTCATCTGCGAAGCTAATTTTGCCCCATATCGCAGCCGAATCTGGCACGTGACACATTCTATGTGCAAAAGCATTACCGGTATGGCAATCGGCCTTTTGATTGAAGAGGGTAAGCTTTCCCTGGACGAAAACATATACGATATTTTTCAAAAGAATCTGAATCCCTTTAACAAAATTTTTCGTCCGAAAGTTACTGTGGAAAATCTTCTCACCATGACCAGCGGTGTTACTTTTAATGAATCCGGAATTATTTCCGGTAATGACTGGCTCACCAGCTATCTGAATTCTTCCATCACTGGCACCCCTGGAGAGAATTTCCTGTACAACAGCCTGAACAGCTACGTTTTGTCTGCAATCGTCACGGAACGCACCGGTCAGACACTTACTGAATACCTGGAACCACGGCTTTTTGCCCCTCTTGGAATCACACATTATTTCTGGGAAACATGCCCGAAGGGCATCACAAAAGGCGGCTGGGGACTTTTTCTTTGCACCGAAGACATGGCCAAGCTTGGTCAGCTTTATCTGCAAAAAGGCAAATGGAATGGTCAGCAGATCATCCCGGAATTCTGGGTGGAAGTGTCTACAGCCAAGCACAAAGAAAGCATCGAGGGAACTTTCGGATACGGCTACCAGCTGTGGATGGAAGAGCGCCCAGGCAGCTTTGAATTTAATGGAATGCTGGGGCAGAACGTAATTATTTACCCGGATCTGGATATGGTTATTGTCACCAATGCAGGTAACAATGAGCTTTTTCAAAACTGCGTCATGTTAAATATTGTTCGTAAATATTTTCCACTGGATTTTCATCCTGCCCATATTTTGCCTGAGAATCCATGCGCACAGGCGCTTTTGAATCGCCTCACCTCCGAGCTGGAAAAAGGCACACGCAATACTCAGACTCTCCCTGCCCTCAGAAAAGGGGGCTGGAAAAAGAATCCATCCGGACTTCGCCGCAGCTCCAATGCCCGTCCCAACATCTGGAATTATGTGAAAGGAATTCCTGAACCGAACCCATATACGCTTACTCAGCAGCTTAATGGCAAAGTTTTCGAACTTTCTCCACAGAGCATTGGTCTTTTTCCATTGTTTATCCAGATTTTCCACAATAATATGACGGAAGGTGTGCAAAAGCTTTCCTTCACCTGTGAAAAAGAAGATTTCTCCGTAAACTTTCTGGAAGCCGGTCAATGGCATAACATCCCGATAGGCTTTGGAAGGTTTAAAGAATCCTGGCTTACTCTTCACGAAGAAAGTTACCTGATCTCAGCCTCCGGAGAATTTACTACAGATGAAAACGGTACCCCTGTCCTGAAGCTGGACTTCACCTTCCTCGAAGAATGCGTCCGAAGAAAAATCAACATTTTCTTCCTTCCCGAAGATGAAATCCTCATCCGCTGGTACGAAACGCCAGGAAAAAGCATGATTATGGAAGGTCTGGAATCCATCACCGAAGAAATTTCCAACAACTTCCTCTATGGTGCCTTTAAAGGCGCTGGCGGTCTGAATCTCCTTCATAAAGTAATGGAACAGACTATTGAACCAGTTTCTCATGGGCATTTGATGCTCCCCTCAGATAATACTGAAGGAGGCATTATATGATTTCCCAGGAAAAAAGATTAATCATTACATTTCGCTGCACCACCGATGCCATTGCCATGGAAAAATCCTGCAAGGCTATTGGGGCTCCAGGCAGACTGATTCCTGTTCCCAGAAGTATTTCTGCCAGCTGTGGACTTTCCTGGTGTGCAGCTCCTGACAGCCGTACTGTTCTTGAAAAATTACTTCAGGAACATGGTCTTGATGCTGAAGGAATTTACGAATGCATAATCTGATACTTCATATAAATAGCTTCTTACTTTTGTAAGGAACATTAACTATAAAAATTTATAATAGGAGGATTTTTACATGGAAACAAAAATTGTAGACGCAAGAGGAATGGCATGCCCACTCCCGGTCGTAAACGCAAAGAAAGCATCCGAAGAAATGACAAACGGTGGCACTCTGACCGTTCTCGTTGACAACGAGATTGCTGTTCAGAATCTGACTAAATTTGGAACAAGCAAAAATTACTCTGTATCATCAGAAAAAAGAGCAGAAAAAGATTTTACCGTAACCTTCCAGATTCCAGAAAACAGCACAGCCCCAACACCAGCAACTGAATCCGCCGCTCCAGCTTGCACCCCGGATTCCAAGAAACACGGTCTTGTAGCCGTCCTTTCTTCCAACACAATGGGAAATGGCGAAGAACAGCTTGGAAAGCTTCTTATGAAATCTTTTATTTTTGCCCTCACTAAGCAGGATCATCTTCCTGAGACTATTCTGTGCTATAATTCCGGAGCCAGCCTGACCTGCGAAGACTCTGATTCTCTGGAAGACCTGAAAGCCCTTGAAGCCGAAGGTGTAAAGATTCTCACTTGCGGCACCTGTCTTGATTTCTACGGGCTTAAAGAAAAGCTGGCAGTAGGCAGTGTGACCAATATGTACGAAATTGTAGAAATTATGGAAAACGCAGAAACCCTCGTACGTCCGTAATACTGAAACAAACGCCCATATAAAAAGAACCTCCATACCATGTAACCATATAAAGCAAGGGATCCACCTGATTTGGTTAAAGTATGGAAGTTCTTTTTTATTATAAGTAAAAAAAAAGAAAACCCTAAATCTTAAGGATTTTCAACATTTCATGTAGTGAAGCATCGGGGATTCGAACCCCGGACAACTTGATTAAAAGTCAAGTGCTCTACCAACTGAGCTAATGCTCCATATTGCATTTTAAATGCTCAGGCTTTTTCTTAATCAACCATTTGCATTTAAAATGCCCAGAGCCGGAATCGAACCAGCGACACGAGGATTTTCAGTCCTCTGCTCTACCAACTGAGCTAT
>NZ_CAKRNY010000082.1 GCF_934371575.1 uncultured Blautia sp. | reverse complement strand
CTCTCGTTATTTCAGCAAAATTTAAAACACGATGGAATTTACTCTTGCACTGGAATTTACTTTTTCAAGTCAGCAAAAGATTTTGATGAAGGGAAGAATAAGTGAAATTATGAAACAAATTTACAATTTAATGCCAATTATTTCGGGAATCTGTTTTGGCTCTGCTGGGATTTTTGTACGAGAATTAAGTGAAAATATGAATAGCACTTCGATTGTTTCGTCACGAGTACTCCTGGCAATTGTCCTTCTCGGAGTATGGATTGCTGTCTGTCATCCGATGTACTTTAGAATAAAGCTGAAAGACATCTGGATTTTTGCTGGCGCTGGTGTGATTGGCACATTAGGATTAAACATATGTTATAATTTCTCAATAAATGAGCTGTCACTTTCTCTGTCAGCTGTATTAATTGCTTTGGCCCCCATTTTTGTGATCATTTTTGCGTTTATTCTGTTCCACGAACCGATTACTAAAATGAAGATTTTCAGCATTATCCTTGCACTGGCGGGATGTGTTCTGACTAGCGGAATCCTTGAAAATAATGCAAGCATGCACTGGACCTGGATTGGTATTCTGGTAGGAGGTGCCGGTGCTGTTTTTTACGCATTATACAGTGTGTTTTCAAAAATAGGAATGCAAAAAGGCTATCCGGCACTTACACTTACCTTTTACAGTATGGTTGTAATTGCAGTTGTCCTGCTCCCGTTTACTCAGTGGGGACATATTGCGCATTATATTACAGTAAACCCGGGAAGAAATACCATGTTTATGTTGATGCATTCTTTTTGTACAGCAGTGTGTCCCTATGCGCTTTATACAGTAGCACTGGATCATATGGAGGCAGGAAAGGCATCCATTCTTTGTTCTTGTGAACCAGTTGCAGCGATGGTATTTGGCTTTTTCTTTTTTGGAGAAATTCCAACAGTACTTTCAATTACAGGTCTTATCATTGTATTAGTAGCACTTACAATGCTTGTATTTTCGGATAAAAAACAGAAAGAAACGGAGGAAAAATAATGGGATTTTTGGATAGTGAAATGATGAAACGCTTTATGCATAGTGCGCCGGTTAATATATTTTTTAAGGATACGGAATGTAGATATTGTTTTGCTTCAGAGATCTGTGACCTGGTTTCTGTTGGGGAAAATGGAAGTATCGTAGGAAAAACAGATCTGGAAGTTCAGAAGTTTCCAGAAATGGGAAAAATGTATTATGAGGATGATAAAAAAATACTGGCTACGGGGGAAGACAGCCAGTATATCAATGAATTTCCGATGGAAGATGGAGAATCACTGTATTTTGAGATAAAAAAGAATGCAGTACGGGATGAAAATGGTAATATCATCGGAATCGTAGGAATTGTTGACAATGTTACCGAACGTGTTCGTCTGGAGAAGAGGGTGGAAGAACTTTCCGTTATAGATGGTCTGACAGGTGTGTATAATCGTAACTATCTGAAATACAGAGTAGAGAAAAAGAAGCTGATTTTTCCGTTTACGGTGATTATATCCGACTGTAATTATCTGAAAAAGGTAAATGACCAGTATGGTCATGAATACGGTGATATTTTGCTTAAGATCGTAGCAGACACCTTAAAGGAAGAAATGCCGGAAGATTCTTCGGTTATTCGAATAGGTGGAGATGAATTCATGATTCTGGGTAATGGAATCACAGAAGAAAAAGCCTCCGAACTAATGGCAAATATCCGGGAAAGTCTGAAACGGAAAAGCAAAGAAAAGCTCCCATTAAGTCTGGCAATGGGTAGTTATACCGTACAGAACAAAGATTTTTCCTTTGACGAAATATGCCATGAAGCCGACTTGCGGATGTATGAAGATAAAAAAAGGTCAAAAGCTGATGAAAGTGTGGAAACTACAGAATATTCGGTCACAGAAGAGAATTTGTAGCTGATTTGCAAGTTACGAAAGAAAAAAACCTGTTACGAATTAGATATGGCAAAGCCCCCTGTTTTGCGGGGGCTTTGTAAAATTTATTTTATTGGTTCAGCAGTGTTTTGAGGTCTTCTTCCGGTGTAGTAATAGGTGCAATGCCATAATTTTCTACCAGAAAGTTTAGAATATTAGGAGACAAAAACGCCGGAAGAGAAGGACCGAGACGAATGTTTTTGATCCCCAGGTGCAGAAGCGTTAACAGGATGCAGACTGCCTTCTGTTCGTACCAGGAGAGAACGAAGGAAAGCGGAAGTTCATTTACGGAACATCCAAAGGCATCGGCAAGTGCCACGGCAACCTGGATCGCACCATAAGCATCGTTACATTGCCCCATATCCATCAGTCGTGGCAGCCCACCGATTTCTCCCAAATCGAGGTCATTGAATCGGAACTTGCCACATGCCAGGGTGAGGATGATACTATCAGAAGGTGTCTGTTTCACAAATTCTGTGTAATAGTTTCGACCTGGCTTAGCACCATCACAGCCGGCAACCAGGAAGAAATGACGGATTGCGCCGGATTTTACAGCTTCTACTACAGTTCCTGCATGGGACAGAATGGCTGCATGACCAAAACCGGTTGTCACTTTTGTTCCGCCGTTGATACCAGAAAACATCTGATCTTCCTGGTAACCACCCAGCTCCAGCGCTTTTTCAATAACTGGCGTGAAATCTTTCTTCTCATCAATATGAACAGCGCCTGGGAAAGCAACCACTTCTGTTGTAAATACTCTGTCAGCATAACTGCTTTTTGGCGGCATCAGACAGTTGGTAGTGTAAAGAATCGGAGCCGGAAGATGATCAAACTCTTTTTGCTGATTCTGCCATGCAGTTCCAAAATTCCCTTTTAAGTGTGAGAATTTTTTTAAGAGTGGATAGGCATGGGCAGGGAGCATTTCACCGTGTGTATAGATGTTGATTCCTTTCCCTTCTGTCTGTTCAAGCAAAAGCTGCAGATCTTTCAGATCATGACCGGTCACAACAATAAAAGGTCCTTTTTCTATCGTAAGTGTAACATCGGTTGGTTCTGGTGTTCCATAGGTTTCTGTATTTGCCTTATCAAGAAGTGCCATGCACTTTAAGTTGATTTCTCCCACTTTCAGTACAGTAGGAAGCAGAGCATCCACGCTTTCTTCATAACCAATTTTAAATAATGCTTCGCAGAAGAACTGATTCACTTCGGCATCTTCATAATTCAGAACATTTGCATGATAGGCATAGGCTGCCATCCCACGAATTCCGAAAAGAATGAGAGATTTCAGAGATCGGATATCTTCGTCAGCATCCCACAGCTGCTGCATATCATATTCATCAGTTTTACCACATGGCGTCTGACAATTACCACAATTAGGAACCAGTCGTTCTTTCTCAGCTCCGACTCTTTCTATCATGTTTTCAATTGATGTATTATCAAAACTCACATTTGTAACTGTAGTAAACAGTCCTTCAATTATGATCTGCCCGGTTCTTTTAGAAATAGTTGCTGTGTCATTGACAGCCTTTGCAAGACCGATCAACGCACCCGTCAGTTCGTCCTGTAATTTGGCTGTATCTGCCTTTTTTCCACAGACACCGGCATTTCCTGTGCAGCCGGTACATCCGACGGTCTGCTCACACTGAAAGCAAAACATTTTCTTATCCATTATTGCATTCTCCTTTTATTCCATAATTTTTTCATCAATAGCATTTGACGTTTGTTTCTGTTAGCATTATAGTATTATAAACAAAACTTGTATGTTTGATTTCCAACAGGAGAGAAAATTTTGAAAAAATATTTACCAATTTTAAGAAACAGTCCATTTTTTAAAGGTCTTACTGATAACGAGATATTATCCATATTGCATTGTGTAAGTGCAATCATGATTTCAAAAGAGCGAAGTTCATATATTTTCAGAGCAGGAGATTCTACCGAAGTAATGGGACTTGTGGTATCTGGCTGTGTTCTTGTTATTCAAGAGGATCTCTGGGGACATCGGAATATTCTGTCTAAATGTCATACCGGTGATTTTTTTGGTGAGCCATATGCAGCAAGCCCCGGAGCTGTTCTGAATATCAGTGTGGTAGCCGATGAAGATTGTGAGATTATTTTTTTAAATGTTCAAAGGCTTCTGGTTACTTGTCAAATGACATGCGAACATCATCAGAAGTTGATTCGCAACCTGGTCAGTGTCCTGGCAAATAAGATACTGATTCTGAATGATAAAATCACACATGTTGGCAAGCGAACGACAAGGGATAAACTTTTGTCATATCTGTCAGCAGAATCCATCAGACATTCATCGTTATCTTTTGACATTCCATTTGATCGACAGCAGTTGGCAGATTATCTTTGTATTGACCGTGCTGCAATGTCTGCAGAGATATCAAAGTTACAAAAAGAAGGCTTTATAAAAACAAATCGAAATCATTTTGAATTGACTGTTTCGAATGATGTCTATGTGCGAGAGGGAGGAAATTTTAATGATAAATAAATTACATCTGGCAATGATTGAGCTATATAAAGGAGATGCAAAAAGAATTCAACATTTCTGTAAAGTGCATAGTTATGCAAAGTTAATTGCCGAAACAGAAAATGTAGACAAGAAATGTTTGTTTATTATTGAGGCGGCTGCTTTGACACACGATATTGGGATTCATTTTTGTGAAGAAAAATATGGAAGTTGCAATGGAAAATTACAGGAAAAAGAAGGTCCTGCAATTGCAGAAAAGCTACTCGGAGAATTGAGGTTTGACCAGGATGTATCTGATCGCGTTCAGTATTTGATTGCACATCATCATACATATAATGATATTGATGAAATCGATTATCAGATATTGGTAGAAGCTGATTTTCTGGTTAATATTATGGAGGATGGTTTATCGAAAGAAGCAGCTTTAAAAGCTTATCATAGTATTTTCAAAACAACATGCGGAAAAATGATTTGCAGGGAGATGTTCGATATTTAACAGAAAGACTTTTGTAAATTGTTGTATAGTGTAAAGGTGAATTTGCACTTGACAATAAATTTTACAATGCGTAAAATAACAGTGTTATCAATAACACTGTTATTTTTTGAGGTTTTATATGACACTTAAAGATCATTCGATAGACAATAGAATTATTGTCGCAGCACGAAAAGAGTTTTATGAATATGGTTTTACACAGGCTTCTTTGAGAAAGATAGCCAGCCGTGCTGAAGTTACAACAGGGGCATTATATACAAGATATAAGAATAAGGATGAACTGTTTGAGTATCTTGTTTCAGAGGTTCTGATTGTGATGGGAACATATGGAAAAGAGGCAATGGAGCATTATTACAAAGCACAGGAAACAAAAGATATATCTGATTTTCTTGAAGCAGTTAGTTTTGAATCAGAGATGTATTTAAATATATTGTTTGATTATTACGAACAAAGTGTTTTGCTTTTTTGCAGAAGTGACGGTAGTTTAGTTGGGAAGAAGTTGAATCAGATAATTGAGGATAAAGTAGAAAGTACTGTTATTTATGTAGCTGACTATTTAACAAATGAAGTAGACCCAAATGCAGTGCGTTTATTAATGAATGCAGGATTTTCCACCTACCGGAGTCTTCTTGAAACGGTGAAAGCAAAAAAGGAAGCAAAGAAGGCTATGAAAGAGGTTGGAGACTTTTTTAATGCTGGATGGAAAGCATTATTTGAAAAGTATATGTAGCAGCAATACTGGCGGATGGCTTATTGAATTAAGAAGTCCGCTTTTCTAACAACCATGAGTTAGATGAAACTAATAACACTTCCCATAATACACAGATTTCAGAGATAAGAGGTGATGGAAATTGGATTTTCAATTTGATTTTACATATGAAGGCGAGAAAATATCTGCACTGAAACAGGTAGAAGGAAGTGTGCGGCCGGGGAAATGCGTTGTGCTTTGTGGAAGCAGCGGCTGCGGTAAATCAACTCTGTTACGTTGCATCAATCATCTGATTCCACAGTTTTTTGAAGGCAGGCTAACCGGATTTTGTTGCATAAATGGTAAGGATATGGGTGAAATGTCAATTGGGGAAACAGGAGAAATGGTTTCTTCTGTATTTCAGGATCCAAGAAGCCAGTTCTTTACGATAAACAGTTCAACAGAAGTTGCTTTTGGACTGGAAAATCATGGAATGTCTGAATCAGAAATAAGAAAGAGAGTGGAAGAAGCATTTTCAACTTTTCATTTGGAAAAATTGAAGAACAGAAATGTTTATGAATTGTCAAGTGGAGAGAGACAGATGATCTCCATTTTATCAGCATGGGCAATGGATACAGACATTTTGTTGCTGGATGAGCCAACCGCAAATCTTGATTTTACTGCAATCAGTATGTTGAAAAATGTACTTCAGCTTATGAAGAAAAAAGGAAAGACAATGATTTTCAGCGAACATCGTCTGCATTATCTTACGGATATAGCAGATGAATACTGGCTGATGGAAAGAGGTGAATTGAAGTACCGTTTTTCTTCTGATGAATTTTTACAAATGACTGAAAAAGAATATGCAGGGCTTCCGCTCCGGATACGGGATCTTTCTAAATTGAAGCTGGATAATAACTATATGGAACAGGAGCTAATTGGAGAATCAGGGGGCAGATTTTGCATTAAGAATCTGTCATACAGATATAATAAAGCAAACGGATGCCTGCTGAAAAACCTCTCTTTTTCTGCTTCAATTGGAGAAATTATAGGAGTTGTAGGAAGAAATGGTTGTGGAAAGACAACATTTGGAAAAACAATCTGTGGGCTTCTAAAAAGTGTCAGTGGAGAGATTTCTTTTAATGGTAAAAAAATGAGCAGGAAAGAACTTCTGGACAATACACTTTTTGTAATGCAGGAAAGTGAATTTCAATTCTTTACAAATTCTGTTCAAAAAGAGCTGATGTATGGCCTTGAGGATACGAATGAATTAAGAGAAAAAATTGAGTGTGTTCTGAAAAAGATGGATATGTGGGAAGTAAGAGACAGACACCCGTTTACTTTATCAGGAGGGCAGATGCAGAAACTTTCACTGATGATGGCTTATATATCTGCAAAAAGGGTAATCGTACTGGATGAACCGACAGCTGGTTTGGACGCAGTGAGTTTAAGGAGCTGTACAGAACTAATCCGTATGATGAGACAGGAAAAACTGGTGATTGTAATTACACATGATTTGGAATTGCTTGCAAAAGTCTGCACAAGATGCTGTTGTTAGGTTTTTGTGCTTCTTATGTATGTTTCGGGGATATGAGGAAAACTTTAAAAGGACTGTAAAATCAACCAAAGCTTTGAATGATACAGCAGTAGAATATATCAATGGGATAGAAGTAATCAAAGCATTTGGTCAATCAGGAACCAGTTATGAAAAATTTGTAAAAGCGGCAAAAGAAGGCGCAGATTGCTTTATTGAATGGATGCAGGGAAGCCTGTTTGGGCAGACCGCAGGAATGACAATCTTTCCGGCAACGCTGCTAGGTATACTTCCTGTTGGATGTTATCTATTCATGAATAAAAGTCTGTCTACGGAGCAGTTCTTGATAGTAATTGTTCTGTCATTTGGCGTCATGCAGCCGATTATGACAGCGTTTTCTTATACAGATGATCTGGCGCAGATAACAACAATTGTCGGAGAAGTGACGGACATCCTTACTCAGGAGGATATGCTTAGACCTGAGACAGTCGGACAGATACCGGCAGATCATTCTATAGAATTCGAAAATGTGCATTTTGCATACCAGGAAAAAGAAATTCTTCATGGCATCAGTCTTCGTATTGAGCCTGGAACAGTAAATGCACTGGTAGGTCCGTCTGGCAGTGGTAAATCGACGCTTGCAAGGCTGCTTGCTTCACTTTGGGATGTCACCAGTGGTGAGATTAGAATTGGAGGTATAGATATTCGTAAACTTCCTTTAAAAGAATGTACATCCAGAATTGCTTATGTATCACAGGATAATTATTTATTTGATCTGCCTGTTATGGAAAACATTCGTATGGGAAACAGAAATGCTACAGATGAAGAGGTTATACAGGCAGCGAAGGAATGCGGATGCCATGATTTTATTATGGGGTTGGAAAAAGGGTATCAGACGATATGTGGATCTGGCGGTAGTCATTTGTCAGGAGGGGAAAGACAGCGTATATCTATCGCCCGGGCGATATTAAAGGATGCACCAATTATTATATTTGACGAAGCAACGGCAAACGTGGATCCGGAAAACGAGAAAGAATTAATGGAAGCAGTAGAGGATCTGACAAAGGACAAAACTGTTATTATGATTGCGCACCGTCTAAAAACAGTACAGAAAGCCAGCCGGATTTTCGTTCTGGAGAATGGAAAAATTGTACAGCAGGGAACACATGAAGAACTTGTAAAACAGGATGGAATTTATCGTCATTTTGTTGTTGAAAGAAGAGAGGCGGCAGGATGGAGAGTTTAGAAGATTAAAAATTGGAAGATCTTTCTTGAGTAAAAGATAATATATATTACAAGAACAAGAGTTGTCTGCATAGCGGATGAATGATGCAGTCCTAGAACTGGTGAAGAAAGTATGGGATATGAAAGAAGAGCCGGAGTTGGGGATGTTGCGCTATTTTTCTGTGAGAACTGCTTCATGAACTGATGGAGATGCCCTGTGAAAGTGAAATAAATACCTGTTTTACCAGATCGCAGATTGCAATTGTGAAAGAAGCAGAAACATTGATTCTGCTTCTTTTGCGACGTATTACAGCAAAAGAGATGGCAGACCGTTTTGGTATCAGTGAGAGCAGTTTTAAATTGTATGTGAAAGGAATTCTGGGAGAAAGTTATCTGGCGTATTTTCGAAAGAAACGAATAGAAAAAGCTGCGGAGACATATGGTGTTTCGCCACTGTCAAAGATTGTCTAAATAATGGGAGGACTTATGAAAAATCCATATGAACTTGCAGAAAATATCTTAAAGTAGACAACAGACGGGACGAAGATACAGGGTGCTCTCAAATATTATGAAGACAAAATCTGGTTGATAAACCAACTAAAAGTGATATACTGAATGCATAAGAAAAGAAACCGTGTGGAATTACAGTTTTGTTTTCACACGGTTTTTTAGAAAATGAGAGTTAGATATTACTAACATCAGTAGCGGAAGCTTTCTAGAAAATGAAAAAGAGGACGGATTTCTATGAGAATATTGATTTATGGTGCGGGTGTGATTGGATCCTTGTATGCGGCTTTATTTGCAGAAGCCGGTTATGATACAAATATTTATGCCAGAGGTAAAAG
>NZ_CAKRNY010000081.1 GCF_934371575.1 uncultured Blautia sp. | reverse complement strand
TTTACAGCCGGTGCTGCCTGTGCCGCATTGTTTGCTTCGTTCTTGGAAGCGCCCTGTGACTTCATTGTCGGGAACAGGAGCACGTCACGAATTGCCAGACTATCTGTAAGCAGCATAACCAGACGGTCGATTCCGTATCCGATACCGCCTGTCGGAGGCATACCAATCTCCAGTGCATTCAGGAAGTCTTCGTCTGTGTGATTTGCTTCCTCATCACCAGCGTCAGCAAGAGCATCCTGTGCTTTGAAACGCTCTCTCTGATCAATCGGATCATTCAGCTCAGAGTAAGCATTACACATTTCCCATGTATTAATGAACAGCTCGAAACGCTCTACCTTATTCGGATCAGAAGGTTTCTTCTTAGTCAGAGGAGAAATCTCAATCGGATGATCCATGATAAAGGTCGGCTGGATCAGCTCTTTCTCACAATATTCCTCAAAGAACAGATTGATGATATCGCCCTTCTTATGGCGCTCTTCATATTCAATATGATGCTCAGCTGCAAGCTTCTTAGCAGCCTCATCATCTGCAACTTCATCAAAATCAATGCCTGCATATTTCTTGATTGCATCATTCATGGTCAGACGTGCGAACGGCTTTCCAAGATCGATCTCAATACCATTATAGGAAATCTTTGTGGAACCGCAAACCTTCTCTGCCAGATAACGGAACATGGACTCTGTCAGTTCCATCATTCCCTCGTAATCTGTATATGCCTGATAAAGCTCCATCAGTGTAAACTCCGGATTATGACGGGTATCAACGCCCTCATTACGGAATACACGGCCGATCTCATAAACTCTTTCAAGTCCGCCTACGATCAGTCGTTTCAGATAAAGCTCCAGCGAAATACGCAGCTTAACATCTTCATTCAGCGCATTGTAGTGTGTCTCAAATGGTCTTGCAGCAGCACCGCCTGCATTGGAAACCAGCATTGGAGTTTCTACTTCCATAAAATCACGGTCTGCAAGGAAGTTACGGATTTCTTTCAGGATTTTGGAACGTTTGATAAATACATTCTTACTGTCCTGGTTCATGATCAGATCCACATATCTCTGACGATAACGGGTATCTGTATCTGTCAGACCATGGAATTTCTCTGGAAGGATCTGGAGACTCTTTGATAAAAGAGTGATTTTCTCTGCATGAATGGAAATCTCACCAGTTCTGGTTCTGAATGCAAAGCCCTCCAGGCCAAAGATATCACCAATGTCAGATTTCTTAAAATCAGCATAGGAATCTGCTCCAATAGCGTCTCTTGCTACATATACCTGAATATTTCCCTGTAAATCCTGGATATTGCAGAAAGAAGCTTTTCCCATGACTCTCTTGAACATCATACGTCCAGCAATTGCCACGTGAATCGGACTGGCATCCATAATGCTTCTTCTCTCTTCATAGTCCTTCTTCAGAACTTCCTTAGCCTGCTCTTCATCAAGTCCTGATACGTCTGGCTCAGTGCGATCCTTAAGAAGCTCTGCCTCATGTGCTTCATAAAGCTTCTTTACTTCCAGGGAATGATGGGTCTGATTAAATTTTGTTATCTGAAATGGATCCTTGCCATTCGCCTGAAGCTCTGCCAGTTTATCACGACGGATTTTCAGAAGCTGATTCAGATCCTGGTTCTTCTGTTCTGCCACTTTTGTGCCTCCCTTAAATATGATGTTGGGGTCAAAAGTTTTTTTGACCCCTTTGATACCAGATTGCTACGTGCTTTTTGACCCTGGTATCATCTTAAATATTACGCTGGATTTCCAACACTTTATACTTCATGATACCGGTTGGCAGTTCTACTTCTACAATGTCACCTGTATGTGCACCTATAAGTGCTTTTCCTACAGGAGATTCGTTAGAAATCTTACCTTCCAGACTGTTTGCCTCTGAGGAACCAACCAATTTTAATTCTATATCTTCTTCAAACTCAAAGTCATGTACTTTAACCTTGCATCCTACACTGATCTTGTCAAGGTCTACTTCATCCTCAACAACAACTTCAGCGTTCTTCAGGATTTTCTCAATTTCTTCAATACGTGCTTCGATATCTCTCTGCTCATCTTTAGCTGCATCGTACTCTGCATTCTCAGACAGGTCTCCCTGCTCTCTTGCCTCTTTGATCTTACCTGCTACTTCTTTTCTTTTTACTACCTTTAAATCATGCAGCTCTTCTTCCAGTTTTTTAAGTCCTGCATAGGTTAGTAAGTTCTTCTTTTCTTCCATTATAGCCTTACTCCCTTTCATTCCGGCGGCATCTGTCTCGCCCCGGGTCATACACTTCTTATATGCTGTTTCTCCCGGAAAATTCCATCTGCCATGACATTCCTTCATAGCATTGAATCCCTTCAAAAGGGCACAAATTCACTAGGATATTCACAGTTTCACCATTATAGCTAAATCAAGTGGCCTTGTCAAGACGGAATTTAGCGTAAGAAAGAATCCTGCCTGGTAGATTTTTTTATGTAACAGGGAATTTCAACGAAATTTCTTATTACGTAAAAAGCTGCCGCAAAATCACCTTTTCTGTGATTCTGCGGCAGCTGACATCATATTACATTATTCTTCCAAAGCATATTTCTTATGAAGAAAATCTTTATCCTTCAATAGCAATGTGTTTCTTTTCTTCTACAGCAGGTTTCGCTTCTTTCTTCGGAACGAACAGTTTCAAAATACCATGCTTAAACTCAGCCTTAATATCCTCCTGCTGTACATCCTCACCTACATAGAAGCTTCTGCTACAAGCTCCTGCATAACGCTCCCTGCGGATGTAATGTCCGGATTCTTTCTCCTTCTCATCTTTATCCAGACCTTTCTCAGCACTGATGGTCAGATAACCATTCTCCAGAGAAGCCTTGATCTCGTCTTTGGTAAATCCCGGAAGATCTACAATCAACTCATATCCCTTATCCTGCTCTTTAATATCAGTCTTCATAACATGACTGGCTCTCTTACCATAAAGTTTCTTCTCTGTATCCTTCATTGCTTTATCATCATAATAGAATGGAAACTCATTAAAGAAGTCATCAAATAAATTTTCTCCAAAAATACTAGGCATTAACATAAGTCATCTCTCCTTTTTATATATGCTGTTTACCTTGTTTCTTGGAACTCGGGTGGTAGGGAATTCATAAAGCCTTTCGCTTTTGCTTTCTTTTTATCCCCTTCCTTTGTTCTAGTTGTAATATAGCACTTATTATTAGCACTGTCAATAGGTGAGTGCTAATTATTTGTGAAGATTGTGTGAAACCAGATTGTGTGAAGCCTTTCGTTTATTTTTTCGCTTCTCTTTTACTGCATACCAAATGCCATATTGCAAGGAATGGATGGTATAATAACATCCTTGGTCCTGAAAAACGCATGACCTGTCGAATCTGTTCTCTCATTTCCGGCTTATAACAATGTACCCTACAGTTCGCGCAGAACGTTTTTTCTTCCATAAATGGACACTTCTGGCTTCTTTGTTTTGCATAATCCGAAAGTCTTTGACAGTCAGGACACATCTTCCCCTTCTGTCTTTTTTCTTTCGGATGGTTTTTCCGGCAGTACAGATGGATCATTTCTTCTACAACATATTGTTCTTTTTTCCGTTTCTTTTCAGTTTTATTCATCTTGCTATTCCGCTTCTGCACCTTTCAGTACCTCTTCTCCCGGGTTTAAAGTTTTCACCCTCATGAGAAAATATAACAGATGGCATACCCAAACCACTGCGATACAAATTCTTCCAATCACTACATTCTTCATACAGATAAAGCCGATTGCCATGACTACCGTTACCATTCCGATAATCTTGCATTTAGTCCCTCTTGTCATGGCTCTTTTCTGAATAAAACTGTCCAGATGTTTCTTATATAAATTCGTTTCTACAAACCAGTCGTGCAATTTCTTTGAACTCTTTGCAAAGCAAAACAGTGTTGCCATATAAAACGGAACAGTTGGCAGAATAGGAAGTACAATTCCTATCGTACCAAGTCCCAGGCAAAGATATCCAAGCACGATCCATATTACTTTTAAAGGATTTTTCATCTTCTTTCTGCTCTCCTCTTCATGTTATGGTATTAGCTTTTTGCTAATAAATTTTTAATTATGATCACTTAGAGTTCTATAAGAGTATTTATAGTTACCTGTGACTAACTTGTAATTTGAAAGATACCATACTTTGCCATCCAATGTCAACACTATTTTCGTATATGTATACATTGCTTACCACGGAGAAATTATTCAGGCTTGCTATATCGTTAATTATCTTTAAAAGGAGTAAATGGATAATTAGTTTATGCTGATTTACTTCTCAAAAATACAGTCGCGAAAACTCATAGGTAATGTTTTCACGACTGTCTTTAATATTGCAGATTATTTAATTCAGATATTCACCAACCGGAGAAGAATTGTACTGTTTCTTAATTTCGATCACAATAGAACCATCTTCATTTGTTTTTTCTGATAAGATTTTGTACTTCGCATCGCTCTTATCCAACTGCTCCTTGTACTTTTCATACTCCTGTACAATTGCTTTTTTTGCATACTCTGTCGTTTCCCCATCATGGTTGGAAAAACACAATGTCTGAGTGATACAAGCTGCTTTAATTCTTTTCATTATAGCTACCTCTCTTTCATTTTACAGATACATCACATAAAAAAGGGATCTTTCACTCAGTAAATTTGAATGAAATGACCCCTGATTTTCATGTAAATTGTACTTGGTTTTTATGTACTTATTATACTTTATTTTTTTCAAAAATGTAAGCAAATTTTATTTTTCTTCTTCCATATTTCTGCCATTACATATCATTAGTTCCTTCTTTTCAGCTCTTCCAAGATAAATAACTGCCAGTACAACGGTTACTGTTTCACTGATCAGAAAGCTCCACCATATTCCATTGATTCCCAGCATTTTACCCAGAATTGATGCAAGCGGAAGCAAAATAATCACCTGTCTCAGAGCCGAAATTACAAGGCTGGATATTCCTCGGGAAAAGCCCTGTAAGGCGTAACAGGTCATAACAGAAATTCCTCCAAAGACAAAGCTAAGCCCCAGAATACGCAGTGCGGTCACACCAAGTGAAAACATTTCTTCAGATGGTGCAAATGCAGATATTAAATGCTACGATTGGAATCAGTGCATTATTTAATCCAAAAATCGCCATATATACAAATGTCTGTAATTTAAAATATGCTCCAAATACTGCTGTTGAAGTAGTTGAAAAATCAAGAAGAAGCTTATTAACCCCAAAGCACATAACACTGGACATGAATTGCATGATGATCGTTGGAATACCAACCGTGCAAATGCCCTTAAAATAGTAGCTTTCTACCTTAAGAGATTTGAAAGTAAGCTGAACATCTTTATTTTTGGTCAGATTAAAATACAACCCCAGCAGCATTGCTACAATCTGACCTGTCACTGTGGCTACCGCCGCACCTCTGGTTCCCATTGCCGGTAAACCAAAATATCCAAAAATAAAGATGGGATCTAAAATAATATTTATGACCGCACCAACGATCTGCATCTCCATTGCATAGGAAGTCCGGCCTGTTGACTGCAGTATTTTTCAAAGATCAGCTGAAACATCTGCCCGAATCCAAATACACAGATAACAGTAAGATAATCAATTCCCATGGAAACTATTTCGGCATCTTTGGTCTGAACTGTATAAAAACTCCTTACACAGAAAATGCCAAACAGTAATATCAGAACATAAAATGCAACACCAAGGACAATTCCATGCATTGCTGTCTGATTGACCGCTTTTTGCTTCTTTTCACCCAGATATCGTGATAACAACGCATTGATTCCTACACCGATTCCAGTTCCGGTTGCAATTATGATATTTTGTATGGGAAATGCCAAAGAAACTGCTGACAATGCATTCTCGCCATAATGACTTACAAACAGACTATCCACTACATTATACAATGCACCAATCAGCATTGATAAAACCATTGGTGCCGCCATTGTAAGCAAAAGCTTATTGACCGGCATGACTCCCATTTTATTTTCTTTCATTGTATCCTTCTTTAGGTAGTGTGCTACCTATATATTTTTATTAAAAGTGCACCCATATATACAGGTACACTATTTTTCAATGTTTTCCAGCATTTTTTCTGATGCCTTTAAAAATATTTCCACATGTTCTTTGGGAATGCCTTCACAGATTTTGTTAAAAATCTCCCAGTCCATTTCCTTAAGCTCCAGGTGAATATTTTTATATTCATCTGTGCAGTTAATCTTTTTGTATCGCCCATCAAGCCTGCTCTGCGTACAGATAACGGCTTTTTTCTTTTCCAGTCTTTTAATGATTTCAGTCATTGTGGGATGTGTCACAGCTAATGCTTTTTCCAGATCTTTCTGGTTGATTTCTTCAGCTCCCAGTGACTCTGAACGGCTTAATTCCCCCAGCACCCTCAGCTGTACAGCAGTTAATCCCATCCCATTTGCGCGTTCTTCCAGTTTCTTCTTAAATTCTCTGTCTAATATAGAAAATCGAAGCCCAGGAGCAATATTGGTTTCCATAAATGCCTCTATTATTTAAAACATTCCATAATGATCTTCTCACATCTGTCATATCCAAGCTGTGAACTGTTCAGGCACAACGTATAATTACTGGCCTTTCCCCATTTATGCTCCGTGTAAAAGTTATAATTTGTCATACGTCTTTTATCTGTGTCGGCCATCATTTTCACAGCTTTCTTCTCATCTACATTATATAATCGAATGATCCGCTGTGTTTTCTCCGGCATATTTCCATGAATAAATACATTCAGCACATCATCACGGTCTTTCAGGATATAGTCCGCATTTCTTCCAATGATCACACAAGGGGCCTTCTCGGCTAGTTCTAAAATAACCTTTCTCTGCGCCTCATGTACCATATCCTCCACAGATCTTCCTGTGATGTCACGTCCGGCAAGTGCATATGCAAACATCCCTTTTTTCGGAGATAATTCTGCATTTTCCTGAATGTATTCTGGCGATAATCCGGACTTTTCTGCAATTTCATTAATAACATTTTTATCATAATAAGCAATTCCCAGCTTCTTCGCGACTTCTTCTCCGATAAAACGTCCACCGCTTCCAAATTCTCTGCTGATTGTAATGATTCTTTTTGCCATTTCCAGTTCCTCCTTAACGCAAAGCATCAACTTTGTTTTTTCTGATTCTCTTTAAAAATACATAGCCCACCAGGCATGCAATTACTTCTGTAATCGGAAATGCCCACCAGATCAGGGAAACGCCCACCTGACCATTTCTTACAAACAGGGAAAAGATTCCTGCCAGCGGCAGGATGATAATAAGCTGTCTCAAAAGTGAAATAACCAATGATTCCACACCACCGTCCAGTGCCTGATAAATGCCCTGATAAGCAACATTGATTCCGGCAAACAGGAAGCTTACCGAGATCACTCTCATCGCACCGATAAAATATTCTCGTGACTGTCCCGCATTAAACAGCGTTGCAAATGCTCCGGGGAAAATCTCCGTAATTGCAATTCCAATAATCATTAATGCAACGGTATAAATAAGTCCATATTTGATACCATCCTGAATTCTCTTTTTACTTCTCATTCCATAAGCAAATGCAATGATAGGAGTAATTGCATCTCGCAGACCAAATGCAAGGAAAAGAACAAACTGCTGCACCTTATAGAACAATCCATAAGCTGTCTGTGCTGACGGATTGAACTTCAAAATCAGATTCATCACATAAACCATAATAGACATCAGTGCCTGAGCTATAATCGCCGGAAGTCCGATCGCATAGATTTCCTTGATAATTCCGCCATCCGGCTTCATGTATTTCGCCCCATGCTCAAATTCCTTATTTAATTTGATATGAAAGATCAACAGTAATACTGCGGATGCTACCTGTCCAATTACAGTTGCATAGGCTGCACCTTTCACTCCCATTTCCGGGCAAGGTCCAATACCATAGATCATGATCGGATCAAGAATGATATTTACAACTGCTCCAACCACCTGACCGATTGTAGAATAAAGAGAGCGTCCTGTAGCCTGTAACAGCTTTTCAAATAAGGAAAAGAAGATGATTCCAAAAGAAATCACACAACATATCCGCAGATAACTGACTCCCATCTCAAGTACTTCTGCATCTACTGTCTGAGATGAAATATATGCTCTCACTCCAAAGATGCCAAATAATAAACAAACCACATAAATGATCACACCCAGGAACAGACTGTTTCCTGCTACCTTCGCAGCTTTTTTACGGTTTCCCTGTCCCAGTGTCCTTGCAAGAAGTGCATTGGTTCCTACACCTGTTCCAATTCCTACTGCCACCATAAGCATCTGAACCGGGAATACCAGAGTCAGTGCATTTAGTGCTGCTTCACTGCCCACTCTCATATTTCCTACAAATGCGCTGTCTACAATGTTATAGACTGCCTGCAATGCCATGGATAAGATCATCGGGATTCCCATCTGGACCATCAGCTTATTCACCGGCATCTCCTTCATCTTGTTGCTTTCCGCCATTTTGCTTTAACTCCTCTCTTTTTTTCTGCACAAAAAAAGCGCGCACCCTGTCATATAAGCTGGACTTACGCTGACAGGCTACACACTTTTTCATGGCGATATTATTAATTTTTAGCAAAATAAAAAAAGAGCAGCCGGTAAACTGGATTTACGCTTACTTGCTACTCGTTTGTTGTAATTATATTGCCTGTTTTTCAAAAAGTCAAACAAAATTTTCACTGGCAGTGGTTCGTAACGTAATCAATGATTGTTTTGCACACTTGCTGTTTGGTTTTTCCAAGAGCAACTCCAAGCTCCGAATATAACAGATTTTCTGCTATCTGGAAATATCTGGCATCCGTAGCAGTACACTTTTTTCCCTGCGCAATTCTTTCTTGTTTCCGCTGATAAATCATTTTTATAATCGCAACTAATGCTTCAGGATCATTCGCTTTGACTGCTTCTTTATAATTTTGCTCCCTCAATTTTTCATTGTTGACCCATGCTGTGGGAATTTCCGGAATTCGTTTGATCAGATTCCAGGCTTCTTCTTTTGTCAGGCACAATCTCAGTCTTGAAGCTGAGTTTGAAACAGGAACATATATTTTTTCCTTTTCATCTTCTATTGGTTTTATCAGATAATATAATTTATCGTTTTTTTCGTCCTGAGGATTCAAATATAAAATATTCTCAATTTTACAGATACCTGTGACTGGTTTGCTAACAAAATCTCCTATTTCATATTTCACAAAACTCTCTCCTTACTGACCGGCTCTTTTATTCCGTAAAAGTATAACGTACAAAAGAACCTTTATTATCTCCTGTCACTATTACAACATCGCCGTTTTCGTTGCATGTAGATTCCAAAATCGGAAATCTTCCATTTTCTTTTACGTAAGCCTCCGGACTGGCTGCTTCTGCCTCGATCAATGTTTTTTTACTGTACTGTTCTCCACCACACGGGTTTATATCCTCAATAAAAATCTCATACTCATGCATATGCGCGTCCTCCTGGAATTAATTTCATAAAAGCGAGTAACGTATATTTTGCCTTCCTGCATGATTACGCTACTCGCCGTTATGAATATTATAAAACTATTTTATCCTGGTTGCAAAAGCAGTTTTTACTAAAAATGCCGCTTCCATTTTTAGCCATTATTACTATTATTACATCCATCTAGTTTTTAAAGTATTGTCGGATATAGCTTTGCCAGTTTAATTCTGGCGTCAGCTGTTGTGAAT
>NZ_CAKRNY010000080.1 GCF_934371575.1 uncultured Blautia sp. | reverse complement strand
GTCTTTTGCAAAACTCATGTTATCTTTCATCCTTTTAATGTACGAGATCTTTTAATAATGGATAATTGCTAATTATCCATTATTAAACTAAGTATGGAAAATTATGATTTGTAATACATATAAGGAACGAATATCTAGTAGCACGGAGCTGGACAACAAAGAAGAGAAGGAGGATACCATATGGAACTACTAATTAATGTGCACGGGCTAGCCTGTTCGTATTGAGAAGCTATATATATCAGAACATCAATAACCAAAGTAATTTAGATACAGATGTTGACAATTCAAAACAAATATTATAAAATATAATTACATAATATTAATAATTATCATAAAATATTAAAAAGGAGAGCCTAGATGTGGAAATTAAAGATTTAATTTGTTCTATTAACAATTTTGAAGCCAATATCGTTTTCGATAAAAATAGAAGCTATAGAGAGTTTGCAAATGGACCATCACCTTTCTTTTTTACACCAGTAGAAAAAGGCGAACGCAAAAGATACGAAAAATCAGAAAATAAATATGAATTTACAAGTACAACTGCGGCAATACATATCATGGATTCTTCTGTTGAAGAAATTGAGAAATTGTTTAAGCTGGATGACTCTGGTATTTATGAGTACACATGTAAAATGATCCGGCCTTATTGCAAAGGTGTAGTTGATATAAAAATTGGTCTTGTTTTATTCCAATTTTTACATGAAGTTGGACATTGGTATCAATTTATGTCATTGGATAAAAATGTAGCTGCTTATACAACTTGGAATTACGAACAAGAAAAAAACAACTATGAAAAAATGCGAGCTTTGAAAGACTTTGTTTTACAACGTCAGGCAAGGGAAAAGGACAATCGTTTAAGCGCAGAAGAGCGGATGCTATTTCGTCAGTATACAGAGGAATATAGAAATATTCCTAAAGAAAAAGAGGCAGATGAATTTGCATTGAGTTACTTAAAAGAAACTATAGACAAGTACAGGGAAGTTTGTCGGAATAAAAACAGCAATAGTACTATTAAAAGGCGTAACCCTGCAATAGGAAGTAATTGTTAAGCAGACTAAAGAGAGGAAGCAAAAGAATGCATCCTCTTTTTGGCGGAAAGAGGGATATTTATAAGGAAAAGTACATATTTTGCTGCGTATGTTTATAGTAAATAACGCTTCAAAATATTGAATTTAAGTATTGACAGTTCAGGAAAAAAGATATTTAATAATATTAGATTATATTAGAAATTATTAAAATATGGAGGGCAACTATGAGAAGATTAACTATAAAACACAGTGCAATCGCATATATTTTGAACCGTGAAATGGGATATACACAAAATGCAATCGCAAAGCTTATGGGTGTATCTCAAGGAACTGTTTCAAATATGATTAAGGAATTTGAGCTCCAAACCAAAATTAGAAACTTACAAAAAGATCTGGATGACGCAAGGGCTATCATTGAAAAGCAAAACCTTTTGCCACAGAATGAGGACTATTTTTGCTAATAAGGAAGCCGCAGAAAGGTAGTAGATTATGATTAAGAGCTTTATTTTTGAAAATTTTAAAAGCTTTGAAAAGGCAGAATTAAACCTAGAGGCATTGACAAGTTTGATCGGAACAAATTCTTCTGGGAAAAGCAATGCCATTGAGGGAATCCATATTTTAGCTGATACTGCGACGGGATTGGAGTTAGGTACAATTCTTGATGGTACCCGCAATATGGACAGTCACATTCGTGGAGGAAGTAAATCCTGTTGTCGGTTTAAAACTTCGGCTTTTAAACTGGGCTGTCTGATTGATTTGGATGAAAAATATGATTTATATTATTATATCAAGATCAGTACCAATAAAAAAGTCTGGGTTGAGGAAGAAGCTTTATATAAAGTTGTGAATGGAAAAACAGAGCTTGCTGGTGGGGAAAAAATATTTAAGACAAAGCTTCGGTCCAAGGAAAGTGGTGATATCCAGGCGGAATATAATGATAAAAAGGCTGGCAGAAATCCAGATATTCTTTGTATGCGGGTTTCTTCTGTTTTGGCACAGCTTAGGACAAAGCTTCCTCAGAACACGGATCGAGATAGAGAGTGCTTTGGCTATATTGAGCTGGTTCTGAAAAATTTAAAGAAAATATTTATATTAAATCCAGTCCCTTCTGATATGAGAGATTATGTGCGGATAACAGACACTGATTTAAAAGAAAATTGTGAAAATATTTCTGCAGTATTACGCCATTTGTGTGAAGACAGTGAGAAAAAGAAAGAACTTTTAAAGATAGTAAGTGATCTACCAGAAAATGAAATCAAGGACATTGGATTCATCACCACACAGCTTGATGATGTTATTTTTGCACTCAGAGAAAAATATATTAATTCGTCAGAATTATTTGATGCAAAAAAATTGTCAGATGGAACTTTGAGATGCATAGCTATTGTGGCAGCCATTTTAACAATTCCTGAGGGCAGCACTCTTGTAATTGAAGAAATTGATAATGGAATACATGCAAGCAGAGTGCAGGCATTAATCAAAAATCTGAGTCTGCTTGGGGAGAAAAGAAAGATAGACATTATATTGACAACGCATAATCCAGTACTATTAAATGGATATAAAAAACAACAGTTATTAGGTGTCTCTGTTGTCTATCGTGAAAATGAGAAGGGAACCAGCAAATTTATTCCATTTGTAGATATTAAAAATTATCCGCAAGTATTTGTACGCGGTGGCCTTGGGGAAGCCATGCTTGACGAGTCCTTATTGAATTTAATTAAATGTCCCAGTGAGAAAAAGGATTATTCCTGGATGGAGGATTTTTAAATGAATATTCGTTTTATTGACACATCCATAGTAATGAATCTTTTGAGAATTCCACATATGTGCCAGGAATATGAAAGTGTAAAAAAGGAATTTAATGAGGCTATAGAACAAAACGAAACATTAATTTTACCGCTGGCAACAATCATTGAAAGCGGAAATCATATTTCGCATATTGCAGATGGGAATATAAGAAGGGAAAAAGCGGTAAAATTTCAGGAATTTTTGCGTAAAACAGCAAAGGAAGAAGCTCCATGGGAATTATATGGAGTAGGTTTTACAAAAGAAGACTTACTTATAATAGCGGATCAATTTCCCGATTGTGCGCAAAAAATGGAGATGGGAATCGGTGATATGAGTATTATTCGCTTTTATGAAAAATACAAGAATGAAGTGCCTGCGGTTGGTCGGATTATGATCTGGAGTAAGGATAAGCACCTAAGCTGTTACCAGGATAATTTGTCAATTTCACGCAGACGGGAGAAATAGCAGTGGTGAAAAATCCCCTTTTTTGACAAAAAAAATATTTTACAATACTGTGGTATGAAATAGGAAAAGGGGTATTAAAAATGAATTTACAGAATAGAGTAGAGCAATATTTAGAATCTTCCGTATGTCATCCTAATGGTCTTTCTGCTTTCGCTCCTTTGTGCATGGCTCTACGCACGGTATATCACTCGGCCTATTGTGCGGCTGAGCAAGATTTCAAAGCAAATGGCGGAACTGGATTTTTCCGGTCAATGTAGTACAGGACGAGAAGATGAATTAGGTTGCTTGGCGCAAAATCTAAATTCATTATCTGCTTCGCTATCCACTGCATTGAACGACCTTCAAACTGCCAACCAACAGCTCAAAACAGATATTGAAAAGGAACAGGAGTTAGAAAGACAGCGGGTAGACTTTTTCTCGGCAGCATCCCATGAACTGAAAACACCACTAACCATTTTGAAAGGACATTTGGCGGGGATGCTGAACGGAGTCAGCGGCTATGAAAATCACATAGAGTACATGGAGCGTTCGCTTGCCGTTGTTGATAGGATGGAGAAGTTGGTAAAAGAACTGCTGTATGTTTCCAAAGTGGAGGGAACTCAAAAAACTGAATATAAAACCGTTGATTTTGCGGAAATACTTCGGGTACAGGTTGCCGCAGTAGCAGATTTATTGGAAGAAAAGAAACAGCACCTTGAAGCAAATATTCCTACCCGCCTTTATTGTGAAGTGGAACAAGCACAGATGGAACGGGCAATTCAAAATATATTGGTAAACGCAATTCGCTATTCTCCAAGTGGTGAATTGATTCGTATATCTTTGTCCGAAACGCATGGTACGATTCGTGGTGAAATTGAAAACACAGGTGTCCGTGTGCCTGACGATGCTATTCCACATTTGTTTGAAGCCTTCTATCGGGCAGATACATCTCGTAACCGCAATACAGGCGGAACCGGATTAGGGCTTTATATTGTTCGCAAAATCATGGAAATGCACCGAGCAAATTACGGCATTTCAAATACAAGCAACGGTGTACTGTTTTGGTTTGAATTGCCTTGTAAGCAGCCGATAGACAACTCCATCTAAAATCCATAATCCATGCAAACTATATCCAAGTTGCTTTGTTATATTATAGCTGTCCTCAAGAGGGCAGCTATAATTTTTAGAAAGCGAGGTCTTATCTATGAAGAACAAAAAAATTTTGGCAATAGGCTTGTGCGGTGCAATCTGTTTAAGCATTGCAGGGGTTACTTATGCAAGTGCATTGGCTTCGGACACACCAAAGGTTTCAACATCTGAAACGGGAAACACATCCGGCGCAGATATTCTCTATCAGGATACAGACGGTGGACAAATCAGCGTTGACGGTAAAAATTGGGTTGCCGAGGCAGATTATGAGAAGAACAATGCGGCACCGGATGTGCAGTGGTGGACAGCCGATGAATACGAAGCGTGGATGAACGAACAGAAAAAAGAAATGGAATCTTTGATTGGAACCGGAGATGGTTGGTATGATGGGCAAGGCGTATTCCACGAATTTACGCAGGAAAGCGTAGATGCTATGATGGACAGCTATAAAGAAACTCTGGAAAGTATCAAAAAGGGAGTATTGTATTCCAAAGACGACGGTGACGGCGATACCTACTCCATGATTCCACCTGCTGAAGATGTAGTTTCCTCTTATAGTGTTGATGTAACAAAGGATAACGGAAAAACAGTGCACATAGGGGATTATTCCACAGTTGAGGAATTAGACAAAGCCATTTCTGATGCAGTAAAAAATGGTCAGCTCACACAAGAAGAAGCGGACTCCGTTCAGCAATAATAACTAAACCATTCTGCTGTACGACAGCAAAAGAAAAAAACTGTCGTACAGCAGTTTGTCACATCTATAGACAGATAATGATAAATCACTTTTTTATTAAGATCAAAATCCTATTGACTTAAAAAAAAATAACTTGTTATATTAAAACTGCAGCAGGAAATCATTCAGAAAATGGAGGGCTTACGATGAAAAAGGTAAGAATATGTAAAACAGGAATGCAGGAATTAACAATAGCCTGGATGATATTTGCAGTTTTATTTCTTGGAGTCTTTATAAGACCGGTGAATGTCCAGGCGGCTAAAGTGAAACTGAACAAATCGACAGTTACTATCTATCGGGGAGCTTCCACATCGCTGAAGGTATCAGGAAGCAAAAAGAAAGTAAAATGGAGTTCTTCTAAAAAATCAGTTGTTTCAGTTTCTTCTGGTAAATTGAAGGGAAAAAAAGCCGGAACGGCATACATTTATGCCAAAGTTGGAAAACGAACCTTAAAATGTAAGGTAATTGTCAAAGAACTAGATAAAGCAAAGAGGCTTAGCCTGGCTAAAAAGGAAGCAAAGAAAATTGTAAAAAAATATGTAACTGCAGATTTAAGTACCAAAGAACGGGCATTTGTTCTGTTTCGATATTTAACAGAACACTGCTCCTGGCAGTTAAACCAGTCTTCAGAAGCATACCAGAAAAATTATGGCAATGAAGCCTACGCCGCTCTGGTAATGAAAAAAGCAGCCTGTTCTGGATATGCAAAAGCATACACGCTGCTTTGTGAGGCTGCGAATGTTCCAGTACGGCATGTAAATGCGGGCAGTTGGACACACCAGTGGAATGAAGTAAAGGTAAACAGAAAGTGGATCAAGGTTGATGCATATGGTGGAATCTTTGCAGACACAACCGGAATTCGAAAATCCTTAAGAACTTCAGCTGAGGAGCAGGAACAGCTGGTATTTCATTTTACAATTGCGAGATGATTTCAGATTGAAAATAAAAAGCTGGGGTAGAAATGAAGTATGCCTGTAGATTGCATTTTGATAGCGATAGGAAGTTATATCCTAATGATTAAATTATCTCCTAAATCATATATAATTTAGAAGATAAAAATGGTTTAAGAGATTCGTTATGGAAATTTTGCATCTGATATTGGCTGGCGTATCTATTTGCAACCAAAATGCGACACTATTGCAACATCTCTAATATTGACTTCGGATTCTCTTTATAATAGAATGATAGTCGTAAAAAGAAGGCACGAAAAAGCAGTTTGTTTTATGCAGACTGTTTTTTTTGTGCCTTCTTGTCGTATAAATAATAGGAGGGCAACACATGGCGAACACAAAAAAAGCAATTGAAGAAGTAACGGAAAAAGAAATTCCACGCGCAGCCTATGAAGGTGTCTTAACAATTGACGTTGATGCGCAGGTGGAGAGTGCACAGGAACAGGAGGATACCAGATGGCACCAGCTTTTAAATGCACACCGTACCAGAAAGGTACTCACAGGTCAGCTTGGTGGTATTGAGAAGCTGGAGAGCGGCTGGATGGTAGCAGTCACATATTATAATGGTTTTCGCATCATTATTCCAATGAATGAAATGATGATTAACTTAAGCGGTGACGGGCGGGAGAATGCAGACACTTTAAACCGACAGGTGCGGATTGCCAACAACATGCTTGGCTGTGACATTGATTTCATTATTAAGGATCTGGATACCAAAAGCCGGAGCGTGGTAGCCTCCCGAAAAGATGCCATGCTAAAAAAGCGTCAGACCTTCTATATTGGAGAAGAAGGGGAGAAGCCGCTTCTGTACCCTGGAAGAATTGCAGAAGCCCGGGTGATCGCAGTGGCGCCAAAGGCAGTACGTCTGGAAGTGTTCGGTGTGGAGGTATCTGTAAGGGCGCGTGATATGGCCTGGGAGTGGATGCTGGATGCTAACGAAAAATTTCAGGTTGGAGATCTTATCCAGGTCATGGTCAATAAAGTAGAAGGAACGGAACCGGATGAAATTCATGTGGAAGTTGATGCGAAAAGTCCGACGGCGAACATCAATAAGGACAATCTTAGGAAATGCCACAGGCAAGGAAAGTACACTGGAGTTATCACTGAGGTATATAAGGGAACTTATTTCATTCGTCTGGATATTGGAATAAATGCGGTGGCGCATTCCTGCAACATGTCTGCACTTCCTGGAAAGGGAGATAAGATTGGAATCGTGGTGACTAGAATTAACGATAATTACGAGGTTGCAGAAGGAATCATCACAAGACTGATTAAAAGGTGGAAATAAAAGTTTAAAATCCTATTGACACAGAAAAAGCATTTTTTTTACAATCGGGGCAAACAGGAAAGGAGACAAATTGAATGACAAAAACGAAGAAAAAAAAGCAGACTGAAAAACTGTATTGTCCATACTGTGGAAGGATGGCAGTGTTACGCCCGGCAAAGCATGTCTATGGCAGTCAGAACCTGGATCCTGGCAATTACCTGTATGTCTGCAGTGGTTATCCATCCTGTGATTCCTACATCGGGGTACATAAAAAGACCATGCGCCCTATGGGAACCCTGGCAAATGGGGATCTGCGCCATAAGCGGATTGAAGCACACCGGGCCTTAAACCAGGTGGTAAATTCTGGAATAATGACGAAAAAAGGTATATATATCTGGTTGCAGAACAGGTTCGGTCTAAGGGAAAAAGATATGCATATCGGAAAGTTTTCAGAATACCGGTGCGAAGAAACTACCCGGGAATGCAAGGCTTTACTGGAACAACATACAAAAAGAAAGCAAACTGTTTCAAATAAAACAGATCTGGCGGCATGAAGAAAGGAAGGCATTGTTTGCGTCTGCAGGCTAATGAAGAGGATGTTTACCGTTTAATGGACACAAAAGAACGGTACTTCTGGATGATTGGTATCGGCTCTTTACTGGAGGGAATCGCAGCATATTTCCTATACTTTCGGATCAAATGCTGGGACCTGTTATATCTATGCGTGATACTTGCCTTGGGAATTATACTTCTTTTAAGACAGGCTGTTAAAATCAGCAGAAAGATCATGGAAGCAGAAGTCTGCTATATGGAGTTGGACGTAGACAGTCTGGCGGTCTGCCAGCCGGAGAAAAACGGACATTATGAATGCTGTCGGATATTTTACAATGAAATAGACAAGATTGTAGAAGGCACCCTTCGAGGAGTCCCTGAGTTTTATATTGTTTTAAATGATCAGAAAGAAAGAGAAAGCTTTTTTCTTTTAGACGAGGAAGAGCAGAACCGAAATATCTTTCGAGTTCGTTCATTTGGATTTGACCATCAGAAATTTATCGAATTTTACAGGAAGCTACGGTGGAACGTACCTGGAAGGGTCCGGATCATCGGAACAAAAAATCAGGATGTGTGGAATCTTCGAAAACCAAATATGGAAATCTGTATCATAGCAGGAATGATTGCCTGTTATGTGATTCCAAAACTCCTGGAAGTCATGAAGCTGTTTTAGGAGGAAAAAGGCTATGAAATGGTACACGGCAATCGGCTGTAAAGGAGAAGATGGGGAAGGGCGGCTTCTGGTGAAAACTGATAACCAGGAGAAGGTACTTACAGAAATGGAGACCATGCTCTGGGCAGCCCTTACCTGGACAATATGTGCAGAAAACAGAATCTACTCTCAGATGTACCGGGTACTCTGTATTACATTTGGGAAAGAACGTGCAACAGAGTGGGCGGATGAAGAAGATTTCCTGTTTTGTTTAAGACGCCTGAAAAAGCGCGGACTGGTAGCAGAATGCGAAGGGGAAAATAAAGAGGAGGCTTTACAATTTCTTCTTAGTAAATCAGTAGTAGTCCCTGTTGTAGATTCCTTTTCTGGCCGTGTAAGGGAATTTGCAGAGAATCTGGTTCTTGGAAAAGGAATAAAAGCAGCGATGCGAGCACTTAAAAAGCCGGTATTTACTTATGAAGAACTCAGGGTGCTGCAGCAAATTTCCAGAAACGGGTACATTCCAGACCATCTGGCCAGCTTAAATGAGCAGGCAGGGAATGTCCTGCTATCAGCAGAAGAAAAGAAGAAAGTTCAGGATCAGGTTGGGGTGGAATTCATGCAGATTCTGATTTCCTTATATCAAAAGAAACAGTTTGTGATCAGCTACATCAAAGAAGGAGGCTTCCTTGAAGAAAAGAAACAAATGGAAAATATGGCTGTCTGATGCAATATTGAAACACAGGCGAACCTATGCCGGTATACCCGGATTTTTTAAAAAGAGAATTGTGAATACTTTATGTTTATCATTTCTCTTACTGTATGGAGGCTGTGCACTTGGCCTGGCACAAAGATCTGCCGGATTTGTGGGCTGGACAGTCTTTTTAACTATCTGTGGGATCGGGGATGCGGTTTATGTTTATTATCTGGCAGTGACAAGATCCTATGAGGTGGTGGAAGGAACAGTATCTGAAATCCATGCGGAACTTTTTTTTGATGGCTTTAAGAGGGTTATAGTGTTGCAATCAGATGGGCTTACTACCGAGCTGTTGCTTAACAAAAGAACCAATGTTATGCATGGGAAATCTTATCGATTCTATTTTAATCAAAATGCACATGCATTTTCTGGCATTCACAGGCTGGACGCTGCTTTTGATTTTGGAAATTTTTTTGGCGTGGAGGAGGTAAAAGAATAATCCAGGGCGGGGAGCATCAGGCATGGTTCGAGTCCATGCCGCCCTGTTTCCATACATCTGTATGGAAAATATGAAAAAAGGAGAGATTTTATTTATGTCGGAAACAAAATGTGGAACCGTGAAATGGTTCAGCG
>NZ_CAKRNY010000079.1 GCF_934371575.1 uncultured Blautia sp. | reverse complement strand
TATTTGAATGATGACGAACAATACATTTTAGAAGAAAAATATCGTCTTTCCAGGATGAAAAGCAAATCTGCCTTTCTGCGAAAAATGATTTTATATGGACATCAAAATCTGTCCAAATATCTCAAACAGGATGCTCCTGAAATACAAAGATCTTCTCATAACCAACTCCCTTCTTTGTAAAACCATAATAATAGGCAGCGATTTCACTCGCTGCCTAAATTCCCGTTAAACCGATACCCTACACCTCTCACCGTTTGTATATACATTGGTTGGCCCGGATCATCCTCTATCTTTTCTCTAATGTTGCAGATATGTCGCATAACCACATTATAATCACCGGAATAAGGTTCATTCCATATGATATCATATATTTGTTCTTTGCTAAACACTCTTCCGGGACTTCGCATTAATAAATGCAAAATTTCAAACTCTATAAAAGATAAATCTATTTTTTCCTGCTTTCGAAATAATTCTCTTTTATCCAACAAAATAACAATATCTCCATAATGTATCTTCAATGGCTTTATATTATTTTCATCACAATATATATTTCGTCCTGTTCCCAAAGCAGCAAGAACAGACTCTATTATTTCTTCTTCATTATCATTAAATATAAACATTTTTTCTATATCATAGATGTCATAAACAGCTTTCATACGGTGTCTTTATTTCAGCAGTTTTTCGTAAGTGAAGTTGCCAGCAGCGTTCCTCATAAGCAATACATCAAGCACTACCAAAACGGCACCCAATCCCAAAAGAAGCCACGAATTGATCAAAAGAATGCCAGTAAATTGTCCAATAACCAGTGCGAGGATCGGGAAAATCAGAAATACAGCCCGCTGCTGTGCTTCTTCGATGGTCTTAGCCTTTGCAGAACTACGCACTGTCACAGCAATCGCAACGAGCGAGAATGTCGGAGCAATCAGAAGCATAATGATCAGCCAGCTTATACCTGGGATAATCAGATTGCCGGTCAGAAAGAATACTTCCACCTCTACAACCAACAGCATGGCAGCAAACGAGATATAGGAAACCATCATCCCAACAGAAAATCCAGCCAGTATTTTGGATTGGAACAGCTGTCGCAGGGACAGCGGCGAATAAAGCAATGTTTCTAAGGTATGCTTTTCTTTTTCTCCCACAAAGGAGCTTGCTGCCATAACAGAGGATGCCATGATGGGAACAATCAGAAAAAAGGGCGGCATAATGTTATTCAATATAAGTCCCAATATCCTCTGCTGCTGACTATACTCCCCATCTGTAACGAGCATCATATCTAGCAGTTTCTGAAAATCCGAAGCAGCATCGGGTGCCTGCGTCAGTACAAGTACAAAAATCGACGGCAGAACAATGGTAAGCACAAGCGGCACGATAAGAAGAACCGCGAATATCTGCTTATTTGATGTAATACCACGAATATCTTTCTTTATTAAGGCGAATCGTCCGCTATTCATATTTTTCACGCTCCGTTTCTGCATGTTCCCGGTCAATCAGGGAAAAATAGATTTTCTCCAACGAAAGCTGTTCTTTTGATACATGATACACATCACCACCAGCCTCTACGATTCTTTTTACAATCAGCGGGATGTCATGCTCTGAGGCTACATCAATATCATAGATGTGATCTCCAATTTCCTGATATATCATGTCCTTTGGCATACGGCTTGCTTTTATCCGTACCTTAGTATTCTGGCAGACCATAGATCGCAGTTCTGTAATATCTCCTGTGGCAAATAAATGTCCCTTATTCATAAGTCCATATGTCGTACAGATTTCCTGTGCATACCGAAGCTGATGCGTACAGAGAAATATTGTGATTCCTTCGGCAGCCAGCTCCTGAATCAGAGAATTTACATTCTGAGCGCTTTCGGGGTCAAGGCCAGAGGTCGGTTCATCCAGGAATAAAATCTGCGGACGGTGAAGCAATGCTCTGGCCAAAGAAAGCCGCTGGCGCATACCGGTAGAATAAGTGGCCAGCTTGCGATCCATCACATCTGCCAGTTCCAGTCGATGTAAGAGCTGTTTTGCTCTATCTGCACATTCCGAACGGCTCATGCCAAAAAGAGTACCGTAAAATTGAAGATTCTCCAAAGCTGTCATGTGATCGTACATTTGGGCATGTTCTGTTACTACGCCGACCTTTTCATGCAGCTGCTCCGGGTTTTGGGTAGGGTCAATTCCCAGCACCTGACATTTTCCGCCCGATGGGGTCAGCATACCACAGAGTAGTTTTACGGTTGTGGTTTTTCCAGCTCCGTTTGGCCCTAGAAATCCGAAAATCTCTCCCTGATTCAAGGAGAACCTGATTCCATCAACCGCAACGGTTCCTCCGGAAAATGTTTTTGATAATTCTTCTGCGCTTATTGCTTTCATTTTATATTTTCCTCTACTTGGTTGTCTGGTGTGTTCAGTTCGAGATTCATCAGGTCAAAATCAATATATTCTCCATTGATTTTGAAAAAACGGGGAAACGTACACAGCTTCCGAAAACCGTACTTCTCATACAGATGGATGGCGCGAGTATTGCTGCTGCGTACTTCAAGATTCAACTGCTCAAAGCCGTTCTCCTTGGCGAAGGCAAGAATCGCTTCCATCAGGGCAGGTGCCGCACCGCATCCCCACCATGCTTTTTTCAGACTGATACCGAATACCCCGCGATGGCTCATGCGATTGCTTCTTCGGTTCAGACTTGCTGTGCCGATGATCTCGCCATCTACCTTAGCAAAATACTGTGCATTATCAGCCGATCCACACTGCGCACGCAGATAGTCTTGCTCTTCTGCAAGGCTGAGTGGCACACCCTCCGCACCGAAGCTGAGATTTTCGGTTTCTCCACCTATAATCTTCAGGTAGTCAAGCAGCGCGGCGGCCTCCTCCGGCCGTGCGCGTTCTATGACAAACAAATTGTTATTCAATTTTAAGACTTCCTTTCTTCGGAATATTCCCGCGTATTATTTACGAAGTCCAGCGGCCTGCATAATGGCTTCTACCGGCTCTATCGGGTTACTGCCCCAAGTAATCTCCACATCTTCACATCCAGCACTGTCTAACAGTTCCTGCGCTTCGTCGGTCAGAAGCTTCTGGCAGGCTTCGTCCACCAGCGCAAGCTTTTTCAGGCAGTCGGTCAGGTCATTGTTCTTTGCGGCCAGCCATGTGGAGGCGGCATCGCTGATCTCATCTGCACCAAGACCGGTGTTCTCGCCCCAGTCCAACAGCTTGGCTGCTGCCTGTATTGCCAGCAACGAAGGACCGGAGGTTCCCGATGGTCACATTCTGGTCGATCTCGTCCAGAATGGGCAGCGTCAGTACAGGTGGTACATCCGCCGGTGCATCGGACGCGTCAGAGATGGAGCAGGTCACACTGTCCTTAGAAATAGTTACATACAGCTTTTCCTGCGTCACATCGTAGAAGAAAGTACCTTCTCCCAGCAGCATACCATCAGCGTCATGCGCACTGACGGTAAAGAGAACGGAGCAATCGTCTTTCTTGGAAAGCTGCACAATATCATCCCCGGTGAAAAGCCATTCACCGGCCTTCAACAGTGAGCCGTCTGCATTCTCACATACCTTTGTGAAGCTGCCGCCGTGCAGGGCGATAGAGCTAGCATCGCTGCGTTCCAACTTGATATATATGCCAAATCCATCGGATTCGACTGGTGCGTCTTATATCATTTCCTTCTTTACTGCCATGATATCAATAGCTGCCTCGTTTAACCAAACAGCATTTTCGCTGCTTTTTCCAATTCTCTTCTTTCCTCTACATCATCGTATCCTGTCTCTCTGTCATCAACCCCTTTTACAGGATCAATAGAATACAGACCGCTCCGATTACAGTAGAAATAGATTTTTTTCACATCACTGATCTGGAATCTTGCTTCTGGATTTCCCTGCGGATACAGTTTCACCATCTGAAGTCGGTCTGTAGAAACTGCAGCAATAAATGAAATATAATGTTGCTTCGACATTTCATGCTCAATCTGAACATAATACTCATCTGCCACTCGTTCCAGAAAAATCTTATGATCTTCATCTGTTTCCTCTGCTTCTTCTGATCTCAATTGTATTCCATGACACTGGATAACTGCTTCGCCCATACTATGAATAATATTGCCACACACAGGACAAATATAAAAATGTGACTTTAGCATATTGGCACTTACGTTGGAATTCATAACAGCATTTCCAGAAATCAGCTCTGTTACAGATACAGAAAAGACTTCAGCGATTGGTTCCAATAAGGTAATATCCGGATATCCTTTGCCAGTCTCCCATTTCGAAATAGTCTTAGCACTCACACCAAGCTTTTCTCCCAATTCCATCTGCGTCATGTCATACCTGTTTCGCAATTCTTTGATCACAGTTCCTGTTATATACTGGTTCATTCTCGCACCTCCTTATTTACATTTTATTGCAATATCTGTGTGGCAACAACCTACGTAAAGTAGAGTTGTCTTATTCATTTCCGTTTAATATTTCCACCATCGTATTTATTACTGGTGCTTTTTCTATACCATAGATTTTTCTAATTTTAAAATGTACATTTTCTGAGTATCAATGATATGATCTCTGATCACAAAAATAGAATCCATATCAGTTTTATCTAATATATCCATTTCCCAATCCATCTGTCCACCCTTTTGAACCATCAGGCAATGTCACCAATACATTCGCAGTATCCTTGTCCCCATTCAGCACTGGATAGAATTTTCCTGTTTTCTCATCATATTTTGATCCATTTGATCTGCTATTTTCATCTTTAAAACAGATAATCAGAACGAATATCATAAAAATCACAAAAGCAGCCATACCTATTATTGCATATCTCATTTAATTCAACCTTCCTTTCCAATGCCTCATTGCATATACCCTGTACAATATCATCAAAAGTCATATGTTCGTCCACCAACACAGATTCCAGCGTTGCCAGACGGTCACGGGTCTGGTACCAGTTTTCATCTTCCGCATTGTATCGCTGCATCTCCGGAGTAATGAAATGATTCGTGGCTGCAGTGTATTTTTCACACCAACGAACAGATACCTGCTCTGCCGTACACTCTGCAACGAACATTTCTCCCATACTGTCAGCAACAACAATGTTATGTACTGAAGAAATCGGGATGTTCTGTAATAATCTGGCCGCTTCCTCGGCGGTTTTGCATTCCTCCAAAATCAGCCGGATCAGAAAACCGCCATTGATTCCGGGTTTCACAGTCTTTGGCAGCAGGAATGTCAACGCCGCTGCTAAGCCATGTTCATTCATCCCATCCTCTACACAGATCATAGCTGTGGAGTGAGCAAGGAAGATATTCTGATTCTCCGGCATATAGAGCACACTCTCGCTCGTCTTTTTATATTCCGGGAACATATCCATATTGCGGCCAAAATATGTATGCTCACCGCTGTGCACAGCGAACACACTGCACCCATGATCACTTTCAAAGCAGTACAGCGCAAACAGTCAGCAGGCAACCGTCTCATAGCGCTGCCCCAAACCATCGGCAAGGCCGCGTACTTCCTGCATGATACCGGGAAGGTATTGTTCGTAGATAGGAAGACAGGAAAGTCCGAACGCCGTCTGTTGCTCCGGTATTATAATTACAGGAGATAGATCAACACCTGATTTTGCAAGCAGCTCTCCATAGTGCCGGCCCATATCATAGTGTTTTCCTTTTAATCTTGGATGGTACATCGCGTTACCTCTCTTTCACGATCGTATTCTTTTCCCGTATGGAAAGAATGAAAGCAGTCAGCATAAGCGGCAAGCCGCTGATCACTCCGATTATCAACGGCCCCAAAAGAAGTTTGTCAGCGTAAGCCGGATTCAGAAAAAGCGTCGGAACACCGGCAAAGGCATTGATTGCACCGTGACAGAGCGCCGGAACCCAGATGCAGCTTGTTTTCCCATAGAGAAAGTCAAACAGAATCCCCATTGTAATCGTAATGATGCAGAACAGAAGTGGTCCCGTCACCGGAGCGCCCCAATAGGTCGTTCCATACTCATACCCGGTAAGCAGCATGATTGGCCAATGCCAAACGCCCCAGATCGCGCCGCCAAGCAACCTTCCGTTTATAATGCCAAAACGGTCTTTCAGTATCGGGTACATTGTTCCTCTCCAGCCTGCTTCTTCTCCAACTGCAAACAGCATATTCACAAATGGAGCGTATGTAATTGCAGATACTGTACTGATGATTGCATACGTCTGAATAGAAAGACCATTGCTCTCTAACTGGGATAGTCCTTCATTTCCCAATAATGTGCGGACATATGCAAAAGTTGTATCAAACGCATTAGGAACCAACAGGAAGTACAGCGCAGCACCAACCGTTCCCAGAATAGCCGGAACAAACCATGCAATGAGAATCCAGCGAAAGTTTCCCTTTATATGTGGCTTCCAGCCAATTCTTCGTATCTCTGCTCCAGACATAACAGATGCAAGCAGTGGAGCAAACATGGACAGCGCCAGCAGCACGGAATAGCTTATGCTGTTTCCTTTGCGAAAAAGGATACCGGCAATAATTTGAAGAATCCAAGCTGCGCCAAATGCCCAAAGCAAATATTTTGATAGTTTCTTCATAATGAATTCCTCCTAATAAAAAGGCGCAGAACGAACTCGATTGCTCATCAAATTCAGCTCTGCGTCTTAGCGTCTGACTGTTTCAACAGTGTAATATGAAATTGCTGTAGGTCGATCAATTCCTCCCGCTTACATTTGGGACAAAATAGAAGGAAGTTATGAAGAACTGTATCTTCACGAATCCACACGCGGGTTTTCCCATGACAATATGGGCATAGCAACCATTGTCCTTGTTTCTCCATAAACATCACCTACTCATTGGTTGGGGCAGAGATAAACGTAATCTGCCGCGTTTTACTGTTTGCAGTCGGTTCTACTTTCATATACTTAAGTGCGATTTCATTTATCTCCGAAAGGAAACTGGAAAACTCTTCATCCGTCAATAATAATGTACAATTTGTAAGTAACAACATATCTTTCTTAGGATCAGCATTACCATCAGAAAAATATTTTGCAAACGATGCACCAATTCCAAGCAATGCCATTTGAACAGCATTTCCACTTTCATCTTCTTTTTCCAACGCCTCTTTGTTTAATTGATAAACGCTTTCTACTGTACCACGAATTCGATTTTCATCCACAATTATAAGGATAGAACTATCTGTAAGAATTTTTATATGGCGATACAAGCTTGCGTTGGGAACATCAGGCAATGCTTTTTTCACTTCCTTAACTGTGCCTGTTTCATGAAGCAAAAAATACTGAAAGATTCTTTGCCGCACAGGATTCATTACAATTTCCGCCATTTCCATATTTTTATCACTCCTTGCATTATTCTCTTTATATATTATATTCTTATTTTTGAGAATGTCAAGAAAAAAGTTACTAACCGACTACCTTAAAAAGAATGATCTACCGGTATTCCTGCTATTCTTTCTACAGAAAATTTCTCCTGTATTGAGAGGGTGTACTTCCTTCTTCTTTCTTAAACGTCTTCGTAAACACCCGATAATCTGCATATCCACACTTTTCTGATATTTCACCTATTGAAAGAGAAGTAGCAAGCAACATTTCATCGTCTACCAGTACAACCTGAAGTTTTTTCATTTTCCCGCCTCCTTCAGAGGTAATGCCAAATGTGCAGTTACTCCTCCATTTTCATTTTCGGTATACCATAAGCCATAGTCTTTTCCACAGAGGAATTTAATCCTTTTCTGCACATTCAAAAGACCGATGCTGTTTCCTTCCAGTTTTGGAGCTTTTTTAGCATAATTTTTCAACATTTCATCAATCAGTTCTTTTTTACCTTTCTCAAATCCACCTCCATTATCCCGAATGGCAATTTCCATGCCTTTCGGATTCTTCTTCACAGAAATTACCACTTTTCCTCTATAGCCCTTATTTTTCAATCCATGAAGCAGACTATTTTCTACCAATGGCTGCAAAATAAAATTGGGGACCTGCATTCCTCCAAAATCAGGATCAATATCATATTCATACTGCAGATCAGGGTAACGATAACACATCAGATCCATATAGGCTTCCAGCAAATCCAGCTCATCATCCAGCGTCACCATCTGACGATCTACCTTTACGCTGATACGGAAAAAATCTACCAGATGCATTAAAAGTTCTGCTACTTTTTTATCCTGATTTAATTCTGCCTGAATCCGGATTGTATCAAGAGTGTTATACAGAAAATGTGGATTTACCTGACTTTTCAGATAAAGCATGGACATCTTCTGCTCTGTTAACTCTGCCCGTATAATATCCGGATTTTCCAACGTAAGGTAAAAGGAAAGTGTCATCAGTGTGATTCCCATTCCACTGATCAGCCAGGTATGATGAAATCCCTGCATGACACATATAGTAAATTCAAAAATCAGTGCTACCCCGATTGCAAATTTTTTCTTTGGATTAATTTTCTTCCAGTTTCCAAACAATAATCCGGAACATAGTAAAAGGTAAAAAGCAACTCCTATATAACTAACATAAGCATAGCTTCCATCAGAATAATTTCCCTGTGACGTCTGCGTATAATGGATAGGTAAAATTAATACTCCTATTTCAGACAACACCAGAAATATCCTGGCAATAGAATCTAATTTTCTTGGTTTTCCCGTCTCTTCTTCCACCAGAATAGCAATGTATTTGTAAAACAGGAACAAAACAAATGCCATTGTTCCAACAAAACAACGATGAAAAATATCATTTACCAGTGTAGGAACTGCATCCAGATGATTCACTGTATAAATGGTAATTCCATCAAAA
This sequence comes from uncultured Blautia sp., assembly GCF_934371575.1. Classification (GTDB taxonomy): domain Bacteria; phylum Bacillota; class Clostridia; order Lachnospirales; family Lachnospiraceae; genus Blautia_A. The sequence continues at coordinate 1,197 of NZ_CAKRNY010000079.1, read as the reverse complement.
ATCAGATGTACCAGCACTGTGATAAGCAAGACAGAAAATATCTTGTGTAATTTTGATAGTTTCTTTTCCGCAGTGAAGTACATAAAGGCAACCATGCCAAGCACCAGAAATAGTGCGATTTCCATACGAACCATAAGTGTCCTCTCCTGTCCTCATCTTTTTATCCACTATATCATATCTCCCTTTACCGGAATACTGTCGCCTATAAAAAATACTCCTTTTTACTGTTGTTTTCTTCACATATTTTTTCTATCTGCCTACGATTCTGTAAAAATATCTCCACTAAAAACGGATCAAATTCCTGTCCTGCATCATTTTTTATAATTTCAAAGCACTGCTTCAATGGCATTGGCTCTTTATAACATCTGCTGGAAGATAATGCATCAAATACATCTGCAATTGCCATAATTCTTGCACAAAGTGGTATTTCGTCTGCTTTTTTTCCTGTTGGATAACCAGATTCCCGATTTTACCAGCAATCTAAAAAAATAGTCTTTGCTGTCATCTTTATATTGCTTTCTGTCCTGAATGTAAATAAAAATCACATACCATACAATAATAAAACAGGCAATTTGTAATTTACAGTACCTCACTCTTTTCTTTTCCTTTGCATTTTTCTAGTAATGATATTTTACAAAAATCCATTAAAACAAAATAGGTTTCTTTTTATGAGAAATGTGTCAATTTTATAGATTTCCTGTATCTCCATATTTTTTAATCAAAAAGAATACCACCAATAAAAATATTGGTGGCAAAGTGGAGGGTTTATAAATTTTCAGCCGTTTTATATCTTCATCCGTATATACTTTATATCCATTAGCTAAACGCTCTGGCTTATGTATTTTATTTTAATGGAAAGCAGATATCTATTTCCATATATCCATCTTCTCCCACCAGGCGATAAATATCAAAAATCGGCCGTCTTTCATCTAATTGATTCCCAGTCCTTGAAAGCCATCTGCAAAATATCTCCTGATATACCATAAAAAGAAACTGTGGAAAACCCTTAAAATGATACGCCGCATATTTTCCTCCTTGGAAATTCTGAAGCAGTATATGTTCATTTTTCTTTAATACCAGTTGATCTGGAGAAATCGTCTGACACAAATCATACATACAGTGATCTTCATCTGTAATCGTTGGATCATCAATTGTACATTCCATATATAATGTTTCTTCTGTGGCGAGATGCTCATA
>NZ_CAKRNY010000078.1 GCF_934371575.1 uncultured Blautia sp. | reverse complement strand
ACTGCCACCTGAATTGCTTTATCGGTATCATGTACCACCGGATTTTCCAATCCTAATTTTTCTCTTTCCTGATTTGCCATAACTAAGAAGCAAGAGCCCACTCGAACTTTTAAGTAACTTGCAACTACGAAAAGTGCCGCAGATTCCATCTCAGAAGCCAGACATCCTAAACGTTTCCATGCTTCCCATTTGTTCATCAGTTCATAGCTGACCGGTTTTGTCTCCGGCTCATGCTGTCCGTAAAACGCGTCCTTACACTGTACCACGCCTGTATGAAACTCGCAGCCTTCTTTTTTTGCTCCTTCTACCAATGCGTTGATAACCGTTAAATCTGCGACTGCCGGAAATTCGATTGGAGCATATTCTTTGCTTGTTCCTTCCATACGGATTGCACCAGTTGCAATAACAACATCACCGCTCTTTACTTCTGTCTGCATTCCGCCACAAGTTCCGATTCGAACAAAGGTATCTGCTCCACAGCGGTATAATTCTTCCATTGCGATAGAGGCTGACGGTCCACCGATACCAGTGGAAGTTACACTTACTTTTACTCCATCTAATGTTCCGGTATAAGTTACATACTCTCTGTTATCAGCTACAAGAACCGGATTTTCAAAATACTGTGCAATTTTTTTACAGCGCTTTGGGTCACCCGGTAGAATCACGTAACGTCCAACTTCGCCTTCTCCTACCTGAATATGATACTGTTTGCTTGCGTCCTCTGAATAATTTTTCATATGAAAACCCTCACTTTCATTTTTAATCCTGCTCTTTCCATCTCTTATCTTTCATTTCAGGCATGAAACTTATTAAATTCTTTTAGTCATTCATTAGCTCCTGAAACTGAGCTTTAACAGCCTCGTCAATTCTCATTACTGCGGTCATTCACTGGTTCCAATAAAAGACCGGAAACACTTTGTTGTACATAAATGCGTTAACAAAAAATGTTCTTACTATCTTCACAAATGGCATTTCCATCTCACACCAGCAGGTCGCAAACTACTGTAAAACAGCCTCACTGTGTATCAAGCCATTTGTCGATAACTACGACTATAAGTCTGAAAACACATTTACCGCTGACGAAACCTACATCAAAATCCGTGGTATCAAAACTTATATTTGGTTCATCATGGATGATGCCAAACGTTCCATTATCGTCTATCAGGTATCCGACAACCGCGGTGTTGGACCTTACATCCTTGCTATGCGTATGGCATTTCGCAACCTGAAAGAATTACCAAAAAACTTCAAATTCATTGCCGATGGATACAGTGCTTATCCGCTTGCTGCTCAACAATTTTTTCACGAATTCGGTGAAAAATTCAAGTTTGAACTCACCCATGTGATCGGACTTTCCAATGATGATGCCATATCAAAACAATTCCGTCCGTACAAGCAGATGATTGAACGCTTAAACCGGACATACAAAGCTTCCTACCGCAAAACCAATGGTTTCGATAACATCGATGGCGCCAACTATGATCTTGCCCTGTGGGTTGCTTATTATAATTTTTTAAGGCCGCACCAGCACAATAACTATAAAGTCTTAAATGAAGTAGAGATGCTATCTCATTCTGATACCATGCCTGGTAAATGGCAGATGGGCACCACTATCTAAAAATATCTACAATTTTCAAGGTTCATTGAGCCTTTTTCTTTGCTCCGCCTTTTTCTGCATTGGCTCTTAACAAACACCAAAATTGCTGGCAAGTTTTGCTGCCATCGCTTCATACAATCCAAGTTCTTGCGCATACGCACAAAGTACTGCCTGTGCACAATTATGAACCATTGGAGTAGCCTATCTAAACTGTTTTGCTTTTTCTAAATGTTTGTTCATTCGTAAACTCCTCTTTTCTGTATCACTTTTCTTTGCTTTTATTATAAGACGACATTATTTTTCAAGCAATACGAAGTTTCACAGTTTAGACTTTGTCTTCTTTTTTAAAGGTTTTGTTACCAGATCATAACTTTCTGCAATCATTCTCTTGATTTCTTTTTCCGGAATACTTCCATCCAGAATAATCGTATTCCAATGTGCCTTATTCTGGTGATATCCCGGAATTACCGCTTCGTAGGCATTTCTCCAAAATTCGCGCCACTCCGGGTCCACCTTTACATTTAGATTCACAAAGCCATCTTTTTCATAAGTCCACAAAAAAACTTTCTTATTCTGCTTTACCCGCACAAGTTTCCAATTTTCATCATGAAACGGTGCATCTATATAAGTGTCTTTAAACGATAACCCATATGCCAATGCTTCTTCTCGTGTTCTCATCACTCCATCTCCTAATCTCTTTCACTTATTTATGTAAAGCATAAGCACGGGCAGAGTGCTACTGTACTCTGCCCGTGCTATTACTTCGACCAATATCGCTTAACCAACCGTAGCATATTTGCTCTGCCAACAGGATTCATCGTATGAAGCTTAATTGGATAGAAACGCTCTGTTTCTACCAACCAATCTAACAATTTAATCCCATCTCCGCCATCATAAGCGTAATCTCCCAAATCATGATCACAGTCAATTAATAAAATTGGTTCATCTGCTGATTCAATTGTTTGTTTCGCAATATTGACACTTTTGCACCATACATATCCTTCTGGTGCAGATCGTAAATCATCCAGCCATATTTTCATATATTTTCACTTTTATATTTCCATCTTTTTCATTTCTTCCAGGAAATCACGGATATACGCTACTGCTAAATCTAACGCTTCCTGTCCCAGTTCAGCAGATGATTCCTTTGGATCAAAAGGACCAAACCAACCACTCGGTGCGATTTCTTTAGTATCTCTTACAAGACGCACAATTCCTCCCTTAAAATTGACCGCCTGAATGTAAGCCGCTTTCATATTTTCGGTCGGATCTTGAGCATTAATCGGCTTGCTCAGTTCCAGATGCACAGAATCCGGAGCAATTGCCATCATTGCAGAAGTCTCCAGAACATCACCGTGACCGCCTTCAAACTTTTTGTCTAACTGAGCTACCAAACTCCACCAATCAACGCTTGCACATACACCACCTTTATGATAGACCTCAAGCGCTGCACGATCGATAGACGGTGTATTTCCGCCATGACCATTTAAAATCACAAAGCGTTTTGCTCCATGCTGCATAAGAGAATCCATAATACCATGAAGTACCAAATACAATCCTTCATATCCGATATTGATACTTCCCTCAAAACTTAAATGATACGGGCAAACTCCATACGGAACGGTTGGTGCTACAATTACATTTTTTACATCTTCCACGTGATCTGCCAGATAAGACGGAACCATGAAGTCTGTTCCAAGCGCACTCTGTGTACCATGCTGTTCCGTGCTTCCTACCGGAATTACAATAATCGGATCTTTTAAAAAGGCTTCTTTTGCCTGTGCTGTTGTCATTTTTGCAAGATACATCTCTAATTCCTCCTATCATGCTATACCATAAAATGGCGTTCAATTGTCTCCTGTGGCGGAGCTGTTGTAAATTTACTTACAATAACCATTACAATTGCTGAAATGATCGTTGTTGGGAACAATGCATGGAATCCCAAAGCAAGTGCTTTTACCGATGGATTTAAGGTAAAGAGTAACAATGAGATAACACCTGTTACTACTGCTGCGATTGCTCCCTTTGCAGTTGATTTTTTCCAATAAATACCAAACAAAATCGGTACTACAAAAATTGCCATTCCTGAGAATGCAAATAAGTTAATTTCAAAGATACTACCTGGCTGGAATACACCAAAGCAGATTACCAAGATACCAATTATAACGGTTACTACTTTAGAAAGCTTCATAACACTTTCATCTGTCGCATTTTTATTGACGAGTTTTTGATAAATGTCACGGGTAACTGCACCGGTAGTCGTTACCAAAATACCATCGATGGTAGACATACCTGCAGCTACAATGCCGGCAATAAAGATAGAAGCTAAAAATGGATTCAGACCTCTTTGTAAAATCATTGGAACAATCTGATCTGCTTTCTCAATATTTTGGATTGTAGCAATTCCGTTTACACCAGCCCACTCAATCAGAGTTGCAGAGAAAAACATACCTGCAGTACCCAGAAGGATTGCTTTAAACATTGTTTTATGATCTTTCATCGCAAAAAACTTCGTAAACAAATGTGGCTGTCCCATTGTAAAGAAGGACCACAACACAATATTCGATACATAATATGTCCAAGGCATATAACCATTTGCACCTGGGAATGTCAGATATGCTTCATTCATACTATGGAGTGTTTGATTGATATTAGAAAAACCGCCTCCCATTACAATAGAAACCACAAATGTCACGATTGCAGTCGCAATCATCAAAGACCCTTGGATTACGTCTGTCATCATCGCACCCTGCATACCGCCGGTCATACAGTACAAAATTACAATAATTCCCATTCCGACAACGCCTACCCATTCAGGCAGTCCGGTAAATACATGTACAATAACACCTGCTCCGATAATCTGTGCCCCCATCATCGGGATCAAGAAAAACAGCATCATAATACCAAGCACACCACTCATAACTTTCGAGTTGTAACGGTCTGTCAGATAATCTGCCATTGTTAAGAAACCATACTTATGTCCCAGTGTGATTAACTTACGACCAATCAAAAGCGCCGGCAAAATCATGCAAAATACTGCACCCGGTACAGAAATTGCCATTCCTGCATATCCTACGCCATAAATTGTTCCCGGAGTTCCAAGGAATGTTCCCATAGAAAACTGAGTAGAGAAATATGCGATACCACTCACTACTACTCCTGCTTTTCCGCTTAAGACAAAGAAATCGCCCAAGCTGTTGGTTTTGCGTCCTGCATACCAACCAATAAATGCCATAATTCCAAGATAAAGTACCAACACCGTATAAAAAGGAATAGGTGACGGCTGAATTGCTGCTCCATTCATAATTACTTTTTCTCCTCCTCATCATAGGTGTGATATTCTTTTCGTTTCATACACATGCGATAATATTTTATAATCAGCGCAAATGTAATTGCTGTGTGCACAAACCATCCAAATAAAAAAAGCGGAATCCCACCAAATGCAGGGATATATGTCTCGCTATAAAAGAATGGGAACGGAATCATAAGGATTACAAACATAAATAAGAAAATAATCAACCAAGTCCGTTCAAAGTGCTCTTCAAACTGCTTTTTCATAGTTTTTGCCCTCCTCTTTTTTTCTGAAAGAAACGATTGTAATATAAAAATGTCCTCTTTTTTCAATTTCTTTCAGTTAAGCATATACTTTACTTTCTATTTTTTATTATACATGCTATAATAGTTTTGTAAAGTCATTACTTACATTTTTGTTAAATATCACGAAACTTTTTTTAACCCTGACGACGAAAGGAAACTCTATGGACATTTTAGAACATATTCAGAAATTATATCCAAAGCTTACCAAAAAACAAAAATCGATAGCAGATTATCTAACTGCTAATCCCGAAGAAATCAGCTACATTACTCTGGCGCAACTCAGTCAGCAAACTCAGGCATCTGAACTAACGCTTCTGCGCTTTTGCCAAAAACTGGGCTGTTCTACCTTTGTAGGCTTAAAAGAACAGTTTCGAGATTATACCCAGAGAATGATTCGGATTGCCTCTTCTCCCTCTTACTTTGTTCCGGAACTAGAATCCGGAGAAGCGCCTGAGCGTGAGCGCATGCTATTGGAGATTTGCAACCATGAAGCAAGCGCCTTTTCCGGCTTTATCTCCGATTTTCCTTTAGATTCTATCCTGGCTGCTTCCGATGAGATCCGCCAAAGCACTCGTATTTTTATTTTTGCTCATGATATTTCAAAAGTACCTGGAGAATTTTTAAAATTACGTCTCTTAATTTTGTATTATAATGCAACTTTAATTGATTTATCTGACTTGGAACAAACGCAAAAAACATTGCGGCAACTAACAAACGGAGATCTTGTAATTTTTTTCTCCTTCCCTCGCTACTATTTTCCAATCGGAAATATTGCAAAAAAAGCGTCCGAATCTGGTGTTCCGATTTTGACTATTACCGACAGTAATGCTTCTCCGGCTGCCAAATATAGTAATTTGTTGATTCTTTGTCCTACTTCTACAGAACTGTTTTACAATTCCATGACGATTCCGATTGCCATGCTGAATATCTTAGCCTCGTGTCTCGTCATTGACAACATTTCACCATCCGAACGACAGAGTTTTATCGATACACTCTCCTCTTAATCGTAAAAAACAGGAGACACTGATTTCCAACTTTGCATCTGTGTCTCCTGTTTTTTTCAGTTATTTTTCATAAGTGCCCTTTTGAAGCACTTCTCCAGCTTTCATGAAAATTTGACCACCCGCTACAAAAGTATCTAGCTTCAAATTTTGATCAAACAGAAGAAAATCTCCATCCGCCCCTTCTGCAATCATTCCTTTTTTCGAAAGCAGATCAAGCCCTTCTGCTACCTGACTGGTCATATAAGGCAGTGCCTCTTCAAGTGACATTTCAAGTTCTTCTACCATATATTTTAATTCCTTATAAAGCGCATCTACACCGGAAACTCCAATTTCTAAAAGAGTCCCGTCTTCTGCATAATTTGACCAACTGCCATGGCCGTCTGAACTCATGGTGATATGCTCTGTAGAAATTCCTCTTCGCTTTGCTTCCAGCACATATTTTCCCGGAGAAGTATGCATACCACAAGTTAAATCCACATATCCTCCTTTTTGCAAGAGTTCATATCCTTCTTCCATCAAATCTTCATTTCGATTTACATGCGTTGGTCTGAAAATACGAACCGGAACGGAGCTTGTCTCTAATGCCTGAAAAATTGGTTGAAGTCCTGCTTTGTCGTCTCCCATATGCAGCACGACCATACCTGGTTTTCCACTAAGCATACCTGCCACTCTAGCTTTACTGGCAATCTGAATTAACTCCTCTTCTGTCACATTCGGCGCCCTGTGATCAGAGATAGCAAGTTTCACACCAAGAATCTCTCTTACAAATACAATATCTTTATCGATCTCTCCGGTAATTGTCGGATTAGGATAGCCATACGCTCCGGTCAGCATATAAGCACTTACTCCTTCTTCACAAAGAGCTCTGGTTTTTGCATATAAATTTTCCACACTTCTTGTAATTCCATCGGTTCCTAACAGCCCCACTACTGTGGTGATTCCATTTTCTACCAACTCAGAAAGCTGAAGTTCCGGCGTTCTGGTATGAAAACTTCCCTCTCCGCCTCCACCGGTAATGTGTACATGCTGATCAATAAATCCCGGAGTCAAAATTTTTCCTTCTGCATCTAAGACTTCACACTCAATTGGCAGCTTGCCAATTTCATCCTGAATTTTTTCAATTTTACCCCCACAGATTAATACATCCTTTTTCCCCAGATACTTTGGCGCATATACTTCTGCGTTTTTTACTAATAGCATAATTACCCCTTCTTTCTCATTCACTATTTTTTACAATTCCAATGAACATTCATCAATCTTTTTCAATTCTTCTTCACTAAATGATGCACTGTTTAATACTTTCAAATTTTCCAGAATTTGCTCCGGACGAGAAGCCCCGATTAATACACTCGTTACAATACCATCTCGTAAAATCCACTTCAACGCCATCTGTGCAAGACTTTCTCCTCGATTCGCTGCAATCTCATTCAAACTGCGAATACTATTTAATCGTGCTTGCGTAAACTGTTCTGCATGCAGAAATCGACCATCGGTATTTACACGGCTGTCTTTTGGAATTCCATTTAAATAGCGGTCTGTCAACATTCCCTGTGCCAAAGGACTAAAGGAAATAATTCCTTTTTGTGTTTCTTTTGCTGCCTGTTTTAAACCGTTTTTTTCTATTTCTCGGTTAAAAATATTATAAGAATTTTGATTAATGATAAATGGACAATGTAATGCTTCTAAAATGGTTGCCGCACGCTTCATTGTCTCACCATCATAATTAGAAATTCCGACATAGAGCGCTTTTCCGCTTCTTACAATCTGTGCCAAAGCTTCCATCGATTCCTCAAGCGGAGTCTCCGGATCCATGCAATGATGATAAAAAATATCTACATACTCCAGTCCCAAACGCTTTAAACTTTGATCAAGGCTCGCAATTAAATATTTACGACTTCCTCCTGTTCCATACGGTCCCGGCCACATATCATAGCCTGCTTTTGTACTGACAATAAGCTCGTCTCTGTAAGCATGAAATTCTTCTCTAAGAATTTTTCCGAAATTTTCTTCCGCACTTCCCGGCTGTGGACCATAATTGTTAGCAAGGTCAAAGTGCGTAATTCCATTGTCAAATGCAGTAAAGCACATCTGCCTCATATTTTCATAAACACCAGTATCGCCAAAGTTGTGCCATAAACCCAGAGATAGCTCCGGAAGCATCAATCCGCTGGCACCACAGCGATGATATTGCATTATTTCGTAACGTTTTTCGTTTACATGGTACATAATTAAAACTCCTTCTTAAACACCTTTGCTTTATGCAGATATTGTATTACATTTTTTTAATCTATTTGCTCATAAGTTTTCAGATGTATCTTCTGTAAATAACCTTCCGCCCTCACTGTTTGCAAATGCAATAATTTCTTTTTTGATATCATCTACAACAATCGCTATTAATTCTACGTTTTCGCTTTCTTGAAAAGTCATAAGTCTGCACCTTTTCTAATTCTATTTATCTAATCATAATTGTAATCATATAAATAATTATAGTCAATTATTTTTGATTATAATCGTTTATTTTTCTATTCGTTTTGATTATTAATAGAATGTTGACAATATTTTATTCGGTAGTGTCAAATACTACCTATTTTTATTGTTCTAAAAATCTTTAAAACCTTGATTCATTGGATGTTTGCAAATAAAAAGAGCATTGACTCCCTTTTGAAGTATAATGAATTCACCACAAACCATTATCAACAAAGGAGAATAAGCTTCACTATATCTACCGTGAGTCCACTGTGGATTTCTTTGCTATGGATTTAAACTCCCTTCCCAAGAACGCATCCTCCCTCAGATTTTCCAAACATAACGCTTACATCTTCGCCGTCGGTGAATCACCTACAACAGTTCTTTTGCGTGCTGTCAAGGGTGGCGGCAACCTACCTCTGACTGAAATATTTGCAATTTTCAAGGTTCAATCGAGCCTTTTTATTTTGGCTCATTTTTTCATAGATCACTTGACACTATCTTCCATCTCTTATCTTTCATTTCAGGCATGAAACTTATTAAATCCTTTTAGTCATTCATTAGCTCCTGAAACTGAGCTTTAACAGCCTCGTCAATTCTCATTGTAAAATTCGTTGTTGCCATATTAGCACCCTTTTTTAACATCAAATTATACTTTTGCACTATTTTTGTCAATGCATTATATTTGCATTGCATATCTCTAAATTTTCAACCAAATTAAGCAAGTTCCCTCCCACTTTTCCTATTTGGTACTTTTTTGGTACTTTCCTTGATTTTTTTATTTTCTCATGCTATACTAACAACCGCTGAAACCCCTGTTAACCAAGGTCTTTCGGGTTTTAGTAATCGTGTGTTCGTGACCTTCCACACGTAAAACAAAACTACAGGAGAAAAATATTATGAAAAACCAAAACTCAAAAGTGCTTTTCTTAGCACAGGCTGCCATGATTGCAGCTATCTATGTCGTACTGACTGTCCTTGGTGCTTCTCTCGCATTTGGCGAAGTACAGATTCGTTTTGCAGAAGCCCTCACCATCCTTCCGGTCTTTACTCCGGCGGCAATTCCAGGCTTATTTATCGGATGCCTTCTTGGAAATATTTTAGGCGGTGCGATTCTTCCGGATATTATCTTTGGAAGCATTGCAACTTTAATCGGAGCCGTTTTCACACGTATGCTTAGAAATAAAAGCAAATATCTTGCTCCGCTTCCACCAGTTGTTGCAAATACCATCATCGTACCATTCGTATTAAAATATGCTTATGCCGTACCACTTCCGATTCCATTTATGATGCTGACAGTCGGAGTTGGCGAAGTCATTTCCGCAGGTGTGATTGGACTGATTTTATACGAAGCACTTTATAAATATAAAACCGTCCTTTTTAAATCTATTGCTTAAATCTATTGCATAACAACAAATTCAAAAAAACCACTGCTGAACAGTTCAAAACTGTGTTGCAGTGGTTTTTTTG
>NZ_CAKRNY010000077.1 GCF_934371575.1 uncultured Blautia sp. | reverse complement strand
TTTCTTATCTTTATACTCCTCTGGCACAAAGAAATTCTTGGTATATTCGTAATCTCCACCAATATACCATCCAATATTTCCCTCGCCGGTACTCTCCTGAGTACGCGGCTCACTCAGCATTGCGTCATGTGGCAAAGTCACCGGATAAGCTTCCTCATCCCTGGTAAGACACCTGCATATCCAATCTTTATTAAAATCAATTTTCTGCATACAGTAAACTGCTCCTTTCTGAAATCTCTATCCTCTAACCAACTGCTTTTTCCACATTATTAATCTGTAATAGTAACTGTTCAGTACCTTCACAGCTACACGCTTCGCGCTACACCAAAATCATGCTTCGCATAATTTCGCACCGCAATTATACATTCTTAATCTGCCAACAGTTTACCGTATTTTTCCCCCGCTGTGGAAAGATTAACGCGAACAGTCCTTTTTTAAGCGCTAATGACCAAGAAAACATTTCAACCAATTCGTAGGTTATATGTTTTTCATAAATTTGCTGCTGCATTTTTATACAAAAATAACAATTATGAAGTTCTTCCCCATCACTGTACAAATTTCATTATTAATCCTCCATATATGCAAAACAGCTCACAGACCTCTATATAACAAGTCTGTAAGCTGCCCTCTTTTTTCAAAATCTAATATTTAGCAATAACGGTCAGGTGCCTTTTTCTCAAATGCAATATAATCTGTATTATTAATAATATCTTCCTCCGCTAGTGGAAGAATCATTACCTCATACATTTACATTCCGATACCTGCTTTCTAACTCTGAAAAAAATTCTTTGTAGTCTCTGCCTTTTCCCTGCTCCATATCGTGATAACTGTCCAACACCATTTTTCGAACATCTTTCTGATTTTCCTCCATAGCAGCTGCATAGTTCGTCTGCTTCTGCGTTGCTGTACCTGCCATACCTATTTCCTCCTTTCCCCAATATTATATCTACAAAAACAAATTAATTTATCATCATGTGTAATTAGAATCTCTTTATATTATAATCGTACCACTCTATGATATGCAATACGTTTTTTCCGACAAATTCAGACAACTTTTTTAATACATTTTTCTCTTGGCAGGCACCAATATCTTATGCATTCACAAGCTCTTACCCATTGATAAAACAAAAAACCGATAACCTTAACTATAGGCTATCGGCTTTCCTAACTCAAACTAATGTCACCCTAAAGTTGTACTTATAGCTAACTTATAATAGCTTTTCCAATTGAAATGTTGAGTCATTTATAAATACCACGCAAGAATTTGTAAAAGAGGGAATCTCTATACAATATTTCTTCTACATATAAACAGTTCTATTTTATACATCTAATTTGTCAATCTCTATCTAAATAATACCGCTCAATCAAATCTTTTACTACTCGATCTCCATAACCGAACTCTTCTCTTAACTGGTCTGCAAGGTTTTTTCCCCTTTCAGCCCACATTTCTCTTTCAGAACCTGTACTATCACATTTTTTATTGTAAATTCTTTCCGCATGATCATGAATTTTCCAATATTCATCTGAACCATTTACTAATCCCATTCCAGTATCCTCCATTTTTTTAATATTTAGAACTGTTTATAAAATCCTCTCGTTTAGTATTTACTTTTATAAATTTTTTCCATTTTTATCGTTTCTTTCTTCGTTGACGGATCATATACCACGCCCCGGCAATAACAATAAGCAATAACCAGGCTGCTTCTGTATTTTCGCTGAAAAAATCTCCAATCATAAGAGTCATTCCAGCCAATCCATATTTCATAAGAACCCCAACTACGCCTACGGCAATGCCGCCTATAGTTGCAGCTATTTTCGATTTTTTTATAAAAATATACATAAAGAAACATGGAATCAGAAATACTATTATAGTAGGAAAATTACTATAATTTAGCAGCATATATATTATTAAAAACAGTAAAGTTCCCCATATAACCTGAAATAATATTGTGTCCGCTTTTCTAAAAAAATTTTGTATTTTATTCATCTTTAATTCCTCGTATTTCTTCTACATCTTCAAGTAACTATTTATATATTACGGTAATTATATGGCTTATGTTTTCGTATGTCAAGTCGTATTTCCATCTTTTAATCAGTTCATTTTTTCCTGTTTTTCCGTACGATAGCGATTAAAGGAGGCTTGTATGGATTTAGATTACAAAGAAATAGGCAAACGAATTGCCCGGAGACGAAAAGAACTGGGTTTAAAACAATCTGAGGTTGAAGAACGGGCTGATCTTAGTCAAAAATACCTCTCAAACATCGAACGAAGCATTTCAATTCCCTCTATAGAAGTGATTATGCGGCTTGCCGCAGCATTGGATACAACTCCTGATGAATTTCTTGTAGGGACACAGCACCACAATGCTGATAACGAATGGAAAAACAGCAGTGAATTGTTGCGCAATATGTCTCCGAAGCAACTTTCACTTGCCAAAAGTTTTCTGACATGGTTGTCTGAGCAGGACTTATAAAGTGTGAAATTTTTCCTTTTTTACAAAGCAACTGCCGCATCATTCCCAACGGTTTGATGCGGCAGATTCATTTAAATAATTCTATTTTTGTGTAGCTGGATTCAATCCCGCACACCATCTTTTCACCGTCCCCAGCGGTACTTCTAACACATATGCAATTTCCGTCTGAGGATAGCCTTTTGAAAACATTCGAGATACTATTCTGCGATTTTTTTCAATTTCACGCTTCTTTTGTTCCTTTTTCATCTCTTTTCTTGTCTTTTCTCTTGCCTCATCCGCGTACATCTGCATCGCTCCATCCCATGCCTTACACACATCTCTCACCTCCACGATTCCATCATCCACTATTGTATACTGCTCCAATAATATTGCCAGAAACCACCTTGTCTCCATGCTTAGCTTTTGTATTTCGTTTTTATTATCTTCTATGTATTTTTTCAGTTCATTTTTCTTACGGCTATGTCTCATAAGGGAAAAAATATCCTGCCATTCTGTATGGAATAATTGAGGATTTTGATCATGAATATCTGCCATACAAATATCATATTCCGGAAGAAGACCGGAAAATTCACTGACAGCTTCTGGTATCTCCATCATTTCCTGCAATTTTTTCTTACTTTGCCAACGCTCTTCTCCCAAATAAAGAACTTGATGAAAAACCGGTACTATCGGTCGTCTTTTTCTATGTTTTCCTTTTTTGATGTTTCTTTTCCTAGATTTCAACTGATCTGTATATTCTACACCATCATACGTAAAACATCTTACTGGCATTTCATAGTTCGCCCTGCTCTCAACTTCACAGGCAAGAAGCACTTTGCAACCAGGCTTATCATGTAGGCGCAGGAAATCCCGTTCCCTTTCCAGATACATAAATTTTATGCTGCTTTCATCCGAACTTTTTATCTTATGTGTATTGCTGCCAATCGGTTGCAGTTGGCACGAAACTCGTTTTTTCCTTTGTACATCTTTCAAATAAGACGCTTCTATAATTTGTTTTCCACCGAATAAAGTACCATTTACGAAATCTGCAAAGCGCTCATTATCCCTTAAATACTCCTGTAGTCCCTGGTCTTTTACACCCAAGTATACCACCTTCTTTATTTTGCTTATTTCACAGGAATTAGTTACCGAATGGTCTGGATAAAATAGAAAACTCCTGAGATGCAAATTAAGCATAACATAGAATACTTGATGGAGCAATGACTTTATAAGCCTTTAAGTTTATATACTAATTATATCATTTATAATTGTGATATGCAATACTGTTTTACATCACATTTTGAGCATAAAATTACCACCCTCCAATCGTTAGATTTTGATTTCTAACTTTTTGGAGGATGGTATGCTTTATAATTTAACTCTGTAAACTATCTTCATGAATTCATCACGATCTATTACTCAACAACAATTAACACACTTTTTCTCTTCTTATATTTCTTCACCAGAACTACTTCCAGAAGAATCAGGATAACAGCTACTGCCACGTCCACACCAACCATGATTTTCATCCACAATGCCAGTGTTAAAGATGTTTCATCAGCATATGCATTACTGTTCACAACAGTATACATAATGTTCTTGCAGGCAGTTCTCATATACTGAACTGTGGATGGGTCAGATGTATCTGTAACAAAGTTTGCTCCTACATCAAATGTAGACAAACAGCAGGAACCGCCAGTTGCGATTACCTGATCTGCATTCATGTTAAATGCACCAGCAAAATAGTCGGTTTCTACAAAGCCTTTGAATCCCCATTCATCACGGAGAAGCGTTGTCTGCAGTTCGTAATTTCCGCCAGCCCACACATTTCCAATGTAGTTAAAGGAAGACATTGCAGCTGTAATATTGCTGTTTTTTACACAGATTTCAAATGATTTCAAATACAGTTCACGCATTGCCTGTTCATTTGACCAGGTGCAGATCATAATCCAACGGTTTGTCTCCTGCTCGTTCATTGCAAAATGTTTCATATATGCATAAACACCATTCTCAGCAGCACCATTTACAGCCTGTGCAGACATAGTTCCTGCAAGGATTGGATCCTCTGATGGGTACTCATATGTACGCCCACCAAATGCACTTCTATGAAGGTTCATAGATGGTGCATACCATCCAGAGCAACCAAGTTCTGTAGCCATTTTTCCCATATCATATCCGTATGTATGAGCTAAATCCTTATTCCATGTGCAGGCGATCATAACATTTGACGGGAATCCTACAGAACCTGCACCTGTAAAGTTATTGCTCACAGCGGATGGTCCATCGCAGTCAACAGTAGCAACTTTTTCAACGCTTTTTGCTTCTGCAGTCTGGAATCCGGCATGGGCAATCATATTCTGCATCTCATCAATTGTAAGCTGATCCAGAAGTGTTTCCCAACGCTCATCATCATAATCTGCACCGCGAAGCTCCGCCAGTTTCATTCCATTATCCGCACCAGTCACAGGCATTTCGGCATCTGGAATTTCCGGCATTTCGTAGTTGGAAGTTACAATAAATCCCTCTTTTAAATCCTCCGGCATAGACAGGCTCGCAGGTGCAGCTGTTGTTTCATCATAATTCTTGAAGCCATCTTTACGTGATAAATAAGTAAGATGTCCGTCTACATAACCGAATTGATTTACAGCAGCAGTCAAATCTGTTGAACGTGGATTTGCCTCATCATAAACAATATCTTTATCTACTGTATAAGTAACAGAATCGATCACATTATGAGAATCGCTGTTGATACTGATCTCATAATCTCCTGCTTCCAGCACGTAGCATCCATTTTCCAGGTAATCATAAGAAGCCATGTCCTCAGCTGTAAAAGAAATTGTTACCGTCTGTGATTCACCTGGTTTCAGTTCATTTGTTTTCTCATATCCAATGAGATTTGCCGTTGATTTCTCAATTCCTCCATTGGTATACGGCGGGTTATAATAAACTTCCACAACATCTTTTCCAGCTATGTCTCCAGTATTTGTTACCTTCACATTAAGAGTAATTTCTCCATTTTCCATGCTGGAAGATTCCAGTTCCTGGGTAAAATCAGTGTAGCTGAGACCATATCCAAATGGATATTTTACAACCTTATCATAATCCAGAAATCCTTCCTGTGCAGCAGTTTCATAGAAACGATATCCTACATAAATTCCTTCTACATAGTTTACAAATGTAGGAACGCTTCCGCCTACATATGGATCACTTTCATCAATTTTGAACTCATCCATATTGTCGTATTTGAAATCGCCAAAATTATTCCATGTAGGTGTTTCAGTTAAATCATATAAGAAAGTATCGGAAGTTTTTCCAGATGGATTTACTTCTCCGCTTATGATTTTTCCAAGGCTGTCAAATCCAGTCTGTCCAGGACCTGCACACCAGAGAATACCCTGAATCTGCGGATAATCCTCCACAAATCCAAGTTCAAAAGTAGAAAGACCATCATAAACCAGAATTACATGCTCAAAGTTTTCACATACCAGATTGATCATATTTTTCTCAGTCTGGCTCAGTTCCAGATAGTGCTGACCTGTTTCAAAATCATTGTAAGAGTCAGAATTATTTGTATAGGAAACACTGGACATATCAGTGGGAAGATCGCTTCCTTCTCCGCCCCATCTGGCAATTGTTACAATCGCAGTATCGGAAAATTCCTTTGCATTTTCAATCAGTTCATCTGAATATTCTTCTGCCGGAACCTCCGGTAAAGACCAGTCTGAACCGTAGTCTGCGCGTTCTTTTCCATAATTGGTGTACAGATCCGTTAATTCACTGTTTAACTTGAACCCGGCATCTTCAAGACCTTCCAGCATAGTTACGCGGTCATAAAGATCGTTTAAAGCACCAGCTCCGGAACCGCCATAAATAGGATTCACACTTGCCCAGCCAAAGACATTGATGTTTTTTGTATCCTTTAATGGAAGAACACCATCATTTTCCAGAAGAACTGTTCCCTCCGCTGCAATAGTACGACAGTCTTCATTGGACTGCTCTGTTGTCTCATCAGAAACAGTTTCTGCTGCCTGTGTACTTAACGTAAGCAGAGTAGACATTGGGCCTGTACAAATCAGGTTTGCCACGATCACAACGCCAAGAACCATTGCCAGAATCGCATTTCCTCTAACAAGTTTTCTTTTTGGATTTTCCATTTTTTTGCACATAACCTCAGCCACAATACCAACTACCAGAATTACGGCAATCGCAATGAGGTAAGGTTTGCACATGTTGAGGACGCTGATCACGTCACTCATGTTTAACTTGATCATTTTGTTTTTCCTCCTCCTTTGAGATAGCTGAATCTTATCACAAAAAATTCTATTTTCATGATTTTGGTACCAGTTGCAGAAATATGGTACCAATTGCAGAAAAAAATGTGCTATACTCTGGTATAATAAAAAAGACTTAAGGAGGAAAGACATGTTCCAAGCCGCTATTGTAGAAGATGAAGCTGAAATTCTTTCATATCTAAAAAATACTCTAATTGATTCCTTCAATAACCGTCATGTTGCCATAGAATTCGACAGTTTTTCCTCTGGGAAAAATTTCCTGCAAACTTTTAATGAGAATTATCATTATGATGTTATTTTTCTTGATATCGAAATGCCAGGAATTGACGGAATCCAGGTCTGCCGCCACATACGGGCGCAGGCACCTGACTCCCTTGTTATTTTTATATCCAACAAAGAAGAGCTGGTCTTCCAGACATTCGAGGTACAGCCTTTCCGTTTTATCCGAAAAAGCGAATATCAGAAACTTCTCCCCGCTCTCGTGGATGCCATATCACAAAAGTTGGAAGAACAGACAAAACACTTGATTTTTATTACAGAACCAGGTTCTGGAGATATTTTTTCCTTTGATATCCGCAATATTTTTTATGTTGAGGCTCAGCGTAAAAACTGTCTCATTGTGACAACCGTGGGCAACAGCATTGTTCAATGCAAAATTTCTGATATGGAAGAATATCTTGTTCCTCATGGATTTATTAAAATCCACCGTAGCTATCTTGTAAATTGCAGACATATTTTTTATATAGGAAAATCTTCCCTCCAGCTTACAAGCGGTCAGGAGCTACCTATAAGCCGCGGTAAAGTAGACGAAGTAAAGGAGGGCTTCAGGAGGTTTTATGTTTAATTTTATTTATCATCTTTACCAGACACTTGACTCCATCATTATTTTTTCATTTCTTTCCTATACCTTGCTGATTCTCTGTGGTCTTAAAAAGAATCATACTGTGGGGCACTCCATTGCTGTAGGTTCATCCTTATACCTGTTATTCACAATAATAGTGTATCTTATTCTCCGTCTGGAACTTTCTTCCATTTGTCTGAAGCTTACAGGAGCTGCCCAAACTCCTTACTGGTTTTATTTCGTATGCACGATCCCTGTTTCTGTACTTTGCGCTCATATTGCCCTGGCGGGTACACTTTTCACTAAACTGGTATATGTCTTATATTTTATGACCTTCACCCAGCTTTATAAAATGGTATGTTCTCCTCTTTACAGTCAGGAATTTTCTATGCAGCCGCAGGTTTACCGCACACTTGATATGCTTACAACCCTGGTTTTATACATATTGCTTTTCCTTTTATCAAAACTTTTCCGGAAGATAAAATTATCTACACCTTTTCCCATGTCTTGTTTTAAGGGCGTTCTTATCCTTTATTTTCCTATTGGTTTTTTGATTTTTTTCGGAATATCCTCAAGTACGCAAATTTACTCCGTAAACCAGATTGCCATTCTTTCCGGCATTTTGCTCACTAATTTGCCTATAATTTATTATTTTTTTGCTACCATCATCCATTCCTACGAAGATCAGCGCAAACTGGACGATGCCCTTACCCAGACACGCACTCAGCTTGCCCGTTACCGCTATTCCCTGGAGATTCAGGAGCAGGTAAAAAAAGAGCGCCATGAGCTGAAAAATAACTATTTTTATATCCAGACTCTCCTTGCAGATAAAAAATACGATCAACTGGACACCTATATTTCCCAGGCAATTGGGGAAAAAATGAGCAAACTTACGGACATTCAGACAGGAAATACTTTAATCGACTACCTTCTCAACCGAAAAATTCAGGAAGCTCAAAAGTTCCACATCAAAACTTATACAGAAATTATTATTCCAGGCCAGCTTTCTATCAATGAAGAAGTCCTATGCACCATCCTCCTGAATCTTCTTGACAACGCAATCGAAGCCAGCAAACAGGAGGATACTCCGGACATCCAGATTGTCATCAAATGTGTGCAAAATTATCTGCTCTGCAAAATAAGCAACAAAGTAAACAGTAATATTCTCGCAGAAAATCCCAGTCTTGCCACTAGCAAAGCAGATGCATCCAACCATGGATTAGGTATAAAAATAATCCGCTCTGCTGTGGAAAGTCAGAACGGATTGTTGAATTTTGAATGTGAAAAAGGATATTTTACTGCCAGTGTAATGCTGCCGTTTAACCAGCCAGTATAAATTTTTCCCACATACTATTATGATTTATTTAACTGTCACGATCACTCTCTGATAAGCCACCGGATTGGTTCCGCCGCCGTCTACGCCTTCCATGATAATATGGATGGTATCACCGGATTTTGTATCTTCTGGAACTGTGAATGTTGCAATTTCCTGATTTTCTCCGGAGGTTGTCACTTCAATCGCAACAGGATTTCCCTCTTCATCCTCCGCTTCCTGATAAGTATCTCCTAACGGATAATGATACCAGCGGAAAGTAGTGGTATCCCCATCCGGATCCTCGGCAATTCCATTTAAAGTAATCTCTTCACCTGCTGTCGCAGTCAGATCAATTCCTTCTGCCACAGAAACTTCCGGCAGATGATTGGCGTCCTCATATTTATTCGTTGCACACCATTTTGCTCTCATGGCAAAATCGCTCTGGATCGCAGCAATCCAACTGGCAATTCCTTTTTCATTTCCTTTTGCCGCCTGATACAGACGCACATCCGGATTTTCATCATTTTCTTTCAGTGCATATCTTCCATCCCAGCCGCCGTAGGAAAGATCCTCCAGACTGCGAAGTCCGTTCGGAATAGTAATAAACCATGCCGGAGAATCGCCCTCAGAAAGGAAATCATACTGTTCATAAGCATGCCCTACCCAGAGAGTGTCATCTCCAAGAAGTGCTTCATTTGTACCATACTGATCCGTATCTGCTTCCCCTTCCAGGTAAGTTCCGTCTCCCCAGGTCACATATTTATCCATCAATGCGCCAAGATTCTGCTCAATATTTTCTTTCATCCATTCACTGCTCATTTTCTCCCTGGATTCATCAGAAAGTACTTCAAGAGTCGCCCATCTGTAACCATACGCAAGAGTAGAACCGGAAACATCTACCATACGTATAGATGACCAGTTCGGCTGAATATAATTCAGATAACAGTCATCCTGCATTCCCCAGGCAAAAAGAATCACTTTTTCACAAATTCGATTGTAAAGCTCTTCCCAGCCATCCTGATCTTTATATTCTTCTTCAATGGACATCAATGCCCTTGCAACTGTATTTGCACCACCGCCAACTTCAATATAAAGAGGTCTGTCATCTTCTGCCAGAATCCGCTCTTTCACAAGCTCAGAACCTTCAGTCTCCTCAGAAGTATCACTTACATTCTTGATATTTCCCACTTTTGTAATTGCACGAAGGTCATCCGGAGAAGGATAATCTGCATCGTGTACCTTCAGATTGTCATACACCTCTGCATACGCATCCAGAAACTCATACATCCAGTCTGTCCCCATCCATCGTAAGGGTTCTGTGCTATCGTCTCCACTGTAATGCAGCTTGGAACTGGTCTGTACAATTCCCTCCAGATCAATATCATTCGCATAAAGCAGTGTATGAATCAAAGTATTCATATCATCCACTTCCCCGTCCTGGGTAACAAGAAGACGAGGCTTTCCCTCTGTTTTCGGAAGTGCTGTTACAGAGTCTGCCGCACAAACAGATACAGATAAACTCATAGTTCCGATTAGTACTCCAAGTAATGCTGATAACCATTTTTTTCTATACATGGCAATTCCCCCATTTTCAAATTTTTATGAACTCGTTTTAGTGTATTGTCTTCTCCACC
>NZ_CAKRNY010000076.1 GCF_934371575.1 uncultured Blautia sp. | reverse complement strand
GACTACAGTGTCTTCTCCACCAGGTATTTGATAAAAATTATGCACAATAAGAATCGTCTTTTTTATCATCCTTACTTTCCCCTTATCATTGCATTCCAAATAAACTTCGTATTAGTGCTCCAATACCGCTTAAACAGTCTCTTCGGATCTTGTACTAAGCGATACACCCATTCCAGATTATGTTTCTGCATCCACATTGGAGCTCGCTTAATATTTTCTGCGTAGTAATCAAATCCTGCTCCAACACCAAGCATCAGTCCATCAATTTTTCCCTGATGTGCTGCCATCCACTTTTCCTGTTTTGGAGCTCCAAGCCCAACCCAGACAAAGTCCGGTTTTGTTTCATTAATTCTCTCTATAATTGCCTTATCTTCTTCTTCCGTCATCGGTCTAAACGGAGGACTATACATTCCAGCAATTTGAATTCCCGGATAATTGTTCGTAAGTTTTTGATACAACAACTCCAACGTTTCTTCTTTGCTTCCATAAAAATAATGGCGATACCCTTTCTTTGCAGAGATCTCAAAAATCTCTCCCATTAAACTTGGGCCTGTTGTGCGCTCCATATTCTTATGACCGCGTTTCTGACCAACAGTAGAAAGAGGACCGCCATCTGGAATTGCCATTAACCCGCCATTTTGAATAGCACAGTAATCCGCATCTTCAAAACTGGTTACAGTTGTATGTACATTTGAGACACATATATAGTCTCCTTTTATTTCCGAAATATTTTTTTCGAGATAGTCTACCAACCACTCCATATTGATTGCCGCAATATTAACGCCCATAATATTGCACGTTGGAATGAGTTTTTTATCAACCTTTCTCTTATACTCCATTTCTCGCACCTTTTCCTCTTTTTCTACTTATATGGAAGGCTCATATTGAGCCGAGCAATCTATATCAAGCAGTGTGTTCATCATCCATGCCGGATAAGCTACCACACCGTAGCTATCATTTTTCTCACAGTGACCATCTTCCGACCACCACTGAATCTTTCATGTAAACCTGTCATGGGCTACTCACCCATTTCGCTTCAACTGAAACTTTATGGTAGACACCTTCATACCAGCTCACCAACAAAGTGCTGTGTCTTATTGTCATAACTCGCAGTCGCACTTTTCCATTTTTCAAAGTGCTGACCCTTATTGTCATAACTCGTACACCAACTTACTTTGTTAAAACTGTATAAGTTCATGCCCCGCCTTTGTTGCAACATGAACAATCATCTACCCCTCACCACCTCTAATTTCCCGGAAAAATGCAGTTATCATGTCCGTCTTTTCTCTGCAATAAACTTTTCCAGAAAAATAGATTTTGGTGTTTTCAACACTATTAACCTCTACCTCTAATTCTTCGGAAAAATGAAGGTATCATGTCCGCACCTAACCCTGCAATAAAACAGGCTCGCAGTAGGGGTATTTTGCATGAGTTTTATACGCCACCGTAGACCATCAAAACGCAACTGAAAGTTTGAGGTAGACATTCGTAGGGCTGTTATAACAACAAAGTCCGCATCAGAGTATGCAGCCTTTGCATTCAGAGTTGCGGTCAGTTTCAAATTTTTTTAGCCAAATATTATTCGATATAATATCCCGGATCGGGGACTTGTGGTTATTAATCAAGTCTACCTTCTCCGGGATAATATCCACAACAGTCACCTGGTGGTGCTGGGAAAGCAATGTGTCAATTGACAAGTCAACATACCGATACCAACAACCGCAATTTTATAATCCACAATACTATATATAGCTTTCTAAAATTTCCATATCTTCTTAACTAGTACTTTTTATGAGCTTAAACAATTTTTCTAAATCTATATTCTTACCACACAAACGTTGAATTCCAAACATCTACACCCGAATCCTGATATACATCCAGTAGTCTTTCTCTCAACATTTCTTTCGTCACACCTTTTTTCAATATCACCTGCAAAAATCCACCGCCACCAGCACCGGAAATAAATTTTCCATCAATCATATCTTCGCAGCTGGCAAAAATATGTTCAATACAGGTATTCGTAGAGCCGGCATCCAATTTTTTAGAAGCTTCCCAATGTCTATTTAAAAGTTCCGCAAAAGCATCTACATCTCCCTGCTCCAGTTCATAGCGCATCATTACTGCCAATTGCTTCATTTCTTCCAATGCATCTCTGGATTCTTTTCTGCCTCCGATATAGTTTCCTACCACATCACGGAGAAGATTTCTCGCCAGGCGCCGCTGTCCAGTATAAATCAGGGCAAACCTATTCTGCAGTTCCTCTTTTGTGTCTTCATCCAGATTCAGATATTCTACCCGAAGCTTCTGTTTCAACCCTGGACGTGATGTAATAAATTTCAAACCACCAGTAAGACCACCTACCTGATCCTGCCAGCCGCCGCCAGTACTCATGATCTGTTCCAGGTTTAGAACCAGTTCATATACATCGGAATCACTCCAGTTTGTTCCCAGGAATTTTCCAAGAGCACGTACACAAGCTCCGGAAAGGATACTGCTTGTTCCAAGACCAGAACCTTTCGGCACCCCTTTTACCCGGGTTGACATATAGAAACCACCGCCCATTTCATCCAGAATTTTTTCCAGATCTGCTTTTCCCTCCATCGGTACAATGCCACAGGCAATCAAAGCCGCCTTATGGAGTGCAAAGGAATCATATGGGTTATGGCAATCCTGAATCTCTTCAACAGTTGTTACACTACCATAGGCATCCAGATCAAGACTGGCAAATTCTATCTTTTTCTCTGGAAGGCGTCTCATTTCCACTTCTATAGGCTCTTGTCCATTTAACAAAATAGCTGCATTCAATACAACTCCACCATTTTCATTGCAATACGGAGGTGTATCTGTCCAGCCACCGCCCCAATTTACACGTACCGGCAGACTTACTTTCACCTGATCTTCTGCAATCTTATACTTATGTACCTGATTTACGTTGCTGGAACTAAATATCTCCTGCTGGATCGTCCCGAAACATTTTTGTTCAATCTGATCATAACTGATTCCATGAAAGCTCTTTTTCATATACTTCATAGAACGTGAAAGGCTGTATAACACCCGAATTTTTTCCTCAAAGGAAAGCTGTTTTTCTGCCATTTCCATCAGGAAATCAAACTGTTTTTCATTTACTTCCTCTGAACCGAAAGTTTTCAGATAATCTACATAATGCTCTCCTTTACGAATTCGATTCAGAAAACGCTCTGCAAGAATGCGATTTTCCAGCTCTTCTTCCCATGGAACCAGAACAGAAGCATCTGCCAGCTGGAAAGATTCTTCCAGAGAATAGCGACGCATTGCTTTCCACTGTGCTACCTTTTCTTCTTCTGCCTTTTTCTGGCTCATTGTGTGAAGAAGAAGTGCCCATTCCATGGCCTCTTCCTGGCTTTCAGCAGATGGATACAGTTTTGCTTTCCATAAAGAATGATCTTCTGTTTCCCAGATATCTTCAATTTTTAAAGCATTCAGTTCTGTAAACTTATGAAGATTGCCTGCGAGAAAGCTTCCTGTCTCCTCCCAGGTTTTCTTCGGATTATCCTTCACGCCATAGGCTCTTACAATATGCTTTTTGTCTGTCCCGGAAAGCACCACTCCATGCAGTACCATCGAAGGAATTTTAACATTTGTCACAGACAGCTGAGAAAGTACACATCCTTTCTCCAACACTGTATTTCCTTTTAGCCAGCAATTTTCCACATAGCAATGATCGGAAAGCTTCACCTCTTTTTCTATCAATGCATTATGAAGTGCCACCTTCACTTTCTCTTCGCACTGATAATTGGTAAATACCCTTGACTTCCAATCCAGATATTCATAATCAGCAATTTCATCTGTCAGAAGCCCCAAAAGCTCCCAGGTTGTTCCAAAATGGATAAATTCCGCCGGTGACAGACAGATCAGTTTCATTTTAAATTTGTGCAGTGCCTCCCATATCTGGGTACGGCACTCTGTCAATTCCTGACAGAAATTTCCTTCCGGCTGCTCTTTGTAGTACTGTTCCAACGTGGAGTCTTCCGCCAATGGATAAAGGAAATCTCCATATAAGCTGATACGAGAGCGTTCATTTACAAAACAGGAATATTTCTCCTCATCAACTACGCCTTCTGTCTGTACCAGTGACAAAAGGGCATTCATCATATCCACATCAAAAAGGACAGCCCCAGTATCCAGATCCACATTTCCCTGAGCATTTACTGCCCCAAGCTTCTCCAGTGTCTCCACTGGCTGTTTGTGAAGGAATTTTTTTACATAATCTTTTCCATTATTCAAAAATACCCCATGGTCTTTTCCTATTTCTACTGGGGATTTCATAGAAATTGCTGCAGCGCCGCTAAACTGTGCATCAATCTGCAGCGGATTAAACAGAAGAAGAACATCTCCAGAGAGAACCAGTATTCCCTCCCGGAAACGAGACGGCACCCCTGCCATACCGATCAGAAATTCATCAAATAATGTAGATCCCCTTCCATCTGGAAGTTCACGGGGAACTGGGGAGAAAAGTTTACCGCACACAGAATACTGGGGAACACGTTTGCTGTCCCCGCCAGAATGGATCACAAGTATTCTCTTTTTATGGAAATCTCCTGCAATGTCCTCTTTCTCTGCCAGTTTTCGAAGTACCTGAAGGGTAGCTCCGCCAGATCCCACACGCTTTCCATCCGGATCTGGCAATACCATATATTTCGTCCTGCAAGGAAGCACATTCTTTCCCTGACGATATGCAATCTGGCTGCGAAATGCTTCTGCCTGCTCTTCGTTGGATGCGGTCAATACAATATAATCCCATTGCGCATAACTCTTCTTGCGGATAGAACGCTGGTAATCTTCCCATGCATCAATGTAGCTTTGTCTTAAAAACAGATTTTTCATCTTCTTGTATTGATCATTCAACATAATTTGTTTTTCCTCTCAAATCAATTTATACATCTATCACAAAAGCAGGATAAAAACAGAGTCACACTGATCCCTCTTTCTTAAATACTACCAATATTGTCTTTAATAAAATTTTAATATCAAGTCCAATATTCCAGTTGGCAATATATTCTTTATCCAGCCTTACAACCTCTTCAAAGTCCGTAATATCACTTCGACCGCTTACCTGCCACATTCCAGTAATTCCCGGCTTAATAGCCAGTCTTGCCCTGTGATGAGGCTCATACAGCGAGGTTTCAGAAAGCAGTGGCGGTCTGGTACCGATAATAGACATATCGCCCTTCAGCACATTGAAAAACTGGGGAAACTCATCCAGACTGGTCCGTCTGATGAAATCGCCGATTCCTGTTTTGTGTGTTCCGTCAGGAAGAATCTTATTTCCAATCACACGGGGATCAAAATCCAGCTTAAACATCTTCCCATCCCCCAGCTTATTGTCCTTCATAAGCTCAGCTTTCCGTTCCTCCGCATCCATATACATACTTCGGAATTTATACATCTTAAATTTCTTTCCATTTTTCCCCACACGTTCCTGTGCGAAAAAAATTGGTCCTGGAGACGCAATATAAATTGCAGGTCCTACAAATATGCAAATAATCCCCGTCAGGATACAACCAACCAGTCCACCTGCTATATCCGTCAACCGCTTCAGCATCAGCTGTCTGGCAGAAGCATAGTTAATACTTGTAGTCAAAACGGTATAATTTCCCACTTTTTCTACAAACTGCTTTTTACCAGGCACATTTGTAATCTTTGCAAGATTTAAATGTATGGTCACTCCGGTCTCAGCTAACTTATTGATCAACTCGCCAGGATATGGTAAATTCTCTGAAACAACGATCAATACCTCATCGATCCATTCCTGACATACATACATAGGAGTTGCTTCCTGATCGGCAACCACTGGTACACCATGAATTTCTTTGCCTGTCCATTCTGCGTCAATTACCACAGCTCCTGCCAGTGTATATCTTGCATAGTTATTTTTTTGCATGTTCCCGATTACCTGTTCTGCAACATCCTTTGAGGTGACAATGAGCAGCTTCCGTTCGCCGCCATCCACCATTTGCCTTCTCAGCATCTTTTTCCAGAATTCTCTTACAGCATAGGTAAGTCCCAGATAAATAACCACAGTAAGGATCAGTGTTAGTCTGGAAAAAGCCTGACCCTGCTGCAGCAAAAACAAATACAGAACAGCCAGTGTTCCGACGATAACAGAATGCTTTAAGGTGACCACAAAATCCCGGTAATAGCCTAGTTTCAGAACACTTTTCATAGTACCATAGGAAAAGATCACCACAAGATCTGCCAGTTCCAGAAAAACTGCCATATTTCGATAAATAATAATAGCATATGGATTGAATCCGTATCCGCTGACTGCATATGCCAGAATATAAGCCAGCTGCAGACAGATCATGTCCAGGACTATAAAATCCGAATGCTTCAACCATCCCTCTGAATCTTTTCTATACATAGATAATCTTTCTTCACATGACTTACGTCATGTCTCTCCCTAATTTTATTGCTTTCGTTTTCATAAAAATCCCCGAAATTCCATTACTCTGTTTCCAGTGGAATTCCGGGGGAGACAAACCATTATTTAATCAAATCACAAATCCTAATTACTGAATGCAGTTCTGCCCCCCCCCCGGAACTTTAAATCATCTGATTATATTCAATTACTGAACATCATTGGGAAGAAAAATAGCAAACGGTCCCATACTCTTAAATTCTGCACGGATTACAAGATTCGGTGTCTCAGCACTGGCATCCTCATCCTCGATTGTCCAGCTTGTACGAACCTCTTCGGCATCGCTTTCTTTAGCTTCTTCTGCTTCTTCTCCATCACTGTTTGCAGATGTAAAATACAATTCTGGCTCATAGATATACTCAGCTTCACCAGTTACCGGATTGATCTGCATCAGGAAGCTTCCCGGGATTGTAAATGGCTCAAGTTCTTCCAGAAGAGATGGATCAGCTTCTGCTGCTGCCACATCATAATCCGGATTTGCGCTCTGTACCAGACGCTGCCAATCTGTAGATGCCAGATCACGCTGAGCTTCTGCTTCCAGACTTCCATCCATATCATAGAGATAATCCTCTCCCTGCTTGATGGCAAGATCCGCAAATCCCATAGCAGTGCTGTAATCAGCTGCATTAACAGTAACACCATCTGCTACTTCAATGGCTGTGGTATCCTCTGTGGTAAGAATATTCAATACATCGGCAAGCTTAACATCCTTTGTCTCATCCTTGAACTCTGTAACTGCCTCTGCTGCCTTTTCATTCTCGTATTTCTCCGGAGCAGTGTTCTTTACAACAATCGGAACTGTCTTTAAGACTGCAACCGGTCCAAGTGTCTGGAAAGTAGCGGTGATCTCACCGGTAGCCTTATCCATCTTCTCAGGAGCTATGAAGAATACCTTACCGGTACTTGGGTCGATCTGCATCAGAAGAACATCCTTCTTCTCCATCTCCTTAACTGCATCTACAGTAATTGTAGCAGTGACGGCTCCGGTGCTCTCCAGTGTAATCTTATCCCCTTCCTTGATAGCAAGGTCAACAAATGGAGTAACCTGCTCATACAAATTAGGATTTACCTTCGTTCCGGTGGTAGTCTTAATTTCTTCCTTCTTGGTATCCACCTTCAGCTCCGTAAGGATTTCCTTCACTGTAGTCACCGTATTATCATCATTCGCCTTCTTTACTACCTCTGCAACAGTAGTGTCTTTATAAGCGTTTGTATTTACATTGGTTACAACCAGAGTCTGTCCCCCTGTAAGATTTCCGCTTACTACCACCGGTGCCTCCGGGATGATCTGTGAAATACTTGGCGCTGCCCATACGCTGGTGCACATACCTACTGTAAGGACTGCGATTAATGCTGCGATTGTTTTACGTTTCATTGGTTTGTCCCTCCTTGAAATTATGCTTCTTCATAAAAGAGTTCTATAATCTTCTCCTGTAGTCCCTCTTCGTCTGGAATAAACTCATCATGGAGTTCTCCCTCCTGGTCTTTTCCCGGAATAGAATCGTAATTCTCTTCGGAAAAATCCAGGTTCTTTATAAGAGTTACCAGGTCGAGATATTTATTTCTGGTAATGCTGGTCTGGAGATAATCCTCCATGTCACCAAGCTCATCCCATTTGTCATCAAGAGTCCCGGAAGACATCTGCTTCAGCTGATTCACAAATGAAGTCACAAACGTCTTCTGTCGCTCCATTCTGCCCTCATTGCTGAAGGTATCCTCTGTATCCCGGTATTGCAGATACGAGGTTACATTCTTATCATTTAGGGTTACTTTGTTTCCCTGGTATAATTCCGGATACTGTTCTGCAAGATCATCATTGGGAACTGTCACCGTAACCCCATCTGCCAGGTTATTAATATATGGCATAGAAGCCTGGCTGGTTACCACATAATCACCTATGGTGATTCCCCC
Source organism: uncultured Blautia sp. (assembly GCF_934371575.1). Lineage (GTDB taxonomy): Bacteria > Bacillota > Clostridia > Lachnospirales > Lachnospiraceae > Blautia_A. Next base: position 2,736 of record NZ_CAKRNY010000076.1, on the reverse strand, counting down.
AAGAAGCAGGGATACCGCTTCCATCAGATTCTCACAGCTGACTTTACCGCCATTTCCATAGGAATAAGCATATCCAATATGGGTGGTATATAGTCCGTTATCATTTCCATTCAGAGAATATCTGCGGACCTGAGTCATGGTATCACGGTTAATAGGAAGAATGGTAATTTTCTTCTTCTGTTTATCCAGAACAACAAGGGCAATGCTGTCTGCCCTGCCTTTATTGCCATACTGCTTGCTCTCTGTAAGTATATCTGTGTCGTCAATTCCTGCATAGAGAATCGTTCTTACAAGAGAATTGTATCGATATTTCCTGCCTTTATAGGTAAGCTCACGGTAGCTGTTTCCCACATCATGGGAATTTCCCGCAGTGATCTGCATGGAAGCCTGCTTCGCCAGCTCCTGCCGGATCAGAAATCCAACGCCCGCAGACGCCAGGACACAGACGGCGACAGATGCCAGAAGCTGTCTCTTATGCTTTCGGATCCAATGGCGGATCCGACGGTACAGAGGCTTCTTTCTTCTGTGATGGTGAGAATGGGAGTGTTTACTTCCGGTACTTATGCTTGTGTTTCTTTCCATCCGTATCCTCTCCCTGGCTGTTCTCCTTCTCTGCCCCATAATGCTTGCCATAGCCGTAACCGTAGCCGTATTTTCCATAGCCATAGCCGTAACCATAGCGTCTGCCTTCTGCACCAGCCTTGTTCAGGACTGCCCCTAAGATCTTGATACCGGCATACTCAAGCTGCTGCTTGGCCTTCTCTGCCTGGGCACGCTCTGTATTACCACTCTCTACTACCAGAATGGTACCGTCGCACTGCTTGGCAGCCAGAAGTCCGTCTACAACCAGATTCACTGGCGGGGTATCCAAAATCACATAGTCATAATTATGTCTGCCAAAGGACATCAGGTCTGCGAACAGGCTGCCAGAGATCAGTTCACTAGGGTTCGGTGCTACAGCACCTGCAAAAACCATGTCCAGCCATTTATCATCTGTATGGTAAACAATTTCCTCTAACTGGGATTTCCCACAAAGGTATTCGCTGAGCCCTTTATATTCGCCCTGGATCTGATAGCGTTCCTGGATTTTGGAATTACGGATATCGCTGTCCAGATATAGAACCCGCTTATCCAATGCCGCCATACTCTTAGCAAGACGGAAGGCAATAGAGGATTTCCCCTCATGTGCTCTGGCACTGGTAACCGCGATCGCTTTCAGTCGGTAACCACTCATCTGGATATTTCCTCGAAGGATATTGATCGCCTCGTTTACACGGAAAGGAAGCTTAGATAATACAGGCTTCACAGCTTTATCCGGGCGTACAGTCCACGGCTCATCCATGCTGCCATTGTTCATCAGATCCTGAAAAAGGGCTTCTACTGTTGTATCTCTTTCCATAATCAGTCTTTCCCTTCTTCATAGTATGGTACTACGGACAGCACAGGCAGCCGCAGGTATTTGGTAATGTCTTCTTCGGATTTCAGTGTGGTGTCTAACAGGAATCTTACTGTGATCAGTGCGCACATCAGGGCAAGTCCTAATAAAGCTCCCATCATCACATATTTCTTCAGTCCTGGGGTAGTCTCCACTATGGAATCAGCTTCAGAATAGTCGATTACATTGGGTTCTCCGGTACCGATTACCTGATAAATTCTGTGGATTCCCACATTCATCAGGGAGTTGGCAATGTTCCGCGCCATATCTGCATCACCGCAGTTCACTGCGATATTGATAATATGGGAGGAATCCGGGTTGGTAATGGTGAGCAGATTCGCCAGATCCCGATAGGTCATATCCAGATCCTGATCCGCGATTACTTCCTTCAATACGGAACGACTGGTAAGGATCTTGGAATAATCTTCTGTCAGTGCAGAACTAAGCTGCATATCAGAGATTGTGATCACAGAGTCCGTATTGGTGATGAAGATCGACGCATCTGCCTGATAGGTGGGCTTCACCAGAAACTGATGGTAGGCACCTGCCAGAAGAGCTCCCACTACAGCGGTCAGCACCAGCATCTTCCATCTTCTTAACAATGCGTACATAAGCTCTACCAGATCAATGGTATCGTTATTGAGCATAGCTGCTGTGGAGGATGAGGGAGTGACCTTCTTTTGAGTTTCTTTCGTGTCTTTCTCCATATGTTTCTCCTGGATTGTATTATGAATATACTAAATGTATCCATTTATTGGAATGATACCCTTTTCAGTTCTCGTTGTCAAGGAAATCTCGAAAAAGAACTGAATTTTGTCGATATTGGACACAATTCCGTTAAAAAAATAGGGTAAACATTAGAAAGTTCTTCTCTAATGTTCACCCCATTCTTGTCAGTGGACCTGGCGGGAATTGAACCCGCGTCCGAAAGTCTATCCCTTGCGGCATCTCCCATCACAGTCGCTGTATTAACATTCCCTCCACAGCACGCCCACCGACAGGCTTACTGCTTCAGTAGCTTCATGATACATCTACCGGGGCAAAGCTTACCCGGCAAGGTTTCTCACAAGGTCGACGCCAGACTCCTGAAGTGTGAGTGCAACAGGACTGACGGGCAGCACTTAGGCTGCCATTACTAACTGATCGTCAGCGTTTATATTTAGAATTTCCCGTTATTACGCAGTTCGGGAGACTGCGGATGGCTTCCACAACTTCAAAACCCCCGTCGAAACCAGTACAAGCCCTAATCGTATATAATAGGTATTGCTGGTGCGCAGACGAAGTTTGTGTAATTGTGCTTT
>NZ_CAKRNY010000075.1 GCF_934371575.1 uncultured Blautia sp. | reverse complement strand
ATTATAATACACGCACTGTAAACAGATAATTGCTTTACTTAATATACAATTGTCATATATGATATGGATGCGAGGAGGAAATTATTATGAATATTGGAAATCAAATATCGACAATTCGAAAAGAACGGCAATTAACGCAAGAGCAATTTGGGTCGTTATTTCATGTGACACGACAGACAGTTTCGAACTGGGAGAATCAAAAAAGTTATCCAGATTTACAAATGCTGATAGATATAAGCAATCAGTTTGAAATCTTTCTTGATGCGTTGATAAAAGAGGATTCAAAGATGGTAAAGACAATAGATAAAGAAAGAGTATTGGGAAAAATAAAAAAAGAAAAATCAATCATTGATTTTTTTACGGGTGCAGGTACTGGAATTATTGTATCTTGCCTGCTTTCACCCGATTCCATACGCCGAACTGTAGTGATAATTATTGGACTTGTAATGATTGGAATTGGCTGGTATAAAAAACAAGGTATGATAATAAAGTTTTTAGATATATGGAAGAATTCAAAGAAGATTCATTTTAGTGTATCACGATAACTTTAATGAAATTAATTTATACATTTGCGGGACTAAATGATTCCAAACAGATTCTCCTGACTGTGTATATTGCATCTATAACGCCTGACTGTGCGACTGTGACATCCATAGCGCAACTATATGATAAAAATGCTACATATGCGAGCCCATTGTATGTACTTACGGCACTGCTGTCAATTGTGACCATGCCGGTGATGGTGGGAATGTATGAGATATTTGTGTGAGAGAATAGAAAGATTGAAGAAATGACAGAAAAGACACTGACTGCGGTTGGTGTCTTTTCAGTGTAATAGGCGCGTGCCTAGCAAAGTTGGGGCGCACCAGTCGGTGGAAGTCCGATTATGGTAATCATCAGTGAACCATATAGTCAAATCCGGTGCGTTGCAGTAATACAGGGCATGGAAAGGAGTGAATGCCAATAAAGATTTCAGCGGAGTTGATTTTCACTATTGAATAGAATGGGTGAGACTTAGAATAATTTGGTTAAAAAAATATAACAGAAATTTTCAATGAAAAATTATATATAATATACAAACATCAAAAATATAATAAAAAACTATTGACAAAAATACACAAGAAATATATGATAAAGCCATCAGTTGAGAACGTTCTCAATTATCAGATAAGAACGACTTGGCTTTTATTTTTAAAGACATTTGAGAACGTTCTCAAATAACTGGGGGAATAATATGGGTGATGATAGAACTATTACTATTGATGATGTAGCAAGATTAGCAGGTGTTTCCAGAGCAACCGCAGGACGCGTTGTAGGAAATTATGGAAGTGTATCTGAAAAGTCTAGAGAAAGAGTTTGGGATGCTGTAAGACAATTGGATTATCAGCCAAATCTTATAGCAAGGGGTTTGAGATCTCAGACTACAAAAACGATAGCAGTTATAGTCGGAAGTATCAGAAACACATATTCCACAGCATTGGTATATGCAGTTGAAAAGGAAGCTCAAAAAAAAGGATACAATGTTTTGATATGTACTACTCATGAAGATATTGAAAAAGAATTAAAACATCTTAAAGATTTAAATAGCAGAAAAGTCGATGGAGTTATTCTTATGTCCGCATATCGAGCTGATGCCAACATGGATAAAAAATATAAAGAATTTTATATCAGTAAATTACCGATTGTATTTGTTGACAGAAATATTCCAGGAATAAACAGAGATGTAATACAGAGCGAAAATTTTGATGCATCCTATAAAGCAACAAAATATTTGATGGATATGGGGCATAGAAAAATTGGCATTATTGCAACAGCAAACTTTTCTACGGTTCAAGAGCGTATTAAAGGATATAAAGCAGCTTTTGCGGATGCAGGGATTGAATACGATGAATCATTGATTGCAAGTGTGGATGAACTTTCAGATAAAATGAGTAGGAAAGTATGTCATGAATTTTTGGAAGAACATCCAGATATTACTGCATTATATGTTTTGAATAATAGTCTTTGCAGTGGAGTTTTATTGGATCTTAAAGAAAGACAAATGAAAATTCCACAGGATATTTCACTTCTGGTGTGGGATGACGAAGAATACAATGAACTTTTGGATATTACAACAATTGAACAGCCAATTACTGAAATAGGAAAACAAGCTACAAGACGTTTATTTGAATTAATTGGTGAGCCAGAAGAAACAACTGATTATGAATGTAAAAAGTTAGACCCAGAACTTATTATTCGTAAATCATGTACATTGCCAAAGTATAGAAAGTAATTCCGTGAGGATTACACATAAAAGAAATCATAAAAAAAGGAGGAAAAAAAATGGATTTAATTATGGGAATGAACAGCGGTTCCTCGTTTGATGGAATCGATGTTATCCTGGCTGAAACGGAAATGGCTGAAGATGGATTCCCAAAAGCACCGCGTTTTATTTGTGGAGGATCTTATGAGTGGCCCAAAGAAGTTGCTGATATTGTTCAGGATGCATTTGTCAATAAGGTAGATATGGTTGGCTTAAATCGTCTTAATTATTTATGTGGAGCAGTATTTGCCGAAAAAGCAGCTCAGTTTATGAAGGAAAACAATATTGATTCCAGGAACATAAAAGTACTTGGATTAGATACTCAGACAATTTATCAGGAACAGCCTAATCATGCAGCAATTGCAAAGATGACAAAAGAGGAAAAAGATGATTGGGTAGGTCGTTGGTTGTCTGGAAACTATCCATGTGGAACGCAGATGGGAGATACGTCAGTAATTGCCAATTTGGTAGATATTGATACGGTTACACATTTTCGTCCGGCAGATCATACTTCCGGTGGTGCTGCGGCTCCGTTAATGCCATATCTGGATTATATTCTTTTTAGAGATAAGCCGGGATATACAATGACATTAAATATTGGTGGAATTGCTAATCTTCATGTTGCTAATGCTGATAGACGAAGGATGTTTGGCTTTGATACAGGCCCAGGAAATATTATTTCAAATTATATGTGTAAAGTATTGTTTGGTTTAGAATATGATAAAGATGGAGCAATTGCAGCTTCAGGAAAAGTTAATGATGAATTAATGGAATATTTTATGCAACATCCATTCTGGGATAGACCAGTGCCACGTTCTGGATGGTCACAGGATTATAGTGAGGATTATATTAAAGCAACCATTCAGAAATTTAGCTCTGTAGCAAAAGAAGATCTTCTTGCGACCGCATGTGCATTTACAGGAGAAGCTGTTGCGAGAAGTATGAAAGAAAATGTACCTGAAGAAATTATCAAATCAACTGATAAACTTTATGCAAGTGGTGGTGGTGTTAAGAATCCACAGATCATGAAAGAAATTCAAAAAAGAGTTCCAGGTAATATTAAAGTAACAACCTCTGCTGAAATCGGCATTCCACCGGAATACAAAGAAGCAATAAAGTTTGCGACTATTGCTTATTCAACGATTCATTGCGTACCAGGCAATATTCCAGCAGCAGGTCATGCATCACAATATGCGATTCTGGGAAAAATCGCAGTGGCACCTCGTCATATCAAAGGTGGTCCACAATTGTAAATACATAATTATCATAGCATGTAAATAGAAAATAATCTATGGAATTATTATAAATTGGGGGAATTAAAAATGAAAAGAAGATTTGTTAGTATTTTATGTGCAGCAACTATGGTAGTATCTCTTATGACAGGTGCAACAGTTGTTTTCGCAGCGGATAAAGATGCAAAAGATATTTCAATCGGAGTATCATTTGGACAGAATGTGCATCCTTTCTTTGTAGCAATGCAGAAGGGCATTGAACAGGCTTGTACAGATCTTGGTGTTGAAAATTGTAATATTCTGGCAGCTGATAGCTCTCTGGAAACTCAGGTATCACAGATTGAAAATCTTGTTACTAAAGGAAGTGATGTTCTTCTTTTGAATCCATATGATTCAGATGGTGTAGTAAATGCAGTAAAAGCAGCAACTGAAAAAGGTGTAGGTGTATTCACTATGGATGTTGACTGTGAAGGTTCTACATCATTTGTAGCTTCTGATAATAAGAAGGTTGGTGAAATGCTTGCCGATGCAGTAATTGAGCAGTTAGATGGAAAAGGAAAAATAGCTATTATTGATGGTATAACTGTAACATCCTTAAAAGATAGAACAGATGGATTTATGGATAAAATTAAAGATACGGATATTGAGGTTGTAGCAGAACAGCAGACTGCACATGCAAGAGATACGGCACTTGCTTCAGCAGAAAATATTCTTCAGGCTCATCCAGATATTGATGCATTTGTAGGTGTTAATGAAAACTCAGGAATGGCAATTTTAAGTGCGGCAACTTCAGCAGGGTTAAGTGATCTATATATTACAACAGTAGATGCTACTGCTGAAAATATGTCAGCTATTCGTGATGGAAAAGTTGCAATTGGAGTATCTCAGGATCCATATAAGATGGGATATACAGCAGTAGAACAGGCAATTAAATGGTATCAGGGAGAAGAAACAGAAGAATTTATTGAAGTTCCGGTAGAATACATGGACAAAGATAATATCCAGGATTTCATCGATCGCGAAAAAGGTTATGGAGTTGAAGTGGAATAGGATATTCTCATGCAAATAAGAAACCATCTGCATATAGCAGATGGTTTCTTAGAAAAAGGGGTGAAAATCAAATGACGTCTCAGACAATCGTAAAAATGGAAGGTATATCTAAAGCTTTTGCAGGAATTAAAGCATTGGATAATGTACAGATAGATCTCCGACAGGGTGAAATACATGCATTGATGGGAGAAAATGGTGCAGGAAAATCTACACTTATGAAGATTATGACTGGGGTATATACCAGAGATAGTGGCAAGATGTATCTTCAGAATCAATCTTCAAATCAACTGGAAGAAGTAGAGATCAAATCTCCTTTAGTAGGACAGAAATTGGGTCTCAGCATGGTATTTCAGGAATTTAATCTTCTTGAAAATATGAATATCGCAGAAAATATTTTCATAGGTAGAGAACCTTTAGGTGCAGGACAGACAGTAGATAAAAAGCAGCTTTTGCAGAATGCTGTTGAAGAACTGAAAAAAGTAAAACTGGATATAGACCCGAATACAGAAGTATCAAAGTTGAGTTGTGGGCAGAAACAGTGTGTAGAGATTGCGAAGGCATTGTCATTTAATGCAAGAGTAGTGGTGTTTGATGAACCAACGGCAAGTCTATCCGAAAAAGAATCTCAGACCTTATTTAAATTAATTAAAGAGCTAAAAGCTAAAGGTGTTTGTATTGTTTACATCTCACATAGGATGGAAGAAGTTTTTGAACTTTCCGATCGAATCACAGTGTTCCGAAATGGAAAGTATATTGACACAGTAAATACAAAAGATGTTCAGGAAAAAGATATCATTTCCATGATGATTGGTCATGAGTTAAATATAGAAAAGAAATCCGGAAGTGAATTTGTAAATAAAAATAAAGTTGTTCTTGAAGTGAAAAACGTAGAAGTATTTCCAGGGGCAAAACCGGTAAATTTTAAACTCTATGAAAAAGAAATTCTTGGATTCTTTGGTCTTGTAGGGGCAGGAAGAACAGAACTTGCAAGAGTAATCTTTGGTGTGGATCCAATTGGAAGTGGTGAAATTTACGTGGAAGGTGGGAAAGTTAAAATATCTAGTCCAAAGGATGCGATTCAGGCAGGTATTGGATTGGTTCCAGAAGATCGAAAAGGGCTCGGTCTGATTCTTGGAATGAGTATTAAAGATAACATGTTAATTTCAAAGATTGGACAATTTAAAAGTGCTCTTTTGAATAAAAAAGCTTTAAAAAATATTACGGGAACATTTATTTCAGATTTAGGAATTAATCTTCGTAATGAAGAACAGGAAGTTAAGGAATTGAGTGGTGGAAATCAGCAAAAAGTAGTTATTGCAAAGTGGCTTGCGATGAAACCTAATATTCTGATTATGGATGAGCCTACTAGAGGAATTGATATTGGAGCTAAGAGTGAAATTTATGCCCTGATGAGAAAAATGACCGAACAGGGAATGAGTATTATTATGATTTCTTCAGAAATGTCTGAAGTAATGCAGGTAAGTGATCGTATTCTTGTTATGCATGAAGGAAGTATTTCAGGAGAATTGACAGCAGAAGAAGTAACGAGAAATAATATCATGCAGGCCGCATTTGGAGGTGTAAAAGAATGAAGGAAAAGAAAATAAATATTAATGGATTAAGAGAGCTTCTCTTAGTAGGTGTGGTGCTTTTACTTTGTGTAGTATGGACGATTATGAATCCACAATTTCTTTCTGTTAATAATATTACCAATATTTTGAGACAGGCTTCTTACACTGCAATTGCAGCAGTAGGAATGACAATGATTATTATCATTGGAGAAATTGATCTGTCAGCAGGTTCACTTGTTTGTGCGGCTGGTCTGGTAGGAGCAGTAGTGTGCAAAAATACTAATAGCGTGTTACTTGCAATTTTGGCAGCAATTTTTGTTGGTGCTTTGGTTGGCCTTTGCAATGGAGTTCTTTGTGCTGTTGGATGTTTGCCTGGCTTTATTGCTACACTGGCAAGTATGACAATCCTCAGAGGTTTGGCATATATTATAACTGGTGGGAATTCAATTGTATGGTCAAATGATAATTTTACAAAAATTGGAACTGGTTATATGGGACCAGTACCGATTCCAGTTATTATTATGATTGTTGCAATTATTTTTGGTGTCATGCTGACCACAAAATTTCGTTTTGGACGTTACATTTATGCAGTTGGTGGAAATATGGAAACAAGTCGTTGGTCTGGAATACCGGTAGTTAAAGTGAAAATTCTTGTATATGTTATAATGGGAGTTCTTACCTCAATTGCAGGACTGATTGTCACAACAAGACTTGGATCAGGGCAGCCATCGGCAGGACTTAACTTTGAAATGGACTGTATTACAGCATCTGTTGTTGGTGGAACTAGTATGTCAGGTGGACGCGGAAAAGTAATGGGTACAATAGTCGGTGTACTTCTTCTTACAGTTTTGACCAATGGTATGACATTAGTCGGTATGAATACATATTGGCAGCAAGTATTAAAAGGAGTAATTATTGTAGTATCTGTTTTAGCTGATACAAGAGGTAAAGCAAAATAAACGAACAAATATAGGACGATGATTTTGTTTAAGAAAGCTACTTTTTGAGGAATTCAAAGAGTAGCTTTTTGTTGTTAGGGTTACTTATCAAGGTCATTTCGCATAAGCAACTGTAAGAATAAAGGAAAAACAATGCATAAAATTATTAGTTTTAGTTATTTTACCGTAGCGGAGATACTTTCTAAAATTGTGGACAATGTCAGAAATATCTGCTAAAATTGCATACGAAAAACTTTGACACGGTAAAGTGATAATCATAAGCCATTGTTAATATGACACATGCTATGGCAATGGATTATGGCAAGTATGGAATCCGAATATGGTATGACAGAGAATGGATTTTGATATTCGGTACTGGAGTTATTTTATACAGGTGATATGATGAAAATTACTTACATTAACCACAGTGGATTTTTAATTGAAACTAAAGATTGCTACTATATTTTTGACTATTATAAGGGTGAATTACCACAGCTTGATAAGAAAAAAGAAGTAATCGTCTTTTGCAGTCATTTTCATAAGGATCATTTTAATCCTGTGATTTTTGAGATCCTTGACGATATGGGAATGACATATCAGACAGTTCTGGCGAATGATATACGAAAAAGGAATCATTTGTCGGATATGAAGATCACATATGTTTATCATGATCAGACTTATAATCTGGATAATGGCACTCAAGTCGATACATTGCTATCTAACGATAGTGGTGTAGCATTTATTGTCAAAACAAAGGAAGGCACCATTTATCATGCCGGTGACTTAAACGACTGGTATTGGGATGGTGAGCCGAAAGCTGACAATCAGAGACTTACTTCTGCATATCGTGCGGAGATCAGGAAAATCAAGGGTATGCATTTTGATGTTGCATTTGTTCCCTTAGATCCAAGACAGGGAGATCACTATGCTGACGGAATCCTGTATTTCCTTAAAAATGTAGATTGCAATGTCATTTTTCCAATGCATTACTGGAATGATGCCAGTGTAATTAAGCGGTTTATTACTGAATGTCCACAATATAAGTCACGCATTAAAAACACAGAATGTACAAAAGGAGAAGAATTATGAAGTTTAAGATGATTCACGAAAACTACAATGTGTCAGATCTGGAGCGATCTATTAAATTTTACAACGAGGCTCTTGATCTGCACGAAGTGAGAAGAAAGACTACAGATGATTTTATCATTGTGTATCTGAGCAACGATGTAAGTGATTTTGAGTTGGAACTTACCTGGCTTAAAGATCATCCACAGCCATATAATCTGGGTGAATGCGAATTCCACCTGGCATTCCAGGCAGAGGATTACGAGGCAGCACACAAAAAGCACAAAGAGATGGGATGCATTTGCTTCGAAAATGAAGCAATGGGAATTTATTTCATCGTAGATCCAGATGGCTACTGGCTTGAGATTCTGCCGTAAAGCTGGTTGAGAAATCGAAAAAAACTGATGTATATTGATAATTTTAAAATCGTTCACATAAGAAAAATATCTTTGGAAACATTGTCTCAGGAATAAGAAGAAGTGATTATGAAGTATTGCAATGGAGACCAGAGAGCAATCAATAAACCGGTGCGGGATCTTGATATCCAGTACCGGTATTATTATTTTATAGAGGCATCTTGCATATGTTATTAACAGACAATATAATAAATACATTGGAGCAGTTTCAGGAAATGAAGAACTTTCAATTTTTGAAAGTGGGTGACTATATGAAAACAATACATCAATATTATCTTCATTGATTTCTACTAATAAGGTCAGTCTGCTTCAGATCCAAGGTGCTTATCCGAAAATGATTATTGCTCGAACCAAACATCCAAAATATAGCTATGAAGGAATCGAGATTCACGACATAGCTGATTGGTTGTTACAAGAATAAGCACCTTTGTATTTTGATAATGTATATGAATAAGAAATAACTGCTATACTGTGCAGTTGTACCCAAAATAAATTGTATGGGAAAGACAGTAAAAAAATGATACCGTCTGTAAGAATATACGGACGGAAATGGGATGTGGAGGCATGGAGTATGTTTAAAGAAATTGGGGATGAACGGGCTTTCAACGGGATTTTAAATCAGATCATAGAGAACATTCAGAATGGCAATCTCAAAGCGGGAGCTGCCCTTCCGGCAGAGCGGACAATGGCGGAGACCATGGGAGTGTCCAGACCGGCAGTCAGAGAAGCTCTGAGAGCACTGGAACTGTTGGGAATAGTAAAGCCGGTGCCGGGAGGCGGGAATTATATTACGGAGGATCTGGATACCTGGCTGATCGAACCCTTATCCATACTTTTTAAATTAAATCATGGATATCTGCGCCAGAATCAGCAGTTCCGTGCGGCACTGGAAAGAGAAGCAGCAATTCTTGCAGCGAGAAAGTGCACACCGCTGGATGCAGCAGAATTAAGGGTGATTCTTGCACGGCTGGACGCAGCAGAAGATGAAAAGATACGGGGTGAACTGGATCGCGAACTTCACCAGAAGATTGCAAAGATCGCAGATAACCCGATGATTTACAGTGTCCTTGCGGCAGCGGATCAGCTGACTGAGAATATTGTTTCCGGGACGAGAGACTACATTATGAAAAAGAATAATTCTGCCAGAGAGGTTGATGACCAGCATCATCGGCTTGTTGAGGCGATCATCAACGGAGATGCAGAACAGGCGGAACGATGTATGTCCGAACATATGGATACGATTGAACGCTATATGGAAGAAATGCAAAAAAAATCCTGAGAAATTTTGGGCATTTTTACAGGATAAATTGATATGACCTCTATTGCGTTTTGGTAATACCAGTGGTATAATCAAAATATAAATTGGTAATGCCAATAAATAAAACCGGCAATACCGGAAAGAGGGACGAAACAATGGGATATGTGAAATGGTCATATGAGACACTGAATCATTTTTGCGGAGACGTATTCAAGGCGTTTGGTTTTACAGAGGAAGAAAGCAATCAGATCAAGGATGTGCTTCTTACGGCTGACCTTTATGGAATAGAAAGTCATGGTATGCAGAGAATGGTGCGTTATCATAAGGGAATCGAAAAGGGAACGATCCATCCGCAGGCAAAGCCTGAAGTTGTATTTGAAACACCGATATCTGCAGTGATTGACGGTCATAATGGAATGGGACAGCTTATTTCCGTTTATGCAATGAAAAAAGCCATCGAAAAAGCCAAAAAAACCGGAGTTGGAATTGTAACTGTCCGTGAGTCCAATCATTTCGGTATTGCCGGATATTATGCAAAGATGGCGTGCGATGAGGGACTTTTGGGAATGGCCTGCACCAATTCAGAGGCTATTATGGTTCCTACGTTTGGCAAAAAAGCCATGCTTGGCTCAAACCCAATCGCAGTAGCTATGCCGGCAGACCCGTATCCGTTTTTCTTTGACTGTTCTACCACGGTAGTTACAAGAGGAAAACTCGAAATGTACAACAAAATGGAGAAACCGCTTCCTGATGGATGGGCGCTGGATAAAGATGGTCATGCAAGCACAGATGCACCGGATGTCCTTGCCAATATTGTTGCAAAGAAGGGCGGCGGAATCATGCCCCTTGGTGGAAATGAAGAAGTTACAGGAAGCCACAAGGGATATGGATATGGTATGTTGTGTGAACTGTTCAGTTCCATTCTTTCCATGGGTGTCACTTCGGATCATTGCTGCACATTCCAGGATAAAACAGGAATCTGCCATGGATTTATGGCAATCGATCCGGCTGCATTCGGTGATCCTCAGGCAATCCGCAGACACTTTTCAGAATATCTGGAAGCTTTGAGAGAAAGCCCGAAGGCAGAAGGCAAAGACCGTATTTATACACATGGTGAAAAAGAAGTTCTTGCAGAAAAAGAAAGAAGAGAGCATGGATTACCTGTAAACGATAATACGATGGTTGAACTTGCTAATCTGTGTGGATATCTCAAACTTGACTTTGATAAATATTTTGACGGATATGAGCTTCCAAAAGACAGCAAATTCTTTACAGGAAACTATTAATAGATGAGATTAGAAAATACCAGGGAGGACAATAGAAATGGATTATGCAAAAGAATCTTTAAGACTGCATGGAGAATGGAAAGGTAAGATTGAAGTTGTAACAAGAGTACCTGTAGAAAATAAGGATGATCTGTCACTTGCTTATACACCTGGAGTTGCACAGCCTTGTCTGGAAATCCAGAAGGATGTAAACAAATCCTACGAACTCACAAGAAGATGGAACATGTGTCTGGTAGTTACAGACGGTTCTGCTGTTCTTGGACTTGGAAACATCGGACCGGAAGCCGGAATGCCGGTTATGGAAGGAAAATGTGTCCTTTTCAAGGCATTTGGTGATGTGGATGCATTCCCGCTCTGCATTAAAAGCAACGATGTGGACGAAATTGTAAATACAATCTATATGATCTCCGGTTCCTTCGGTGGAGTAAACCTGGAAGATATTTCCGCACCGAGATGTTTTGAAATCGAGAAGAAACTGAAAGAAAAATGTGATATTCCGATCTTCCATGACGACCAGCATGGTACTGCGATCATTAC
>NZ_CAKRNY010000074.1 GCF_934371575.1 uncultured Blautia sp. | reverse complement strand
AGCATAGATATGCTTGATCAAGCCAGAAAAAGACTTGGCAGTCATGCACATATCAAATGTATTCAGGGTGATGTGGGAAATCTGCAAATGGAGAATGAATCTGTTGATACTGTTGTCAGTATGAATGGTTTTCATGCATTTCCTGACAAGCAAAAAGCATTTCATGAAATATGGCGTGTTTTGAAACCAGGCGGCAATTTTATTGCCTGCTTTTATATCAGGGGAAAATCGAAACGGACAGACTGGCTGGTAAAAAATATTCTTGCAAAGAAAGGGTGGTTTTCTCCACCGTTTCAGACGGAGAAAGAGCTGAGAAATATCCTTCAAAAACTATATAAAGAAACTGATATCCATGTTGACGGTTCCATGGTATATTTCCGTTGCGTGAAGTAATACAATGCACAACCAGATATTACTTATCGAGTGAGACATGCCGTTACAGAATGGAAAAGGTGAATAAAATATTAAAGGTTCCTTCAATGGAAACAGAAGGAAAGAAAATCATACCGGAGCATTATGATATTGACATGGAGAATATAGAATTTTTTATGGAAGGTTTTTCTTGAACAGAAGATAATATTACAAGCGCTGACTATAAACAGTCGGCGCTTCATTTTCGTTGAGCCATCTTCCTATACTCATTCGGAAACAATCCTGTATTTTTTTTAAATATACTGGCAAAACGTCCTGCATTGCTGTATCCGATAGCAGAAGAAATTTGTTCTACTGTGAAATCAGTAGTTGAGAGCAATGTTTCTGCGTGGCTTAATCGCCGTTGGTTAATATATCCAGTAATTGTGCAATCGTAGTATTGTTTAAATAAAGTTTTAAATTTTGTTCTTCCCATGCAGGCAATGCGACAAAGACTGTCAATTGAAATATCACAGTTAAAGTGATCATTGATATAAAAGGTAACATTTTCCAAGGATTTTATATCTTGTTTAGAAATCTGTACTTCATGTATGTGTTGTTGCTTATGATTATATTCGA
The DNA here is from genome assembly GCF_934371575.1 of uncultured Blautia sp. GTDB lineage: Bacteria > Bacillota > Clostridia > Lachnospirales > Lachnospiraceae > Blautia_A. Next base: position 10,719 of record NZ_CAKRNY010000074.1, on the reverse strand, counting down.
TGATGAGTGAGATTGCTTCTGCAACTTTTCCATCATAAAACAGTTTTGCTGCCATGCCTTCTCCTCGATAATTCCATATTTGGTGTAATAAATTGACCATTTCTGGAAAAGTGTCAGTCCAAGAAATATTATGGAAGGCTTCATGGGGGTCAATATACTCAGCTGGAAAGCTTTCCTGTAAATATTGTTTATAATACGCAGGCATAATCTCGATTTCAATAGTGCGTACAGGTATATTTTGGTGGATGAGGGTCATACAGGGCTTATTACCGCCGATAAAGCACTTTACACATCCTGCAGTAAGGCGACGATAAGGTGAAACTTCCTCACCTGATATGGATTCGTACAGACAGATATCCAAACAATCTCTTTGCTCTAAATCAAAGAAAGAATCATCATAAAAGTAGAAATCATGAATTTTTATATCATATAGATTTTTTTGACCATATATCCAAAATGTACCATTTCCTAACTCCGATGGGATAGAAAACAACTTTCCGATGGAATGAAATGCGTCTTTTTTGGGAATTTCCCTAAAACCATTTTTAGTCAATTCTTCATAGTAGTAATTTTCAATTTCCAATATCAATCACCCTTTCATACACTTTGATCGTTTTATCATACACGTTGGGCTTTCCATATGTAAAATTATTGGAGAAAGACACCAATATGATTATAATGAATCATGGAGTTAGAAGTGACTAATTTAGTTATATCACGGTTGCAACAACAAGTCAATCAGGGAAAAAATCAAAAAAAGGAGGATGTTTCACATGTTTGTTCAATCACAGGAAAAAAAAGGACTGACAGTTAAGGATTTGATAGTTGTTGGAGTATTTATGGCTATTTTGTCTGTATGTGCTATGGTAGGAGGGATTGTTTTTGCCATTACACCAACCTTGACTTTTTATTACCCAATTGGTGCAGCATTACTGCCTGGACCGGTTTTTTTGCTTTTAATGGCAAAGGTACCGAAAAGAGGAGCACTTACGATCATAGGAGTGATTGTATCAATTTCTGGTTTTACATTGGGAATGCATTGGGCTATGTGTCTTGGTGGGTTGATAGGAGCTGTGCTTGCAGATATTCTTGCAGGATTAAAAAGCTATCGCAGTATAAAGCTAAATATTCTGGCATATATTGTGTACGCATTGGGGCCGACAGGAACATACCTCGCGTATTTTATCAATCCGGAAGCATGGGCGGGAACAATGCTGAAAAACGGCACTACACAGGACTACATAGATGCTATGCAGTCAGTTGCAAATTTGCAGGTACTTATTGTCATGTATGTTGGAACGATCTTAATAGCAGGTATAAGCGGAACAATTGGAGGAAAATTGTTGAAAAAGCAATTTAAGAAAGCTGGTATTACAGTATGATTTCACATTTAAAACACAAAGCTATATGGTTGGATTTTGATCCTCGGACAAAAATTATTCTGTTGGGTATTTGTACTTTAACAACAGCTACGGTACCTACATTGAAGTATGAGTGCATTCTGATTGGGCTTATTGCCGTGTATGGTGTTTTATCAGGAAAAATAAAATATACCATAATCGGAACTGGATGCTATTTTGCTTTATATGGATTTACTATTTTACTTTTACAGAATGGAGTCGGAATAGGATATACCATGCTTATTGCCTGGTTCAGTCTGTTTTTTAAAGTGTATCCATGTGGTTTGCTTGCTGGTGTTGTAATTTCAACAACTAAAGTAAACGAGTTCTTATCCGCTATGCATAAAGCACATATTCCTAAAAAAGTTGTGATTCCTTTTGCTGTGATGCTTCGTTATTTCCCGACTGTTCGAGAGGATTGGCATTACATAAAGGATGCTATGCGGTTAAGGAATATATCACCATCATTTAAAAGTTTTATTAAAAATCCGGGCATGACAATCGAATGTGTATATGTTCCACTTCTTATGGCAGCCTCTAAGGCAGCGGATGAACTTTCAATTGCGGCAGTAACAAGGGGAATTGAAAATCCTTTGCCACGCACTTGCCTTGTCCAGATACACTTTCGGATAAGAGATATGTTGATAATAGGATGTTTTCTTGCAGTATTTGTTGTGGGCTTGCTTATATAGGAGGATATGTTAATGATTGAATTGAAACAAATCAGTTTTTCTTATCCAGACGAAATGGATGGAAGCCTTAAGAATATTGAATTGTCTGTAAAAAAAGGCGAATTTATTTTGCTTTGCGGGCGTTCAGGATGTGGAAAAACAACGATTACAAGACTGATAAACGGTCTTATTCCAAATTTTTTTACGGGAGAACTAAAAGGAACAGCTACGATAAAGAAAAAGGAAATATCAGAAATGCCGATGTATGAAATTTCATCATATGTAGGAAGTGTTTTTCAAAATCCCAGAACACAGTTTTTTAATGTGGATACCGATAGCGAAATTGCTTTTGGCATTGAGAATAAAGCTCTACCGCCAGAAGAACTACATAAAAGATTAGATGGGACAGCTAAGGAACTGAATATTGAATATTTGAGGGGCAAAAACATCTTTGGATTGTCTGGCGGGGAGAAACAAAAAATTGCCTTCGCCAGTGTTTACGCTATGAACCCAGAAGTGTACCTCTTAGACGAACCATCTTCCAATTTGGATATGGATGCTATTAACGGTTTAAAAGAAAATCTGCGACTCATTAAAAAGCAGGGGAAAACTATTTTAATTGCAGAACATCGGCTGTATTATCTGATGGATTTAGTTGACAGGATTGTGTATTTATCAGACGGGAAAATAGAAGGCATTTACACGCCAAAATCCTTTGTGGCACTTCCTGATGATATGAGAGAAAAAATGGGGCTTAGGGCTATGAATTTGAGCAGTATTCATTTGTGTTCACAGCAGAAAATAAATCCGCCTGCGGTCTTAGAAATAAAAAATGTATCTTTATATTATAACAAGCAGCCCGTTATGGAACACATCAGTTTGAAAGCTGCAAAAGGAGAAATCATAGGAATCGTTGGTCACAATGGCGCAGGAAAAACCACCTTCCTGAGAACGCTTTGCGGTCTGCATAAAGAGTATTCTGGGGAATTTCTTTGGGAAAGTAAACCTCAAACCCCAAAAGACCGTATGAAGCGTTCTTATATGGTTATGCAGGATGTTAATTATGAACTTTTTGCGGAAACAGTTGAAGCAGAATGTACGCTTGGGATACGAAATCCAGATTATGAGTTGATAAACCAAACACTTGCAGACCTTGATATAGCGGCGTTTCGAGAAAGACATCCGAATACGCTGTCTGGCGGTCAGAAACAGCGTTTAGCTGTTGCAGTAAGTATGATTTGCGGAAAGGAGTTGCTTGTTTTTGATGAGCCGACAAGCGGGCTTGACTTCGATAGCATGGAGCAGGTGGCAAAACTTATGCGAAAAATAGCTGCGAAGAAAATTGTCTTTGTGGTATCGCACGATTATGAGTTTATCAGTCTGGTGTGTTCAAGAATTATCCGCTTTGACAATGGAAAGATAACGGCAGATTTAGAAGTATCCAGTGAGCATGAAAGTGAAATTGGCATGATGTTTGGCATAAATGAAGAGGGAGCAGAAAGGAATTAGGAGATGGAAGCTAAAAAGGAAAATCCAATACTGCTTTTATTAAAGTGGGCAGATAAAGACAGGTTTTATTTAGTGGCGTCAGTTATATGCTCTTTCTTAGGTGGGCTGTTCGCAATCGGTTCTTACATAGGCATTTACAGACTGATGGATGCCATTTTATCGGGTAGCTGTACGAAGCAGGTTGTTGTGGAAAATGCTGTTTTAATCACGGCGACGGTTATCATACGGCAGGTGTTTCAGGCTGTCTCAGGAGTGTTTTCGCATAAAGGAGCATATGGGGCATTATTCCGTGTCAGATGTATGATTACAGAACATTTGGCAAAAGTACCGCTTGGTTCTCTTGATGAGCGCAGAACGGGCGATATAAAAACAGTGTTAAACGAAGATATTGAAAAATTAGAGCTTTGCCTGGCTCATAATATTCCAGAGCTTGTAGGATTTGTAACCGCCCCTATTGTCATCTTTGTTTATCTGATGACTGTTAATGTGCCGTTAGCCCTTATATCGCTTGTTCCTCTCGTTCTTACCATAATTATTATGGGATTTGTTTTTGCGTTTATGTCTGGAATTATGCAGCGTGTCACTACATCAATGGCAAATTTCAATTCTGTTATTATTGAGTACCTCAGCGGAATGAAGCTGATAAAAGTCTACAACATGGGAAGCCGCTCTTTTCAGAAATTTTCAGATGCGATAGAGGAAGAAAACACTATATGGAATAAAGTTTCCAGAAGAACAGGGGCTTTCTATGCGGCATTTATTATCGTACTGGAATGTGGTATGGCTCTGATTGTGCCAGTCGGGGGAAGATTTTTTCTGAACGGCTCTATTACTGCAAGCGTCTTTCTGCTATTTGCATATATAGGCTCACTCTATTTGTCCGAGCTGCTGCCTTTACAGCAGTTTAGCATGGAATTGGCTCAGTCGTTGAATGGCGTTACAAAAGCGAAGCAGATTCTTGATTTGCCTACTTATGAAAGTACGGGAGATTTCCCGTGCCATTGCGACATAGAGATGAAAAATGTTCAGTTTTCTTATGATGGGAAAACTAATATATTATCGAATTGTAATTTGTATGTGGTAGAGGGAGAAAAGGTAGCTATCGTCGGTGCGTCTGGTGCGGGTAAAAGTACGATAATTGAATTGATTTCCAGATTTTATGACGTGTCAGACGGCGAGATACTGATAGGTGGAATAAATGTAAAGAATATTAGCTATGAACAGTTGTTGCAGAATGTTTCCATCGTTTTTCAAAAAACATTTCTTACCCGTGACAGCATATTAGCAAACATACGCATGGGAGGAAATGCTACTTTAGAACAAGTAAGGCAGGCTGCCAGAGAAGCCCAGATTGATAATTTTATTATGTCGCTTCCAGATGGATATGATACAAAAGTAGGCAGCTTTGGATCTCGGTTTTCTGGAGGAGAGCGTCAGCGTATCGCAATAGCAAGGGCGATTTTGAAAAATGCCCCCATTCTGATTTTGGATGAAGCGACAAGTGCGGCAGACCCAGAAAATCAAGTGGAAATTGACAAGGCTATTGCAAATCTTTGTAAAGGGAAAACAGTTATTATTGTTGCACACCGTTTGGGAGCAATCAAAATGTGCGACAAAGTTGCGGTTGTGGAAAACCGCACAGTTGCAGCTTTTGGAACACATACGGAGGTTTTAAAAAATAACGCTTACTACAAAGAAGCGTGGAAGAACTACAATGCCGCCAGAGAGATAACTTATTCGCTGAAAGGAGCTGAAGGAAATGAGAACAAATAATCCGTTCAGAAAGAACCTGCGTTTTTGGTTGGGAGTTGTTTTTACGGTAATAGAAGGTGTGTTATCTGCCTGCGTTTATATGACCCTTTATATGCTGATTGAAATGCTTACGCAAAACTGCGTTACCAGTCAGAAATTGCTGCATCTTACATTCTTGATTGTTGGAATTTTTCTAGTACGGCTTGTGTTGTATGGTTTTGGATATACACAGGGGCAAATTGGCGGCGGTGCGGTATCGAAACAAATACGGCTTTATCTTGGAGATAAGTTTAAGAAAATCCCTCTTGCAAGGTTTACAGAAGGACAGGTAGGTACTTATGTAAATACAATGACAAGTGATGTAAAGGGATATGAACAGATATTAACGCACAAAATCGGAAATCTTGTTAAGAATATTTCTCTTTCGGTAATGCTGATTGTGTTTTTATGCTATTTATACCTGCCCGCAGGATTGATATTGATTGCGGTAAGTTTGTTATTCATTCCTAATTTGTGGTTGTCTTTTCGGATTGTAAAAAAATATGGAACAGCAAGAAATACGATATGTGCGGAAGCCGTCAGTAGCATTGTGGAATACATAACAGGAATACAAACATTGCGGGTTTACAATATGAGCGGTGTTAAAAATGAAACAACGACAAATGTTCTGAAAGATTATAGTTATATCAGCTATAAATATGAAGCTATGGGCATTCCCGTTGCGTTTAGCTTCAGTATCCTTAATTGGCTTTCATTTCCCGCAGTAATGTTAGTGGCATCAAAACCGTGGCTTGCAGGAACATTGGCAGGGGTTGATTATTTAATGGTTTGCATGATGCCTATGCTTCTTGCAAAAATGTATATGACAATTTCCATAGACTTATTTGGATATAAAAACATGATGATTTCAAAACGGAATATTCAGAAAGTTGTGGATGAGACAGAAGAACAAGGGGCTATAACAGAGTTTTGTCCAACGACACATGAAATTTGCTTTAAAGATGTGCATTTTTCCTATGTTAAAGGTGAGCCAGTTTTGAAAGGAATTGATTTTTGTGCTGAAAATCTCAAATTTACTGCGATTGTCGGGGACTCTGGCTCTGGGAAATCCACCATCCTCAATTTGATTTCAAAATATTACGAGGCTAATGAAGGAGAAATTTCTATTGGAGGATATGCCATAAATAATACCGCAGCAGAGCGTGTATTAGAAGAAATTTCAATGGTAGACCAAGATGTATTTTTATTTGATGATACTGTCCGTGAGAATATACGCCATGCTCGTCCAGACGCAACGGATGAAGAAATTGAAACTGCCTGCAAAGAAGCAAATTGCGATGGCTTTATACGAAAAATGGAAAAGGGATATGACACGCCGATTGGAGAAAACGGTAATCTATTATCGGGCGGGGAAAGACAACGGCTTTCTATTGCCCGTGCAATTTTGAAGAATAGCCCAATATTGTTCCTCGATGAAGCAACGGCTTCACTGGATATTGAAAATGAACTGGCTGTAAAGCAAGCAATCGGCAATCTGCTAAAAAGAGAAAAAACGGTTATAATGATAGCTCACACTCTGTCTATTATAAAAAATGCTGATCAAATATTGGTAGTATCAGGAGGACAGATCATTGAATCTGGAAAGCATGAGGAACTTTTGAAAAAAGGCAGTAAATATGCAGCTATGTGGAAAGCAGAACAAGAGTTGTCTGCGTAGAGGATGATTTATAATAAAGTTTCAGATGATAAGTCTGGAACTTTATTTTTTGTCCAAATGGATTACCAAGATCCATTCGGGTATGGATAAAGCTTAATTCTCATGGTAAGATATAAAAAGTTAGAAATAACTAACAAAGAAAATACAGCTATATGAAGGGAATGAGAAGAAATTTGAATGTAAATGAAATTGCAAGTCTTGGAAGTAATGTGAAGCCTGTGATTCAGAATGAGAATTGCTCGGTCCTTATGCTAAATGATGCGACAGGAGAGGGCGTGATGACGGTTTACCGAGTAATGCCAGGTGTGATGATTTGTTTTTCAGACATGCACATGGAACAGTGCGCATCTGAATTTGAATTGAAGAATGACAGAAAAATATTCTGTATTGACCACTGCCGGGAGGGAAGAATTGAGATGGAGGTAAAGCCAGGCGTGTTCAGCATTATGCAGGAAAATGAACTCCGTCTGGATAACAGAGAAAATCATAAGGGGACGACTTATTATCCGTTGAAGCATTATCATGGAGTCAGTATTTTCATGGAAGTTGCGGAAGTTCAGAAGGCACTTGATGAAATGTTTCATGGATTTTCCGTATCCATTGAGGAGCTTCGAAGCCGTTATTGTTCAGAAGAGAAACCTTATGTAATTCGTGGAGATAAGGAACTTGGGTCAATTCTTTCAGGATTTTACCAGAAAAACATGGCACATCCGGAACTTGCAAAAGCAAAAGAATATTATCAGATAAAAGTCGTGGAATTATTGTTGTACTTAAACACGATGACCGTAGAAGACAGGAAAGAAGTCAGACCATATTATTACAAAACTCAGATGGAAAAAATCAAAGGGATTCATGCGCAGATCACAGGGAATCCTCAGACACGGTTTACCATCGAAGAACTTTCCTCTATGTATGAGATTCCACTGACAACTATGAAAAAATGCTTCAAAGATGTTTATGGAGATTCTATTTATTCTTATCAGAAGAGATACCGCATGAATCTGGCTGCAAATATGCTGTTACAGGATAAAGAGAAAGAAGTACAGGAGATCGCCGCAAGTGTAGGATATGAAAATCCGGGGAAATTTTCATCTGCATTTCGAAGTGTGATGGGGCTGTCTCCGGCAGAGTACCGATTCAGAAAGGAAACATTTGATGGAAAATAAAAAAGTATCAGAAAAAAAAGACAGCTGGCTGAAAGTACTGCTTGGTTATACCGAAGGAAGCGGGCAAAGGCTTGGAATATCCGTTGTTTTATCTGTTATCAGTATTATCAGTGGACTTATGCCATATTATTGCATTTACCGTGGAATCGATTTGTATATAAGAAATCTGAATCAGGCTCCTATGCAGGAAATTTTAAGATGGTGTCTGTATGCCTTACTCTTTTACACTATAAAAATCGTAAGCTTTTCCGCATCCACATGGATATCACATATAGCAGCCTATCACATATTGGAGGGTTTAAGGCTCCGCCTGACAGACCGGTTTCTGAAAGCACCATTAGGAGATGTGGAAGGGCACAGTATTGGTGAAATCAAGAGCATTATGGTAGAAAAAATCGAAAATATGGAACCACCCATTGCTCATATGATTCCGGAAGGAAGCGGACATATCCTGCTTCCGGTAATCAGCTTTATCGCTTTGCTTACGCTGGACTGAAGAATTGCACTGGCTTCTCTTGTAACTGTTCCATTGTCCATGGTATTTATGACACTTACCATGATAATCAGCGGAAAAAGTTTCACTCAGTACGATGAATCCAATGCACATATGAACAGCACTATTGTGGAATATATAGAGGGCATCGAGGTTATTAAGGCATTTGGCAGGGCAGGAACCTCTTATGAGAAATATGCAAAAGCAATCCTGGATTATAAGAAATTCGTTGTGAAATGGCTGTCTTCCACCTGGATCACCATGAAAATGACATTCGCCCTGTTTCCATCGACACTGCTTGGAACTTTGCCTGTGGGACTGTATCTGACGATGCATGGTCAGTTGACCATATCACAGCTTGTGCTGGCAGTTATGCTGTCCATGTCCATGGTGACATCTTTTGCAAAAATAGAGGTATTCTCTGAAAATCTTCGTGAAATGCAATATAACATCGAAAGCATACAGGATTTTCTTACGATGAAAGAATTGCCGGAGCCTTCTGTGCGTGCCAATATCAGCAGCTATGATGTGAAACTGGAAAATGTGCATTTCTCTTATACCGGTGAGGAAAAGGACGAGGTGCTGCATGGAATTGACCTGACGATGCCGGCAGGAAGTTTTACTGCATTGGTCGGACCGAGCGGGGGAGGTAAATCTACAGTAGCAAGGTTGATTTCAAGATTCTGGGATGTGACATCCGGCGGCATTACCATAGGCGGTGTAAATATTAGGGAAATGCCATTGTCACAGCTTTCAGAAATGATCAGTTTTGTGACACAGGATAATTTCCTGTTCCGGTGTTCTATCATGGAAAATATACGTCTCGGCAATCCGGCTGCATCGGATGAAGAGGTACGGGAAGCAGCAAGAAAGGCATGCTGCCAGGAGTTTATAGAGAAGCTGCCGCAGGGCTATGATACCCCGGCAGGGGAAGCAGGAAAACGGTTGTCCGGTGGAGAAAAGCAGAGGATTGCCATTGCCAGAATGATATTAAAAAATGCACCAATCATCATTCTTGACGAAGCAACTGCATTTACGGATCCGGAAAATGAGAACAAGATCCAGAAGAGTATAGAAGAACTGACAAAAGGCAAGACATTGCTGGTCATTGCACACAGACTTTCCACAATCACAGATGCAGACAAAATCGTTGTTTTGAAAAATGGCTGTATAGAAGGGGCGGGAACCCAGGAAGAGCTGCTTCAGAATTGTCAGCTTTATCAGCGAATGTGGCAGGCTCATGTGGGAGCAAGACACTGGGCAGTGGGAAGTCAGAAAGAAGGTGAAGACTCATGTTTGGCACTGTAAAAAGAATCATTGACTGGTGTGGCAGTTTTAAAAAGAATCTGTATATCGGTTTTGTTTTTTCCTTTTTTTCAGGCTGGTTTGCGGCAATGCCGGTCATATGGGCGGCATATATGATCGGGAAGCTTGTAGAATGCGAGGGACAGGGAAAATCTGTTTCAGCGGATTGGATTGGGAAAAGTATCGGGATTCTGTTGCTTTTCATCTTTCTGCGCTTTCTGTTTGATTATCTGAGAGCAAAATTTCAGGAATCGATCAGTTATGAATTGATTGCCAGAGACAGACTGGCAGTGGGAGATGCGCTGAAGCGTGTATCTTTAGGATATTTTCAGAACATGAATACAGGTACGATTCTTAATTCCATCACGACAGGCCTTCATACACTGGAAGGAATGGGAATCCGCATGATTGATAACTTTGTAGGAGGTTATCTGAATTTTATCTGCATTCTTTTGTGGCTCACCTGTATGAACTGGAGAGTGGGGCTGATTGCAGTGACAGGTGCCGCTGTTTCTCTGATATTCCTGTTTATCATTTCAAAATACAGTACAAGAAATGCACCAATCCTTGCTGCGGCAAACAGGGATCTGACCGGAGCAACCCTGGAATATGCCAGAGGACTTTCTGTGGTGAAATCCTTTGGAAAAGCAGGAGCTTCTATGGAGTCAATGAAAAAAGCATGCAGGGACAGCCGTGACATTAATCT
>NZ_CAKRNY010000073.1 GCF_934371575.1 uncultured Blautia sp. | reverse complement strand
GAAAGGGCAGTTTTTATCAGAACTCAAGGCTGCTTTTTCGTTTACACCAACTCCGATTGTTTCCTTAACAGTTTGTCGAACTATCAAAACGCCAAAAACAATATACTATATAATCAATGGGCAGCCGACTTAATAACGAGATCGTCTGCCATTTTTTATACCTATTGCGGCTTCCACAAATTTGTTCAAAAGAAGCTTTTATTGCTGCAAAAACTCGGCATCCTCAATCTACACAACTGGAAAAACCATGTCTTCGCCAAATTCTATGCTTGCACTTCCCCTGGATTCTGGTTATAATAAAAGTTATTGCTAACGGCTATTTCAGGAATAATACTAAAACGATTCTATTACTATGATTACAATAATGACCAAACCCGTTTTTTGAACTCAAATTATGTTAAAAGACGTGACTGTTTTTTATAATGTTTGTGGCCAAATTTTAATTTCATGAAATAGTACCACGGCAATCCATGTTTCGCAAAGCTCACGTATATTTTGTTTAATATATACAGTTTATGAAAGGAAAAATATGAGAAAATTAGCACTTAGTGATGAAATATTACTTAAAGTTGATAAAGCCGCACGGTACATTGGCGGTGAAGTCAACTCTGTTGAAAAGGATAAAAAAGATGTGGCCATTCGTGTTGTTTTTCCTTCCCGGATGTCTGTGGCATACTATTTCCATCTTTTGCTTTCTGCTAGCATATAATAATATTTCGTGTTGTCTGGTACGAAATTTTAGTGCCACCTCGTGTTATTTGGTACCAAACGGTACAAAATGATACGCTGGCCAAGGGCCATTTTTGACCATGTTTTGAAGCAACTTTTAACTAAACTTTTTATTTCAATGCCCCCTTCATTGTAGCATTATCGTACGCTAAAACAGCGGCTTTTCTGAACGAAAAACAGCCGTTTCATGTCTCCGCAATCCGCATAAAATCTGGGAAATTCCAATTTTAATGTCAAAATAACAGTCTGCACTCAGGTCATGTCGAATCTGTCCAAAATCTCAAAGGGCAGTCTACACTCTCAGATAGAGATTTCAAAGCAGAACAGAAGTGCATTTTGCTTTCCTAGAAATTGTTCATATTATCTCAAACTATAAAAAAATTACTTTCCTTCAGTACAGATTTTCCGCCTACTACTAAGAAACTGAATGACAACAGTAATGAACAATGCTATAATATGTTCATAAAAAATCGGAGGTGTCTGACGGATGAATGTACAAAAAAAAGAAGATTGTGCCGTTTTAAAAAGCGATCATCAGTATACGATTTTCATCTTTAGAAATCAAGTGATTCGCTTTGTAACTTCTTCGAAATTAGAAAAATATACAAGTATTAAAGAATGGGATCATGGATACCTGGTCGTAACTGCAAAATATAAAAACCTTAATGAAATGGAAGAGTATATCGATCTGATACCAATCTTGCAAAATTTATATTATGATGTAGATGAATTTTTAAATCCGATCAAGGAGGTTCGCATTGACTATGCAGCTTGATATAAAAAATGTAGCCGATAAAGCAGACATGATTATTAATGGTTATGCTTTTACGCAGGAAAACAAATATATTCGTGTTCTTAATCTGAATCAGTTAAATCATGCAGCCGTAATTTATAATGATAAAATTGTTGAAACGAACATGGACGATATCGAAAACCAAATTGTATTAGATTATTATTTAAATAACAAACAATTTATGGAGGAATAGCCGTGCCCAAATATTATGAATTTAAAGTGTGCGGTTATTACCTGTATTATACCGCAAGCTGTGTGATCGAAGCAATGCATGTACATGCAAGTGATAGAAAATTGACCGAAGCCGGTTCAGCTAAATTTTTTGTAAAAAGTAACGGTGATACCACGGTGGAAAAGCAGGGAACTCTTACAGAGCGTGAAGTACGCAAAATAAGAGCCTTTATAAAAGAACATTATAAAGAAATGTACCTAAAATGGATGGAATTATCTGACACTGGATTTTACGGAGAAAAATAATATCATTATTATGATTTTTGTGTAGTAAAATAATGAAATATTATTATAGATGGGCAGGTCTGTTTTTGACCTGTCCTTTTGTAGAATACAAATTATTTTATGTTTTTTGATTATAAGAAAGGGAACAATTTGTACATGGTAAATAATATTGAAGAAAATTATCCTAATTTAACATGGGCGCAATTCGCTATATGCAATGATGATGCAACAGGTGCCTTTGAAGACATGGCAAGGCGTTTATTTTGTATAGGGATATTTTCGTGTATTACTGTTATTAATTTAATATAAGTGATTCCCGTCCATATGGACTTTCTGCAATCACAGTTAAGGGAGTTTTGCTATCTGACTGTATGACAGCCAGTGCCTCCCCATAATAAGTGTCGGTTTTATTTGAGAGATAACTAAATTTTGTATATGGCGCAGCACTTCCAAGGCCGAGTAATTTTCCTCCGCGGACGGTCACGGTAATAACCCCGCGTTCAAGGGGCTTGACAATCCCGTTTTCGTCTGTATACTGAAGTTTTATAAAGGTTAAACGACCATTGCTTTTTTCGGGAAGTAGAGTTAGTTTCGTGGAATCAACAGCACTGCACATACTGATTTCTGCCAGTTTTTTATGGTTTTTGTCATAAGAGATTGCTTTTACTTCTCCCGGTTCATAAGTGACAGGAAAAACAACACGGCAGCCGCTGTGAATTCTTTTTCGTCCTACTTTTTTTCCGTTAATTAGTAACTCTACAGTATGTGCACGAGCGTAAACTTCTACCCATGTTTTGTTTCCTTCGCATCCATTCCATGACCAGCTTCTGACTGCATTGGTAAGATTCCAGGCAGGAGCAATATATGCATCTTTTGCGCGGTGTGCAGGAATAACGCCCATGCCAATTGGAGCGAGCTCAAAAGCAACCTTTGTATAAGCCGCTTCTGCAGTTTCAGTGCCAACCATATTGACTCTGCCTCCACCGGCACCTGTCCAGCCGGGACCGGGAGTTTGGGTAGGTGCATACTCGTCGGAGTTCCATACATCACCGGCAACCTCGCCCAGATAGTCCATACCCGCCCATACAAAATCACCAATCACAGCAGGGTATTTTTTTGCATCTTCCCAAAAACGATATGCGTCTGCACAGAAGGTTTCGGTTCCAACAATAACACGATTTGGATATTTTTTTACATCTTTTCTATACCTCCAGATACCATAATTGTATCCGGCTATATCCATCCTGGAAAAAGAATCTCTTGTTTTGACATCGGAACCATGCAAGGTAGCACCAAATTTCATAAACGGTGCACCGAACAGCATAGCTAACTTATTGTAGAAAGCACTTCCCACGGCAGGATTAGAATTTGCATCGGCTTTTTCATCGGTATAAACACCAAAACCAAGAGAGTGCAGAAAATTAAAAAAGATATTAATTCCGCAGGTAACCGGACGATCGGGGTCAAGCGTGTGGAGATAATCCGTCATCTTTCCACAAAGCTCAATACCATGCGGCTGACCGGTTTCCGCCACTTCATTTCCCGTACAATACATGATTACAGATGGATGATTATAATCTTTGTCTACCATGGCTTTTAAATCCTTTTTATAGTTATTTTCCATATGCAGTGCATAATCATATTTCGTTTTGTGAATATACCACATATCGACATATTCATCCATGACAAGGATTCCTTCGCGGTCACAGGCTTCCAGCATGGCTTTTGAGCAGGGATTGTGTGCACTTCGGATGGCATTGTACCCAGCCGCTTTGAGTAAACGGATTTTTCTGGATTCAGCTTCGGCATATGCACAGGCACCTAGAATACCGTTATCATGGTGGATGCATGCACCTCGCAGAATAACTCTCTGACCATTGATGCACAGACCAGTTTTGCTGTCTGTAAATAAGCCTCTGACGCCAAAAGTTTCTTCTTGAATATCTTCTCCGAAGGTTACACGTAGTTGATATAATTTCGGGTGTTGGGGTGACCACAATTCTATATCATTCAGTTGAATTTGAAGTTGAAAAGTACCATCGGTAGTTGCTTCCTGTGTCCAGATCGGTTTCGACTCGTCCAGTATTTCAAATTTTAAATGGCCGGTCTGGCTAGTCTGGACAGACAATTCAATTTCCTTTTTTGTCCAATTGCTGGTGCGAATTTTCACCCCATAGGGAAGCAAGTGTGCTTCCGGCAGAATATGCAGAGAAACTGGACGATAAATACCAGTTCCGGTATACCAGCGGCTATTAGGCTGATCACTATTTTGAACAGAAACACGAATGGTATTTTCACCTTCCTGTAAAAATGAATTCGCATAGATTAGAAAACCAGTATATCCATAAGCGTTACTGCCGGCATACTGGTCATTAATCCATACTTCGGCATCTTTGTAAACACCTTCAAATTCAAAATAAACAAACTGATTTTGGTATAAGTCAGGAACCGTAAATTTTTTTTCATATATATAGTCACCTCCTCTGTACCAGCCAATGTTATGTGCCCCCTTACTGTTTGAAAGCATTTTTTCCGATAGCATGGCATCATGTGGTAATGTAACAGGAACAATTTCACCGGTTTCCTGTCTCGTACAGCTCCAGTTATTACAAAAATTCATATACATACAGTTACCTCGTTTCTTTTTAAAATTTTCTAAAAGCTACATTAAATATGAAATATATTATACCGTAGACTTTGGGCATATGGATTTTTATGACGTAAATCGCAGTCTGAAAAGCGTAAATGTATTTGACATTTCATTTACGTCATCTGAATTGTAATTCACGTTAAAAAGTGCACAACGAATTACAAAAGTGATAAGATAAAACATGTAAAAAGAAACAGACTTATGAAAGCAGAAGTGAGTCTGTGGAAGAAAAAAGGAGGAGGAAGATGAAAACTTCAAAGAAAAAGGTCTGGCAGGGATTATCGGCAGTAACAGCATCACTGCTGAGTTTGTGCATTTGTATTACTACAGTGGCAAATAATTATTCCGGCAAGATAAACGCAACACTGGGTACATCCAACTACAAGATAGAAAAAATGGAAGGGGAAGAAGAGGCCGATGGCGATTACTACAAATCGGAGTTTGATTCGTTAGAGGAATTGGTCAAGGCGAAGGAAGCACTGGCGGAGGAAATCGGAAGCGAGGGGGCAGTACTTTTGAAAAATGAAAATGCAGCACTCCCAATTGCGAAAGAAAGTGAAAACGTAACGGTGTGGGGACTGAACAGTTTGCAACCGACTCTGGGAGGATTAATTGGATCCTCCATTACAGTTACAGCAGATGCAGGACAAAAGCAATATGGAATTTATGAGGCCCTTGAAGAAAAAGGATATACAATCAACGGTCAGATGAAAGAATTCTATCAGAGTGAAACATGCCAGCCATATTATCGCAAGGCGGCTTTTTTCGGACAGGACGTACCGGGACATTCACTGGTGCCGAATTTCTCGTCCATGTATGAAACTGCAACCTCTTATAATATAGGAGAGGCTCCGGCAAATTTGTATTCGGAGCAGGTACTTGTATCGGCAAAAGATACGACCGCAGTTGTTTTACTTTCGCGTGACAGTTCAGAAGCAGCTGATTACAGCACCACGATGAAAGCGGAAGGCGATGATGAATTTGACGCACCATTAGCACTTTCTAATTACGAAAGAGAAATGATTAACCTGGCAAAAGAAAACTCAAATGGCAAGGTGGTTGTTCTTTTAAACACCGATGTGCCAATGGAAATCGAGGAATTAAAACAGGACGCTGATATTGATGCGATTCTTTGGATCGGACTTCCAGGAGCATATGGATTCCTTGGCGTTGCAGATATTCTCTCAGGTGATATCAATCCATCCGGTCATATTGGAGATACATATGCAAGCAATAGTACATCTTCACCGGCAATGGTTAATTTTGGAATCAATCTGTATACCAACAATTCTACAGCAGGTGCAGCGGCACAGTTGGCGGAAGGTGACAAAGCAGACTGGTTCTTGGTAGAAAATGAAGGTATTTATATTGGTTATAAATATTATGAGACTCGGTATGAAGACCTCGTTCTTGGAAACGGCGGTGCAGATGCCACAGCGGGAAGTAGTACAGGCAATGCATGGAATTATGCGGAAGAAGTAACGTATCCATTTGGCTATGGTCTGTCCTATACTACATTTGAGCAGAAACTGAAAAATCTGGAAGTGAATGTAGGTGACACGGGTAAGGCAGAGGTTGAAGTGACTAATACTGGAGATGTGGAAGGAAAAAGTGTCGTTCAGTTATATGTGCAGACACCATACACAGAAGGCGGCATAGAGAAAGCAGCGATACAGCTTCTCGATTATGGAAAAACAAAGACTCTTCAGCCCGGAGAGTCCGAGACCGTAACTATAGAATTTGATCCGGAATATATGGCCAGTTACGACGAGACACAGGAGAAAGAAAATGGAACAGTTGGTGCGTGGGTTTTAGATGAAGGAAATTATCTGTTTACAGTCGGAAACGGAGCACATGAAGCATTAAATAATATTTTGGCAAAGAAAACAGGAAATGAGACAGACCTCGTTAAAACAGCAGAGACAGAGATGATCAATCCAGATAATGTGGTAGAAGTATCACTGCAAAAGGATATTGAAACATATTCTGTGGATGTAGCAAATTCATTGCAGTCGGCAGACATTAACAAACAGATTCCAGATACAGTCGAGTATACGACCCGATCTGATTGGTCAAAAGGCTGGGAAAGAGTAAGTGAAATCACACCGACAGAAGAGATGATGGTTGGATTGACGAACCAGTTAACTGCTCTCACAGAGAATGGTGACGGTGTCACCTGGGGAGCTGAGAATGGTCTCAAAATTACCGATATGCTGGAATTTGACCAAGAAGGAAATCTGACTGGAGTGATTCCGCTAGATGATCCGAGATGGGATCAATTGATAGAGCAGATTGATTTGGAAGAAGCATTGACGGCAATGGAATTAATGGGTGATGATTTTGAACCGATTCCATCCATCGGACTTCCAGTTGTTGTCTCAGCAGACAGCCCAATTGGAATGGTATATGACCAGGTAGCAGGATATGCTGCAAAATGGAATGAATCAAACAGTGAAGAAGCAACATATGTGAGTGAAGATGAGGATTATGCTGCATATAGCATGGCACTGATGCCGACTGAGCCGGTGGTAGCTGCTACATTCAATAAAGAATTGATTAAAAGAGAAGGCGAACTGATGGGAGAGGATTCTCTATGGTCCAATGTATCTCTGATACAGGCACCTGGCTTGAATCTTCATAGAACACCATATTGCAGCCGAAATCATGAATATTATTCCGAAGATCCGGTACTGACAGGATTTATGGGAACTGCATTTTCAGCAGGTGCAGAGGCGAAAGGTCTGATTGCACAGGTAAAACATTTTGCATTTAATCATCAGGAATCAAATCGTGCAGGATTATCCACCTTCTTCTCAGAACAGGGCGGACGTGAAAATGAATTGCGTGGTTTCCAGATTGCATTAAAAGACAATACAGCAACCAGTGTTATGACAGCATTCAATCGAATTGGAACAGAATTCTCCGGCGCATCCAAAGGATTATTAGAACAGATTCTCAGAGAAGAGTGGGATTATGAAGGCTTTGTCTATACCGATATGGTAAGCAGCCCAGATTACATGAACTGGCGTGATACAATTTTCAATGGAGGCGGGTGCTTACTTGCGCAGAGTATTGATGTATATGAGAATTCAAAACTTGGTTCTCCATCTGCATCTACAAAGAATATTGATATCATTGAAAAGGATACCAAGTTCCAGCAGGCCATGCAGCAGACATTAAAATATTATATTCATGGACTGGCAGACAGCAATGCAGTGAATGGTGTTTTGGCGAATACAAAAACGGTTTATGTAAGAACCTGGTGGCAGAATACGCTTGTTGGTATTGATGTTGGAATGGGAGTACTGGTACTTCTCAGCCTGGCTCTTTATGTAAAAGCAATTGCTGCAAGAAAAAGGAAAGTTGGTGAACATAATGAAGAATAGGAAAAGTATAGGTTTTTACTTCAACGCAGTAGCCATTCTGTTGTCCATAGCAGCTTTTGTTGTGTACCGGAGCGTGCTGAATACGACAACACCAGTGTATGCAATACTTATCGTGGCTGTGATACTTGAAATGGTCATGTTTGCAGGCGCAGTTTGGAAAAAGAATGTGTTGTTCAATGTCATATCAATCCTGACCGCTACATTCTCGATGCTGGCATTGGGATTGAGCGCAGGAGCAATGGTAAATGATATTGCTGCGGTTTATGCAGGATTAAATACACCGAATGTGATTACAAGCTATCTTATCTTCTGTGTGCTTTTGCTAATTGCATGGATATTGGAAATGATAACAGCTTTTACTGATGTGGTAAGTGAACAATAGTTGAAATTGAATGCAGTTCTGTATGCTTCTAGTACAGGACTGCATCAAAACTAATTTATGAGAAAAATGAAAGGTGGTGAGCATGATGGTCAAAAAAAAGAAACTTCTGGTAGCTTTCATATGCTTTATACTGATTTTATTTCTTGGCTGTGGTTTGTTCATCCTGAAGAAATATGTATTCGGAAATAATACCGGGAGCTATTATAATGACGATGGCAGCTATCGGCATATCACCGGAACATCCTCGTTTCAATATGTGGAAGAACATCCGGCTTTTGTACAATTTTCCAGTTTTATACAGCCGTGGAAGGACAAGCCGAGGGTATATTTGATGTCCAATCTTTCGATTGACTGGGTTTCAAAAGACAATCATGTCGATGCAGCTTCTGTCGTAGATGGATTTAATTTTATCATTGATGAGGCCGAAAAACAGAATATTTATTATGATTTTTATACACAGGAGGAAATTGCAGAAGATTCTTCCAAAGATGAAACTGGTTTGCTTTTTATCCCTGGTGAAAAAGATGCTCCAGTAGCTATCATTTCAGCTGGCGGGGCCTTTAAAAGTGTCTGTATGTTTTTGGAGGCTTTTCCCGTCGCACAGGAACTGCATGAGATGGGTTACAATGTTTTTATGTTAAAATACCGGGTGAATCCAGATGGTGGAATGGAAAAAACGGATATGGATAGGCAGGAGAAGTATGCCAATGAAGACTATGGAAGAGCTATGCAATATATTTTTCAAAATCAGGAGAAGCTAGGTGTTCAAATGGAAAATTATTCTGTGTGGGGATTTTCAGCAGGAGGCCGACTGACGCAGTTGTGGGGACTTGAAAATGATTTTGGATACGACCATTATAAAATACCAAAGCCGACGGCTATGATGCTGGTCTATTCTGGATGGTATGATGAACACTTCAAAGGGCAATATGCAACACAGCCAGCCACTTATTTTGCGTATTTGGATAATGACGATGTAATCGGTGCGGAGAATGTCTCAGCAATAGAACGTTATATAGAAGAACTTCGCAGTCTAAACATACCTACAGACGTTCATGTCTATCACGAAGCAAAACATGGCTTCGGTGCAGGCATCGGTACAGATGCAGAAGGATGGATCACAGATGCAGTTGCATTTTGGGAAGAACAGTGACGTAAAAATAACAAATCAGAGGCTGGAATTTGGTATAGTTATTGCATGAATAAATTGATATAATTAAGAAAAAAAGAACGGTTTGATTACGAAAAGTTCAAAGGAGTGCAAGATGTACCGAATAGCAATTGTCGAAGATGAGGCTGACAGCCGAAAAAAATTGAAAAACTTTCTGAATCAGTATGAGCGGGAAAGTGGCTCCATTCTTCAGGTGAAGGAGTTTAATGATGGATTATTTTTTGTCAGTGATTATGAACCAGAGTATGATGTAATTTTTATGGATATCGAGATGCCTCATATGAATGGCATGGATGCAGCAAGAAAAATCAGAGAGAGAGATGAGGAAGTCTGCTTGATCTTTGTTACGAATCTTGCGCAGTATGCACTGGAGGGTTATGAAGTGCATGCGCTTGATTTTCTGGTAAAACCGATGGAATATCACAACTTTACGGTAAAACTTAAGAAAGCACTGCAGTATAATCAACGTTTCCGAAAGCAGGAACATGTGATAAATACATCGAAAGGGAGTTATCGCATCGCAATTAATAAAATCTTTTATATAGAAGTACAGGATCATATCCTTATATATCATACGGAGGAAGGAGATCTTTCGGAGCGCGCAGGTATCAGCGCAAAAGAGGTGGAACTGCATCAATACGGTTTTGCAAGATGCAACAATAGTTATTTAATCAATATGAGATATATAACAGCAGTTGAGGCAGGAAAAGTGATTGTAAACGGCAGAGAAATTCCGATTGGAAGAACAAAGAAAAAAGAATTTATGAAACAATTCACAGAGTTTATGGGAGCATACTTATGATGAGATTATTTGATTCCTATCCGTTTGGATTGATTTTAGCAGTACTGCTTTTTTCATCCAATTACAAAAAGAAAAGATATTTTCTGCCTAAGATTTTGCTGATTAGTGTAACAGCAATTGTTGTGTATGATATAGGTGTTCACTGTATGAATCCGTTGCCGGTTGCATGGTTAGATCGGATGCTGATGATACTGCCTGTTATCTATGTGATATTCGGTGTGTGGATCTGTTTTGAATGTAAAATATTGGATGCAGTGTACAATACGATTACGGCACATGTAGTACAAACACTGGTTTTTAATGTCTATTCGTTGTTGAAGGTGAAATTAGACCTCCAGGAAGGCAGTGTATTATCCGTCGGTATTACATTATTATTGACAGTTGTCATTTACAGTAGTCTGTATTTCATCTTTAAAAGAAACTTTAAGGGAAATCAAATCATTCAGTATAATCAATGGAAGTTAATTGGAAGTGCTTTGTTTATTCTGATTTGGACGACGTACTTTATGCCAAGAGTCAGTAATGTTGACCAGCAGTATCAAATATATATTGGTTATATTTTCGCAGATATATTTGCAATTATGATTCAATTTGGAATTTTTTATGAGAGTGATCTGGAACGAAAAACTGCAATTATGGAACAGCTTCTTTATGCTGAACAGAAAAAACAACAGGTCACAAAAGAAAACATAGCATTGATTAATCGAAAGTGTCACGATTTAAAACATCAGATTTCTGCGCTTAGAACAATGGAACCATCAGAAAAAAGAGAGGAATATATCAATGAAATAGAAAATGCAGTATTGATCTATGGGAGTGCTGTTCAGACAGGAAATCAGACATTGAATCTGATCCTGATGGATAAGATGTTGTTCTGTGAACAACATGAAATAAAATTTACCTGTGTGACAGATGGGGAAAAACTTGGGTTCATGGATACCATGGATATCTATTCCATGTTTGGCAATGCAATGGATAATGCGATAGAAGCAACTTGTAAGGAAGAACCAGAGAAAAGAATTATTAATTTACGTGTGGGAAGCAACGAAAATTTTCTTGTTGTACATATTGAAAATTATGTTTCAAAACAATTGGTTCTCGTGGATGAAATTCCGCTTACGACAAAAGTAAATAAAGATTATCATGGATTTGGAATTATGAGTATTCGCTATATTGCGCAAAAATATGGTGGAACGATGAATATTAAAGTAGACAATAACTTGTTTTGTCTGGATATTTTGCTGCCATTAAAGGAAAGAAAGCAGAAATGGCCATATTCAGTGTGAAATGATTCATTTATAATAAAGTACAGGCAAGAAAGATGAATGCAGGAAGGAAATAAAGCTGAAGTATGATATTGATATGGAGAGATATGCAGGATTAGCCAGGCAGGCTGCGGAAGAAGGTTGTGTACTGCTGGAAAATACAGAACATGTGCTGCCTCTTCAAGCTGGTGAAAAAGTGGCTGTTTTTGGAAGAATGGCATTTCACTATTATAAAAGCGGTCTAGGTTCAGGTGGATTGGTAAATACAAGATATCAGGTTGGAATTCTCGATGCATTAAAGAAGAGCAATGAGATTACCCTTTGTAAGAAAACTCTGGCTATCTATGAAAAATGGCTGAAAAGTCACCCGTATGACCGAGGACAGGGCTGGGGGAATGTACCTTGATGTCAGGAGGAAATGCCTGTCACAGAAGAACTGCTTAAGGCCGCATCAGAAGCTTATATTTTTGCAATGGAATCCTTTGTGCCCTTTCATAATCTTCGTATATACCAGATTTATATCAATTTAAACAAAT
>NZ_CAKRNY010000072.1 GCF_934371575.1 uncultured Blautia sp. | reverse complement strand
ATAAAATCATGACTGTCCGCAATATAAAAACCGCCATTTTTCTTTTTCCGGGGTGCAAGAAGAGCCTGCTGATACCAGTATGCTGCCGTCAAATACTCCTGTTTTTCCACAAATAATTTTCCTATTTCACAACAGATCTCCGCTCTCGGAACATCCATTGTAAAACTGTAAAAAAGAATATCAAAAGCAGCCGCATCCTCTCCCATTGCCTGATAACAGTAAGAAAGAACCAGACAGCTGTTCAGTTTATTCTCTACCCAGCCATCTGGTTCTTCCAGAAATTTCTTTAAAATTAAAACTGCGTACGCATATTGTTTATGATAAAAAAGCTCCCGTCCATAATAAAAGAAGTGTCTCGGTTCCATTTTTTCACCGGCATCAATCATCCGCTCATATATATGCAGATTGCGAAAAGACTCCCCTTCCTTTATTTTCCGATGCTCAATCACCACATCCGAATATAAAATATTTCCCTCCGGAACAACTGATTCGTGAACACGCCCCTTCCATCTGAAATTCCGGGAAGTCTTCATAATACGCTCTCTATAATAGGAAAAAGTAACATGATTCCATTCATCAAATCCCACTGCATAATCCATCATAACCACATCCGTGTCTGAATCCATACTCTCTTTCAGCCTGAGCAGCTTCTCCTGATTTTCCGGCGTAATTACATCATCCGCATCCAGCCACATCCAATAATCTGTGTCTGCTTTTTCCGTAATAAAATTGCGGGCAGCTGCGAAATCATCTTTCCAACAAAAATCATAAACTTCATCCGTAAATGCTCTGGCAATTTCCTTCGTTTTATCCACCGATCCAGTATCACAAATATAGATTTTGTCCACAAGCTTGCTCATTGGCGCGAGGATTCTGCGAATTACCGCTTCCTCATCTTTTACGATCATACACAGGCCAATCGATATCATGCCAAAAAATCCTTTTTTTCAATAAGCTATGCAGGACAAATTATTTTTATTCCCATTTACTGCTTTCGGATATCCGCTTTTTTCCATCAATAACTCTTTCATTACTAATTACCTGTCATTTGTGTCAGTGACAAAACCTCCAGAATCTGGGAAAATTAAAATACAATATAATCCACATTCCACATAGAAAAGAGGTGCTAAGTATGAGAAAAAAATTATGGAAAATAATACCTCTTCTGACCGGACTTGTGCTTCTGACTGCCGGAAGCGCCCTCACCGTTCACGGAGAAAGTGACAACACCATTGACGTAACCTTGTTCAAACTTAACCTTCCGGATGACTGGAGTTATGATCCAAATGACATCAGCGATTACGAATACTCCTGCTCTGTCAGCGTATTCGAAGGAACTGACAAAGACAGCTCAGAAAATGATTTCACCATTAAAGCAAACGAAGAATCAAGCTACTCTTTCCGCAAATATCTGCAGACCTCCGATATCGATCTTCATGACTATGCAGACGGCACTATTGAAAAAACAACCATTGGCGATGTGGGTTATATACGAACCACAGACAATTTTGACAGAATTTACTACATTTATCGTCACGAGCCATCCGGTGTGACCTACAAAGTTATCATTTCCGGAGAAGAAAATGATTCTGTCAGAAACGTTTTTAACAATCTGGAACTGAAATTAGAGGACACCGGCAATGTAGAAGCACCTTACCCATGGGATGGAACTCCATTCACACCGGCTCCGCAGAGTATAGCTGTTGGAGATTATACCGTCACTCCGGAGTATATTCCATTTAGTGTTTCCCAGAACGGATTTGAGATCATGCGTCACCAGTTTGCAATATCCGGAGACCGGATGTATCATCAGCTGAATAATACTCTGGAAACTTATGAATATACAGGAAACACCCTGAATCTTCTTTCTTCTGATACAATGGATGAGCAGGGAATGGATCTTTTTACAGACACTGACGGAAAACTTTATATTTCCCGTAACGGTAGAAAAGGAATCGTTATGAAAGACGGGCAGACCATATTGGAGACCGGCACAAGCGGTTACCTATCTGTGCACCCATCCGGTGCCTGGGGCATTACCAGCTACCTTGGCTATGACACGGAAAAAGTAACCTTCCAGGACGGCAGCGTGCTTACAGAGCCCTGGATCTTAACCTCCATGAATGATGACGAGGCACGAACCGGTATTTTTAAATTTGTCAGCCTTGTTGAGATCAGCAATGATCATATTATGGTATACGGACGTCTTGCAGGAGATGACACCCCATCGAAAATAGCAGTTTATGATCTGGATGGCAACCAGCAGCTGCTTCTTGGCGGTGACCAGCACGAGGATCCTGCTTATTTCGGAAGTCTCACGGGAATAGCTGAGACAGCGAATGGCTATATTGCATCAGATGGAAATATGCGAGAATTCTACTTCTGGTCAAAGGACGGAACTCTCCTCGCCGAAGTAGACTGCTACGATATGTTTGGAACCAGATACCCCTGGATTGAAGATATGAAAGTTGCAGATGATGGTTCTGTGATGGTTCTTATGACTCAGGATCGCGAAGACGACTCTGCAAGCGAATTAATGGTATTCCGACTTACAGGTTTCTGATACATTCCCCTCACAAAAGGGCAGGTTGTGGAGAACATCCACACCTGCCCCTTCAAGTTGTTTTCATTCGACACTGTTCTGGAAAAATCACTATATATGAAAGTCAGTTACTCCGTACCTACGGTGCTCCCGTAACTGCCGACCTCATTCGTAATCCTGCCATGGCAGTCTTCTTATTAAAATATCACCTGTCCATGGCAGTGTCAAGCTTGTAGAGGGTTTTTCCGATCTTATTTAGACTAAATTCGTGATTTTTCCCACTTTCCTATGGTTTTCTGCTCTTTTTTCCACTACTTTTCCAGAAAAGCCCTTACTACTTTTTCATAAAGTGTTTGATAAACAGATACATAAGAATAACCAGTGCCCCAAAGTACCCCAGCACTCCAAAAGCCGGAATTCCCATTATCTTCGGTGTCATATCTGTGGTACAGATAATACTGGAGCTGATCAGAAGTGCCATTACCCAAAGGCCAAGCACAATGTTCCGGATCAGGCGGCGCATCAGCCACGCCAGGTCATCGGAGGCGTGAAGGTCCAGATTGATCTTGGTCTGGCCCTTCATACAGCCCTGCAGAAAATCTGCTGCCAGCGCAGGGATATCCACAGCGCGGAGCATGGAGCGGTACAGCTTTTTCCCGGTGCCCTTCATCTGTTTCTTCCAGTTTCCTTCATCCAGAAGATTCCCCTTCAGACGGGCCGCTGCAATCTGTACCATATTGATCTCCGGGCTGATATCTGCCAGTACCCCTTCCATATGAGTCAGTCCTCTTGCAAGCATGGTAAGACCATGGGGCATGACGATCTTGTTCTCTTTCATTACATCCATCAGATCTGTGAGAATTTCTACGATATCGATTTCGCCAAAATCTGCGGTGCCATATTTCGCCATAAGGTCGCGGATGTCTGTGTAAAGACGGCTCTGATCCGGTTTTCCCTTGAATTCCCCAAGTGCCAGCACTGCATCCTGGATTTTTCCAATATCATTCAGTGCAACCCCTTCGATAGCCTGCCCGATCAGCTCGCGGTCACGATCATTCAGCCGCCCCATCATTCCCATGTCAATCCACACGATCTTGCCGCCCTGGATCATCACATTTCCAGGATGGGGATCTGCGTGGAAAAAGCCATCGTCCATAACCTGCTTAATAAAATTATCCACAAATTTGCTGCCGATCTCATCAAGGTCATAGCCGCCAGCAAGAAGCTCTTCCTTATGATCGATGGGAATACCGTCGATATATTCCATAACAAGAACGCTGGCTGTGGTATACTCCCTGTAAAGAATAGGCGTTTTCACAAATACCACTTTTTTATTTTTCCTGGAAAATTCTTCCATATTGGCTGCTTCCGTAAGGAAATTCATCTCTTCCTGTGTGACGCGCCACAGCTCTTCCAAAACAAGATTCAGATCCACTGCTTCCTTGATGCTTACAGGGGGAAGGAGCTTCACTGCCTTTTTCATCAGGCCGATATCGCGGGCCATAATCTCGTAGATGCCCTTTCGCTGAACCTTTATCACAACTTCTTCACCGGTTTTCAGGACGGCGCGGTGTACCTGGGCGATAGAGGCTGAGCCAAGGGGCTTCTCCTGGATTTCCTGAAATTCTTCCTGCCAGGGGCAGCCAAAGGCTTCCCGGAGGACTTCTTCTACTTCTGCAAATGGCATGGGGTCTACATCAGAGCAAAGCTTCATCAGCTCATCACAGTAGCGTTTGGGCAAAATGTCGGAACGCATGGACATGATCTGCCCCAGCTTGATGAATGTAGGGCCAAGATCTGTGAGAATGAGGCGGAGCTTCTCCGGGGAGACACCTCTTGTAATCGCGTGTTTATGAAGAACAGCTGTAATCTCCTTCAACCGCTCCTTGTAGTTGCCGGAATCTTTTTCCTTCCGGGCATTTCCAACCACACTTTTCTCTTTATTTTGTCTGCCTGTTATTTCTTTTTCCTCTGTCACACCCATGTCTGTTCCCTTACCACAAAGGCAGGATTAGTGCTCTGCTGCACCTCGTCCTGCCTTTATAAATTCCTTTACTTAGATTCTGATTCTTATTCCTGTGGATCCGCCTCGTATTCTTCTTTGGCTTCCTCAGCTTCTTCCTGTTCTTCGGCAGCTTCTCCTGCAGCTTCAGCTGCTTCCTCAGCATCCACATCCTTCTCCTGCATCTTACTGATCTGCTCTTTCAGTGCAGCCAGCTGATCCGGAGTCATTTTGCCAAGAACATCCTTCAGTTCATCCGGATTGGATGGCTTCAGGGTTACGTTTACATTCTTCTTCACGCTCTCTTTAATATTGTGCTTCAGTTCCTGATTGAGAACCTTGCCCTGTTCTACAGTGAGCTCACCTTTCTTTACCAGTTCATCCAGAACTTCTTTGGATTTCTCTGCGGTCACTGCTGCTGTGCCAATTCCAGCAAGTAATAATTTTTTGATGCCTTCTCCAAGTTCCATAGTGTGTGCTCCTTTCTTTACAGGACTCCCAGAAATACAAGTCCTTTGGGTACGAAAATGATCAGTCCGGCAATTGCTGACATGATGGCTGCGATCAATACTGCGCCTGCTGCCGTGTCTTTGGCGATTTTCGCCAGTGGCTTGTACTCGCTGGTCACCAGATCCACCACTGCCTCCACAGCTGTATTCACCAGTTCCAGTGCCATCACCAGTCCGAAAAGCCCAAGACAGATGCACCATTCCACCGGGGAAAGCTTCAGGATCATGCCCGCGATCACCACAAGGACTGCCATCACGCAGTGGATCTTCATATTCCGTTCCTTGCAGATACAGGTGAAAATCCCCTCAAATGCATATCCGAAACTTTTCGTAATTGGTGGTTTCTTGGGTGCTGTCATTTCGTACACTTCCTGTCTGTTAGTTTGGGGATAGTATAGCATATTTTGTGACAAATTACCATAACAGTTTACCAAAATCAATCACCAAATCCTCATAGATTCCTGCTTTTACCGAATCCTGCAATGTATATTGCTCCGTATCCCCTTTTTCAAAATTATATACAAATATCTGATTCTTAATCTCATCTATGATCCAGTATTCTCTTACACCAGCTGTTCTGTATTTAAAAAGCTTCGTATAATAATCCATTCGTTTACTTGCAGGCGAAACAATCTCAATAATCCAGTCTGGTGCACCATTGCATCCTTTATCATCCATTTTATCCGGATTACAGATGACTGAAATATCTGGTTCCACATAAGTATTGGATGTATCATCCAGATATACTGCAAATGGAGCAGCATAGACTTCGCATTTCCCATTATGAGAACGAATATATTCAAAAATTCT
This sequence comes from uncultured Blautia sp., assembly GCF_934371575.1. Lineage (GTDB taxonomy): Bacteria > Bacillota > Clostridia > Lachnospirales > Lachnospiraceae > Blautia_A. The sequence goes on along the minus strand of NZ_CAKRNY010000072.1, from coordinate 6,781 downwards.
GGCTGAAAGTTCCATTAATATTTTCTGGTGCTCCCTGTTAGGTGGTGCCATATAGTATATATGTCCATCAATAAGCTCCGCTCTCTCCCCTTCTGGAAGAGCATATATATCATCTATTGTATAAACTTTTTCTTCAAGAAATGACATCTAATCACTCCTTTTCGATGATTTCTATTACTTCTATTACTTCTATTACTTCTAAGTATATCGAAAGAATCACTTCAAATCAACCATCTGAATATCTTTTTGTCGTTCCTTCAGCTTCTCCATAACCGTAGGATACCGCTTATAATCCGTATGGGGCAAAGCCTGTGCCGCTACCATTAATTCCAGGAAATCCTCCACTTCGGCGAACTGAATATATACCATTTCTTCCAGGATCTGATCAATATCTGTCAGAAGACTCCTGTTCAAAAGGAGCTTCTGGGCGCCTTCCAATGAGGAATTTCCGGCATTGATGATGTGGTCGCGATCCATGTCAGGATACATGCCAATGGTGATTGCAGACTCTTTGGATACGTGTTTGCCAAAAGCTCCTGCCACGTAGAAACGTTCTGCCTGGCTCAGCTCAAGACCAGATTCCCGGAGCATGATCTCCACCATGGTGTGGGCGGCGGATTTGGTGCGGATGAATTCGTCAATGTCCTTCTGGTAGAAGTACAGCCCTGGGGCATATTCCACACAGAGCTGATTGTCTCTCTCCTGGATAAGGGAGCTTTTTTCCGGGGAAAGCTTGCCGCGGATGTCGATCCAGCCTTCCAGGAAAAGCTCTGCGATCAGGTCAATGATACCGGAACCGCAGATTCCCTTGGGCGGAGTTTCTCTCTTTCCATTACTGTCTTTGCATTCCTCATCCGATACATCTTCAGACAATAAATTTGTCATTTTTTCAGTGTTAGATTGTACTGAATCTGTGATATTTTTCTGAATTTTTCTCTCTCCATGCATAACTTCAAAGCATTCTGCCTGGTTCCCACTCACATGCACGTAAATATTCCCATCCCTTATCTTCACTTCATCAACAGCTCCATCCTCCGCCCGCATTCCGGTGCGCACCACTCCACCCTCCAGTGCCGGGCCTGCTGCTCCTGCACCACAGAGAAGGAATTCTTTATTTCCGATTACCAGCTCACCATTGGTTCCGATGTCAAAGAAAACACTGATCTCGTCTTGCTTGTATAATTCGGTGTCGATCATTCCGCTGATAATATCGCCGCCTAAATAATTGGATTTGGAGGGGTAGCAATATACATAACCTTTCAGCGGAATATCCAGATCGCGTGCCGGCAAAAAGCCGGGGCAGTCGGCATGAACTGCGTGCGGAGTATAAAATACACAGAAGGCATCCATTCCCAGAAGGAAATGGATCATGGTGGTATTGCCTGCGACTACCATAGAAAGGCAATTTTCCGCCTGTACTCCCAGTTTATCCATACACTCACAAATGGATGCCACCGTAACCCGCCGCACTTCTTCCAGCTTTTTCCTATTATCTTTGCAGTAAAAAATTCTGGACAGAATATCTGTCCCCCACTGGATCTGCTTATTAAAGCAGCTCGCTTCCTTCAAAATCTCTCCACTGTTGCAGTCCAGAAGTCTTGCCACCACTGTAGTGCTTCCAAGATCTACTGCCAGCCCGTAATGCTGCGCAGTGGTGTCCCCTTCCTCTATCTCCACCATTTCCCAGTTGTCCCCATTCCAGACAATAGAAACGGTTATTTTCCACTTTGCGTTGTCAAGCAAGGGGTATAACTCCCGCAAAATGTGGACAGGTATATGAATCCCCTCTTCCACACCAGCTGCAGCCAGACTATCCAGAATTCGTTGCTGGTCTGAGCGGGGATCTTCTTCGGTTGGAAGGGAGAGTTCGAGATATCGTTTTTGGCTGAGACCGTTCATCGTTTTTCAGCTCCTTTACATAAATCTTCTTCAAACGTTATAAGTACTACTTCCAGTCATTAAAAACCGATATTCTAGCATCATAATCCTCGATTTTATGCCGCTATATATAGGCGTTGCCACCTTCATCTATACCAATGGCAAACACCTGATCTACCAGGATGACATAGGCTATGTCTACTGCAAAAATGCCGATGGCACCGATAAAGCGCGCAAAATCCTGGATTTCCACATATATAAGACCAAGAACAGTTTTACCACCATGATCCCCTATGAAAACAAAATCTTCTACAGCACCTACAGCGGATACACCGCCCATTACAAAATTTACAGTGTAAACATCACCGGCAAGGCCAATAAGAAGACAATCTCCAAATCCTACAATCTGGAATTCCCATCAACCCAGGTTCTGGACCGTTACTTCTACGTGTCTAATAAAAAGAATCAGGCTGCTGTAAAAGCCTCCGGTTCTGGTTCTGCCAAGAAGCTTGCCGCTGTTTCCAGAAAAGGCTATACCTTAGACAGTATTCAGAAAAGCCCCCCACCGGCACCTATTACACCAATAAGACCTACTATTTCCTCAATTTCAAAACCAAAAGCTTCAAAAAAACACCCGTACCTTCTGGCACTACGTGAGCAAAAACGCTGCATACTTGTAATTATTATATAACTTCCCATACCAAATGAATTTTTATCGTTGGTGTGGAAAGTCTTAAACAATTATTTTATCTCTTATTTTTCTAATTGAATTAATAAATCGTCTAGCATTACCTCCAAAAATTCTGCTGTTGGTTGTTCTTCTTTTTCTTTAATATTGATTAACTCAATTAAATCTTGGTCAGATAAGCACATAATTAATTTTCCATTTTCACGTAAACATCCTCTCGCTGCTGAAAGAGCATTCTTACTAGCTCCTTTTCTTGATATAATTATTGCAACACGTCTTAAAGCCTTTTCATATAAATACTTTTCTGTTGTGTATATTTCCTTTTGACTTATTTCTTTTTCATAGTTTTTGAATTCAAACACTATATATTTTGTATTAAAATAATTTTTAATTGTATCAAAAAAATCTTGATTTACACCATTTTTTATTTTACAACATAAGTCAAAACGATATAAGCCATTATTGGAAGACTCCTGAACTTTCCATAATCCCAGATATTCACCAAGCACATTTTTTAATATTTCTACACAAATGTCCTCATATTCTTTAGAACGCTCTCCCTTTCCAGGTTTGATAGCTAACAACTTGGACTTCCATGTACCTTCATTTTTTTTATTCCTCTGTTCTTGAAATAAAGAATGACAAGGCTTTTCTAATTTCAAATCATCCACACTATACGTTAGTAAAGAAATGAACTCATTCTTAATGTCCGGATATTCTTCAAACAACCAAAGTATATTACTTAAGGTCCAAATATGTATTTTATATTTTTCGAAATATTTTTCTACTATTTCTTTTGAAACAATATTCCCAACAACTAATATCAGATCTTCCTTAGCTTTTAAAGACACCAAGTATGCGCAAGCTCGCTCTATATTTTTTTCAATAGCATAATTACTATTATAAATTTTTAATTCAAAGCAAATATCTTTTCCCTGCACATTGCATTCAAAATCCACACTCTTTCCTATTTTTACACTTTGACACTTTTTAAAAAGATATTTTCTAAATATATCAGCAAACACATCCTCCCTTACCACATAAGACGTTCGTAACAAATTTTCTTCTGTATTTCCTAGTTTTTTCGCTATCTGAGTTACAATTTCCACATTCGGGCTATACACCAATTGTCTATACATCCATGCCTTATTACTTATATCAAGCTTAAAACTATCTGGAATTGCCTTCAATCTTGCAAATTCCCGATGGGTTATTTTTCTAATGACTCCATTGTTATATGTCAATGGAATTTTTCGTAAATTTGTATCTGCTAAATCAGCCTCTACATATTGATTTTTTCCCCAGCACAAAAATGTATTTTTTCTAATTTTCTTGTCAATCTGCTCATAGTTGACTTTATAATAATACCCATCCACCTCATCACTTTCTAATATTTCATTTATCGAACATATACTTTGTTCTTCAAAATCAGGAAATTTTAACTCACATTCTGATGAATCTCTAGTACCTATAAGATAAACACAATCTTCCTTAATAGGTAATCCAGTAGAATCCTCGGTACATATAATTCTATAACTATAATTATAACCTTCATCCTTTAAATAGTCTAATAATGCTTTAAAAGGCTTTAATTTAGCATAACCACACGGAACAAGAAAGAAAACCTTTTTAGGCTGCTTAAATTCGATAACTGCTTTTACCGCATTTCTAAAATGACATGTTTTCCCCATACTTGCACTCGTAAAAGAAAGTCCTCTACGAAAATCACATGCTAAGATATCCATATCAGGTATTTCTTCAAAGTTATTATAATCAAGCTCCCCTATTTTATATGTTTTATCCTTTGCATTGTTTTCATAAAGCTCTCTAGCTCTTTCATCATGTTCATAAGCAGCCACAACTTTACAACTGGCATTTTCAAATCCCATTGCCATTGCACCAATTCCTGCCCCCAATATTACAACCCTGTTTCCCCTAATTTCCATAAATTCATCCTTCTGTACAATACTATAAATTTGAAAAACCGATTGATTTTTCACGACCAATCGGCTATGTACCATAGTGCAACTAAACTAACTTCAATGCAATTTCTTTTATTTTCGCTTCAATATTCTTCATAGTATCTGACCACTGATCTTCTTTTATAAAATAGTCTTTTATTTGAAGATAACTACTGTCATTCAAAAGATTTGTCGCCTTAACCGCAGCATACGACTTATCAAATAAACAATTCTCCATTATCATTTGCAAACGGTTTCTATATTTGTTCTTGTATCCTTCTTCTTTTAAATCCTCTTCTATTTCATCCAAACGCACTTTCAATGCTTCCCACTCAGTCATCCGAGGGACCATTACTCGTTCTATATCGTTAAGTCCTATTACCTCTATTGTATTTTTACCAATTCCTTGTGCATCGATTCCTTTTAATCTATAACGATTTACATTTGTCACCCCTAAATATTCTTTTGGTTCGTCTACACATGGATTTACAATTCTTTCTTCACGCTTATTTTTCTTTCTATTACATCTCAAACAAGCAGGAAAAAGGTTCTCCCATTCTACAACTTCATCTGGCTTCGCCGATTTCGGAAGAAAATGGTCTATTGTAACATCTTTAGATTCTATTCCTAATTTACATTCACAATAGGAACATTTTCCATGGCTCATTTCTAGCATAGCCTTTTTCAAAGGCTCCTTGACTTTAGATGAATTCCATACATCCCTATCTTTATCTTCAGCATATAATTTTTTTAATTCTTCACAGACATCATTCGTAAGCTCTTCTGGTTTTTCACCTCTACTAAGCTTTATCATATGCTCTAATCATCTCCATATCCAATTCTAAAACTTTACTTTCACTGCTATCAGGTTTCACCATTTCTTTCAATTTTTTATAATATGCTTTCGCATCATCATAATCTTCGTGATCCATTGCTAATGAAAATTTTTCCAAATAATCATTAAAAATAGCTGTTTTAGGCTCTACTCCCATTTTATATTCCTGAATAGCTTCTATACTCCAGCCCTTATAATTTCCCTTTTCTTCTGCAAATGTCATTGTTTTTATATCAAAAACTTCTGTTGCATCTAATGACTGGATTATAAATGGCGAATGTGTTGAAATAATAAACTGGCAATTTGGAAATGTTCTTTTCAAATCAGCAACTATTTCTTTTTGCCATTTCGGATGTAAATGTAGATCTAACTCGTCAATTAAAATCACAGCTTCTTCTTCCAAAGGGTTTAAAGAATTCGGATTTGCTATAGATAATCTTTTTGCAATATCCGCAATAACAGATAATACAGCTTTATATCCTCCGCTTAATTGATCGATTTGTAAATCTATTCCCTCTACGTTCGTCATTACCATTCTTGATGGTGCTAGTTCAATTCGCAGATTAGAATACCCTTTTATCATCCGTTCTAATGCTGTTCGGACACAATTTAGTTTCGGATTTTTGTAATCTGAACTTTCACGCAGTCCTCGAAGTTCAATATCTTCTTCTGTCTTAAACCAGTCATAAAAATCTCTAAAATAATTCACATTGTCAAAACAATTTCTCAATGCATCTATTACATTAAAATTTTTTATATGACCGCGCTGTAGTACTTCTCTTATAATTCTATCAGTTCCATAATAAAGCACCAGAGGTAATGCTTTCGTTTCAACACACTGTGCATATTTTATCTTTAATTCCTTAAGGTCTTTAGCATTTTCCAGCTTTTTCTCACTAATATTTTCAAATGGTTTCTGCGATGAAAATCTACGCTTGTTGGTCCAGATATACTGTTCGTTATCCAGGCTTATTCCTAATGTAACCCCTGTACTATTTGCTCCATTTCTAATATCGTTATTCGTTAAATCACATTTTTTCATTGCCTCTGCATTGATTGATCTTAATACAGGAACAAATGCCTTAGTAATGCTCTCCAATATAGTAGTCTTTCCGCTCCCATTGTCTCCGATCAAAGCAACAAAGTTTTTATTTTCAAATATAATATCTTGCTTTTGAATATTTCTAAAATTCGTCAATTCCAGGAAATCAATTTTCATTGCATCACCTTCTCTATATAATATAAATTGATTATATCTTACAAACTCCTTCTCCGCAAGGTTTACTATAGGTTGCATTACAGGTTATCAGTTATATCTCGGTCAATAACTTTACTTTCAAAAAAGGGGCTGTCGGGAAATAGACAGTTCTAAGAGAGGGAGGGTGTGACTCATACCGAGTCACACCCTCCCGAAATTTT
>NZ_CAKRNY010000071.1 GCF_934371575.1 uncultured Blautia sp. | reverse complement strand
TTAGCTACACGGCTCACTGGCGATTACCGTGACCGGACTTGCACCGGCAAGTGTAGTCCAGCTTTGCTGGACACACGCAAAAGAAAAAGACGACCTTGTGGAGGTCATCTATGCCTGTATGGATGGTTATGTGTATTTTCTGGATCTGGAGACAGGAGAAGCTACAAGAGAGCCCCTCTATCTTGGATTCACCTTCAAAGGTGCCGGTGCCCTGGATCCCAGAGGTTATCCGATTCTGTACGTAGGAGCAGGCTATGACAGCAATGAGGGAACTGCAAGAGTATTTGTGGTAAATCTTCTGGACTGCAGTGTCATGTACACCTTTGGAAACAATGATCCTTTTTCCCTTCGTGGAAATTTAAGCTATTTTGATTCCTCAGCCCTTGTGGATGCCAAAACAGACACTCTGATCTACCCTGGCGAAAACGGCATTCTTTACCTTATAAAGCTGAACACCAGTTATGACCCGGAGGCGGGAACATTGTCCATTGCTCCTGATAACATTGTAAAATGGCATTATTACGGAACCAGAACCAGCATCGCTTCTTACTGGCTGGGTATGGAAGACAGTGCTGCCATCTATGACGGATACATTTTTATGTCGGACAACGGCGGCAACCTGATGTGTCTTGACTTAAACACCCTGCAGCTTGTATGGGCACAGGATATTCTGGATGACTCCAATTCCTCACCGGTTCTTTCTGTTGAGGACGGACATCTTTACCTGTATATCAGTACCTCCTTCCGTCTTGGCTGGCGCAGTAATTCCATTGCTGAGGTTCCCATCTGGAAAATTAATGCCGAGACCGGCGAGATCATCTGGAAAACCTCCTATGATTGTGCTTCCGATGACGGTGTGTCCGGAGGTGTCCAGTCTACGATTGCAGTTGGAAAAGAACAGCTCTCTGACAGCATTTACGTAACCGTTGCCAGAACAGACGGACAAGCCCAGGGAGTTCTTGCCTGTATTGACAAAAGTACCGGGGAAGTCAGATGGGAACACGAATCAGCCTATGCCTGGTCCTCACCTGTATGTGTCTATAATCCGGACGGCAGCGGAAGGGTGCTCTACTGCAACAGCACAGGCCATATTTATCTTCTGGATGGAAAAACAGGAGAAGTTCTTGACACCCACCAGATCAGTGACGGTGTTATCGAAGCATCTCCTGCTGTATATAAAAGCTATATGGTGGTAGGAACCAGAGATTGTAAAATATGGGGGATGGAACTGCAGTAATGCGGTTCCACCCCCTTTCTTATTCCTCTGCTTTCACAGCCCATCTCATTTTCGTAGACCTGGCTCTTCCATTCTGGGCACATTCCTGTGCGGTAGGACGGATCACATCCCTTGCATAATCAGAATAGATCCCGGCTTTATAACCTTCTTTTAATGCTTTCTTTACCAGCTTATCCTCCCCGGAATGGAAGGTAAGAATCGCAGCCCTTCCTCCTGGCTTCAATGCACCTGGCAGTTTTTCCATAAATTCATACAGAACCTCAAACTCCCTGTTTACATCGATTCGAAGCGCCTGGAAGGTACGCTGGCAGGTCTTCTTAATGGTATCTTTCCTTTCTTTTTCTGGAAGAAAAGAAAGAGTCTTCTCAATGATCTGACGAAGCTTTGTGGTCGTATCAATATGATTCCCCTTGCGGATTTCATCTGTGATCGCTTTTGCAAGCTCCTCACAATATGGTTCATCTGAATTCTCATAAAGCATACCAGCAAGCTCATCTCTGGTAATATGCTCTAAACGTTCAGCTGCACTGATCCCGGTCTCCTGATCCAGCCTCAGGTCCAGAGGGCCATCTACCTTAAAGGAAAATCCTCTCTTCGGGTTGTCAATCTGCATGGAAGACACTCCCAGATCGGCAAGAAGAAAGTCAAAGCCTCCCACCTCTTTGGCAATTTCGTCAATGGTACAGAAGTTCTGAAGCTTAATCGTCAGAATATCCTCCCCGAAACCAAGCTCCTCCAGACGTTTCTTTGTCTTCGCTGCTTCCTCATGGTCTACATCCGTAGCGTACATATGTCCCTGCCCCTGCAAACACGAAAGCATGGCTTTTGTATGTCCACCGTAGCCTAAAGTAGCATCAAAGCCAACCTGTCCGGGCTTAATTTCCAAAAAATCAATAATTTCTTTTACCATAATGGAAATATGCATGCCAGCCGGGGTATTCCCCTTATTGATCACATGCTGAATGGTATCCTGATATTTCTCCGGCTGAAGCTCTTTGTACTTTTCCTCGAATTTTTTCGGATATTTTCCCTTATAACGCACTCTTCTTTTATGAGGCTGCTGCCCCTCCTGAGGTGTCTGTGTATTCTGAGGATTTTTTATTTCGTTTTTCTGTGCCATTCCTGTCTCCTGTATCTTTATATATTTCCTTACGTATTACTCTGTTCCACCGTTCTGCCGGTTCTGTTTACGTTTTTCCAGCTCCATGCTGATTTTTGAAACGAACAGATCAAATGCCACATTATTTTTTCCACTGTTGATCACAATGTCAGCCTTGGATCTGGTAGGTTCTACATACAGATAATGCATGGGCTTCACAGTATTCAGATACTGGTTGATAATGCCTCTTAAATCTCTTCCCCGCTCTTCCACATCCCTGGTGATTCTGCGCAGGATACGCTCATCTGCATCAGCCTCCACGTACACCTTAATGTCAAGCAGCTCCCGCACCCTTGGGTCTGCCAAGAGAAGAATTCCCTCCACAAGAATCACCGGGCTTGGCTTAATATGAAGAATCTTGTCAGAACGGTTATGCAAGGAATAATCATATACCGGACACTCTATGGATTTTCCCTGTTTCAGAAGCTTCAGATGTTCCACCAGAAGCTCCGTCTCCAGCGAATCCGGATGATCATAATTCACCGTCACACGCTGCTCAAAAGGAACCCCATCCTGTCTGCGGTAATAATTGTCGTGATAGAGAACTACCACATCATCTCCGAAATACTCTTTGATCCTGTTTGTAAATGTTGATTTACCGGAACCGGATCCACCGGCAATTCCTATAATAAGACTTTCCATATTCTCGCTCCTATCTGACAAGGCCGAATTCTTCCGGCATAAATCTCGGGCAGATATTCTCAGAAGTACAGATAACCGTAGAGGAAAGACGGGTACCAATAGCACATGCTTCTCTCATAGTCTTTCCATAAGTAAGACCTACACATACCCCTGCAAAAAATGCATCTCCTGCACCGGTAGTATCCACTACATCTACCTTCATGGCCGGATATACCCCGTAATTTCCTTCCTGGTCTGCATAGGCTGCCCCTTCACTTCCCATTGTCACTACCATCTGTGGGATATGAGCAGACTGAATGCGTTTTGTCAGGCATTCTGCCATTTCTTCCGGATTCAAATCACTGTAGTCCTCAGAAAACAGCTGTCCAGCCTCCTGCTGATTGCAGACAAAGCAGGCTGTTTTTCGAAGAAAATCACGGCGCTCCATGGCAATTGTCATATTGGAAACGATGGCATAAACCTTTTTACCATATTTCTCAGCAAAATGGAATGTCTTTTTTACAATTTCTTTATCAATGTCAATTTCGATTACCACACTGTCTGCATCCTGAAATATCTCATCTCCGCACTCATCCAGGATCTGCTCAATGGGGCGATGGTCCGGACGCTTGGAAATGGATGCCACCACGTCACCGTCCTGGTCAAAAACGGCCAGCCAGGTTCCCATTCCATCCTTTACCTTTCGCATATACCGGGTATCTACCTTGTGACGCTCCAGTTTGCGGATCACATCATCTCCCATTGCATCATCATCTACCAGACTGACAAAAGTAGGCTTCAACTCAATGTTTGCAATATCTTCCACTACATTTCTGCCTACGCCGCCATGAATCTGCTGGATCACTCCTGCATTTCTTCCTCCGGGAATAAATGGCGCTGTGGAATATCCTTTCACATCGATAAAAACATCACCGATTACAACAATTCCCATAGTTCTTCTTTTCTCCTTCGTTACTTTATGCTGCTACATATTTACAATAATTTCTGTTACCAGTTCTTTAAAGGATTTCGCCACTCTGTCAGCAGTCTCCTGCACTTCCTTGTGATTCAGCTCCTCTTTCGAAATACCTGCTGCCATGTTGGTGATACAGGAAATACCACACACCTCAAGTCCCATATGACGTGCAGCCATAGCTTCACATGCAGTACTCATTCCAACTGCGTCGCCGCCCCAGACAGCCGCCATTTTTATTTCTGCCGGCGTTTCATAGTTAGGACCTGTAAACTGAACGTAAACGCCTTCCTGAATGAAAATTCCCCGATTCTTCGCGCAGGTGCGGATCACATCCTGAAGTCTTTTACTGTACACTTCACTCATATCCGGGAATCTGCTTCCCAGTTCGTCAATATTCGGTCCGATCAGCGGACTTGGTATCCCTGTGGTAATATGATCTGTGATCATCATGAAATCCCCTGGTTTAAAGGATGTATTCACACCACCAGCAGCATTTGTGAGAAACAGCTTTTTCGCGCCCATCATTCCCATCAGTCTGGTTGGAAGCACCACATCTGCCATTGGATATCCTTCGTAATAATGCACTCTACCCTGCATGATCACAACCGGCACATTTTTCACATAGCCAAATACAAATCTTCCCTTGTGTCCGGCAACTGTAGAGGTTGGGAAACCTTCAATCTCCGTATAGTCGATTGTAGTTTCAATCCGGATCTCATCTGCATAATCGCCAAGGCCGGAGCCAAGGATCAGTGCCACTTCCGGTTTGAAATTTGTTTTTTCTCTTACACTTGCAAGGCAAGTCTCTAATTTCTGATATAAATCGTTCATGTATACCTTCTCCTTTTCATTTACCGATTTTATCTTCAACGGTTCTTTTCAGCCCCTCATACTGCTTTCTGTCAATGCATATCTGATTTCCCTTTTTTTGAATCAGCTGACCTGTCTGAAATTTTTTTATGGCACGGCTGATGCTTTTCAAGCAGAGACCTGTTTCATCTGCCAGATTCTGCCGGCTTTCACTGATCACCAAAATGTCATTTTTGTTATATTTTTCATACCAGTCTGCAAAAAGTATTGCTAATCTGTCCGCACCTTCCAGAAACAGATAAAGCCGGTTTCTCCTTACCTCATCCAGAAGAGAAGCACAGGTAAGTCTTGCTTCCATACAGAATGCTTCTGTATCTGCATAAATCCACTTCTCATACTGAGTTCTTGGCAGCTTTGCAACAATACACTCTGTTTCTGTCTCCAGTGTAGTCCTGTAGGTAGTCTGTCCCAGAATTACCTCCATACCGCCAAGAGCAATCAGATCCGTCGGTTTCATAAAATCATAGGCAATTCCTGAGACGCGGTAATCTGTAGCCTTCACCCTGCCTCTGGCAACAAAGAAAATCGTATCCGCCGGTTCATTTTCTCTGATGAAAATAGTTCCGGCTTCCATTACCTCGCTCTGAAACAGGTCCATAAGCCATAAAGGCGCAGTTCTAAAATATGCTTCAAATTGTTTCTGTTTTTCTCTTTCCAGTTCCCGAAGGAACGGAAGTACATCATGCAGGTAAGTATGCTTCATGTGATTTCCTCATTTTCTGTGAAATGCCGTTAATCCTTTATACTAGTACATCGAATATTAAGTAACTGCCATATTGACTTGTCTGATTTTTCATCTGCTGCGTTGTCGTCGGTCGCCGTAGCCACCGCTACGCCTCCTTCCTCCGCCTTGCATATGAAGAAATCATCCTGCGTCGATATAGCAGAAACTTAATTTTCGATGTACTAGTTTCAAAGTTTCTCCAAAATAGAATGACCGATTGTTCCCTCTGGCATTTTTACGCCAAAATTGTCTGCTACCGTTGCCCCGATGATGGAAAACGTATCCTCATTCTCAAGTGCTCCGCCATTTTCCATTGTTTTGGAATAAGCGATAAACGGAACGTATTCCCTTGTATGATCAGTTCCGCTGTAGGTCGGATCATTTCCGTGATCTGCTGTCAGGATCAGAAGATCATCTTCCTTAAGCTCCTGTAATAAAAGGCCAAGCTTTTTATCAAATTTCTCGATTTCTCCAGCGTAGCCCTCCACATTTCTTCTGTGACCCCAAAGTGCATCAAAGTCAACCAGATTCACAAAGCACAGTCCTTTGAAGTCTTCTTTACAGATTTCAATCGTCTGCTCCATTCCATGTACAGAGCTGTCAGAATGAAAGCTCTTTGTAATTCCCTCTCCGCAGAAAATATCGTTGATTTTTCCTACGCCGATTACATCCAGGCCACTATCCTTTAACGCATTTAAGGCGGTAAGTCCTGTGGGCTTCAATGCATAATCATGACGATTGCTGGTTCGCTTAAATTCACCTTTCTTTTTGCCCACATATGGTCTTGCAATAACACGTCCTACACGCCACTCATCTTTTAAGGTGATCTCTCTTGCAATCTCACAGCAGCGATACAGATTCTGAAGATCAAACGTTTCTTCATTTCCACAGATCTGAAGAACGGAGTCTGCAGATGTATAAACGATCATGGCACCTGTATTGATTTCCTCCTCACCAAGCTCTTCAATGATCTGTGTACCGCTGGCACTCTTATTACCGATGACACGTTTCCCGCAGCGCTTTTCCAGTTCCCGGATCAGTTCCGGTGGGAAACCTGTATCTGTAAAGGTTTTAAACGGCTTCTCCGTCCTGATTCCCATCATTTCCCAGTGGCCGGTCATGGTGTCCTTACCGTTGCTGGCTTCTCCCACACGCATATAACGGCCAATCGGCTTATCCTCCCCCTGCATATTTCCTGCCGGATGAAGATTCAGCATTCCTAATTTTTTCAGATTTGGTATTTCCAGGGAGCCCATTTTATCCAGAATATGTCCGAATGTGTCAACCCCTGTATCGCCGTATTTCCCAGAATCCGGCATAGCGCCGATTCCAAGAGAATCCAGAACGATTACGAAAATCCTTTCATATTTTTTCAAAGTAAAATTCCCCATTTCTGTTGCGTTTTTAAATTTGCATATGTCCACTTTTATTATGATATCTGCAGTTCCGAATACAGCCTTTCTTTTTCGTCCTCACTTGCAAATGCAGTATCCACCGCATTTTTCATTAACAGCAGGATTTCCTCATCCCGGATTCCATATTGGGTCTGAATAAACTGCAGTTCTTTTACAAGACTTGTATTGCTGACTGTACGGTTATCCGTGTTTATGGAAACCTTCAGGCCTGCATTAAGAAACTCCCGTATGGGGTACTCTGCTGTGCTGTTTACCGCCTTTGTCTGAAGATTACTGATCGGACACATTTCAATTCCAGTCCCTCTCTCAGCCAATTCTCTCTGAATACGGTAATGTCCTTTCAGTGCAATTCCATGGCCGATTCTGCCTGCACCTGCGCTTACCGAATCAATCACATTCTGCACACTTCCGCATTCTCCTGCATGGATGGTAAATGGCATATCAAGCCTACGCGTGTTCTGAAAAAGCTCCATAAACTGTGACATGGGATACGCACTTTCCGCGCCGGCAAGATCGGCAGCACATACGCCGCAGCCCAGATATTCCCGAGCCGTTTTTATCATACGGCTGTTATCCTCCTGACTGTGATGGCGCATGGCACAGGTAATCACCCCAAATCTTGTTCCAAAGTCTGCCCTGCCTCGCTCAAGACCTTTTAACAGAGCCTCTATCACTGCACGGCAGTTCATGGTGGATGTCTCTGATAATAGAGGGGCAAAACGGATTTCCGCATAACGCACATTTTCAAGGCTCATGGTTTTCAGCACATCATAGCCTGCCTCTTCCAGTCCTTTTTCATCCATAATGCATTGTCCGGGAAGTGAAAATTTCTCCAGATATTCAACCAGACTGGTGCAGTTTTCAGATACCTGCAGCTCTTCCGGCCTTACACTTCGCCCCAGCCTGCTTTCCATGAATTCACGGCTGAGTGAACCGTCCAGATGACAGTGAAGCTCCACTTTGGGTAATGCCCTTAATTCTTCTGTTGTCATAGTTTTTCTCCTGTTTCACCTGCCTGATCACTTCTCAGGCCAGATTTGATGGACCAAATCCTAATGGCAGCAGTTCTTTCAGCGTGTATACCTGGTAATGCTCTTTGTCTACTGCCAGAATGACCTGGAATGTATCCGGATCACAGAATTCCATCATCACCTGTCTGCAGACACCGCAGGGAGCTGTATATTCTGTAAGAATACCTTCTTTGCCGCCCACTACACAGATTGCCTGAAATTCCCGGACTCCTTCACTTACCGCCTTAAAAAACGCAGTTCTCTCCGCGCAGTTAGTAGCAGTATATCCGGCATTTTCAATGTTGCAACCTGTATAAATCCGACCATTTTTTCCAAGAAGGGCTGCACCTACTTTAAAATTCGAATATGGTGTATAGGAATATTTCAATTGACTGATTGCTGTATCGATCAGCTGATTTATCATGTCTTTCTCCATTCTCACACCTCTTTTTTTATTATGAGATTCTGAACAGAAGGTTTCTCAATAACCTGTGGCCTTCTCGTTCTTTACAATTTTGATAATACGGCTGGTTCCAAGTCTGTCTGCTCCAAGAGCCAGGAATTTCTCTGCATCCTCCAGAGAAGAAATTCCGCCTGCTGCTTTCATTTTCACATTTGGTCCAATGTGCCTGGAAAACAGCTCGATGTCGGCAAATGTTGCGCCTGCACCACCGAAACCGGTAGAAGTTTTGATGTAATCTGCTCCGGCAGCTGTTACGATCTCACACATTTTGATTTTTTCTTCATCTGTAAGGAAACAGGTCTCGATGATAACCTTCAGAATTTTCTCACCGCATGCTGCCTTTAAGGTACGGATCTCCTTCTCGATCAGATCATATTTCTTATCTTTCAGCCAGCCGATATTGATTACCATATCAATCTCGGATGCGCCGTTTGTAATCGCATCTTTCGTCTCAAATTCCTTGGCTGCAGTTGTCATATAGCCATTTGGGAAACCAATAACTGTGCAGACTGCCATTTTTCCGTTCATGTATTCTGCTGCCTGTTTTACATAGCTTGGCGGAATACATACGGATGCTGTTCCATATTCCATTGCATCGTCACAGATCTGTTTGATTTCTTCCCAGGTAGATGGCTGAAGAAGAAGAGTATGGTCTACATGTTTTAAGATTTCTTTTACGTCCATTTTTTTATCCTCATTTCTGTTATCACTTTATATTGCCCGAAATTCTTCCCTGATCAGCTTTCTCACTGCCTCCACAGCAACCCGGATTGCCACATCTGTATCATGGACAACCGGATTTTCCAGTCCCAGCTTCTCTCTTTCCTGATTTGCTACTACAACGAAACAGGAACCTGCTCTTGCGCGAAGCTTGCTTGCTGCAATAAAAAGCGCAGCTGACTCCATCTCCGAAGCAAGGCATCCCATTCGTTTCCATGCTTCCCATTTATTGATCAGCTCGTAGCCTACAGGCATTGCCTCTGGCTCATGCTGCCCATAAAAAGCATCTTTACACTGGACAACTCCCGTATGACAGGAAAGTCCTTTTTCTTTTGCAGCTGCAACCAGCGCATTTGTTACATCCAGATTGGCTACTGCCGGATATTCAATGGGAGCATATTCCCGGCTGGTTCCTTCCATTCGGATAGCTCCTGTGGCGATCACCACGTCACCGCTTTTTACCTCTGGCTGCATACCGCCGCAGGTACCAATGCGGACAAAGGTATCTGCACCGCAGCGGGATAATTCTTCTATTGCAATGGCTGCAGACGGACCACCGATTCCTGTGGAAGTAACGCTTACCTTCACACCGTCCAGAGTTCCTGTATATGTGATATATTCCCTGTTATCTGCAATGAGAACCGGGTTATCAAAATACTGGGCGATTTTCACACAACGTTTCGGGTCTCCCGGCATGATCACATACCGTCCCACTTCTCCCTTTGCTACCTGGATATGATACTGCCTGCTGGCATCTTCAGAATAATTCTTCATACTATATCACCTCTGTCCTTTATCGTACGGAATACCTTCCGCCTTCGGTGCCCTGGAATTCTTGGATACAAACACCAGAACGATCAGGGAAATAATGTACGGGAACATATTGTACAGTGTACTTGGAAGCTTCAGCGCTACCAGCGCATCAAATCCGGTGTAAACGTTTGACAGTGCACGGAAAAGACCAAACAGAAGAGCTGCCAGTCCGATATTCACCGGCTTCCACTGTCCAAAAATCATAACTGCAAGTGCCAGGAAACCAAATCCTGCAACTCCGTTCTCAAATTTCCACTCGCTGACTCCTGCTGTAATATAAACCAGTCCTCCCAGGCCGCCAAGCGCACCGGAAATGAGAACACCTGCATAACGCATTTTGAAAACATTGATACCAACCGAATCCGCAGCCTGCGGGTGCTCGCCGCATGCCATCAGTCGAAGTCCGAATTTTGTTTTGTATAATACAATATATGATGCAATAAGAATCAGCAGGGCAAAAAGCATAAACCAGCTGAATTCAAACTTGCCAAATCTTATCAGAAATGCCTTCTTCGCCACCTTGTAAGCTACCGTAGAGGATACGTTGTCCGGATTTTCCGCCATATTGATGGCTCTTACGATAACAACGGCTGCTGCCGGTCCAAGAAGATTCAAGGCCGTACCAACCAGTGTCTGGTCTGCATTAAAATGAATGGCAGCCACACCAAGGAGCATGGAAAATATCATTCCCACAATCACACTTGCCAGCACAACCAATATGATCACAACTGCTGCCGGAGCGGAATCCGGAAGATACTTCATCATCAGGGCACCGCCAAGTGCACCCATAACCATAATTCCCTCAAGACCAATGTTGATAACACCGCTGTGCTCGGAAAAACAGCCGCCAAGTGCTACGAGAATCAATACAGAAGCAAATATTAATGTATACTGAATCAATAATAACATTATTTTTCTCCTCCTTTTGCAGCTTTTTTCTCATCTCTCTTGTCGAGATAACGGTTTAACCAGAGTTTGAAGAAGAATACAAATCCGCACAGGTAAATGATAAACGCGGAGATCAGATCCGAGATCTGTGCACAATACATAGTCTTATCCACATAGCTTCCGCCACTTGTAATGTGCTGGATAAAATAAGAGGAGAAAATTGCTCCGATGGGGTGAATACCACCAAGGAAGGCTGCTGCGATTCCATTAAAGCCCATGCCCGGAACCGTTGTCTGCTGAACCATCCAGGTCTCAATTCCGCTGAGATAGAAAACAGCTGCACCAAGTCCTGCAAGACCGCCAGCGATCATCATGGTTACAATGGTATTTCTCTTCTCTTTCATGCCGCAGTATTTTGCAGCATTTTTGTTCATACCTGTTGCGCGAAGCTCAAAACCAAATTTAGTTTTTTCCAGAAGTACCCACACTACGATCGCCATTACCACAGAAATAATAAGACCGATGGATACGAATTTATTTCCGGAAAAGATCTCGTCCAGTCCACAGTTGGGAAGAAGAGCGCTCTTATTGCCACTGGAAAGATCTACGGTGTATGGAGTAGACTCAGATTTCACCTGGGTAAGAATCATATTCACTACATACAGGGAAATCCAGTTCAGCATGATACAGGAAATAACTTCGTTTACATTGAAGTAAGCCTTCAGTGCACCGGAGATGCCACCTACCAGGGCTGCGATCACGATTGCTGCGATCATGCATACATACCAGGGCATGCCAAGTTTTAACGCAAAATACAGGGAAGCTCCGGCTCCAACTACATACTGTCCTGCTGCTCCAATGTTAAAAAGTCCAACCTTGTAAGCAAACAAAACGGACAGGGAACACATCAGAAGTGCGGAAGCCTTTACCAATGTGGTTCCCATATATTTCATCATAGCCTTCTGGCTTGGATAGTAAAAATAATTCTTGATAATTGCGGTAATCGCACCTGATGCTCCTGCAGGATTGATAATAAGAAGTACCAGATAACCGATGAGAAGACCGATCACAATGCATAAAAGAGAGGCAATGATGGTCTGAACCGCATTGTTTCTCAGAATGCTTTCTTTCTTTTTGGATTCATTATTCATTGCTCTTCGTCTCCTTTCTCTTTGATCCTGCCATGTAAAGACCAAGTTCCTCTACGGTTACTTTCTTCGGATCAAATTCTCCTACGATTTCACCTTCGTACATTACCAGAATCCTGTCTGATACATTCATAACCTCATCCAGCTCCAGGCTGATCAGAAGAACGCCTTTGCCTACATCCCTTGCCTGTACCAGCTGTTTGTGAACATGCTCGATTGCTCCAACATCCAGCCCTCGGGTAGGCTGAACTGCGATCAAAAGCTCCGGATTCTTATCAATCTCACGGGCAATGATTGCTTTCTGCTGGTTTCCACCAGACATGGATCTTGCCTTGGTGATGGCACCCTGACCGGAACGGATATCGTACTGTTCGATCAGGCGGTTGGCATATTTGCGAATCTCTTTGCGTTTCAAAAAGCCCATTTTATTAGTGAACTGTGGTTCAAAATATCTCTGAAGGACGATGTTATCTTCCAGGGAATAATCAAGTACCAGGCCGTGTTTGTGACGGTCTTCCGGGATATGGCTCATACCAGAGGTAAGACGTTCACGGATTGGCATGTGAGTAATGTCTTTTCCATTCATAGTAATGGTGCCGCTCTTCAGTGGCTCCAGGCCGGAAAGTCCATAAACAAATTCAGTCTGGCCATTTCCGTCGATTCCGGCGATACATACGATCTCACCTCTGTGAACCTGAAGGGAAACGCCATTGACTGCATTATTCTTATGACGTTTGGAACCCACCACCATATCTTTGATATCCAGAACAACTTCACCTGGCTTTGCTTCTTCTTTCTCTACAACAAAGTTTACATCTCGTCCTACCATCATGGCAGAAAGCTTCTCCGGATTTGTATCCTTAATGTCTACTGTTCCAATGTATTTTCCCTTTCGAAGAACGGTACAGCGGTCTGCAACCTGCATGATCTCCCCAAGCTTGTGGGTAATGAACAGAATACTCTTTCCCTCTGCTGCCAGGTTCTTCATAATCTGCATAAGCTCCTGGATTTCCTGGGGAGTAAGTACTGCAGTAGGCTCATCAAAGATCAGGATCTCGTTGTCACGGTAAAGCATTTTCAGGATCTCGGTTCTCTGCTGCATACCTACTGTGGTATCCTCGATAATGGCATCCGGATCTACAGAAAGACCATATTTTTCGGAAAGGGCCATAACCTTTTTACGTGCGCCCTCTTTCTGAAGGAAACCGTTTTTTGTGGTCTCAACACCAAGGATAATATTATCCAGAACGCTGAAGCATTCTACCAATTTGAAATGCTGATGTACCATTCCAATGCCCAGGTCATTTGCATCGTTTGGATCTTTGATCTCCACTTTCTTTCCATCTTTGTGGATTTCCCCCTCTTCCGGCTGATACAGACCGAACAGAACGCTCATCAGAGTGGATTTACCTGCTCCATTTTCGCCAAGCAGAGCGTGGATCTCACCTTTTTTTAACTGAAGTGTGATATTGTCATTTGCGATGATTCCGGGAAAACGCTTGGTTATTCCCAGCATTTCAATTGCATATTCACTCATCTTCGCTTTCTCCTTTTTTCATGGCAGATTCACAGCCAGAAAGCACAGGTACTTACAAATGTAAAAAAAGGGAAGTGGCCACTGCTCACTCCCCTTTTTATCACTGCATGGCCATTCTTCATGTCAAGACCAGTCTGCTTTCCTGCCGGAACCCTACCCGTGATTTATAATTGCATTTACTATGCGGAGTAGTTGGTTGTCTTATTTGATGCTGCCGTAATCA
>NZ_CAKRNY010000070.1 GCF_934371575.1 uncultured Blautia sp. | reverse complement strand
GATCAGAAGCCAGTATTTCATTTTATGAAAGATGGGGACATTTTTGACCTTGGAGATAAAAAGCTGGTTGTATATGAGATGACAGGACATACAGCTGGATCTGTATGTATTCTGGATGAAGAAGACAGAGTTCTGTTTTCCGGTGATAATGTAAATGATCTGGAACTGATCTGCGCTCCTGCCAGCGATCGTGAGGCTTTATTGAAGGAATGGCATGAGGCCGGAAAAAGAATTTTTGCAAGAAAAGATTCGTTTGATGTCTGTGGTGGCGGGCATTGTCTGATTCCAATTGAAAAAGCAGAAGAAACACTGATGTGTGGGGAAATGATATTATCTGGCGAATTGCAGGCAAAAGTTGAAAAAGTTCATTTTTTCCATGCACCATTTTATAAGTATAAAAACAGTCGTCTTTATAATGGCGATTTTGCAGCACTTCATTCAAAAGAATAATGAAGAACAAAGAGCATCAGGAAACTGGTGCTCTTTCTTTATTTCGATAGTCAGTGGGAGTCATCTTATATGCTTTCTTGAACGTTCGGCAAAAATGATCCACGTTGTTAAATCCGGTGTTATTAGAGATTGTGGCTATTTTTTCTTCTGTATTTATCAGAAGAAGTGCTGCTTGTTTAAGGCGATAGTTGATAAGATACTTAACCGGTGTCAGTTTAAGGTTATTCTGAAAAAGATGAAGGGCAGTACTCTTGCTGATATTTGCAGTTCTGGCAATATCCTCAAGTGTTATATTTTCCGAATAATGTGCATGAACGTATTGCATCATCAGCTGAAGCCGTGTTCTGGAAATTACAGCGCCCATGTTTTCAAATTGATCAAAAGTCAGATTTTCTAAAAGTAATATCCAGAGTTGCTGAACTGACATAGATACAATAATCTCACGGTTAAATTCTGTTTCCTGTACTGCAATTATTGTTTTTATGATTTCAAGAGCTTTTTTCTGCCAGGGAATATCCGGTTGAAAAACGAGATATTCAAGAGAAGATGAAATTACAGGATTGATATATTTTTTATAAATGAGACTGTCCTGTGGTGCAATAAATGAAGGCTGAAACAGAAAATTGGGAATGATGGCATCGCTTGAGGACTGTAATCGATGGAGAATTTTGGAATTGATCATTATACCGTTACCCTCATTAAGTTCAAAGTGAACCGTACCAATATCAAAAACCACATTTCCGCTTTCGATATATATAAATTCCAGCTCACTGTGCCAGTGCCAGTCGATGCACTTAAAATCAAACAGAGCTATATTTTCATAATAGTAGCGAAAAGGATACTCGGCGCTTCCATGATGGACGGTTTCCATTAAGTTGGCATCCGTTGTTGTTTTGGTGAATTGATTTTGAAAACTCATGGCTATTAATACCTCATATAATTGAACAATACGATATATTACAATAAAATATGAAAAAATTACAATGAAATTAGTATCCACATATTATATAATACAAACAAATATTATTCAAGGAGCATCTTACATGAAGAATTATAAAAAAACCAAATTGGCCTGTTATCTTGGATTTATAACACAGGCAATCGCTGCTAATTTCGCACCGCTTTTATATTTGAAGTTTCATGCGGAATACAATATTACACTTGGAAATATTGCACTTATTTCCACCTGTTTTTTCTTTACTCAGCTTATTGTTGACTTATTTTGTGCCAGGTTTGTTGATAAAATAGGATACAGAATATGCATTGTAACTTCAGAAGCCTGTTCTGCCATAGGTCTTGTAGGACTGGCTTTTCTTCCGGAAATTCTTCCAAATCCTTTTGCGGGAATTATAATAAGTGTAATTATATATGCAATAGGCAGCGGGCTTATTGAAGTGCTTTGCAGTCCGATCATTGAGGCATGTCCATTTGACAATAAAGAAGCAACTATGAGCCTGCTTCATTCTTTTTATTGCTGGGGCGCGGTAGGAACAATTCTTGTTTCGACGATTTTCTTTGCAGTGTTTGGAATCGACAGTTGGAAATGGCTGGCAGTTCTGTTAGCACTGATTCCGACAGTAAATATCTATAATTTTGCAACCTGTCCTATTGAATATCTTGTAGATGAGAACGAAGGAATGAGCATATCAGCACTTTTTAAAACACCATTATTCTGGATTGCTATTATTTTGATGGTATGTTCGGGTGCTTCTGAATTATCTATGGCTCAATGGGCTTCTGCGTATGCTGAAGCAGCACTTGGCTTAAGCAAAACAATGGGAGATCTTCTGGGACCATGTTTATTTGCTGTCGCTATGGGAATCAGCAGAATATTATACGGAAAATACGGAGAAAAAGTAGATCTGTCAAAGTTCATGCTTGGTTCAGGTGCATTATGCGTAGTATGTTATGTTCTTGCATCACTCTTTTCAAATCCTGTAGTCGGACTTACAGGATGTATCCTGTGTGGCTTTTCTGTTGGAATCATGTGGCCGGGTACATTAAGTATCTCATCTAAGAAGTTTCCGGCAGGTGGTACTGCAATGTTTGCACTTCTTGCCATGGCTGGAGATCTGGGAGGAAGCATCGGTCCTGGTATTGTTGGACGAGTAACCCAGATGGCGGGAGATAATATAAGGAGCGGCATGTTGGTCGGCCTGATCTTTCCCGTGGTAATGGTAATCGGACTCTTATTTTTTGATAAGATAAAGTCCAGATAACTTTTCAAAATTTGTCTACAGAAAAGAGATGAAAATACGAATGGAAACAAAACAAATTATTCTTGAAACAAGGACGGATGAGGATGTTATAGAAATAACACTGGCAATGATTGATCTACAAGTGCCTGTATTACATGAACCACGATATACTGATTTGGGTTATGAAAGTTGTTTTTTGTGTGGGAAAGACCTGCAAATGCGTATAATTCATAGAAAAATAATTATATAAGAACTCTTTTGAAGAATGTCTGATTTACAAGGCGTAGGAACTTCTTGACAGTGATATTGATTTGATATATGATTGTACCAAATAAAGGGGAGTAACCTACGCTTTTAAAATCTGCGTTTGTGGTATCGTCAGTACGGTGGAAACATCCGGTGCCGCAAGAAAATGGTGAGACTTTTATTGCATTTTTGTTATGCAATAAAGGTTTCTTTTTTTATCGAAAAGATCTTTCATTGCATAAAAATCCAATAGACATTTATGAAAAGAGGAGGCATAAGTGATGAAAGAAATTTATCAACAGACAGTAGAAGAAGTATTTGAGCGAGTGAAAGGCAATATATCAGGCCTTACGAGTGAACAGGTGAAGTCTTCCAGAGAAAAATGTGGATGGAAGATTGATTGAAAATGCAAGTCTCAAGGTTGATGAGAGTGCACTCACCGGAGAGAGCCTGGCAGTTGAGAAGAGTATGGAGACTATAGCTACAGAAGAGCCGCTTGGAGATCGAAAGAATATGTTGTTTTCAGGCAAGTCTGGAAGTCTATAGAAGATGAGAATCACCTGGTATTTTTTGGTTTGATCGCGATGATGGATCCACCGAGAGAAGAATCAAAAACTGCAGTTACAGAATGTATATGCGCGAGTGTCACCGGAACATAAAATCCGTATTGTCCGGGCATGGTAGGAAAAAGGAAAAATAGTGGCTATGACTGGTGATGGTGTCAATGACGCTCCGGCCCTGAAGCAGGCAGATATTGGTGTTGCTATGGGAATTACCGGAACAGAAGTGGAAGAATATGATAAGAGGATGTAATTGAGTGATGAAACTGGCAGAATTAAGACGTAGGGAAACTTACGTCTTCTTTTAATGTGACATACATCACGGAAAATGATAAACTTTTTAATTATAATACAAAAGGAAAGCAAGACAGAAGCAGTTTATTATCAATGACTGTAAAAGTTATGCCAGCGAGGTTGATAAAATGGGACAGATAACGATCAGAGAACTGGAGAATATGGATTTTTTTAAAGAAATACCAAAGGATATTCTGCAGAATCTGCTTAATGAAAGTAAGGTTGTTTCATATAAGAAAAAGGAGGTGATTTTTCATTCACGCAGCAGAACGAAAACAGTATATTTCGTGTATTCTGGGGAAGTGATGCTTTACAATCTGACCAAGCACGGAAATAGAAAGGTGATTTTTATCCTGGGAAAAGGACAGCTTTTAAATCAGAGTATTGTAAGCAAAAAGCCAAATGCACTTTTTTGTGAGGCTGCCTGTCCAGTGAAGGTAATAGAAATTGCAGAAGAACAATTCCTTCATCTTATGGAGCAGAGCCATGCTTTAACAAGAGCTGTTCTGAGAGAATATGAAAGAAATCTCTGGCGAATGGGTCACCAGTTAAAAAATACGACCGGAAACATGCAGATGGAGCGAAAAATAGCTGCAAAATTATGGAAGCTAGGTCGTGATTTTGGTGTGGATACGGAAGACGGGGTGATGATAGATATTGATCTTACTATTACCCTGATGGCGGACTTAGTTGGGGCACCAAGGGAAAATGTGTCTCGTGCCTGTAAAGTTCTTACGGATAGAGGTCTGATCCGTTATGGCAATAAGCGGTTTATATTGACAGATTCTGATGGTCTTGCAGAATTTTATAAAATGTGATTATGAGAAAGGGGTATCTGATGGGAAAACGACTCAACAGTGATGAGATGCAGACGATTTTTGAAATTTTGCAGAAATCCTATGATGTGTATGGACCGAAAATTTATCAGGGAACAGGATGCTTTTCAGATACAGATATAGTTCGTTATGGTCTGCTGAACAGCTGGGAAGAACTTGTATGGGATCAGAAGTCGGATTACAGTTTCAAGGAAGTGCTGTTTCCAGTCTCAGAGACAATTCTATATTTTACGGAGAATGAGATGAAAACTGCAGACGGAGTGGAAAGACAGAGATTGATTTTTTTGAAAAGCTGTGATTTTCATGCTCTGAAACGTCTGGATGAGATATACCTGAAAAATGGAGCAGAGGATTATTATTACAGACGAATGCGGGAAAATACAGTTTTTGCTGTGATGGGTTGTAAAGAATCTGGAAAAAATTGCTTCTGTGTAAGTATGGGGACAAATCGTTGTGAAGAATATGATATGTATATTTTTCAGGATGAAAAGGGCTGTTACATGGAACTGAGATGTAGAGAACTTGAAGAATTATTATGGGATTATGGACAGATTGCACAGGAGGAACTGACTTTTGTGGAAGAGAATGAGATTCATGTAGAGATTCCGGAGAAGCTCCCAGATACAATTCATCAGGATTCTATATGGCAGGAATATGGCAGCCGCTGTATTGGCTGTGGCCGCTGCAATTTTGTCTGTCCGACATGTACCTGTTTTACTATGCAGGATATTTTTTATAAAGATAATCCAAAGGCAGGAGAGCGGCGCCGTGTATGGGCTTCCTGCCAGGTAGATGGATATTCTGACATTGCAGGCGGACACAGCTTCCGCCAGAGTCAGGGAGAAAGAATGCGCTTTAAGGTATTACATAAAATTTCAGATTATAAGAAAAGATTTGGATACCATATGTGTGTCGGCTGCGGACGTTGTGAAAATGTCTGTCCGGAGTATATTTCCTATATTGCATGTCTTCAGAAACTGAAAGAAAAGGAGGAAAAATAAAATGACAAATGAATATATTCCTTTCTTATCTAAGATAAAAGAAATTGTGAAGCATACAGAGACAGAATATACATTCCGTATGACATATGTGGGTGAAGTAAGACCAGGACAGTTTTTTGAAGTTTCTATTCCGAAATATGGCGAGGCGCCTATTTCTGTCAGTGGTATAGGAGAAGATTATGTTGATCTGACGATACGTAAGGTTGGTAAGGTAACCGGAGAGATTTTTGAACTGAATGAGGGAAGCAGTTTTTTTATGCGTGGTCCTTATGGAAATGGTTTTGAAAAAGAAAATTATCAGGGAAAAGAACTGATCGTGGTAGCCGGTGGAACAGGAGTATCTCCTGTAAGGGGCGTGATCAGTTACTTCGGCGATCATCAGGATGAAGTGAAAAAATTACATACAATCCTTGGGTTTAAATCTCCGTCAGATATTTTATTCCGTGATGATTTGAAGAGATGGGAACAGCAGATGGATCTGGTCCTGACGGTGGACTCATCCGATGATGATACTTATAGGACAGGACTTGTTACAAAATATATTCCGGAACTTGAACTTGATAACATTCATGAGACAGCAGCTATTGTTGTCGGACCACCGATCATGATGAAATTTGCAGTTGCAGAGCTTTTAAAATTGGGAATGAAGGAAGAGCAGATCTGGATTTCACAGGAAAGAAAAATGTGCTGTGGACTTGGCAAATGTGGACATTGCCGAATGAACGACACCTATATTTGTCTGGATGGTCCGGTGTTCTGTTATTCAGAAGGTAAAAAGCTGTTTGATTAGGGAGGAAATTATAATGGATATCAATACAAAGAAACTGAAGAAAAATGCCTTCCGTGTATCAAAGGTTCGTGGACTTACGGCTTCCAGAGTGCGTGTTCCGGGAGGCTGCTGTAATGCAGATGTAATGCAGCAAGTGGTGGATATTGCCAGAAAATATGGAAACGGACAGATCCATCTTACCACCCGTCAGGGATTTGAAATTGAAGGAATCCATATGGAAGATATGGATAAAGTCAACAAGATGCTTCAACCGATCATTGATAATCTTCAGATCAGTCAAAATGAGAAAGGTAGCGGGTATCCGGCATCAGGAACCAGAAATGTCTGTGCATGTATCGGAAACAGAGTTTGTCCTTTTGGAAATTATAATACAGCAGCATTTGCAAAGAGAATTGAAAAAGCTATATTTCCTAATGATCTACATTTTAAAATCGCACTTACAGGGTGTGCAAATGATTGTATCAAGGCAAGAATGCATGATTTTGGAATTATTGGAATGACAGAGCCACAATATGACCCTAACCGCTGCGTTTCCTGTGGTGCATGTGTAAAAGGCTGTGATAAGCTTTCGGTGGATGCATTAAAGATGGAAAATTACCGGATCGTGCGCAATGAGGAAAAATGTGTGGGATGTGGAGTCTGCGTGACAAAATGTCCGACCAGAGCATGGACCAGAAGTGCAAAAAAATACTATCGTCTGACACTTATGGGACGAACAGGAAAGAAAAATCCACGTCTGGGAGAAGATTTTCTGATCTGGGCAGATGAAGACACCATCATCAAAGTTATCCTGAATACCTATAAATTTGTGAAGGAATATATTGATCCCAATGCGCCTGGCGGTAAGGAACATGTGGGATACATTATTGACCGTGTAGGTTTCGCAGAATACAAAAAATGGGCATTGGATGATGTAGAACTTCCACCTGAAACAATTGTGAAAGACAATATTTACTGGAGTGGAATACATTATAGATAAAAAACAATTATAATCAATAAAGCCGATGCGGGAGTTTTGAATACTGCATGGGCTTTATTGATTTTATAAAGGTTTTGAAAAATTTATTTTAATGGTTTATCAGGACTTGTCCTTCGAGATATCGGTCAGGAAACAGGATGTTACCTTTTGTAGATAAAACGATTTTGGTCAGATTGAGAACTCTTTGTTTTTCTGATATAATTGAGAAAAATATATGGAAAGAACGAGAGCATTGGAATGCTTCTTGTCCGAAAGGCAAGAAGGTGAGGAGAAAGCAATGATGAAAAATCTAGGATTAAAAGAAGTATCTATAAAAGATCTTGATCAGATCAGAGCACTGTACTGGAGACTTTTGGACAGTTCTCCGAAATATGGTCAGATCCTGCAGTGGAAAAAGAATATATATCCAAATGATGACGATTGGAATTCTTATATTGTAAAAGGTGAAATGTACTTGATTTTGAAGGATGTGGATGTGATTGGTGCAGTAGCGGTGACTAATGCGCAGTCAAAAGAATATGGAAAGATTCAATGGAAAGTTAAGGCTGATGATCAGGATGTAGCGGTGGTTCATCTGCTGATGGTTTTACCTGAATATCAGGGAGATGGAGCGGCAACAGCAGCACTTGATGAAATCATCAAGCTGGCTGCAGACAAAAAGAAAAAGGCAGTGCGACTGGACGCGATCGGAACTAATGTGCCAGCACAGAAATTGTATGAAAAATACGGTTTTGTTAATTGCGGAACAGCACAGGAGTACTATGAAAGTACCGGAGAAACAGAATTCGTATTTTACGAATATGCACTGGCAGAGTAGCAGTTACATATGGAAATGAAAGTATTTACTCAATCGGAAGTTATGGAGGTGAATTAGAAAATGTTTGATCTGATGAGTATTATAGTTCCAATCATTTTTATTATTGTGATTGGTATTATTGTTTTTTCTCTGGGGCAGGGAATTGCTACATGGAATAAGAATAATCAGTCACCTAGATTAACCGTATCAGCTGTTATTATTGCGAAGAGAGAAAATATTACACATCATCAACATGCAAATGCAGGGGATGCGAGTGGAGCACACGGATTTCATACTACAACAAACACAATGTATTATGTGACATTTCAGACAGAAAGCGGAGATAGAATGGAGTTTCAGGTGTCAGGAACAGAATATGCAATGCTTGCAGAAGGAGATACAGGAAGATTGACTTTTCAAGGAACGAGATACTTAGTGTTTGAAAGGTAACTTCAAGTTTTATTGACCAGGAAATTGAGGAGTCATGCATTTTGTAAAGGGGGAACTGTAAATGAAAACGTGTTGTTTAGTATGGGAAATTCCTGTAATAGAGGGAGAACATTATAATCCAATTATAAATGTCATTTATATGCAAAAAGCAAAGAAATTTTTGAATCAACTAAATCGATATTTTCAGGATGAGAATATGGATTGGAAGTGTGTTTTAGACCGTTCAGCATGTACTTATAATGAGATTTTTTTCAATGAAAATCAAGCAGTTATTTTTGCTCCGGAAGCCAAAACAAGACAATGGTTATATAAAAAAGAAATTCAAGCAGTAAGTATTCCAAAATATTATTTGGATTTTGCAGAATATAATGAAGGAAAGTTGGATAAAATAGCAATTTTTTTTATGAACTTAAAAAATGATGAACAATAGATTGTCTTGTTATGGAGCAATGATATGTTTTGGAAGTAGAAAAAATTACAGGGAAAAGAAAGCAAAGTAAAAAGCCGATGCGGAACTTTTTGAATCCTGCATCGGCTTTGTCAATTTGCGAAGATTTTGAAAAATTTATTTTACTGGTTCATCAGTGCCTTGATATCTTCTTCCGGTGTGGTGACAGGGGCAATGCCATAATTTTCCCCCAGATAGTTCAGAATATTTGGAGACAGGAACGCCGGAAGAGAAGGGCCAAGACGGATGTTTTTGATACCCAGGTGTAAAAGTGTCAGCAGGATACAGACAGCCTTCTGTTCGTACCAGGAGAGAACAAAGGAAAGTGGAAGTTCATTAACGGAACATCCAAATGCATCTGCAAGTGCTACGGCAACCTGGATTGCACCATAAGCATCGTTACATTGCCCCATATCCATCAGTCGTGGCAGCCCGCCGATTTCTCCCAGATCGAGATCATTGAAACGGAATTTGCCACATGCCAGGGTGAGGATGATACTGTCAGAAGGTGTCTGTTTCACAAATTCTGTGTAATAGTTTCGACCTGGCTTAGCACCATCACATCCGGCAACCAGGAAGAAATGACGGATTGCGCCTGATTTTACGGCGTCTACTACAGTTCCTGCATGGGACAGGATAGCTGCATGACCAAAACCGGTTGTCACTTTTGTTCCGCCGTTGATACCAGAAAACACCTGATTTTCTTTGTAACCACCCAGTTCCAGCGCTTTTTCAATGACCGGTGTGAAATCTTTCTTTTCATCGATATGAACAGTGCCTGGGAAAGCAACGACTTCAGTTGTAAATACTCTGTCAGCGTAACTGTTTTTTGGCGGCATCAGACAGTTGGTAGTGTAAAGAATCGGGGCCGGAAGGTGATCAAACTCTTTCTGCTGATTCTGCCATGCAGTTCCAAAATTCCCTTTTAAGTGAGAGAATTTTTTTAAAGATGGATAGGCATGGGCCGGGAGCATTTCACCGTGTGTATAGATGTTGATTCCTTTCCCCTCTGTCTGTTCGAGCAAAAGCTGCAGATCTCTCAGATCATGGCCGGTTACAACAATAAAAGGACCTTTTTCTATCGTAAGTGTAACATCGGTTGGTTCTGGCGTTCCATAGGTTTCTGTATTTGCCTTATCAAGAAGTGCCATGCACTTTAAGTTGATTTCTCCCACTTTCAGTACAGTAGGAAGCAGTGTCTCCACACTTTCCTCATAACCAATCTTAAATAATGCTTCGCAGAAGAAATGATTTACTTCGGCATCTTCATAATTCAGAACATTTGCATGATAGGCATAAGCTGCCATCCCGCGAATCCCGAAAAGAATGAGAGATTTCAAAGAACGGATATCTTCGTCAGCATCCCACAGCTGCTGCATATCGTATTCATCTGTTTTACCGCATGGTGACTGACATTTGCCGCAGTCAGGGACCAGTCTTTCTTTTTCAGCTCTGACTTTTTGTATCATATTTTTGATTGCTGCATCATCAAAACTTACATTTGTAACTGTAGTAAACAGCCCTTCGATTATGACCTGTCCGGTACTTTGAGAAATAGTTTCTGCGCCATCGACAGCTCTTGCAAGACCAATCAACGCACCTGTCAGTTCATCCTGTAATTTAGCTGTATCCGCCTTTTTTCCACAGACACCGGCATTTCCTGTGCAGCCGGTACATCCCACTGTCTGTTCACATTGAAAACAAAACATTTTTTTATCCATTGTGTATCCTCCTTTATTCTATAATGTTCCCATCAATACTTATCGTTGTAACCTGCCATGGTAAGAATTTTCCACTATTTTGAAGAGCTTTTTTTGCTGCCATTTCCAGACCACCACAGCATGGAACTTCCATTCTTACAATTGTCACACTTTGAATGTTGTTGCTTTTTATTATTGTAGTCAGTTTTTCACTATAATCCACCTGATCTAACTTTGGACAACCAATTAGTGTTACCTTATTTCGAATAAAATCCTGATGAAAGCTGGCATAAGCGTAAGCAGTACAATCGGCTGTGATTAAAAGCTTGGCACCGTTAAAATATGGTGCACTGACTGGAGCCAGCTTAATCTGTACCGGCCAGTTCTGAAGTGTTTTTTTCTGTGCTTCTTTTACGGCTTCTTCATCATATTCAGGTGCTTCTCTTTCTTCAAAAGAAATGGCGCCTGTGGGACATTCTGGGAGACAATCGCCTAGTCCGTCACAGAAATGTTCTCTTACCAGTTCGGCTTTTCCGTTAATGATATCAATAGCACCTTCGTGACAGGCACTTGCACAGGCACCGCAGCCGTTACATTTGTCTTTATCAATCCTGATAATCTTTCTTATCATTTTATCCTCCATAAATAGTATTTAACTGTTGTTTCTGCTAAAATTATAGTATGATAAATACAACTTGTATGTTTGATTTCCAACAGGAGGAACGATTTTGGAAAAATATTTACCCATTCTAAGAAACAGTCCATTTTTTAAAGGTCTTACCGATAACGAGATATTATCCATCTTGCATTGTGTAAATGCAACAGTAATTTCAAAAGAACGAGATTCATATATTTTCAGAGCAGGAGATTCTACTGAGGTAATGGGACTTGTGGTGTCGGGCTGTGTTCTTGTAATGCAGGAAGATCTTTGGGGGCATCGGAATATTCTGTCGAAATGTCATGTTGGTGATTTCTTTGGCGAGCCATATGCAGCAAGTCCGGGAGCTGTTCTGAATATCAGTGTGGCAGCAGATGAGGATTGTGAGATTATTTTCTTAAATGTCCAAAGGCTTCTGGTTACTTGTCGAACTGCATGTGAGCATCATCAGAAGCTGATTCGTAACCTGGTCAGTGTTCTGGCAAATAAGATACTGATCCTAAACGATAAGATTACACATGTTGGCAAGCGAACGACAAGGGATAAACTATTGTCATATTTGTCGGCAGAATCCATCAGACATTCGTCGTTATCTTTTGACATTCCCTTTGACCGGCAGCAGCTGGCGGATTATCTTTGTATTGATCGTGCAGCCATGTCTACAGAGATATCAAAGTTACAAAAAGAAGGCTTTATAAAAACAAATCGAAATCATTTTGAGTTGATTGCCTGTAATGAAACAGATTTACAAGCTAACAAATGATGGTATAATTCTATTGTTGAGCTGACAGAAAGGGTATAAATATGAGAAAAGCAATCGTATATGCATCTGTGCATCATGGAAATACAGAAAAACTGGTAAAAAGCATAGCAGAAGAGTGTCAGGTCGATTTGATTGATGCAGTAAAACAGTCAGATGCAGATCTGAGCAGTTATGATATGATCGGGTTTGCATCAGGAATCTATTTTTCAAAGTTTCATCAATCGATATTGAAATTTGTGGAAAAGAATTTACCAGATGGCAAAAAGATTTTCCTGATCTGTACTTATGGTGGAAGTGCGAATTATAAATCCATAGAGCAGATTCTGGATAAAAAACATGCCAGTGTAGTGGGAAAATTTGGATGCAAAGGATACGATACATTTGGTCCGTTCAAACTGGTCGGAGGTATCGCAAAAGGACATCCGGATGATAAAGATATTCAAAATGCAGTGGGATTTGTAAAAGACTTATAAAAATATAAAGAAGAAATAGAAACATGGGTAGGAATGTGAAATAATGCAGACAGACTACAATAATTATGAAGGCCTTCGTGCAATACTCGAGAAAGAAACACCGATTCTTATTGCGCAGATTCGGGCGTTGTACAGAGAATTAGATAAGAAATTTCATCTTCAGGGAGCAAAAGTGCCGATTACTTTTGGGTTTGATACGGACTCATTGGGGTCTTATAATCAAAAGGGACACGGACAGAAAGAGCATTTTCATTTTTCTCTGTTTTTTATAGGATATGCCGTAAAGAATCCGCTCAGCAAAGAAGACAGAATGGATCTTTACAAACATGAATACGCGCATTATATGCGATACAATATGCCTATTCCGAAACAGTATCAGTGGCAGCCTGGGATTCACGGAAGTGCATGGAAATACTGCTGCTCGTTGGTAGGTGCGGCACCAACGCCCTATTACAAAGCGGGAGAGGCACTAATGAACCACAATTATGAAAAAACTCTCAGGAATCCGATTCATGACAAAACTGTTACCATACGGGACCAGCACCGAAGAGAGCAGGAATACAGAAGAACACAGAATGTGATTTTAAAATATAAAAAAGGGGAAAGCGTCGATCATCCGAAATTTGGTGAAGGAATCATAGAAAAAATAGAGCAACAACTAGGATCTGTGATTCTTCATATTCGTTTCGGAGAAGAACTAAAAATGATAGATCAGAAATGGCTTCTTCAGACAAAATACAAAAAAGGGAAATGATAACAGAAAGATAAAAATATGGAATTAAGACTATTACGCTATTTTCTGACAGTAGCAAAAGAACAAAGCTTTACAAAAGCAGCAGAACAATTGCATATTACCCAGCCAACGTTATCCAGACAGCTGGCGGCATTTGAAGAGGAGCTTGGAGTAACATTGTTTATTCGAAGCGGGAAGAAAATTTCGCTTACTGATGAAGGAATTCTATTAAAAAGGCGTGCCCTGGAGATCCTTAATCTTGAGGAAAGGACACTTGAGGAACTTAAAGGAAAAGAAGAGGTTGTAGAGGGCACGATAACCATTGGATGCGGTGAATTTGCGGCAGTGGAGACATTGGCGAAGATATGTAAAACATATAAAGAAAAATATCCGCTGGTTCAGATTGTGTTGCATACTGCAACAGCAGATGCAGTGTATGAGATGATGAACAAAGGACTTGTAGACATTGCATTATTTCTGGAGCC
>NZ_CAKRNY010000069.1 GCF_934371575.1 uncultured Blautia sp. | reverse complement strand
TCTGCCGTCAATTGTCATTGTACCCATAATCTGTCCTCCCTCTACATTTCCACATATATTGCATCAAAGTTACAGTTGTCTTTACAGCTGCCACACTTGATGCATACATCGTTATTAATATGATAAGGTGATTTGATCTTGCCGGAAATTGCCCCGGCAGGACAGTTCTTGGCACATTTTCCACAGCCAATACAGAATTCCGGATTAATGTGGAACTGGCGGAGCGCTGTGCAGACCTTGGCACGACATTTTTTATCACGAATATGCTCTTCGTATTCCTCACGGAAGCGCTTCATTGTACTGAGTACAGGAAGAGGCGCGCTCTTTCCAAGTCCGCAAAGAGCCATACTCTGAACCATAGTTGCCAGTTCTTCCAGCTCATCCAGATCAGACATCTCACCGTTTCCGCCTACGATTTTCTCAAGGATCTCCAACATACGCTTGGTGCCTTCCCGGCAGGGAACACATTTACCGCAGCTCTCACGCTGTGTAAAGCTCATGAAGAAACGGGCAACCTCAACCATACAGGTATTCTCATCCATAACAACAAGACCGCCGGAACCCATAATTGCATCCAGCTTCTTCACCGAATCAAAATCAAGAGGAGCATCCAGCTGTTCCTCAATCAGACAGCCGCCTGATGGACCGCCAATCTGAACTCCCTTAAACGCAGCACCGCTCTTCAGACCTCCGCCGATATCGTAAATGATCTCACGGAGTGTAGTTCCCATCGGCACTTCAATAAGACCTGTATTCTCGATAGCACCTGTCAGTGAGAATGTCTTCGTTCCTGGGCTTCCCTCTGTTCCAATAGTACGGAACCAGTCAGCACCCTCTACAATGATCTTAGGTACATTTGCATAAGTTTCTACGTTATTTAATACCGTTGGTTTGCCCCACAGACCTTTCTCAACAGTACGGGGCGGTTTTACACGAGGCATACCTCTGTTTCCTTCAATAGAAGAAGTCAGGGCAGAACCTTCACCACATACGAATGCTCCGGCACCGCGGTTAATGTGAAGGTGGAAATTCACGCCACTGTTAAGAATGTTATCTCCAAGGAAGCCATATTTCTCGGCCTGGGAAATAGCCAGACGAAGTCTTGCCACAGAAAGGGGATACTCTGCACGCACATAAATATATCCGTTTTCAGCGCCAACTGCATAGGCCGCGATGATCATACCCTCGATCATCTTATATGGATCACCTTCCATAACAGATCCATCCATAAATGCACCAGGGTCACCCTCATCACCATTACATACTACATAGCGTGTCTTCTCTGCCTGTCGTGCCACCTGCGACCACTTCTTACCAGCCGGGAAACCTGCTCCTCCTCGTCCACGAAGACCGGATCTGGTAACTTCATCAATAACATCCTGAGGAGTCATTTCTGTAACTGCTTTTGCAAGGGCTGAGAAACCGCCTGCCGCAATATATTCATCAATGGATTCCGCATCAATCTTACCACAGTTCTCAAGAACGATTCGGGTCTGCCGGCTGAGGAATGGAATATCCTCAGGCTTGGGACAGACCTGGTCTCCATGACGGTAAAACAGGCGGTCTACCGGCTGTCCAAGACGTACTGTACGTTCTACGATTTCCAGACAGTCATCTTCCTGAACATGCACATACTGATATCCATATGGCTCGATTCTTACAAGCGGTCCCAACTCACAAAGCCCCTGGCATCCTGTCTTAACAACGCCTACATGAGGGATATCCTTCTGCATTTCAATCTCTACACCTTCAATACCTTCACAGAGCCTTACCATCTCATCATAAATTTTCTGCGCACCGGAAGCCATACAGCCGGTACCGGAACAGACGAGAACACGGCATGTAAAGCTCTGGATATTCTGTTCAATCTCTGCTTTCTTGTTCAGCAGCTCTTCTTTACTGTTAATTCTCATCCATTCTCACCTCTCAATTTGTTAATAAGCTCAACAACCTTCTCCGGTGTCATCTTGGCATGTACTTCCTCATTCACCATACAGGTTGGAGCAAGTCCGCATGCACCGAGACAGGACACTGTTTCCACAGTAAACATCATGTCATCTGTAGTGTGTTTCTTATTGCTCAGTCCAAGTTCTTTCATAAAGGCTTCTTTTACCGGAATTGATTTTCTGACATGACAGGCTGTACCGTCACATACCTTAATAATATATTTTCCTTTAGGTTCAAAGGAAAAGTTCTCATAAAAGGTTGCAACACTGAATGCCTTCGCTTCTGTAACACCGATTTTTTCAGCTACATAGGTCAGAAGCTCTGCCGGCAGATATCGGTATTCTGCCTGAATGTCCTGCATGATGGGAATTAATGAGGCCGCACATTTTTCATAATGCTCAATAATCTCATCTGTCTTTTTGTACCATGACTGATCTAACATTACTGTTAATCCTCCTTACCTGCCAGTTCTACCTCTGGCCCTTTTGTGAATGTTTCACCATAAGGTCTCCGGCAATAATTATTTTTTGATAATCTTCGCTACTATTGTATGAAAATTATATAATTTTTTGTATATTTTGGCAAGTCTTTCCGTATAAGTCTTTTAATTAACAATGTTTTTGCATAATTTCGTATTTTTGTTCATCATTATAACCGAACAAAAAACCGGCTTTTGTCAGATGTATATTTCCACATCTTCAAAGCCGGTTTTTTTATTAATGCTTCGCTTATTTTCATCCGCCAATCTGCGACATAATATGGGATTCTTCTCTTCCGTTCTTTTTTTCCTGAAAATTATGACCTGCAGGCTTTTCAAAAATAGCTTTTTGAAGAGCATTCTTCAGAATCTCATCAGAAGCCCCTTTTCTCAGCAGCGCCTTCAAGTCCACGCCGCTTTCAAACTGAAGGCACCCTTTCAGGTATCCGGTTGAAGTAAGGCGCACACGGTTGCACTGATTACAAAATTTATGGGACAAGGCGCTGATAAAACCTATTCTGCCGCAAAATCCTTCAAGAGTATAATAATGGCATGGACCATTTCCCAGAATTTCTGATACAGGTGTCAGGGGGCCATAGGTTTTTTCCAGAATATCTTTTACGCTTTTTTCATCTCGCGCTGCAAATTCCCTGCCAAGACCGATTGGCATCATTTCAATAAAACGCACATGAAGAGGATTTTCCCGGGCAAGGGCTGCCACCTGCAAAAGCTCCTGATCCGTTTGAAAGGTGGGCACACAATTTATCTTGACCTTAAGTGACGGGTAAGATAAAGCCATCTCAAGCCCTTCAAGAGTCCTGTCCAGTTCATTCCGTCTGGTAATCCTCTGAAAATTCTCTGCCTCCAGGGTATCAAGACTGACATTCAGTGCATCCAGACCGGCTTCCATAAGCCCTGGTAGCTGCTCTTTCAGTAAAATACCGTTTGTAGTCAGGGTCACCTGCTGAATTCCCGGAAGAGCTTTCAGTTCCTTTACAAGGGGAACACAGATTCTGCGCACCAACGGCTCTCCTCCTGTAAACTTGATCCGGGAAATACCAAGCTCACTGGCAAGTCGGCTGATTCTGAGAATTTCCTCCTGATCAAGGAGCTCTGTGCGCGGAATCTGTCTGATACCTTCCTTGGGCATACAATATATGCAACGCAGATTACAGCGGTCTGTAAGGGAAATGCGCATATAGTCAATATTTCTTCCATACTGGTCAAGCATAATCCATGTCATCTCCCTCAGAAATCATGCCCCCGTGGAGTACCCGGGCAAACACGCCTTCCCGTGGCATAATACATTCCCCCATGATCTGGAATATCTCGCATCCATTGTGACATTGTTTACCAATCTGGGTAATTTCCAGAATCACATCATTGCATCTGAGCTTTGTGCCAACAGGCAGCGTTTTGAAATCAAAGCCCTGCACAATAAGGTTTTCACCGAAAGCGCCTTCCTGCACCGGGGCTCCTTTTGCCTTGAATTCTTCTATTTTCTCATAGGACAGAAGACTGACCTGGCGATGCCAGTTTCCTGCATGTGCATCATTCTCCAGTCCATAATTCTCGATCAGCCTCGCAGTATGAACATTAACCTTCTGAGTTCCCCGTTTCTCACTGATGTTCACTGCCATCACTTTTCCCATATCGCACAACCTCCATATATCTGTTACTTCCTATGATACAATATTTTTAAGAGAAAAGCAATTTTTTTTGCCATGTCAAAAAAGCCCTCCGGTTTTCACTGGAGAGCCTTCTTTTTGCTTGTACACATGATGTATTTCAAATACATCTTTCTATATGTTATGCGTTCACTTTACGCATTGCTGCTTCAACAACATGTCCAACAAGAACAGAAGTGGTAACGCTTCCAACTCCACCAGGAACTGGTGTGATAGCATCTACGATCGGCTCTACTGCTGCGTAGTCAACATCTCCGCAAAGCTTGCCTTCCGCATTTACATTAATTCCTACATCAATAATGATCTGGCCTTCTTTTACGTACTCAGCGCCTACAACACCTGCACGGCCTGCTGCTACGATAATGATGTCAGCCTCACGTGCTACAGATGGCATATCTACTGTTCTTGTATGGCAGATAGTTACTGTCGCATTTTTCTTAACAAGCATCATTGCTGCCGGTTTACCAACAACAAGGCTTCTTCCGATTACAACTGCTTTTTTGCCTGTACAGTCGATTCCATAGTGATCCAGAATTTCCATACATGCCTGTGGTGTACATGGCGGGAAACCAATCTTCTTGCCTGTAAATACACCGGACATGGAAAGATCTGTCATACAGTCAACATCTTTTTCAGGAGCAAGTGCATTCTCGATCACCGCCTGGTCCAGGTGTTTCGGAAGCGGACGGAACAAAAGAACGCCATGGATATGGTCATCTTTATTTACCTTGTCAATTACTGCAAGAAGCTCTTCCTGAGCTACATCTTCCGGAAGAAGAATCTTCTCACATGCAACACCTAAAGTCTCACAACGCTTTGTGGCACCCTTCTCATAAGAAATATCGCTTGGATTCTCACCTACACGAATAATGCAAAGTGTTGGGTTTACGCCTTTTTCCTGAAGTGCTGCCACATTGCCTTTGATACGCTCGTTCAATGCAGCAGTTACTTCTTTACCTAATAACTGTTTTGCCATTTTAAATGATCTCCTTATATTACCTGTTGAAATTTATTTCAGTCTTGCAAGTACGCTGTCAAATGTCTCATCTGCAAGCTTGCAGTATTTCTCGAGCATAGCATCTGCCTTTGCATTCAGCTCTTCTGCATATTCTCTGTCAGCCATGGATTTTGTGTTAATATAAACATTAAGGCTGGCACCTTTTAAAGCAGCTTTACAGAAAGTTGCAGCTACACCGGCATCACTGATAGCAAGCTTAGAGCCTTTTGCTGCAAATTCCTTAATAAGATCAAGTGCCTCACAGCATTTCTCCATGATCTCCATCGGAACGGAGCAGGCATCCTTTAATACGATTGCCATAACTCTTGCCTTCTCAGCTTTCTCCTCTTCTGTCTCCTTCGGCATACCATACGCTTTGGAAAGAGGCTCGAAGACTTCTGCATCACGCTCAATAAGACGAAGGAAATCTTTTTGAAGCTGATCGCATTTGCCCTTCAGCTCCCACATTTCTTCCTCAACATCTGCATATTTCTTTTTGCCAACAGTAAGGCTTCCTACCATGTTGCCAAGAGCAGTTCCCACAGCACCAACCAGTGCGGATGCTCCACCGCCGCCTGGAACCGGGGCTTTAGAAGCAAGAACCTCTACAAATTCTGTACATGTACTTGTTGAAAATCCCATTTTTATTGTCTCCTTAATCGTTCTTGTTCATCACAATATATAAACTGTGTTTTTTTATGTGATCAGGCGAATACTTCCATCCGCCTGATCTTCACTTTATTTTAATTAGAACAGACCTGTGATTTTACCAGTCTCGTCAACATCGATTCTCTCTGCTGCCGGAACCTTCGGAAGACCTGGCATAGTCATGATCTCACCAGTCAGAGCAACAATGAAGCCTGC
The DNA here is from genome assembly GCF_934371575.1 of uncultured Blautia sp. GTDB lineage: Bacteria > Bacillota > Clostridia > Lachnospirales > Lachnospiraceae > Blautia_A. Next base: position 8,377 of record NZ_CAKRNY010000069.1, on the reverse strand, counting down.
GCCTGCGGAAATTTTCAGGTTGCGAACAGTTACTTCAAAGTCTGTAGGAGCACCAAGCTTAGTCTGATCATCTGTTAAGCTGTACTGTGTCTTAGCAACACAAATCGGACAATTACCAAATCCAAGATCCTCAAGCTGTTTTGCCTGTTTCTGAGCATTAGCTGTGAGAACAACTCTCTTACCACCATAGATTTTCTGAACGATCTGATTCAGCTTGTCTTCAATAGATCCTTCAAGCTCATAAGAATATGAGAAATCATTTGGCTCCTCGCAGAGACGGATTACTTCCTCAGCAAGCTTCAGACCGCCTTCGCCGCCTTTTGCCCATACTTCAGAAAGAGCAACATTAACACCAAGCTCTTTACATTTTGTTTCTACAAGATCAAGCTCAGCCTTTGTATCTGTCGGGAATGCATTGATTGCAACAACGCATGGAAGTTTGTATACATTCTTAATATTGTTAACATGTTTCAGAAGGTTCGGAAGACCTTTCTCAAGAGCCTCAAGGTTCTCATTGTTAAGATCTGCCTTTGCAACACCACCGTTGTATTTCAGTGCACGGACAGTAGCAACGATTACAACTGCACTTGGATGAAGATCTGCCATACGGCACTTGATGTCAAGGAATTTCTCTGCACCAAGGTCTGCACCAAAACCAGCCTCTGTAATCGCATAATCAGCAAGCTTCAAAGCCATCTTGGTAGCTGTTACAGAGTTACATCCGTGAGCAATATTTGCAAATGGTCCACCATGAACAATTGCAGGTACATGCTCCAGTGTCTGAACAAGGTTTGGTTTCAGAGCATCCTTAAGAAGTGCGGTCATAGCACCTTCTGCATGAAGGTCACCTGCTGTTACAGGCTTCTGCTCTGATGGTTTGCCATATGTATAACCGATGATGATTCTGGAAAGTCTCTCTTTCAGGTCTTTAATATCACTTGCAAGACAGAGAACTGCCATGATCTCAGATGCAACTGTGATATCGTAACCGTCTTCACGAGGCATACCGTTTGTTCTTCCGCCAAGTCCGTCTACTACATTACGAAGCTGACGGTCATTCATATCCACACATCTTCTCCAGGTGATCTTACGTGGATCAATGTTCAGTGCATTGCCCTGGAAAATATGGTTGTCGATCATTGCTGCAAGAAGATTGTTTGCAGCTCCGATAGCATGGAAATCACCTGTGAAATGAAGGTTGATATCTTCCATCGGAACAACCTGTGCATATCCACCACCGGCTGCGCCACCTTTTACTCCAAATACAGGTCCAAGGGATGGCTCACGAAGTGCAACCATAACGCTCTTACCAAGCTTCTGCATTCCATCAGCAAGACCTACTGTTGTAGTTGTTTTTCCCTCACCTGCCGGTGTTGGGTTGATTGCTGTTACAAGGATCAGTTTACCATCTTTTTTGTCGCTTTCTTTTAAAAGATTATAGTCGATTTTTGCCTTGTATTTTCCATACTGCTCCAGGTATTTGTCATCAATACCGGCTTTTTCTGCAATCTGGGTAATTGGCATCATTTCGCATTCCTGTGCAATTTCAATGTCACTCTTGTATCCCATTGTAACTTACCTCCTTTTTTACGTCACTGCCAAGCCAGCAGGACGCCTCCGCTTATTTTGCATTTATCAAAACAGGCCTGTGCCTGCTTTAATCTTTACTGTTCTTTTGCTGCTTTTAAGAAAGCCTTCAAAGAACCGATAATCACATCTCCCATAACCGCCATATCTTCCGCAGCAAAGGATACTGGGAAATTATCAGAAAACAGAATTTGGGAAGAGGGTGGAAATTCATCATCACCTTCCCACAGAATCATCTGAATCTGATATCCCGGATAAATAGACAGCTCATATGCCACATCACCGAATGTTATCGGAGTGCATTTCATATGATCCATTACAAGTCTGAAATCATTCAGCCTGTTGCCATAAGTAAAAGCCAGCCTTTTGATACAGCGCCCATCAAACTGTCTCAGGTACACTTCGCCCCATGGCATTTCCCGGTAAGTCTTAAACTTGCCGGTTCCAGCAGAGGCAGAACCATTTAGCAGAAAACGGATCGTAAGAATTTTCGCATAGATCATATCCTCAAGTGGATAGCATTTTTTCTCATCTGCCACATGATTTACCTGGAAATCCGGATATGTGATCTTATATTCGGAACCCAGAAAAGTTAAAGTGAATTCTTTTGTCCCTTCATCATATGGAATGGAAAGTCTGGATGCGATCTCCTTCGGGTCGGCTTTTGCATACAGCTCAAGATAATGCTCCCATGGCATTCTCTCCTTGCTGTCTTTATCGTAATTTAAGTCATCAATTGTAAATGGCATTTTGTTACTTCCTGTTCTGTAAGTCATTCATAACATCCGGGAACATTCCGGTATCTGTATGAGGAATAAAACATGCTCCTACAAATTCATCCATATAGGTCGGTACCGTAGAAAGTTCCATATATGTCATATTGGCAGCAAGCTCATAGGTCTTTTTCTCTGCACCTGTGGAAAGGAGCATCAAATAAGAGCCTGTCAGTGAGGAGTTGCCAATATAGTGAAATTTTTCCAGCGGAATATCCGGAAACATTCCAATATTCACAGCATTTCTCATATTGATTCCACTTCCGATACCACCGGCAACATACACATCATCAATCATGCTCACGTCAAAATCAAGACTGTTTATCATAGTTCTGATTGCAGAGAAAATTGCACCCTTGGCACGGATAAAATTATCAATATCAACCTCTGTGATCTCAACGTCCTTCACAGAGCCAGCTTCCTTTTCAAATGCGATCACATAGCTTCCCATTCCGTATTTATCGTGACGGATTCTCTCTCCCTCACGGACAAATTTACCTTTAGGATTAATAATTCCACACATGAAAAGTTCACTGATCACATCAATGATTCCGGAACCACAAAGTCCAACTGGCTTGGTTCCCGGGTCTCCAACTACCTTATAGGTCGGCTCCATTGTCTCCTTATCAATTTTACAGGCTTCAATTGCACCGTCTGTAGCACGCATACCACAGCTGATATCGCCACCCTCAAAGGCAGGTCCTGCTGAACATGCACAACTCATCATAAAATCAGAGTTACCAAACACCAGCTCACCATTGGTACCGAGGTCAATAAACAGAGAAAACTCTGGTCGATTCCAGATCATACTTACTAAAGTTCCCGCAGTGATATCACCGCCTACATAGCTTCCGATGTTTGGCGCAATTATGATATGCGCATCTTTATTGATGGCAATTCCCACATCAGAAGCAAAAAGGGAATTGGTTTTAAAGAATGCCGGAATATATGGCTCCATACGGACCGGATCCGCATTGATTCCGGCAAACAGATGATTCATCGTTGTATTTGCTCCCACAGACATTCTGTAAATATGGCTGGCTGGAATGCCTGCACTTTTACACATCTGTGCGATCATTGGATTGATTGTCTCTTTAATTACTGCATCCTGCAGTTTCTTCTTACCACCTGGTTTCTGCTGCTCGATGATACGATTGATAACATCTGCACCAAAACGGATCTGTCCGTTTCCAGAGGAAGCCTTGGCAAGAATCTCTCCGGTCTCCATGTTGATCAGCACTGCGGAAACAGTTGTGGTACCAATATCCACTGCAAGTCCACCTACTACCACTTCTTCGTCTTTTCCGAAAATATCGTATACAAAAAGATCATTTGGTGCAGTACGAACCACACATTTTACCTTAAAATGATTTTCCCGGAGTACATCCGGCAATTTTCTTAATACAGCATAAGGAATCCTTACCTGTTTCAGATTCATATATTTCTTTAATGCTCTTGTAAGGCGCTCATTATCCGGCATGGTGTCATCAAGACTTGGCTCATTCATATCAAGTTCAATTACATCCAGACTGTTTCTGAGCTCAATACCGGTCATTTCTACGTCTCTTTTGGAATTCTCGAAAATGGCAATTTCCTCTTTGGAGCTAAGATCGGCAACCTTCATTCTGCTCTTGTAAGCAGATGCAATATCAGGTACCAGTACTGTCACGTCTGCACAGATTTTGCTTGTGCATGCAAGACGCCATCCTTCCTGATATTCCTCATCACTGATATGCAAGGTTTTTTTGCTGTCCAGTTCTCCTTTTTTTAACTGTACCCGGCACTTTCCGCAGGAAGCATTTCCGGAGCACGGCGCATCGATGGCCACATTGGCCTCTCTGGCTAATTCAAGTAAATTGTCCCCCGCATTGGCAAAATGTTCTACCACACTGCCATCTTCAAAAGAAAATGTAACCTTAAACATCCGGCACTCACCTTTCTCATATGGTAATATCTGCCAAAACAGACATTTTTATTCGTTAGAAAAAGGGACTGAGGCCAAAGCCCCAGCCCCTTAGTGTATCTACGTCCCTATGTTTCTTACAGTTCAAGATAGGAATCAGCATACAGGGTGTTGCCCTTAAATACGTCACAGGATTTGATTGTCTCCATAAGACGAAGATCGTTAGGGTTAACAATTGCGGATGTAAGACCCTGCATCATAGCCATAGCAACTAATGCGGAATCCATGATCGGACGGATATTCTTAGGCATACCGTTACTGTTATTGGACAGACCGCCTGTAGAATTCAGTCCCATGTCGGAGAACATTTTGATAGCCTCCAAAACTTCCATCTGTTTCTCCTGCATTCCTTTTACAACCAGGAATAACGGATCAAACCAAAGATCGGAAGGATCCATGCCAAGTCCCATACCTCTTTCAAGCATGTTCTGGCAATGCATCATACGCTCATCGTTGTCTGCTGCGATACCGTCTGCGGAGCAAAGTGCAATAACGATTGCATCGTTTGCTGCAGCAAGATCGATATTCTCAATTCTTCCGCCAGCGTCTGCAGAGTTAACAATCGGTTTTCCTTTGCTTCTGTTGTATACGGAGATACCAGCCTCGATAGCTTTCTTATTGGAAGTATCAAGTGCAAGCGGAACATTGTCGAAATTCTCCTGAAGGAGCTTAACAGCCCATTTCATCAGGTCTTCTCCATCGTTCTCAGCTGGTCCGATGTTTACATCAAGATATACAGCACCAGCATCAAGCTGCTGTTTTGCTCTCTTTAAGATCGGCTCAGGATCTCTCTCTGTAAATGCTTTGTTTACAGATGGTGCTGTTGTGGAAAGTCTCTCACCAATAGTAATAAATTTTGCCATTGTAGTGTTCTCCTTTATTTAAGATTTAGTTGTATAAAGCCTGCTGTTCAAAAATCAAACAGTCACATTATGCGTCAAGGTCTTTTAAGAACTTAACAAGCTGTACAGCTTCTCTTGGTCCAACAATGATCTCCCATCCAGGAAGTTTTGCTTCCAGATCACCCTTCAGTACGGCAACCTTACCTGGGATAACAAGTCTTCTGCTCTTAACCTTAGGCTCTACGTTCTCTTTGAAGAATGCAGAAATGCTGTTTCCGGAGAATTTACCAGCAGCCCAGGATGTCAGTACGGATAATCCGCCTGCATCGTTGATAACAAGGTTAAGCGGAACACCGGAACGCTCCAGCTCGCCTGTTACAAGGAAATATGTAAGAGCGAAGTCTACTGTTGTTACAACAAGAGAGTTCTCATCTGCGCCGTTCATCGGGTAGATGCCTGGCTCTACACGCATTGGCTTCTGCGGGTCAGTAAATACGTTCTGACGCAGTCCGTATAATGGAAGAGCTTCTGCATATGTCATACGCTCCATAACAATGATAGAACCATATTTCATAGTAAATACAGCTGCAAGTGCTGCCTGAAGGTGATAATCTCCACCAGCAATCTTTGCAAGGTTAACAATGGAAGGATATCCAAAGGTTCTGTCCTGATCTTTCAGAGCTGCACGACGAACCTGAACAGCATTTCCGAATGTCTCTTTCACATCTGCACCTGTTACGTCAAGTACAAGATTCTTGTTTCCAAGCTTCTCAAGTGCTGCTACTGTATCGTATAATTCGTTAAGATCTTTACCGGATACACCGAGAACCACACCAGCTGCTGTTGCAACTGCGTTCATAGCCTCATAGTTGGAAGCATTTGCTCCGTTTAATACCGGTTTGCTGTCTTTACATACTTCAACAGCTGCTTTAGCAATTTCTACATCTGTACATCCTAATACAAGTGTACGTCCAAGTCCTGCTGCTTTCTGAACAAGAGCAACATATTTGTCTGCATCTGCATCAGCATCACAGTTTACATATACAAGCTCTGTGTACATTCTCTCACCGATACGGTCATAGTCAACCTTCGGGATCTCAGCAAGTTTCGCTTCTACTGTAGCATCGTCCATACATGTGCAAAGCTCAACTGCATATCTGGACTTGTTTACAAATGTCTTCTCATGTCTGAAAAGAACGGTCTCACCACCAAGGGTAAGCTCCTCTGCGCCTGCACCAACCTTAATTGTCTTCATTGGCGGAGCTGTTGCCTCGGAAAGAGATGCTAAAGCATCCTCGGACATATGTGGACACTGCTCAATTTTCATAGCGCCCTGTGCAACTTTCATGGAGAAAGCCATACATGTCGGGCATCCACATTCCTTACAGTTTTTCTTTGGTGTTAATTTAAAAATCTGAATACCATTCAGTGCCATATCAATTATTCCTCCTAAAAATTATTACACAAGTGCGTCAATCATCTTAGCGATGGTCTTAACAGACTGTGGATGTCTTAAGATAACTGCGTCAGAACCTGCTGCCAGGTCTGCTGCTGCTGTCATAACTTCCATGTTGATACCACGCTCATCCTCTGATCCCCATTCAGGCATATCTTCCTCAGTAGCAACTGATTCTTTTACGCCCCATGTCTCAGAAGAAACTGGTGTAATAATCGGCATCTGCAGCATGTTATCATTCTGGGATAAAGCTGCACCTTTGATACGGTCCATAGTAGATACAACGTACTCATATCCGTAACCAACGGAAGCGGTACCTACGTTCATAACGATTTTCTTCGCATCAACACCTAACTGTGTTGTAACTACGTTCAGCTGTTTTGCAAGGTTGATATCATCAGCAGACTCAGCACCAACGATCTGGTTATAAGCAAGTCCTGCTGCTGCACCGATTGCCTTGTAGTTCTCCTCTTTCTCAGACATAACAATTACGTTTCTGCCCTGAAGAGCCTCTGCAACCTTCGGAAGAAGTTCCGCATCCTTCTCCACATTCTTGCAGCCTTCAACTACTAATGGACAGTCGATTGCTTCTGCAACCTCTTTTACTACTGCGATAAGCTCTTCTGTAGACTTGTTAACTCCGTTTGGATCTCCGCCATCCAGATTGAGTACAACAAAATCTCCACCTTCCATAGCTGCTGCTTTCTTAGCAATATCAGCCATAGTGGTGCATCCTTCATAGTAAGCTTTGATTCCTGGTGCAAAGTCATCCAGTCCAAGGTCAGTGATTTCTACACCGATTTTCGGACGGTTCTCAGTTGGAGCGTCGAAGGTATAGAAAGGAAATGTAGAATTTCCTCCGATAGTAACCGCTTTATCGCCAGTTCCAACCGTAACAGTGTTGATCTTTGCGTTGAACTTCTGTGGTTTCTGATTAAATGGCATTTCTTAAAGCCTCCTTAAATATTGTAAATATCAGAATATATTATACTACATTTTCGTCTTCCATTACAATGCAGTATTGACATATTCTGTAAAAAATACATCGAAATTTCCGGATCTATGGCAGAATATTTAAATTTTCCCTCTCCACAGAATTTCAATGCACTCTTATCCATGCCCTGCAATAAATCTACCGGATATCACAGGGCAAGGAAAGTTACTGCCGCAATGCGACAGTAACTTTATTTTCCCAAAATTACATCATCGGATCAAGTCCAAGTGCCGGATGTCCTTTCTCTGTAAGGAATCCTACCAGAGTCTCAGGATCTGTAGCAACAGTCTCATCACCGATCATATCTGTAAAGTTATCGATTCCGTAAAGTTCTTTTGCAGTAGCATTTAATTTCTCTGCGATGAACTCTTTTAATTCTTTTGGCATCCATACGATACGCTCGATACCGCCCTCAGCCTTCATGAATTTCTTGGAAGCGATGAAGTGTTTACCATGTCCCATGAATCCAGGAGTCTGAACACCACCACCAGTCATGGAAGCCATCTCAGAGAATGTCATTCCAAGAGGTGTCATTCCTGCATACTCACGGTTAGCGATAACTACACCATTGGAGAATGGCTCAATACCGCAGATACACTCGAAGCATCCACAGGATGTCATCGGATCCTGCATGATGGAGTACAGGGTAACGTGCTCAAGAGCACCCTGGGAGAATTTCTGAACTGCCTCATCAACGTCCTCATAAGCTCCAAGTTCTTCGTTGATCGGACGCTCTTTTGTGATTACCTGGCAAGGTCCGTT
>NZ_CAKRNY010000068.1 GCF_934371575.1 uncultured Blautia sp. | reverse complement strand
AAACTAAACTTGAGGCTGAAGGCGCTAAAGTTACTCTTAAATAATTTAAGCGAACCATGCTCCCCGCAGAAGTCTGTTGTGCAGGCATCTGTGGGGATTTTTTTTGTGTAATAGTAAATTGCTCCGTAATGTTCCTGTTACACAAAAAATGCTCCGCAAAGGATGCGGCCAGATGCATGAGGATTTATAGTAAAAATAATTTATTTTGAAAAACAAATAGAAATTTGCTTGACAGGCTATTTTTGTTGTGCTATAGTGAAGAATGCTATATTATGGCAAGATATGCCTACTATGCGTTGCTCGCAGAGCAGGATGATGTTGTAATAAATAAAATAAAACAGGGGTGAAACGTCAATGGAAAAAAACAGAATTCGTTCTGTAAAAACTGGAAAAAGCATGCGAATGAGCTACCAGAGACAAAAAGAAGTCCTGGAAATGCCGAACTTGATCGAGGTCCAGAAGGATTCTTACCAGTGGTTTCTCGACGAAGGATTGAATGAAGTATTCGATGATATTTCTCCAATCGCAGACTACGGCGGAAAGCTCAGTCTTGAATTCATCGGCTTTACATTTGATGAAAAAGAGGCTAAATATACCATCGAGCAGTGTAAAGAACGTGACGTAACTTATGCCGCACCTTTGAAGGTTCGAGTGAGACTGATTAACAAGGAAACAGATGAAATCAACGAACACGAGATTTTCATGGGAGACCTGCCGATTATGACTGCGACAGGAACTTTCGTTATTAATGGTGCTGAGCGTGTTATTGTCAGCCAGTTAGTACGTTCCCCTGGAATCTATTATGCCATTGCACACGATAAAATCGGTAAAAGACTGTTTTCCTGTACAGTAATTCCTAACAGAGGAGCATGGCTGGAATATGAGACTGACTCCAATGATATATTCTATGTACGTGTGGACAGAACCCGTAAGGTTCCGATCACAGTACTGATCCGTGCACTTGGTGTTGGTTCCAATGCAGAGATCATCGATCTGTTTGGTGAAGAACCGAAGATCCTTGCAAGTTTTACAAAAGATACTTCTACTAATTATGAAGAAGGTCTTCTGGAACTGTATAAGAAAATCCGCCCAGGCGAGCCGCTTGCAGTCGAGAGCGCAGAGAGCCTGATCAATGCGATGTTCTTTGATCCGAGAAGATATGATCTTGCCAAGGTCGGACGTTATAAATTTAATAAGAAACTTCATTTCAATAAACGAATTGTTGGTCATAAGCTGGCTGACGATGTGGTTGAGGGCTCTACAGGAGAAATTCTTGCAGAGGCTGGCACTATCGTAACCAGAGAACTGGCTGATGCCATTCAGAACGCTGCAGTTCCATTTGTATGGATCCAGGGTGAAGAAGACCGCAGAATTAAAGTTCTTTCCAACTTAATGGTAGATATCCATCATTATCTGCCGGAAATTGAGAATCTGGAGGAACTCGGTGTTACAGAGTTAGTATACTATCCTGTACTCGAAAAAATTCTGGAAGAAAATGACACACTTGAGGATAGAATTGCTGCTATCCGCAGAGATATCCATGACCTGATTCCGAAGCATATTACAAGAGAAGATATTTTTGCTTCTATTAACTATAATATGCATCTGGAATATGGTATTGGAAATGACGACGATATCGACCATCTGGGAAATCGTCGTATTCGAGCAGTCGGTGAGCTGCTTCAGAACCAGTATCGTATCGGTCTGTCCAGACTTGAGCGTGTGGTTCGTGAGAGAATGACAACACAGGATGTGGAGAGTATTTCCCCACAGACACTGATCAATATTAAGCCGGTAACAGCTGCTGTGAAAGAGTTCTTTGGTTCTTCCCAGCTGTCACAGTTCATGGATCAGAACAACCCGCTGGGTGAGCTGACCCATAAGAGACGTCTTTCCGCACTGGGACCTGGCGGTCTGTCACGAGACAGAGCCGGATTCGAGGTTCGAGACGTTCACTATTCCCATTACGGAAGAATGTGCCCGATCGAGACACCTGAGGGACCTAACATCGGTCTGATCAACTCCCTTGCATCTTATGCGAAGCTGAATCAGTACGGATTTGTTGAGGCACCTTACCGTAAAATTGATAAGACTGATCCTATGAATCCGCGTGTAACCGACGAAGTTGTTTACATGACAGCAGATGAAGAGGATAACTACCATGTAGCACAGGCGAATGAGGCTCTGGACGCAGAAGGACATTTCGTTCGTAAGAACGTTTCCGGTCGTTACCGTGAAGAGACTCAGGAGTACGAGCGTCAGATGTTTGATTACATGGACGTATCTCCTAAGATGGTATTCTCTGTAGCTACAGCCCTGATCCCATTCCTTCAGAACGACGATGCGAACCGTGCGCTGATGGGATCTAACATGCAGCGTCAGGCCGTTCCGCTTCTTACTACAGAGGCACCAGTTGTTGGTACAGGAATGGAAGCTAAGACAGCTGTTGACTCCGGTGTTTGTGTGGTTGCAAGAAAGTCTGGTACTGTACTTCGCTCCACATCTACCGATATCAGCATTAAGAATGATGACGGAACAAAAGATGATTATCATCTTACCAAATTCATGCGCAGTAACCAGAGCAACTGCTACAACCAGCGTCCGATCGTAAATCAGGGCGAGCATGTAGAAGCAGGTGATGTGATTGCTGACGGTCCGTCCACTTCTCAGGGAGAGCTTGCTCTTGGTAAGAACCCTCTGATCGGATTTATGACCTGGGAAGGTTATAACTACGAGGATGCTGTACTGTTAAGTGAGAAACTTGTACAGAACGATGTTTATACATCTGTTCACATTGAAGAATATGAGGCAGAATCCCGTGATACCAAATTAGGACCGGAGGAAATTACCCGTGACGTTCCAGGTGTTGGTGATGATTCACTGAAAGACCTTGACGAGCGTGGAATCATCCGTATTGGTGCAGAGGTTCGTGCTGGAGATATTCTTGTTGGTAAGGTTACTCCTAAGGGAGAAACAGAGCTTACAGCGGAAGAGAGACTTCTTCGTGCAATCTTCGGTGAGAAAGCACGTGAAGTACGTGATACTTCCCTTAAGGTACCGCATGGTGAGTATGGTATTGTTGTTGATGCTAAAGTATTTACAAGAGAAAATGGTGATGAGCTGTCTCCAGGAGTAAATCAGTCTGTACGTATTTACATCGCACAGAAGAGAAAGATTTCTGTTGGTGATAAAATGGCTGGTCGTCATGGTAACAAGGGTGTCGTTTCCCGTGTACTTCCGGTTGAGGATATGCCATTCCTTCCGAACGGCCGTCCGCTGGATATCGTACTGAATCCGCTGGGTGTACCTTCCCGTATGAATATCGGACAGGTCCTTGAGATCCATTTAAGTCTTGCTGCCAAGGCACTTGGCTTTAATATTGCAACACCTGTATTTGATGGTGCAAACGAGAATGATATCCAGGATACACTGGAGCTTGCAAATGATTATGTAAATACAGAAGATTTTGAAGAGTTCCGTGAGAAATACAAAGATATTCTGGCACCTGATGTAATGCAGTATCTGGATGAGAACAAAGCCCACAGAGCACTGTGGAAGGGAGTTCCGATTTCCAGGGATGGTAAGGTACAGCTTCGTGACGGACGTACCGGAGAGTTCTTCGACGGCCCGACCACAATCGGACACATGCACTACCTGAAGCTGCATCATCTGGTTGATGATAAAATCCATGCCCGTTCCACAGGTCCTTACTCTCTGGTTACACAGCAGCCTCTGGGTGGTAAAGCCCAGTTCGGTGGACAGCGTTTCGGAGAGATGGAGGTTTGGGCTCTGGAGGCATATGGTGCATCCTATACACTCCAGGAAATCCTGACAGTTAAATCCGATGATGTAGTCGGTCGTGTGAAGACTTATGAAGCGATCATCAAGGGAGACAACATCCCTGAGCCTGGTATTCCGGAATCCTTTAAGGTTCTTCTTAAAGAGCTCCAGTCCCTGGCATTGGATGTACGTGTTCTCAAAGATGATCAGACAGAAGTTCAGATCATGGAGAATGTAGATTACGGCGAAACCGATCTTCGTGCAGTTATCGAGGGAGATTCCCGCGGACACAGAGGAGAGGAATCCTTCAGCAAACATGGCTATACCAAGCAGGAGTTTGACGGAGAGGAACTTGTTGATGTGGACGAGGACGAAGAAGAGGATTATGAATCCGAAATCGACGATTCCTACGATGATATCGAAGAGTAGAAAGGGGAAAAGAATACATGGCAGAATCAACCAATACCAATGAAACATATCAGCCAATGACTTTTGATGCCATTAAAATCGGACTGGCGTCCCCGGAAAAGATCAGAGAGTGGTCAAGAGGTGAGGTTTTAAAACCGGAAACCATCAACTATCGTACCTTGAAACCGGAGAAAGACGGACTTTTCTGTGAAAGAATTTTCGGACCGAGCAAGGACTGGGAGTGCCACTGTGGTAAATATAAGAAAATCCGCTTTAAAGGTGTTGTCTGCGACAGATGTGGTGTCGAAGTTACCAAATCATCCGTTCGTAGAGAGCGTATGGGTCACATTGAGCTTGCGGCTCCTGTTTCCCATATCTGGTATTTCAAGGGAATTCCGTCCCGTATGGGACTTATCCTGGATCTGACTCCAAGAACACTGGAGAAAGTCCTTTATTTTGCAAATTATATCGTACTGGATCCGGCTGATTCCGGACTTCAGTACAAACAGATCCTTACAGAGAGAGAGTATCAGGATGCCCGTGAGTCTTATGGAAACAATTTCCGTGTAGGCATGGGGGCTGAGGCAATCAAGGAGCTTCTTATGGCAATTGACCTTGAGAAGGATTCTGCTGAATTAAAGGCAGAGCTGATTAAGGCAACAGGCCAGAAGCGTGCAAGAATCATCAAACGTCTGGAGGTTGTTGAATCTTTCCGTGAGTCAGGAAACCGTCCGGAGTGGATGATCCTTGATGTTGTTCCTGTAATCCCGCCGGATCTTCGTCCGATGGTACAGCTGGATGGTGGCCGTTTCGCAACATCTGACCTGAATGATCTGTACAGAAGAATCATTAATCGTAACAATCGTCTGAAAAGACTGCTGGAGCTTGGCGCTCCGGATATTATTGTCCGCAATGAGAAACGTATGCTTCAGGAAGCTGTTGACGCACTGATCGATAATGGTCGTCGTGGCCGTCCGGTTACGGGACCTGGAAACAGAGCCCTGAAATCTCTTTCCGATATGCTGAAAGGTAAATCCGGACGTTTCCGTCAGAACCTTCTTGGAAAGCGTGTTGACTATTCCGGACGTTCCGTTATCGTCGTTGGACCTGAGCTGAAGATTTTCCAGTGCGGTCTTCCGAAGGAGATGGCTATCGAGCTGTTCAAACCTTTCGTTATGAAAGAGCTTGTGGCAAACGGTACCTCTCATAATATTAAAAATGCCAAGAAGATGGTAGAGAAGCTTGAGCCGGCTGTATGGGATGTTCTGGAAGACGTTATCAAAGAGCATCCGGTTATGCTGAACCGTGCACCTACACTGCACCGTCTGGGTATTCAGGCATTTGAGCCAATCCTTGTAGAAGGTAAGGCAATTAAGCTTCATCCACTTGTTTGTACTGCTTTCAACGCGGACTTCGATGGTGACCAGATGGCTGTTCATCTTCCGCTTTCCCAGGAAGCACAGGCAGAGTGCCGTTTCCTTCTGCTGTCTCCGAACAACCTTCTGAAACCTTCTGATGGTGGCCCGGTAGCCGTTCCTTCACAGGATATGGTCCTTGGTATCTACTATCTGACACAGGAAAGACCTGGAAATAAGGGAGAAGGTAAGTTCTTCAAGAACGTAAATGAGGCGATTCTGGCATATGAGAACCAGGTAATTACTCTGCAGTCCAAGATTCTTGTCCGCTGCAGCAAGGTAATGCCGGATGGAAGCACTTTCACAGGCAATGTACAGTCTACACTGGGACGTTTCCTGTTTAATGAGATCCTGCCACAGGATCTTGGATTTGTTGACAGAAGCATTCCTGGAAATGAGCTTCTTCTTGAGGTTGATTTCCTGGTTGGTAAGAAACAGCTGAAACAGATCCTTGAAAAAGTTATTAATACTCACGGAGCAACTAAGACCGCTGAGGTTCTGGATGCTATTAAGGCTATGGGTTACAAGTATTCTACAAGAGCTGCTATGACTGTATCTATTTCTGATATGACTGTGCCGCCACAGAAGCCTGAGATGATCAAGGCTGCGCAGGATACTGTAGACAAGATCACCAAAAACTACAAACGTGGTCTTATTACTGAGGAAGAGCGTTATAAAGAGGTTGTTGATACCTGGAAGAAGACTGATGATGAGCTGACTCATGCACTTCTTTCCGGACTTGATAAGTATAACAACATCTTCATGATGGCTGACTCCGGTGCCCGTGGATCTGATAAACAGATCAAACAGCTTGCTGGTATGCGAGGCTTGATGGCCGATACAACCGGACATACAATCGAGCTTCCTATTAAGTCAAACTTCCGTGAAGGTCTGGACGTACTGGAATACTTTATGTCCGCTCATGGAGCCCGTAAAGGACTTTCCGATACCGCGCTTCGTACAGCCGATTCCGGTTACCTGACAAGACGTCTTGTTGACGTTTCTCAGGATCTGATCGTACGTGAGATGGACTGCTGTGAGAACAGAGCAGAAATCTCCGGTATGTATGTAAAAGGCTTTATGGATGGTAAAGAGGAGATTGAGAGCCTTCAGGATCGTATCACAGGTCGTTTCTCCTGCGAGACCATTAAGAATAAAGAAGGCGAGATCCTTGTAAAAGCAAACCACATGATCACTCCGAAACGTGCTGCCCGTATTATGAAAGAGGGCGTGGACAATATTACCGGAGGTGCTATGGAGCAGGTTAAGATCCGTACCATCCTGAGCTGTAAGTGTAAGGTTGGTGTGTGTGCGAAGTGTTACGGAGCCAACATGGCTACCGGTGAGCCGGTGCAGGTTGGTGAGTCTATCGGTATCATCGCTGCACAGTCTATCGGTGAGCCTGGTACACAGCTGACCATGCGTACTTTCCATACTGGTGGTGTTGCCGGTGGAGATATCACACAGGGTCTTCCTCGTGTCGAGGAGCTTTTCGAGGCAAGAAAGCCGAAAGGTCTTGCTGTTATTACTGAGATTAAGGGTGTTGCAACAATTAACGATACCAAGAAGAAGCGCGAGATCATTGTAGCGGACCCAGAGACCGGAGATTCCAAGACTTACCTGATCCCATACGGTTCCCGTATCAAGATTATGGATGGACAGGTTATGGAAGCCGGTGATGAACTTACAGAAGGTAGTGTAAACCCGCATGATATCCTTAGAATTAAAGGTGTTCGTGCCGTTCAGGATTACATGATCCGTGAGGTTCAGCGTGTATACCGTCTCCAGGGTGTTGAGATCAATGATAAGCATATTGAGGTTATCGTTCATCAGATGCTGAAGAAGATTCGCATTGAAGATAACGGAGATTCCGAATTCCTGCCAGGAACTCTCGTTGACTTCCTTGATTACGAGGAGGTAAATGAGAAACTTGAAGCTGAAGGATTACGTCCGGCAGTTGGAAAACAGGGAATGCTTGGTATTACAAAGGCGTCTCTGGCAACAGATTCCTTCCTGTCAGCTGCTTCCTTCCAGGAGACTACAAAGGTTCTGACTGAAGCTGCTATCAAGGGTAAGGTTGACCATCTGATCGGTCTGAAGGAGAACGTAATCATCGGTAAACTGATCCCGGCTGGTACAGGTATGAAGTGCTACAGTGATGTAGAGCTTGATACAGGAATGCCGGAAGAGCCAGAAGAAATCGAATTCGATGAAATGGACGATGAGGATCAGGAAGTATTGGATGTAGCCGAGGATTCAGATGAGCTGGAGGATGAAGAGACTCTGGACGAAGCTGAGGATACAGAGGATACATTCGAGGACGAAGATTCCGCTGACGACAGTGAAGAGTAATCAATAAAATATAGGAATGTTTAAATCCCCCGGGGTGACAGAAATGTCGCTTCGGGGGATTTTTTGAGCTGGATAAATATGGATAGAGGAAAATACAGCCCGGACTATCATTTATGGTAAGATTCCTGTATAATGTTTTTGTTGGAAAAATAGTCATCACTCTTTCGGGGAGGAGGAACATACAGATGGATAAAGATGTTCCGGTTTCCGTTTGGCCAGAATGGAAACTTGTAGAGAAAATAGGGGAAGGTTCTTTTGGAAAAGTATATAAAGCGAAGCGGACAGAACGGGGGCGTTCTTTTTATTCTGCGATTAAGATCATATCAATTCCAGGAAATAAAGGGGAACTGGACAGTGTACGGTCTGAGATGAATGATGAACAGTCTACCCGAGAGTATTTTCGTAATCTTGTGGAGGACTGTGTTCAGGAAATATACACCATGGAGCATTTTTGCGGAAATTCTCATGTGGTTTCATTTGAGGATTTCAAGATTGTGGAATATTTGGATGAAATTGGCTGGGATATTTCCATACGAATGGAATATCTCACCAGCTTTATGGATTACTGTACAGGTAAGGAGCTTACAGAGAAGGAAGTGATCAAGCTTGGCTGTGATCTTGCCATGGCATTGATCTATTGTCGAAAAATGAATATTATCCACCGGGATGTGAAACCAGAGAATATTTTTGTGTCCAGATTTGGAGATTTTAAGCTGGGAGATTTTGGAATTGCCAGAGAGCAGGCACGTACAATGAGTAATATGTCAAAAAAAGGCACTTACTCTTACATGGCGCCGGAGATTTACAAGGGCGAAAAGTATGACAGCAGTATTGATATCTATTCCCTGGGAATTGTGTTATATAAGCTGATGAATCAGAATAGACTGCCCTTTCTTTCCCTTGATAAGCAGTTGATCACATATCGTGATAAGGAGAATGCTCTGGCAAGGCGGATGGCAGGGGAGAAAATGCCTGTCCCATCGAAGGCAAGTGCCGCTTTTTCCCATATTATATTGAAGGCATGCGCATTTGATCCCAAGAAGCGTTACAGAAGACCTGAAGACATGTTGCGAGATCTGGAAAGTCTGCGTCTGGCACCTGTGAACGCAGAGAAAGAATGGGAGAAATCCCAATGGGCGCTTGCCAATTCCGGAGAGCTTGAACGGGATCAGAGAAGATATGCACCGCGGGAATCAGAGGATGACTATATGGAGAAAACCCATGTTGCAGCAGCTCCTCAGATGGAGAAGATTGCCCGTGAGGAAGAGGTAAAGAAGAGAAAAACAGTGGAAATTTCACCCTGGGCTGTTTCTCTTGCTGTTGTAGCACTGGCGGCATGTATTATAATCGGTGTTTATGTGAAACTGATCCGTGATGAGGAGCGCAGGGCGCAGGATTCCCAGACGGTCGTGGAGGTACTGGAAGCAAATGATAACAGTACAGCACAGATTGATGAATTTTCTACTGCAATTCAGACAATCAAAGAACAGGCGAATACCATTGTAAGTGAGCTTCCTGATTGTAAAGAGGTTGGTAAGAGCGGAGACCGCCTTCGTTACTATGACGATGATGATAAGCTAGTGAAGGCATTAATATATCCGGAAGCTTCGGAGGATGGAGTTTACGAGGAATATTATTATTGGGATGAGAGACTGTTTTTTGCCTATGTCTGGACAGGGAATAAAAAAGAACTTTATTATTATGATAAGCGTGGAAAGCTGATTCGCTGGATTGATACGGATGGAACTGTCCATGATAAAGAAATTGATAGTACCGAATATATTAAGCGAGGCGAGAAATATTGGAAAAATGCCCTGGAGCAGTTGGATGAGTAAATACTTCGGGTATTAACTGATATGTGAAGAGGAATGGGATGACTTATTATATTAACTATGCATATACCTGTCATACAGGCAAAGTAAGGCCAAATAACGAAGACAATTTCTGGTGCTGCGGAGAGAGACTCCCGGTGCATAATCAGGGGACGGAGGGAATACGCACAGGAATCAGGCTGCGTGAAAGCCTCCCGGTTCTGGCTGTTTTTGACGGCATGGGTGGTGAAAGTCAGGGAGAAATGGCAGCCGGGCTTGCTTCATTGGAGTTAGAGAACTTTTACAGAATTAACAGGAGTATGCTGAGAAAAACTCCTGAGCTTTTTCTTTCAGAAGCCTGCAGGAATATGAATCAGGTAATTTGTGACTATGAACTGGAACAGCGAATCAATGTTATGGGGACTACTATGGCCATGATTGCATTTGGTAAAAAAGAAGTCAATATTTGTAATCTGGGAGACAGCAGGATTTATCGGTTGTCAGGTAAGGATTTTTCCCAGATTTCCCAGGATCATGTGTTAAAAGGATATCGATTGGGAAAAGCGCCGCTCACGCAGTTTTTGGGAGTAGATGAGAAGGAAATGAAGCTGGAGGCTTTTATAGAGTCATTCGCTTATCAGGATGGTGATCGCTATCTGCTTTGCTCAGATGGTGTAACTGATATGTTGCCTGACAGGGAAATTGAAGAGATCATGAAAATGAAGAGTTCGGTCAGTGATTTGGCTCAGGAGCTTTTGCAAAAGGTACTGGACAGAGGTGCCAGAGACAACGTTACGATTATTATAGGTGAGGTAAAGCGGGATAATCATCCGCTGAGAACCTGGGTTTTGCAGAATAGAAAAATATAATGATACTACATTGTATAATGGAGTTATAATAGAAATGGTGGTGATGTGTGATGAAAAATCGTATGCAGGATCTTGATTTTGAACAGACAGTAGCTTTTGATTCTGTGAAGGATTTCGAATTTACCAGAAGGGCGGCTCAGAGATTTCGCCAGGTGGTCAGCCTGGATGGTTTTGAGGATGAAGATGCAGATGTAATTTTTCATTATTTATATAAAGAGATGGAGCTTGTTTCCTTTGGTGATCACTTGAAGCGGTACATATATGAGAGAGCAGGACTTGAGGAGCCTTTTGGAGAGGTACCGCAGGAGGTTTTCAGAGATATTGCAGTTGAATCTTTTAAAGAGACTTATACGCCTAAATCCATGAATCCCACATCCACCAAACTTCCTGCACTTATGAATAACTGGCTTACGCAGGCATCTGTGAAACGTGAGACTGTCTTTCTTCTGGGGTTTGGCCTTCGAATGAGTGCGGAGGATGTATCTGATTTTCTTACCAGAGTGCTGAAGGAGCAGGATTTTGATTTTCATAATCCGGAAGAGGTAATTTACTGGTATTGTTATACCAGACAGCTTCCATACAGTAAGGCTGAAGAATATAAAGAAGCATATAAAGCTATGAAACCGGCAGAGGAAAAAGGCGAGATTGCAGAAGTGATCAGCGGTGATTTCGCGATAGATACAGAGGAAAAACTGCTAAGATATCTTGCATGTCTGAAGGCTGGCTGGGACGATCCTATGAATGAGAAAAGCCAGGCCTTTCAGGAATTTTTGCGGCTTCTGAATCATGCGAAGCAGATTATTGCAGCTATGTATCAGAAAGACGAGGAAGAGAAAGACAGAGCAAAAATCTGGAAACCGGAGAACATTACACCTTCTGACCTGGAAAAAGTAATCTGTAATGGAATTCCAATTAATCAGATGGGAAATCTGAAGAAGATGTCAGCATCAATTCTGGCAAAGCATTTTAGCCAGAAGCGGTTCAGCAGACAGAGAATTACAAATATTCTGAATCATAAGTTTCCGGTTGAACGGTTTGATTTGCTTACTCTTGAATTTTTTATTGTATCTCAGGAGATGCAGGATGATGATCCTTATGATCGATATCATCATTTTATTGAAGAAGCACAGAAAATTCTGAAAAAATGCGGAATGAGTGAGATTTACATTGTAAATCCCTATGAATGCTTCTTATTGATGTGCCTTCTTACGGATTGTCCTCTGGCAGTTTTCTCTGAAATATGGGAAATGTCCTATGAGGAGAACAAAGAAGAGGAGTAGGTTGCGAAGAGAATATTGGTTAAAAAAATGCGCAGTGCTGTTTCGTTTGAAATGAACACTGCGCATTTTTTTGAATAAGGTAAGTTCCTTGCGGAGAAATTATTTGGTTATGAGCAAGCAGCGAAGAGGATCTGGAATATCCCCTTGACGATTACTCATTGTAATACAAATAAATATTGCGGCTAAGCTGTGCAATAGTGTTTTGGGCATCTCCGGTGCTGGTAAGATTCTGGGACAGGAAAACGATGACCAGATCATTTCCCTTGTGCGTATTATACAGGATTCCGGCATCATTCTCTACATCGGAAAGTTCTCCGGTTTTGTTGGCAACGCTGACACCTTCCGGCAGTGCTGCGGGGATCTTGTTGCTTCGCTGCTGTTGTTTCAAAAGGGCATACATATCCTCAGCATGGGAAAGTGTTGGAGCCTGGACTGTGCCAGCACAAATCTGGTAGATTTCCTTCAGGAATTTTCCACAATCGTATGCAGAAGTATAATTGTCGCCAAATTCGTTACTTGCCAGAAGCAGACGTCCCATGGAAGTGCTGGTATATCCATGCGCCTTGCAAAAGCTGTTTACTTTTTGCATACCGGCTGTGCTATCGCCATTGCCGAGACAGGATACCAGGCTGTTTGCAGCATCGTTATCGCTGACTGTGATCATTGGTGTCAGGTAGTTGTTCAAAGTGTCTGAACCATACTGCTGGGATAGCGAATCGTAATTTTCATAGACAGCCCCCATGATAAAAAGCTTGATCAGGCTGGCTGCCTGCATAGGAGTATTATTAACAGATGATTCGGAACCGCCTGCAAGATCACAGATATAAACACTCCAGGAACCGTTTCCGGTGGGAAGCTGAGCTGTAATCTGAGAAAGCAGAGTGTTCATTTTATCATCTGACTTATTGTCAAAGGCAGAGCTTCCATGTGAAGGGGAAATTGTTCCATCATCAGAGATTTCCGGAGTTGTTTTTGCTTTGCCGGATGTGTCTTCCTTGGCATTATCTGTTTGTTTCTGGGACGGTTCAGTTTCTTTGGAATGAAATTCCGTGGACTGGTAAGGTCCTGCCGGTTCTGCTTCAGAAGTCTGGGAAGAAGTGGCGTTCTCCTGCCGGGTAGGTCCCTGGACAGAAGCATCTTCATCAGCGCCCTCATTGCCAGAAGCTTCATCTCCGGAAATAAATCCGTCAGTTTCACCATTGTCGGAATCCAGAGCCTGGGAGCTATCAGAAGTATTTTTTGCCAGGTTTGTATTATTCGGCCTGTTTTTTCCAAAGAATGTAAGATAAAGAATGATGAGAAGCAGCAATACTGCAATAATGCTAAGGAAAATAAGCAGATAAGAAGAGGTGCGCTTCTTTTTTTTATTTTTCATAAGTTCTCCTTTCGAATGTTAATGTACAGAGTCCTTTTCTGCAAAGTAATTGTCAATGCCATCTGCAATTCCAGCAGCCATAGTATCCTGAAAGTCAGGATCGCTCATCTTCAGATCATCAGATTCATTGGTCATGAAGCCCATTTCTACAATGGTTACGGGAATGGTGCTCCAGTTGATCCCAGTCATATTGTCCGCGTAAGTTATTCCACGGTTATCAAATCCGGTTGCAGCGCAATAGGCATCCAGAATGTGCTGGGAAAGCTCGGAGGATTCTTCGTATAGCTGAGGAACGTAAGGGTTGGAAGAAGAAGGGGAGATGGTGAGGGCACCGGCAGCAGAGGAAGCTTCAGCACCGTTGGCATGGATCCGTACGCATATTTCCGCGCCCTGGTCTGCAACATACTCTGCCCGCTCCTTATTGCTGATAGCAGTATCGTTATCTGTTCTGGTGAGAACTGTTTCATAACCTCTGTCTTCCAGTAACTTCTGCAACTTCAGGGAAACGTCCAGATTCAGCTGATACTCCGGAAGCCCGGAAAAGGTTCCCTGTGTACCTGTGGAGGCCTTTGCCTTCATTTCTGTGGAGCCAGGTCCAAGAGGTTCCAGATCACTCATGTCTACATTGGGTCCCTGATGTCCGGGATCAATGCCGATGATGTGCGATGCAATGTGCGGGGAAGTCTGGATTTCATCTGAAATCTCCGCTTTAGCTATGGAGGCACTGAACAGACTGATACCGGATAAAAAAGTCAGGATCACAGCAGCACATCTGGCAGCAGTGCCGTGATTTTTATATAATTCTTTTAAATGCATATACATGCTCCTGTTCATGGTAAGTCTTTTTTTCTTATTATAATAATGCGTAGGGAGGAATGCAATGTAAAGTTTGGTTTCCCGAAATCAGTAATGCCGAAAACTATTATAATAAGAAGTAATATACTTTTAGTTTACCGTGATAAATTGTAAAAACCTTGAAAAAATAAGGAAAAATTGCAGAAAAACACCTTGACAGAGATATGCAGACAGGATATAATCAAAAAGCGTGCGAAATAAGGCATTTTTTTCCGCGCTTACTAAGATAATAGCAACCGCAAGGAAACCCCATAGAACAATCTATGGAGAAATAAATCGGGAGGTGAAATGGAATGCCAACATTCAACCAGTTAGTAAGAAAAGGACGTCAGACATCTGCTAAGAAGTCTACAGCTCCAGCTCTTCAGAGAACTTATAACTCTTTAAGAAAGAAAGCAGTTGAGCAGTCTGCACCACAGAAACGTGGCGTTTGCACAGCTGTTAAAACAGCTACTCCTAAGAAGCCTAACTCAGCTCTTAGAAAAATCGCCAGAGTTCGTCTTTCCAACGGAATCGAAGTAACAAGCTATATCCCAGGAGAAGGTCACAACCTTCAGGAGCATAGCGTTGTTCTTATCCGTGGTGGAAGGGTTAAGGACTTACCTGG
>NZ_CAKRNY010000067.1 GCF_934371575.1 uncultured Blautia sp. | reverse complement strand
CCAAGGTAGAATGCAGTATAACCGGAAACAACCTCAGCGTAGCTGAATGCTCCAACATAACCAACCTTTACATTGCCGTCTGCATCAAAGCTGTCTGGCTGTGTCTCTGTGGTAAGAGTACCATCCTCAAGAATCTCTTTCAGTTTCAGACCAGCTACAACACCGGACACATAACGGGATTCATAGATATTAGTAAATGCGTTCTTGAAATTCTCGCATCCGCTGATTGCTGCAAAATCACCTGTCATGGAAACGAAAGTTACATCCGGATATTCCTGAGCAGCCTGTACCAGATATGTCTGATGACCATAGCTGTTTCCGATTACCATAGAACATCCCTGACCAACAAGGTCGATTGCTGCATCATAACAGCTGGAATCTTCCGGAACCTTATACTTCCAGATGATCTGGCTGTCCTCAAGGCCCAGCTCTTTAGCTGCTTCCTTAACACCAGCAATATGAGCTGCAGAATATCCTTCTGTCTCATCACCTACAAGAATAACTCCCATCTTGAAGTTCGGATCAGCTTCAACGCTGTCCTCGTCAGCGGCATAAACAACAGAAGTGAAGGCAGTCATCGTAAGCACCATCGCTGCTGCAAGAAGAAGGCTGACAAATTTTTTACACATTTTTTTCATTTTACTTCCTCCTTGATATTTTTATTTGCCTGAGACTTTTCCCTATATGTAAGAAAAATCTTAAACGTTACAGTTATTTTATTTTTTTTCTAATTGAATGTCAACCTTTTACAAATAATTCAAAAAATATTTTTGAACAAATGATAAATTTTTTGTTAAAGTCTTATCCTGTCGTTTTTCTTATTCGCTACACGGAAGGCCCTTGGCGTTACCTGATATCTTTCCTTGAATACACGATGAAAATAGCTGTTATTTTCATATCCCACTGCTGCTATAATGTCGCTGATTGAAAGGTCTGTGTCGCACATCAGCTCCACAGCTTTACTTAAACGTTTCCGCTGAAGCAGTTCCTTGAAATTAAAGCCTGTGGTTTTCTTTATCATTTTGCTTAGCACATGCATGGGAAGATGAAGCATATCGCATAACTCTGTCAGGGTGGCTGTGCGGTATTTCTGCTCAATATAATCCAGAGTAGTCATGGATATCATGTTCTCATACTGGTTTGGAAGGCGCATTTCCACATACTGTACAGAGTCCATAAGATAGAGAAAAATAAGCCCCATGGTAGTCTGATTGATTTTGTTCTGGTTGCCCCTCCCTGTTACAAGGGAATAAATAATATTTTCCAGAAGATTCTGGATCTGCAGCACCTCAGACACCTTAAAATGAAGATATTCTCCCTGCTGGTTGTCCCGGCGCAGTACATTTACAAGAAAATCTGCCAGCACATTGTTATTTCCGGCCATTGAATACGCCACATCGAAAAATTCCGGCAATACCATAAAATTTATGGCAATGTCATTCCTGCCAGCAGCAAGAATCTCATGATGGGTAAACTGATTCAGAAAAAGCAGTTCCCCTTTTCGCACAATGACCTGTTTTCCATCTATAATATTAGTAAGAGACCCCTCACATACATAAAGCACTTCCACATAATTATGACGGTGAAGGGGAAAATGAACAAACCGGGTATGTGTGCGGATTGCAATCAGTTTTCCCTCTTCCAGCATCTTTCTGCTGTCAATGGTAAAATCGCTTCCTGATGTGTAAAGATCCTTGTCCACTTCTGCTTCCCCATTGAGGATTCTTCTCTCTTCATCTGTAATTTCCCGAAGCTGCTCCAATAGTTCCCGCTGCACTGCACACACCTCCTGCTGAATTTTTCATAGTAATTATACACATAAAAAGAAGTTAGTGTCAAAAATTCTTTTCACACTAACTTCTCCTTATCTCATTTCGCTGCCTGCCAAAAGACAAACCGCGGTCTTATTTTTTCTTTCTTAAAACTCTTGTAGCCAGCGGCTGCATAATCTCATCCTTTGTTCCATAGAGCACTTCATATCCTGCCGGAACCGGAACCACCTTTGTTTCTCGTGCATAGTTCTGGATAAACAGATATTCATTTTCCTGATTTTCACGTAAGGTGACGGAAACGCCTGCCGGTATGAATTCCAGAGGTGCCTGAATATCAGCTTCTTTCGCTGCCTTTCCGTAGAAATCACTGTAGAAAGCCTGTTCCATGTCTGCGCCAACGTAGTATACGTGGCCTTTTCCGTATGCTTTATGTGTCACTACAGGAGTTCCTGCATAGAAGTCATCACCATAGCGCATAAGCACTTCTGCATCGGATACCTTTACCAGCTCACAAAGGTTCTTACAGGTATAGATACCGCTGATTTCCAGATGATTGCCGGATTCTGAAACTCCATGGTTTTCTTCCCAGTCATAAAGAGCATCAATCTCTGTAGCGCGAAGACCTGCTGCCTCCATAAGCCCGTATGGGGTACCTCCAAGGAAGCACTTATCTGTGCCATCCACAAGACCGGTCCAGTAGGTGATCACCAGGGTTCCGCCATTTTCTGCATATGCTCGTAATTTTTCTTCGTATCCATCTTTGAACATATAAGCCATTGGCGCTGCCACAATCTTATATTCGGAAAGCTCATGCTCCATAGAGATCACATCCACATTCAGCCCCTGTTCCCGCAGAGCGCGGTACTGTTTCTGCACCGCTTCAGTGTAGAACATGTTCTCATTCCGCGGTCCCTGTGCATCCCGGATTGCCCAGTTATTTTCTCTGTCATAAAGGACTGCTGCAGGAGACTTCATCTGGCTGCCGCAAACCTCCTTCAGTGTCTCCAGAACCTCTCCAACCTCTGTCACTTCTTTAAACACACGGGTATCATCTCCACCATAGTGGTCGATCACTGCGCCGTGGAATTTCTCAGAAGCTCCCTGACTCTGGTGCAGCTGGAAGTACAAAACACTGTCAGAGCCGTGAGCCACTGCCTGAAGAGAGGCAGCCAGCATCATTCCCGGCTTTTTCAGCTTATTGATGGGCTTCCAGTTTGTGGCGGATGGGCAGGACTCCATAAGAAGAAATGGCTGATTCTTAATGCTCCTCATCAGGTCATGCTGCATACCTGCGTCAATGGCAGTAAGGAACTCCTCTTTCTTATGCCAGCTTGGATAGTTATCCCAGGATACCACATCCAAAACATCACGGAACTTCTTGTAATCAAGACCGTTGTAATCATACATCAGATTGGCTGTTACCGGCAGTTCAGAACCGCCTTCACGGATTGCAGCAACCTCTTCTTTGATAAAATCAATGGTGCGGTCAGTAACGAACCGATTCCAGTCAAGCTTCAATGCATGAAGCTCGTTCTCCCCCTTTGGCGAGGGGGCTTCGATCTGATCGAAACTATTGTAAATGTGGCTCCAGAATGTGGTGCACCAGCTGGAATTCAGTTTCTCAATGGTTCCATATTTTTCTTTCAGCCATTCCCGGAATTTCTGCTGGCAAAGAGGGCAATAGCATTCTCCGCCAAACTCATTGGAAATGTGCCACAGAATCACACCAGGATGACTGCCCAGTCTCTTTGAAAGCAGCTTGTCCAAATCGTGAATTTTCTGACGATATACCGGAGATGTATAGCAGTGATTGTGTCTGCCTCCGAAAAATCTTCTGGTGCGGTCCGGATCCATGCGGAGAACCTCCGGATACTTGTCTGCCATCCACTTTGGCCTTGCCCCTGACGGTGTTGCCAGGATTGTGGAGATTCCTTCTTTATACAAATTGTCAATAATTTCTTCCAGCCAGCCCAGATTATACTTTCCTTCTTCCGGTTCCAGTACTGCCCAGGAAAAGATTCCTACAGATACTGTATTAATGTGGGCTTTTTTGAAATATTCAATGTCTTTTTTCAGAATGTCCGGACGGTCCAGCCACTGCTCCGGGTTGTAATCACCACCATGCAGCATACGGCCATATTCTATTTTCCTTGCCATCTCAATCTCCTTTTTGTTGCCATGATAAGAGTATTTTTTCTCAGATTCCCTTAAATACAAATGAAAACTCCATAGGTTTACTTGTATCCAACAGATATTCTTCCTGGGTTCTTGCTCCCCAGCTATCGTCTCCGGCAATTCCCATCTGGCCTTTTGCCACGCGGACTACTGTATAATGAATCTGGGGCAGCTCATATGGATGCATTGCATTTTCCATCTCATGAGGTGTATATGGAAGCGCTGAGAACATCATCGGACCGTTTTCTTTATCCATCTCAAAAAGCATTCCTCTGCCTTTTCGGTCTGTGATCTTCGCCCATCTGACCTCTTCCTTTGCACCACATTCCTGTGGAACCATATATCTTGCCACATTATCCTTTACCATATTGTCGTAGATTCCAAGCTTTGCACCTTTCTTACGGTCTGCATAGGTCTCAGCTTCTCCAAGTCCATACCAGGATACATGGTCATAATCTGCATTGAATTTGAAGATCACGCCAAATTCCGGCATATCCCCAAGCTCTTTCACAGGATCATAGGAAAGTGTGGTACGAACTCTTCCATCTCCGAAAACTTCATAAGCAAGTGTACACTCAGCCGCCGGAATAGTTGGAAGGAAATAGGTATAGGATACCTTTACAGAATGCTCTTTTTCCTCTACCTTTGGTACATTTCCAGGTCCATATGCCCCTCCGCGGTAATCCTTATGGTTTACATACATGCTGGCAAGCTTCCACTGTCCATATCGCATTGCCATCAGATTTCCACAGTCATTGTCTGTTGGTGCACGCCAGAAATTAGGCTTCGGAATCGCCTCGATCATTTCTTTTCCTGCGTATTTATAGGAAACAAGACCACCATTCAATACAGAGAAAAGCACCTCAAATTCAGCTCCGCACACGCCAATATTATGGGTACTGTGAATTACCTCCAGATGCTCTGTGCAAGGCTTAACAGCTGCTTCCACCTGATAAACACACTGGCCAAAGGCTACCTCATGACCTGCTTTTGCCCAAGGTTTATCCTCTTTCAAGTGGAAGGAAACAGTTACCGTGTACTCGCCGGCTTTTTCCTCCTTCTTAAATGGAAGAGCATATTCCATCTGGCTCAAAGGAGCCACTGCTGTACAAAGAACTTCTGTACGAATTACTTTTCCGTCCTTCTGAAGTGTTACTCTGCATTCAAAGGTGTCCGTATTTACAAACAGGTTCTTGTTGATCACGTTCACTGAATCAGTACTTACCTGTGCGGTAATATTCTGATAATTAAATTTCACTTCCTGCATCTTCGGAGAAGCATCACGATTTCCGCCATATGCAATACCATTTCCACTGAAATTATAATCAGTAGGACGCTCGCCAAAATCTCCGCCATATGCCTGGAACTCTTTTCCATAACGGTCTTTTTTATAAATAGACTGATCAATATAATCCCAGATAAAGCCTCCCTGATATTTCGGCTCTGTATCTGTGAGATCTGTATATTTATGCATAGCGCCGCAGGAGTTTCCCATGGCATGGGTGTACTCACAGCAGATAAAGGGCTTGGAATCATCTTTTGCAAGAAACTCTTTAATTGCCTCCACTGATGGATACATCTGGCTTTCCATATCGCTGGTAGCATTATATGTGCGGTCATGGCAGACACCTTCATAATGTACCAGACGGGTAGGATCTGCATTTCTAAAAAGCTGGGACATTTCAAAAATATCCTTACCGCCGAAGGATTCATTTCCACAGGACCAGATCAGGATTGCCGGATGGTTCTTATCTCTCTGATACATGGAATTGGCGCGGTCCAACATCATAGCCAGCCATTCCGGCTTATCATGTGGAACCACATAAGTGTAATCTTTCGTAAATTCTGCTATATCCCAGGAACCGTGACTTTCCAGGTTTGTCTCATCGATCATGTAAATTCCAAACTCATCACAAAGTCTGTAAATCAGAGAAGCATCCGGATAATGGCAGGTACGGATAGCATTGATGTTATTCTGCTTCATGATGGTCAGATCCTTGCGAAGCTCTGCTTCGGATACACATCTTCCTGTTACGGAACTGAATTCATGACGGTTTACACCCTTAAATACAATTCGTTTTCCATTTAAAGTCATAATTCCGTCTTTCATTTCAAATCGGCGGAAACCGATTTTCTGCGGGATTACTTCCTGAAGATTGTTGTTTTCATCAAAAACTTTAAGAACCAGGTCGTAAAGCTGTGGATCTTCCGCACTCCAGAGGATCGGATTCTCCACAGTCCAGGAATATGCATCTGTTCCATCCAGTTCCTTTTTATCCTCTAACACAGCCTTTCCATCTTTTGACAGAAGAATCTGCACTTTTCCTTTTCCCCATACATCAGTGCTGATCTCAAGCTGAGCCTTTTCCAAAGTTTCCTCTGGAATTGCGCGGATCTGAAGATCATATACATGCACATCCGGAACTGTATAAAGATAAACATCCCTGTAAATTCCGGAGAAACGGTAAAAATCCTGGTCCTCGCACCAGCTGCTTGCTGTCCACTTAAACACCTGGGCTGCCAGCTTGTTTTCCCCTTCTTTCACATAATCAGTAAGTTCAAACTCTGACGGGGTAAAAGAATCTTCGCTGTATCCCACAAACTGACCGTTCAGCCAGAGGGCAATCCCGCTCTCAGCACCCTGGAAAGAAATGAAAAGTCTTTTTCCGATCATCTCCTTGGGAACTGTGAAATATTTCACATAACTTGCAACAGGATTAAAGTGTTCCGGAATCTCTCCCGGATGTATATCTTCATGACCTTCCCATGGATACTGTACGTTGGCATACTGTGGTGCGTCGTAGCCTTCCATCTGAATATGTGCCGGCACACGGATGTCATCCCAATCTTTACAGGAATAATCCTCTTTCTCAAAGCCTTTCACCGTATTTCCATAGTTGCGGGCATAATGGAACTTCCAGATTCCGTTTAAGCTGTGACGATAAGAAGTCTCTCCATCCGTAACCTCTTCCATGTTTCTGTAGCTGATATGATCAGAATGAGCATCCATTCTTCCATCTCTAAAATACTCTGGATTTTTAACCATAGAATAATCAAACGCTTTCATATCCAATCCTTTCTCAATAAACATTATTTGTAAAGAAAAAGGACACCGCAAATACTTCTTGCAGCGCCCTTATATTTCATCTTATTTCACCGCACCGGTGATACCTTCCGCAAACTGTTTCTGCAGAACGAAGAATACAACCATGGTCGGAATTGAACAGAACAATACGCCGCACATCAGCATACCATAATCAGTTACATATCCTGTGATCAGATTGGCGATCAACATTGGCATTGTGATGGCATTGTTATCTGTCATGATTACCTTTGGCCATAAGTATGCATTCCATGCATTCATGAAGGTAATAACTGCAGCTGCCGCGTATGTAGATTTCATTGTAGGAATAAACATCTGGAAGAAAATTCTCACTTCGCTTAAACCGTCGATACGTGCCGCTTCAATAATATCAACAGGGAATGCACGGGCATTCTGTCGGAACATCATGATCATAAACGGTGTAGAAATGATCGGAAGGATGAAGCCGATTGACGTATTCAGAAGCTTCGCTTTTGAGAACATCTTAAACAATGGAACCATAGTCGCAACCTGGGGAACCATCATGGCAAGGAGCAGAATGGAAAACAGTCTGTCTTTTCCTTTATCATGATACACCTCAAATCCATAACCTGCAATAGAGCAGATCAGAAGGCAGATCACAGTCGTCAGGATAGCATAAAAGAAGGAGTTTCCAAGAGCTCTCCAAAGTGGCTGCTGAGAAGTAAGGTTTTTAAAGTTCTCCATGAAATAGCTTCCCGGAATAATACGTCCCCTTGATACGTCTGTGGAAGTATTGGTAGCTGCGGAAATCATCCAGTACAGCGGGAAAACGGAGAAAAATGATACAATGATCAGAAAAATATAGGTAGGAATCAATCTTCTCTGGATTGCGGATTTGTTTTTCTTAGTCACGAGTATCACCTACTTTCAAGTTGATAAATGCCAGAACTGCTACCATGATAAAGATAAGGAAGGACATTGCTGCCGCATATCCAAAGTTCGGCACGTTAACAAAACAGGTATTGTAAACATAGTGTGACATGGTAATGGTGCTGTTGGCAGGACCACCCTTTGTCAGGTTCATGGACTCATCAAACAGCTGTAAGGTACCGTTAATGGACATGATAAAGGTCATGATAATGGTTGGCTTCAGAAGCGGTACTGTAATCTTCCAGAAGGTTTTCCATCCGTTTGCACCGTCAATCTTCGCTGCCTCATAAACAGAATATTCAATATTCTGAAGTCCTGCAAGATAAAATACCATGTTGTATCCGGTCCATCTCCAGATCAGTGCGATAATGATGACGATCTTTGCACTGGCTGAATTTCCCAGGAAGTTATATCCTGTACTTAAGATTCCAAGCTTGATCAGGATACTGTTGATCAGACCATCTGTTGCAAACATGGAACGGAAGATCAGGGAATAGGATACCAGGGAAGTTGCACATGGAAGGAATACGCAGGTACGGAAAAATCCTTTGAACTTCAGATCCTTATTGTTCAGGATCTGCGCCAGCAGGATAGCCAGAACCAGCATGATCGGAACCTGAATGATCAGGTACAGAAATGTGTTTCCAATGGACTGCTGGAATACCTTATCTGCAAGAATACGTTTGTAGTTACTGAAGATTGGATCTGCAAAACGCATATTCGCGCCGGCACCAGTCTGCAGGGAAATAATAAAGGCACGGACCATTGGATAAAAGCTCATAATGGCAATCATGATAGAAGCCGGTGCCAGGAATATCCATCCTGCTGCTTTCTGTTTGGTGGCCAGTGTCATACCTTTTTTCTTGGAATTCACAGGAACTCCTCCTTTCAAGCCTGAATCTTTGAATAAGAAACGGAGGACCATCTAGCAGTCCCCCGCCTTCTTACAAATTACTTCTTATTCACTCTTTCATCGTCTATTTCAGAAAACGATTACTCAGTCATCTTAAATGCCAGTGTATCCTGTGCTTCCTGAAGAGCGTCTTCCTTAGCTGTTCCGTTTACAATATTTACAACAGCTGTGTTCACGCACTCTCTTGCCTCATAGTGGTATGGAGTCTTTGTAAACTCCGGAATATGAGAAGAATACTCTACGATTGTTGAGAAGATCGGCTGTCCGCCAAAGAACTCGTTTGGCTCGTTGTAAACATCTGACTCACCAGCTGGCAGATAACAGGAAATAGCACCTGCTTCCGGAAGGATTGCATCATAGAACTCTGTGCTGGAACCAAATGTGCTTGCAAGGAAGTCTTCAGCAAGCTCTACATTCTTGCAGTTAGCTGTAATATACCAGGAAGATCCACCGTTGTTTGCATAGTTTGTAGCTGTGTCAACACCGTCAACTTTCGGCATTGTAGTGATCTGCCATAAGCCCTTCTGATCCTCTGTGGACATCAGAGTAGCTGTGATCCAGTTACCATTAACAATACCAGCAGCCTCACCGCTTGTGATGGTTGCAATGTACTCATCCCAGTTGTTTACAAGTTTTACAACATCGTTCTTAACCAGGTCAGTGTAAAGATCGATACATTTCTCAGCTGTCTCATTACCAACGATGAACGCTTCGCCATCTTCGTTAACGAAGTTTGCTCCGCAGGACTGAACCATCATCATAAGGGTATCGCCGCCTGTTGCTTCGCTGGTAAGAAGATATTTGCCTGTCTTCTCATGAAGATCTTTACCGATTTCCATAAATCTGGACCATGTAATATCTGTAAGGTCATCCAGTGTATATCCTGCTTCCTCAAGGATGTCTGTACGGTAGCATGCGATAACAGCACCGTTATCAAACGGAACACCGTAATGTGTATCGTCAACCATGGAATAAGACTGTTTCAGAGCACCGAAATCGTCCCAGTTAATATTAATATCTTTCAGATCTGTAAAAGCATCCGGATAAGCTTTCAGGAATTTCTGATAGCTGTTATCCTGCATAAGAACGATGTCCGGAAGTGTGCTGTAATCACCGGCATTAGCAGCTGTGGTAAGCTTGGTCTGGCAGTCATCAGAAGATGTCTCGATGATATTTAATGAGAATCCCTCATGATCTGCAGCATACTGATCACCTGCGATCTGCATGGACTTGATATTAAAGTTCTGGTCCCATGCCCATACGGTTAATGTGTTGTCGTTATCCTCAGCGGATACAACTGTTGCTCCTGTAGCCATAGAAGCCACCATTGCGCCTGTGAGTAATACGGTAAGCATTTTTTTCTTCATTGAAATATCCTCCCTTAAAATTGTTTCTCTGTATTTCTTATGAACGTATTATATCATCCGTACATTGGGTAATGTATGCAATACCGCTCATATAATGTGCATTTTCGACCATTATATGTATTTTTCTTTTTCGTTTGTTTTATTCATTTTTTATCGTACATCGACCATATCGGCAATACAAATGGGTTATTTTCACTAATAAGTATGCTTTTTATTTAATTTTCTGTACTTTTTCACAAACTTTTTCTACTGTTTTTGTGAACTTTTTACATTTACTCTTTTTATTTTATGCAAAAAAGACTTTCTGTGGATATCGGGTTTTTATAGTATGAAGCATTTCTTCAGTGAGATCCAGAAGAAGTTTGATCTTATTTCCATCCTCTTTAATGATCATGGTGTAATAGGGTGTGTTCTCTTCATAAGAGGTATAATCAAACTTTTTCAGATGCTCCGTTCCACCGTTCTTTTTGTATTTCGCAACAGCCTGATGCCAGTTTGGGGCAACCACCTCCAGCTGGCGAAGATCCAGTTCATGGGCTGTCCTGCGGTATTTGTTTCCATAGATCACATCGATGGTGAGCATTTCATTTTCAAGGGTGTACTCGTAATCCTTCTGGGAAAAGGTTCCATAAATAAAATAAAGGCCTGCCAGACAGAATCCAGCCAGCATAAAGGCCTGTGAAATGGTGATTCCCATAACCACAAACACCACTGCAAAGAAAACCATTGTCTTTTTCAATGCTCCGGAAAGCTTCTTTTTCTTTCTTGTCACCTGTTCTACTATTTTGTAATCGTACATTCTACCATCCTTCCTCTGAGTGAATATCAAATTTTAAAAGCTGCTGCTCGTAATTCTCCGGGCGCTTCCGCCACTCTGCTGGAGACATTCCCATTAACTGACGGAAATTCCGGTTAAAAGTGGAATTCGTCGTAAATCCACATTTATAGGCAATATCCGCTATAGACTCATCTGTTTTTTTCAGGATCTCGCAGGCGGTCTGGATTCTTACTTTGTTGATATATTCCAGCGGTCCCATGTGCATGTAGGAGGTAAACACCCGCCTGAAATGAGTTTCGCTGATATGACACGCATTGGCCAGATCCCCGATCCTTATATCCTCCATGTAGCATTGTGAAATATAGTCAATAGCGCGTGAGATCATATTGGTAATCTTGCCTTTTTCTTCTATATTGTCCTCCTGGGAAGAACGGTTCATTCTTGCTATCTCAGCCAAAAGTGCAAGCAATACCCCTTTTGCCTCCTCGAGATAAAATTCTTCACTTGTGCGCATGATTTCCAGTATTTTTGTTATCTTATGGGAAAGACTTATGTACTCCGTTTCCTTCAGACAATGCGCCTTAGAATAAATACGCTGGATCATTTTTTCTGCCCTAAGGGGCGTTCCTGCTGCCACCTGCAGAAAACCTTCCACATCAATAAACAGATATTCCCATTTACTGATATTTCCCATATCACTGGTGGTCGTATGTGGAAAATTCGGGGGAATAATGGTAAATTCCCGTCCTGCAAAACGGACCGTCTTTTTTCCAAGAACCAATTCCCCAGCCCCACTGTAACAGTAACCAATTTCCAGATAATTATGAAAGTGGAGATAATCCACATCTCTTCCATAATTCTGTTCCCACTTTTCACCAAGAAGAGCAAGAATGGGACTTCCATCCTGCATCTGGTAGTAGCGGAACTCCATTTTTATTTTTCTTTTTTTTGCCATAAGTTCTCCCGCTGTCTTTTCCTTCTCTGACGGATATTTGCAATCCTCTTCGCAATTTGCTCATAACCTGAATAAAATACTCTTTTTTATCATACCATAATTTACTTTACTGTAAAAGAAAAAATAGTCCTCTGCGGGTCGCGTTTGCTTACTGCTTTTCGCAACCACACAGAGGACTTCCCTGTTTTGGTTAATTCATTTTAATATTGTTTTTTCCTGAAATTCCCGGCTCTGTCATCTGTACAGGATCCATGATCTCATTCATCTGTTCTTCTGTGAGAATTCCTTTCTGTATGATCAGTTTTCTCACAGACTCTCCTGTCTTAATGGCCTCTTTCGCAATTTCAGCTGCTTCCTGATAGCCCACATAAGGACAGATAGCTGTTATAATTCCAACACTGTTTTCTACAAAGTAACGGCATCTTGTCTCGTTCGCAGTAATTCCGGACACACAGTTATCCACAAATGTCTGCACTGCATAACCAAGGGTATCAATGGACTGGAACAGACAGTAGAAGATGATCGGTTCAAATGCATTCAGCTCCAGCTGACCGGCTTCTGCTGCCATTGTAATCGTCACATCGTTTCCAATTACATTAAATGCAACCTGATTGACTACTTCCGGAATAACCGGGTTAACTTTTCCTGGCATGATAGAAGAACCATTCTGTTTTGCCGGAAGATTGATTTCTCCAAATCCAGCTCTCGGTCCTGAGGACATCAGACGCAGGTCATTGGCAATTTTGGACAGGGTTACTGCACACGCTTTTACAGCGCCTGAAACAGCCACAAAGGGATCCAGGTTCTGTGTGGAATCAATCAGGTCATAAGCCTGTACCAGCTCCATATCTGAAATCTCGCTAAGGTTTGGTACGATTCTGTGAAGATAAGACTCATCTGCATTCAGACCGGTTCCAACAGCAGTTCCACCCATATTCAGGGTTCTCATCTCATCCATTGCCTTGTCCATACGGTTGATATCACGAAGAACTGCAACACTATACGCTTTGAATTCCTGGCCAAGACGGATGGGCACTGCATCCTGAAGCTGTGTTCTTCCCATTTTGATAACTCCATCAAACTCTTCCGCTTTTTTATTCAGAACACTGTGTAATCTCATCAGTTCTTTTTTCAGATTTTTCAGAAGACGAAGGGAAGTCATTTTTCCTGCTGTAGGAATTACATCATTGGTTGACTGTCCACAGTTTACATGGTCATTGGGGTTTACCACATCATAATCGCCTTTTTTTCCACCCAGAATCTCTGTGGCTCTGTTTGCAATTACCTCATTTGCATTCATGTTTAAAGAGGTTCCGGCACCGCCCTGGATCGGATCCACAATAAAGTCCTCATGTAATTTGCCTTCCAGAATTTCATCACACGCCTGAACAATTGCCTGAGCTCTTTTTTTGTCCAGAAGTCCTGCCTCACAGTTTGTAATTGCAGCTGCTTTCTTAATATAAGCAAGACTGTTGATAATCTCCGGATGCATGGCAAGACCTGTAATATGGAAATTCTCTGCTGCTCTTAATGACTGCACTCCATAGTACACATCCTCCGGTACATGTTTGGTACCAATTGAATCTTTCTCTGTACGGTATTCCTGCTGACTCATTTTATATATCTCCATTTCTTAATTTTCATATTTTTCTTTCTTGCACCCATTATATATACCCGCTATAATATAATCAAATACATATATTTTTATAATTATTATAGTTTAAAAGTTATACTATAATTTTGTGTTTGGAAAGGAGTTTTTATGTTTCAGGGAATGGAATATATTTATGAAGTATACAAAGAAAAAAGTTTTTCCAAAGCTGCTGCCAATCTTTTTATTTCACAGCCTTCTTTAAGTGCCAACGTAAAGCGTGTGGAACAGCGAATTGGTTTTCCTATTTTTGACCGGAGCACGAAGCCTCTGGAAGTCACAGAATATGGCAAAGAATACATCAGATGTATAGAAGAGATTCTTAGTATTCAGAAAGGTTTTTCTGACTATCTTCATGATCTTGGAAATCTGGATACCGGCAGTCTCACACTTGGCGGAAGCAATCTCTTCTCTTCCTGGATCCTGCCACCTCTGATCTCTGATTTTGTTACCCGATATCCCAATATAAAAATAAATCTGGTGGAGGAAACAACCGCCAGACTCACCGAATTTTTACAAAAGGGTGCTGTTGACCTGATTCTCGATAATACCAATCTGGACTCTGAGATCTTCGCCAGCCGTATCTTTCAGGAGGAGCATCTTCTTCTTGCAGTCCCCCGGCCATTTCCTGCCAATGACTCCCTGAAGGAATTTCAGCTTTCAGAAAAGCAGATACAAAACAGAACATTTCTGGAGGATCAGATTTTGCCGGTTCCCCTGAATCATTTTCAGGAACTGCCTTTTATTATGCTGAAGGGTGAAAATGATACCGGAAAAAGAGCCAGACAGATCTGTAAATCCAGCCATTTTGCTCCTAATATTGTTTTAAATATGGATCAGCAGATGACAGCCTATAACGTCTGCCAGTCCGGACTTGGAATTTCTTTTATCGGAGATATTATGCTTTCTCACATTCCCCATAATAAAGACGTGGTTTATTATAAGCTTCCATTAAAGCATAACTGCAGAAAAGTATGTTTCTACTGGAAAAAAGGGAAATACTTTACCAGAGCCATGGAAGAATTCCTGAACATGTCCTGTCTATGAAAAAAGTCCCGCACGCGGCGGGACTTTTTCATTACTATATCATTTTATGTCGGGGCATGGCCCACCTGTTTCTGATTAGTACAGTTTAGCCATCTCTTCGATGTTGTCTGGGTTGAACTCAAGCGGAGCACCAAGAACTACTTCTGTACCACCGTCATCAGCTGCTGTGATTGTATAGTCACCAAGGTCACCAGCTGTGAAGGTTTCATCAACAGCACCTGTGATCTCGTCGTTGATCAGAGCGATTGTTGT
>NZ_CAKRNY010000066.1 GCF_934371575.1 uncultured Blautia sp. | reverse complement strand
ATTCACAACAGCTGACGCCAGAATTAAACTGGCAAAGCTATATCCGACAATACTTTAAAAACTAGATGGATGTAATAGTAGGACGCTGCGGACACATCTGCAACGCCAGCTACGCCGTATCTCGCGATAGTCGTGGACTTCATATTGGAGAAAAGCTGGTAAAGGATTGCGTAGCCCAGGGAAAAGTGCATGGTTTCCGTGTACTGCAGTTTAACGCGGTTGTGGCAAGTAATGTTCATGCAAGACATCTTTATGAGAGAGTTGGATTTCACCAGCTGGGTGTGATTCCGGGAGGATTCAGATTGAAAAATGGGGAGTATGAGGATATCTGTCCGTATTATATTGAACTATGATAAAAATATAAGTCGATATTGTTATTAGATAGTGCGTATGATTGTATGCGATATATAAATTGGGGCTGTTTTGTTATAAAACTAATGTTCTTGCTAAAAAATATAAAATTATGAAAAGTTTATAAAAATGGAAATTAGTATAGTAATTTCGAGAGTGATTTGATAAACTATAAGAAATAAAGGCAGAGAGAAGGTGGCGTGGACTGAAGTTTATTTCCCACATAAGATAAAATGAAAAGATTTTTTTCAAAAATAAAAATACAGTCAGAAGAAATACCAAAGTACATGAGATGACGATACTGAATCTAAAGAAGGGAAATGCTCATGTCAAACACAAAACATGAAGATGCGATTATGAAAATGGGTTTTCGGTATTTTCGTGATCAGATACTGAAGATGCTGGGAATTGATTACGACTATGTGGATATCGGACCTACAGAGCTTGTGGAATTAACCATTCATTCCATGTTTATGGACTTTACGTTTCTGACGACAGAAGATTTTTATATCCATGTGGAGTTTCAGACCACGGATTCCGGGGAAGATGATCTGAGAAGATTCCATGCATATGAAGCTGTTTTTTCTCATGAAACGGGGAAAAAGGTGCTTACATATGTGATTTACTCTGGCGGCATTAAAAATGCCAGAGATACACTGGATTGTGGAACTTACTCATACAAAATATCTCCTATATTTTTGACACAGAAGAGCGCGGATGAAGTTTTTCACTATTTGCAGGAGAAGAGCAGAAAGGGAGAAAGCTTTACAGATGAGGACTATGCGAAGCTGTCCTTAACACCATTGATGAGCAGCGGACAAGGCAGGAAAGATACAATAAAAACAGCGATATTGCTTGCAAAACAGGATACCAGAGTAACCGCAGAAAAGACCGTAGCGATATTATATACAATGGCGGATAAGTTTTTGCAGGAAAGTGATTTGGAAGAGATAAAGGAGGTTGTTGCGATGACAAGATTAGGCCAAATGATTTATGATGATGGATTGAAGGTTGGTGAAGAGAGAGGAAGAGAAGAAGGCAGAAAAGAGGGCAGCGCTAGAATGACTGCTTTAATGAAAGCATTGCTGGCTTCTGACCGAATGGCTGACTTGCAACTAGCGTTGGACGATCCTGGATATCGTGAAAAACTGATGAAAGAATATGGAATAAAATAAAATGAATTAAAGCAAGCAACGAGTCGGAGAACAATCCGACTCTTTGTTAAAAAGCTGGATTTCAGGGGGGAGAAAATGGGAAAGAGAAATTTAAACAGATTATTTACAGGAATGATTCTGGCAGGGGTTTTAGGGATTTCCTGTCCGGAGATGGAACAGCTGGCAATTGTCACTGCACAGGCCGAGACTAATTCACAAGAGGGAACTACACCTTCGGACAAAACTACAGTAACTACTGCTCCACTACAGTCTTCTGTAACCTGGAAAAAGAAAGGCGGTAAGCGTTATTGTTACCGTAACGGCAGGAAACTAACAGGTTTTCAACAGATTGATGGTGCCTGGTACTATTTCAATTCGAAAGGCGTCATGTGCACTGGCTGGCAGCATATACGCAATCATTATCGTTATTTTTCGAAAAAAACAGGCAAAATGCGAGTAAACACCACAATTCAGGGCAGAAAAATAAACAGCAAGGGAATTTGGACTCCGGTAGTAGTACTGGATCCAGGACACACCGGTGTGGTAGCCGGCGGCTATGAACCGCTGGGACCAGGTTCCAGTGAAATGAAAGCGAAAGATACTTCCGGCACAGAAGGTATCGCAACAGGTGTTGCTGAGTATCAGCTGACTTTAAAAGTGGCGAAACAGCTTTCCACGGCGCTGAAGAAGCAGGGGTGCAAAGTGGTTATGACCCGAACAAACAGTAAAAATCCTCTAAGCTGCATTCAGCGCGCCAAAGTAGCCAACAAAGCCAAAGCAGACGCATACCTGCGCATTCACGCCAACGGCAGCAGTAATTCCAGCACAAACGGCGCCATGACCATCTGTGTTACAAAGAACAACCGCTTTGTTTCATCCAAATTATACAAAAAAAGCTATGCACTTTCCAAGTCAGTCCTTGATGCTTACGTAAAAGCAACAGGTTGCCACAAAGAATACATTTGGCAGACCGACACCATGACCGGTAACAACTGGAGCAAAGTCCCCACCACTCTCATCGAAATGGGCTATATGTCCAATCCAACCGAGGACCGGAAAATGCAGACCAAAGCTTACCAGAAAAAGATGGTAAAAGGAATGGCAGAAGGAATAAAAGCTTATTTCCTCGGCTGACCATGATCAAACACGCTCTAAACCAGGAGCCGTCTATTGAGATGTGAACTATTAATATCAAAATATGAACAGACAATACAAAAAAGTGGAAAGAAAGTTATTTTTTATCCCCAAAAACGAATTTTAGCTTCATAGAATAGGTGAAAGAAGTTCATTCAAATGTTATACTTGGGATAAGCAATGCATTTTAAAAATCGTTCAATATTGGGATTCTGGACAAAGGAGAAGATAATGAGAAAACCACAAAATTTTCAATGGAAAGAAATGACCATGGGAACCTGTTATTATCCAGAACATTGGAGCAGAGAATTATGGCAGGATGATTTACAGAGAATGAAGGCGGCAGGGATTACTGTGATCCGTGTGGCAGAGTTTGCCTGGAACAAAGTGGAGCCGGAGGAGGACGTTTTTGTATTTGATTTCTGGGATGAATTTCTGGAATTATGTAAACTGGAAGAAATGCAGGTGATTTTTGGAACACCTACTGCCACACCACCAGCGTGGCTTACGGAAAAATACCCGGAAGTTTTAAATTGCCGTCAGGATGGAGTTACATATCGTCATGGAGCCAGAAGACATTACAATTATAATTCACTAAAATATAGAGAATTATCTGCAAGGATCGTAGAAAAGCTGGCGCAGCATTACGGCAAACATCCGGCAATTGTGGGATGGCAGATTGACAATGAACTGAATTGTGAGGTAGATGAATTTTATTCAGAGGCAGATTCTGTTGCCTTTCGTAATTTTGTGAAAGAAAAGTATAAAACTCTGGATAATCTCAACGAAGCATGGGGAACTGTTTTCTGGAATCAGACCTATACAGACTGGGAGCAGATTTATGTTCCGCGACCGGTGTTAAATAATGGTTACAATCCACATCTCAGGCTGGATTATTACCGCTTTATTTCAGAAAGTACAATTTCTTTCTGTAAAATGCAGGCAGAAATAATCTCGAAATATAAGAAAGACGGAGACTATATCACCACAAATGGTATGTTTTGGAATCTGGATAATCACAAAATGGCAGAGGAATGCCTGGATGTTTATACATATGATTCCTACCCAAGCTTTGCGTTTGGGTTGAATAGAGATCCGAAGACTGCGAAAGACCTGAATGACCGTCACTGGAGTAAAAATCTGACGGAAGTACGTTCCATATGTCCTCATTTTGGTATTATGGAGCAGCAGTCCGGGGCAAATGGATGGACTACGAGAATGGAAGGTCCTGCACCAAGACCAGGTCAGCTTACACTTTGGGCAATGCAGAGTGTGGCACATGGTGCAGATTATATTTCTTTTTTCAGGTGGAGAACCTGTACATTCAGTACGGAGATGTACTGGCATGGAATCTTAGATTATGATAATCGGGACAACCGTAAACTGGCAGAGGTAAAAGATTTTTATAAGAAATTGAAATGCCTGGATGAAGTTTGTGGAGCAGATTATACTGCTGCATTTGGAGTATTAAAAGACTACGACAATATGTGGGATACCAATGTGGATGCATGGCATAAAAGGGTGGAAGCACAGAGCTCAGAAGAAATCTTTATTACTTCTGAAATTTATCATACTCCATATAATACGCTATATCTGAGCGAGGATACAGATATAAGGGAATTGCAGAAATATCCGGTACTCATCTATGCACACCCTGTTATTATGACGGGAAAAAGAGCCGCTATATTGAAAGAATATGTATCAAATGGCGGAATCCTGATCATAGGCTGTCGTTCCGGATACAAGCAGGAAAACGGCAAATGTGTTATGCTTCCGCAGCCCGGACTTTTGCAGGAAATTACTGGTTCGGATGTGAGAGATTTTACGTTCACAAGCCCGGCAGAGCAGCCTGTTACTGCCAGCTGGAACGGTCAGATGATTGACATGCCATTATTTAACGACATTATGGAGCCAGTAGAGGGCGGAGAAACTCTGGCTTTCTACGATAACAGCTATTACGCAGAAAAACCAGCCATAATCAGAAAGAATACAGGAAAGGGATATGCAATTCATTTTGGCAGTACTTTTTCCAGAGAAAATATGAAGGTGCTGTTAGAATACACAGGAATTCTGGAACCGTTCCAGGAGATGCTCCAGACTCCACAGGAGGTGGAAGTCATTCAGCGTGTGAAAGGAAATAAGAAATACTTCTTTGTTCTGAACTATATGGATTTAGAACAGAAAATCGTGCTGAAAAAACAGATGCGGTCCTTATATGATAATGTAATTGTAAACGGTGAAATTTGCCTGAAACCATATGAGACAATAGTTTATGAAGTTTTGGAATGAAACAGGAAAATATTTTTGAAAATATGAAATTAAATAAATCAGAAATAGTTAAACAAAGAGTCGGAGAAATCCGGCTCTTTGTTGTTTATAAGGTAGTGAGCCAAATTCATAGAACGCGTTTGATTTCAGTTTTTTAAACACGCCTTGGTTAGATTATGGATGAAAACAGGTTAATTCAACAAAAAACAAGTCATATCCAACAATTGCCTTGCATACCTATTATTTAATTCGGTATAATGATTATATAAAAAATGTTGCAGGAGGGGGGATGCAGATGAAGACACAATCGAAGAAACATAAGATAATCCGTACGGTTTTACTGGTGATTCTTTTGTTTCTGATAGTGGCTGCTGGTGGTTTTATTTCAGTGTATGAGGGGCGTTTTCAAACCATAAGCAGTATACAGAAAGTGACAGATTATGACGAGTACAATCTGTATCGCATGGATGTGAAATATGATTATGATCTGGATCGGCTGATCGAATATGGCATAACAGATAACCAGAGCTTTGTTGATGCCATTGTGAAAGAGTCACTTCCTATCTTGCCAGTACATATTAAAGCACCGGATTTTGGCTGCAGTGCTTTTACCCTGCAGGAAGCAGACGGAAATGTGCTGATGGGCCGAAACTATGATTTCAAACGGGATACTTCCGCAATGCTGGTTTACTGTGAACCGAAAGATGGATACAAATCCGTGGCTTTCGCAGCATTGGATAATATCTCGGCAAATATTCCGGATGCGAGTATGAAGAAAAAGCTTGCCACATTAACAGCACCATTTATCTGCCTGGATGGCATGAATGAAAAAGGGGTATCTATTGCAGTCCTTACTTTGGACAGCGAACCGGTTCACCAGAATACAGGCAAGCCGGTGATCGGAACCACGCTTGTGATCCGTTTGATCCTGGACCGCGCGGCAACTACAGAAGAAGCCGTTGAGCTTCTGAACCAGTATGACATGTTTGCTACAAGCGGCAGAGATTATCATTTTTATATCACAGATGCTTCCGGTGATGGCAGAGTAGTGGAGTATGACTGTGAAAGCGAAACCAGAGAAATGGTTGCCACACCAATTCGTTCCATCACGAATTTCTTTGGACTCTATGAGGATAAAGTCCTTCCGAATCAGAAGAATGGCATTTACGGTCACGGAAAAGAGCGGTATGACAAAATGGAAGCCATTTTTGACTATGAGGAAGTTTACACCAGTGATGTTGCATGGGAGGCTTTGAAGGTCGCATCACAGGAGCCGTCAGAGGAGGAAGTTACCAGTAATACCCAGTGGTCTATTGTTTATGATGATACCAATCTCACCGCAGAGATTGCCCTTCGGAGAAACTGGGAGGATGTGATCGGGTATAATCTGAAGGATAACACGATTACATTAAAATAATAACATAGAGCCGTTTTCAAACACGCTCCAGCAGTTCAACATAAGGTTTTTAATGCCTCGCCAAAGGAAACTTCATCAGTTCCCCTGGCGGGGCATTTTGATTATTTGAAATATTAATCTCGTTACGATGTTGACTGGAATGTTGGCTAAATTTGTCTATAAATTTAAAACGATGTATGAACATAGTCTGAA
This sequence comes from uncultured Blautia sp., assembly GCF_934371575.1. Lineage (GTDB taxonomy): Bacteria > Bacillota > Clostridia > Lachnospirales > Lachnospiraceae > Blautia_A. The sequence goes on along the minus strand of NZ_CAKRNY010000066.1, from coordinate 8,600 downwards.
AAATAACGCTTTAACACGTTAATTTTAATTGACTCCACAGTATACGAAGTGTATTATGAATTTATAATTGCTGTTTGCGGAGTGGATAAATGTATGGGGTATGCATAAGAAAAAAGTGTAAAACTCTTCAGGCAAAGCGAATAGTTTTTATAATCCATCTATCTAAAGGGGGAGTCATTTATGACGGGAAAGGGAAAAAGAAAACTGGCAATGCCAGACACCCTGATCATCGTAGCATCTGTTGTACTTCTGGTGGCGATTCTTTCGTGGATCATTCCATCCGGAACCTACGATTATCAGGAAATGAACATCAATGGAAGAATTCGAAACGTAGCCATTGATGGAACTTATCACACAATTGATAAATCCGAAGTTACCACAACCGGATTTCTTGGATTTTTCAGTGTACTGTATCGAGGCTGCGTGGAGGCTGCTGATGTAATCTTCATGATCCTCTGCTGCTGCGGAACCTTCGGTGTTGTGGTGAAAACAGGTGCTTTTCATGCAGGAATCGGAACCATTTTAAAGAAACTGAAGGGAAAAGAAATTCTGCTTGTTCCAATCATTATGATGATCTTCGGACTGGGCGGTTCCGTGTTTGGTATGGCAAGTGAATTCTACGGATTTTATCCATTGATCGTAGGTCTGGGAGTTGCTCTTGGATATGATGCAATGTTCGGATTTGCCATTATTGCGGTTGGAGAGTTTGTCGGATTTATGGGCGCGACACTGAATCCATATTCTGTAGGAATTGCTCAGACAATTTCAGGTGTAGAGCTTTATTCTGGAACCGGATACCGTGCGATCTGCTTCGTGATCTTCATGGCAATTTCCATTATCTATGTAATGGTTTACGGGCGGAAAATTAAGAAAAACCCAGGTGCATCCGTTGTATTTGGTGAAAAAAACATTCATGCCTTTGACAGAGATGAGTTAAATGAATACAGCTTTACCTTAAAAGATGGCCTGGTTCTTCTGGATGTTCTTGTAGTGCTGGTTGTTCTTATGCTGGGTCTGATCAAATGGGGATGGGATTTCCCACAGCTTTGTGGCTTATTCCTTCTTATGTCCATGATTGCTGCAGCAATCTGTAAATGGTCTCCGAATAAATGGTGCAGTGAGTTTATTGACAGCGCCAAGACTGCAATGTGGGGATGTATCCTGACCGGTATTGCGAAGGCTATCACAGTTGTTATGCAGGATGCGCAGATTATGGATACTGTTATCTATGGCTTGTCAAACGTGTTGAAAAATGCGCCTCATGCAGTTTCTGCGCAGGTAATGCTTGTAGTACAGACTCTGATCAATTTCTTCATTCCGTCTGCAACAGGTCAGGCTTCTGCAACCATGCCGATCATGGCACAGCTGGCAGATATTATTGGTGTGAGCAGACAGACAGCAGTTCTTGCATTCCAGTTTGGCGACGGACTTTCCAATATTTTCTGGCCGACGGCAGATATCGTTATCATCTGTGGCCTGGGTGGAATTTCCCTGCAGAAATGGTATAAGTGGTTTACTCCGCTGTTTCTGATTTTGTTTGTGACACAGGCGATTTTGCTGGGAATTGCAACTGGAATTGGGTTCTAGAGCCTTTTTCAAACACGCGCTGGAACTTCAAGGAAAAGCTTTAGGAACATTAATTGTTTGATAACCAGTGAACTTTAAAAACATAAAGGTAACTGTTCTGAAAAGGTAAGTCTAATGGAAAGAAAAGGAAACTTAATTAAACTTACGGACCTGTCTTCTGATTTTATCATCGATCTGAAATATGCCACGCCGGATAATTTCACCGGCGTGCAGGTGTACCAGTCAGCGGACTGCTGGCTGGATGAGCACACCGCACAGATTCTGATAAAAGCGAAGGAAATTTTCGAAAAAGATGGATACCAGGTGAAAATTTGGGACGCTTATCGTCCCATTCGTGCACAGAAGCGGTTCTGGGAAATTATGCCAAACGATGACTTCATTGCCCGTCCACCGGATATGACGAAAATTAAGAAATTTCGTCCTACCCATATGAACGGAATGTGTGTTGACGTCACATTGACTGATAAAGAAGGAAACGAAATCGAAATGCCATCTCCGTTTGACACTATGGACGAACGCGCTTCACTGAATTATTCCGGTCATTCCGAAACCGGAAGAAGAAACGGCGAGTATTTGAAACAAGTAATGGAGTCCGTAGGCTTCCAGGCATATGAATGTGAATGGTGGCATTTTTATGATGTATCTACGGATCCGGCACCGTTTTCGGATTATGAAATTTAATTTTTTAAACTACTAACGGGCAGCATAAGTGCAATTATGCTGCCTTTTTCATTACTTTCTAATACTTTTACTGAGCCACCGTGTTCCCGGGCAATGGAGTCAACCAGCGCCAGTCCCAGCCCGGCACCGCCCATGGCCCGGCTGCGGGATTTGTCTACACGGAAAAAAGGATCAAAGATTTTTTTCTGATTTTCAGGTGAAATGCCGATGCCGGTGTCCTTTACCAGAATCATAGCCTGGCCGTTTTGCTCCCTCACTGAAACTGTGACAGAGCCATTGGGACGGTTGTATTTAATGGCATTTTCTACAAGATTGTAGACTGCACGATAAAGAAGTACATAACTGCCGGTGATATTGCGAATATTGTTATTAAGTGCAGATGCATCAGGCGTGTGGACATCAGTATACAAATCCTGACTGGAGCTGTCATCAAAATGAATAGAAATCCCTGCTTTTTCTGCAACTGGATCCAGGTCGCAGAACACCTCATCGACAAGCTCTTCCAGCGCAACCTGATCTGTTCGTGGAACAGATTTCAGATTCGTCATGTCAAGAAGGGTTCCCACCAGCTGGGAAAGCCTTGCTGTCTGTTCCTTGATCATAGTGAAAAGCTGTCTGTATTCAACTATTTCCGGTTCCTGCTTTTTCTCGAAAACTTCCAGGTTGGTCTGCAATACTGCTAGTGGTGTCCGCAGCTCATGAGCTGCATTTGCAGAAAACTGCTTCTGTGTACTGAAGGCATTGTCCAGCCTGGCCAGCATTTCATTGAAAGAGCTGGTCAGCTGTGCAATTTCATCCTTTGAATTGGGAACAGCCAGCTGGGTGGAAAGGTTCTGAGCCTGGATCTGACTGACTTCGCTGGTTAGCTTCTGCAGTGGTGTAAGGGTCTTTTTCGTAAGAAAATAAGTACACACACTGGAAAGAAGAATAATGATCGTGGTGGCAATAACACTTCGGAGAAGAAAATCTTCCTTGGTTTCCTGGATTTCCTGTTCAAACTGAGGAAAAAGGGCTTTGGGATCTACATTAAAGGTAATGGGGGAATCTCCATCCTGGGGGTCCACCTTGATCATGTAATTCTGCAATCCGTCCATTCCCGATACGGCAGAATGGCTGATGAAGAAGTACATAAGAACACAGGAGATGATCATCAGTAAGGACAGCAATAAAGTGAGCTTCAGCTGAAGTGAGGTGTGGAAACGTTTTTTTATCATCTGTATTCCTCCAATATATAGCCCTGGCCGATTTTATTCTGAATAGGGTCAAATCCAATTGCAGCCTTTAGTTTTTTTCTAAGAGATGAAATGTGCACACGGATGGAATTGCTGAAGGTGTTTACACTTCCGTCCCAAATATGCTCAATCATTTCTTCCGGTGAAATGACCCGGTTCTGATGGAGCAGAAAATATTCCAGAAGGCTGCTTTCTTTTCTGGTAAGGGAAAGCGGCACTCCATTTACAGAAGCTTCTCTTGTTCTGGTATCAAAGGTAAGCTGATTCCATTTCAGGCATACATCCTCCTGAACAAATTTCCGCCGGGTAAGGCTTCGGATCCTGGCTTCCAGCTCCTGAAAGTGAAAGGGTTTGGTAAGATAATCATTGGCTCCCAGATCCAGACCGTTTACTTTATCTTCAATCTGATCCCGGGCAGACAGGATCAGAACCGGGGTATTGGTATTGTGTTCCCGGAACTGGCGGAGAATTTCCAGACCGTCCGTGCCGGGAAGATTCAGATCCAGCAGGATCAGGTCATAATTTTCTGTCATACACAGGCAAAGCCCTTCGTCTCCATCGAAACAGATATCTGTTTCATAACCATCTATGCGAAGTCCCTCCGCAACAGAGCGGCAGAGCTGTTCTTCGTCTTCTATAATTAAAATGTGCATATTGTCTCCTTTCATAATATGGTTTTCTGATAGACAGAATTATTTTTACGTACTTCAGTTGGTGTGGCACAAAAATGCTCATAAAAAACTTTTCGAAACAGTTTATAATTAGTGAATCCGTGGCGCTCCAGAATGACAGAAATTTTATCATTTGTGGATACCAGGTCCTGGTAAATATGGGAAATACGGATGTCATTCTGGTATTCCAGAAATGTTGTTCCCATACATTTTTTAAAAAACCGGCAGAAATACTTAGGATCAAACATGGCAATCTGCGAAATCTCAGAAAGAGTGATTTGTCTGTTGTAATTATCGTTAATGTAATCCAGTACTGGTTTTATTCTTTCCAGATTTTGATTTTTTTTGGTTAATGCGGAATCTATCCGGACGGTACTGAAATTGTGATATAGCTGATAAAGTACGTCAAAAAGCAGGCTGTTAAACAGTAATAGTGCGCCGTCAGGTTCTGTATTCATAACAAACTGCATTTTTTCAAGATTGTTTTTTAATTGACGAAGCTTCGTTTTCTGACGCTGGTTATCTGTCTGGCTTGGCAGATGTGGTGGGTCTTCCAGCATAAAATGAAGTCCGTTCACATGGGGAATAAACTTTTCCATAAAAATTTGCGGAATTTGAAATACAATTGCCTTATTAGGGGTTGCACATAAAGTGGAATGAATTTCACCAGGCGGTATTAGTATACATTGATCCTGATGCAGAATCTGAGTGCTTTTTTCTGTGTTTATTTTTAATTGACCCTCAAACAGATAAATAATTTCAATAGCATCGTGCCAATGTGGTGGAACATAACTTCCAGAATCCACAGAGGTATAAAAACGGACATTTGTTCTGGTATCGAGAGGGATAATTTCATAGTTGGAGGAGGTAAGTATTTTTTTCATAATGATGTCTCCTAAAAGAGAATATCGACCTATTGATTAGATACTATCATATCTGGAAAACTATTAGCAAGTGATTTAAGATAAATTTATAAGATAATTCAGCGCGTTGAAAAAATGACACATTTAAAGAAGATTTAGGAAAAGGAGAACATTAATGAACGAAAAAAGAAAACTGACTCCAGCATTACTTTTTGAGCGTTTCTGCTACGGATGCGGAGATTTTGGATGTAATATTATTTATACTGCAATGTCAGCATTCCTGTTATTCTATTACACAGATTATGCCGGAGTAAATGCAGCCGCAGTTGGAACTATTATGTTGGTTTCCAGAATATTTGATGGAATCAGCGATATTATTATGGGAATGATTGTTGACCGCACAAAGTCAAAATATGGAAAAGCAAGAGTCTGGATATTACGTGTATGTGTGCCGTTTGCATTAGCTGGCGTTCTGCTTTTTTCAGTACCAACAACTCTTGGCACCACAGCGAAACTGGTATACGTATTCATAACTTATAACCTTGTTTCAACGGTTGTATATACTGCAATTAATGTACCATATTCATCCTTGAATGCGCTTATGACTCAAAATCCATATGAAAGATCTGTACTTAGTATTTTTAGAAATCTTCTTGCAACAGCAGGAACTTTGACAATCAATATGGTTACATTACCTTTGGTAGAGTTTTTTGGAGATAATGCTGCAGCATGGACAAAAACATTCTGTATCCTGGGTCTGCTTGCTATAGTGGCGTTTCTTCTTACGTTCATTGGAACTAAAGAACGAGTTCATGCTGTTGCTGAACTTAATGGAGAAATGGAGAAAATCACCCTGTTAGAAGGTGTTAAATCGCTGTTTGCAAATAAGTATTGGATTATGATGACCTGTGTACTTGCACTCTTTTTTCTTTATTATGCAATTAACGGTGGAACAACTGTATATTATGCGAAAGATATTTTGGAAGATAAAAATCTGGTAAGCACAATTAACGGTATTTACAATGCAATTCAGATTGTGGCAATGTTTTTTATAGCAGGACTGGTAAAAAAATATGGAAAACGTAATGTGTTTTCTCTTGGCCTTATTCTTGCTGCCATTGGAATGCTGATTCTTGAATTCGGAGGCAGTACAATGCCGGTTATTATAATTTCCAGTCTTATCCGTGGAATTGGAAATGCCTGTGGCGGAGCTACTATGTGGGCTATGGTTTCAGATACAATTGATTACGGTGAATGGAAAACGGGGCATCGTACAGAAGGGCTTGTAAACAGTGCATGTAGTTTTGGTTATAAAATCGGAAATGGTATTGGTTCAGCACTTCTGGGTATTATTATTCAGATTGGTGGCTATGTGGGAGACGCAACAGTTCAGTCATCGTCAGCCTTATTTTCTATTCGTCTGTGTTTCACCTGGATTCCACTTGCTGTGTTTGCCGCATGTTTTATAATTTTACGATTTTATCACCTGGACGATGAATTTGAAGGAATTATCAGTGATTTACATAAAAGAGCAGCGAAAAATAATTAAAATGAAATGGAGGTTTTTACGATGATCCAGAACCCAATTTTACCAGGCTTTCATGCCGATCCCTGTATCTGCCGGAAGGGTGATGATTTCTACATTGCAGTTTCTTCCTTCGAGTGGTTTCCGGGCATTCCAATTTATCATTCAAAGGATATGAAAAACTGGGAGCTGTATTCCCATGCTCTTACCAATGCGGAAGATCCTGACCTAAAAAAGCTGCCAAGTGCAAAAGGAATCTGGGCACCTTGCCTGACCTACTGTGAAGCAGATGATCTGTTTTATGTAGTATATGGTGTTATGAATTCTATGAATGCCAGATATTTTGATGTAGATAACTATCTGATCACAGCAAAAGATCTGCGCGGACCCTGGAGTGAACCGGTTTATCTTCATTCTTCCGGTTTTGATGCTTCTATGTTTCATGATGATGACGGCAAAAAATACATTGTGGCTCTTGAATGGGAGACAAGAACAGAATACGAGAAACCGGGTCCCATCTGCATTGTAGAATATGATCCGGCACAGAAAAAAGTAGTGGGAATGCCAAAAGCTTTCTGGAGAGGAGGTACAGACCGTGGTTGTATTGAGGCGCCTCATCTGACTAAGCGTGGGAATTACTACTATATAATGTGTGCTGAAGGCGGAACGGGCTATTATCATAGCGTGACAATGGGACGTTCTGAAAATGTATGGGGACCATATGAGGCTGATCCATGTAACCCAATTGTAACTTCTGTTCCGGAAAATCATAACGAGCGTGCCGACTGGGATCACTTGAAGCCTCGCTATTATAATCCGGAGAGTAAGCTTCAGAAATCCGGTCATGCCAGTTATGTGGATCTTCCGAACGGAGAAACCTGGCTGGTACATCTCACTTCCAGACCTTTTGTTCCAGAGCTTCGCTGCACTCTTGGCCGTGAAACTGCCATTCAGCGTATGAAATGGACAGAGGATGGCTGGCTTCGAATGGAAAATGGAGGCAATATGGCCCAGGAGTTTGTGGAGGAGAGTAAGCTTCCCGGGTATCCGGTGAAAAAGCTTCCGCAGAGGGATGACTTTGATTCTGAAACTCTTGGAATCGGTTATTATGCGCCTCGCATTGATCCTGTGACTTTTGTTGACCTGAAAGCAAGACCAGGCTGGATTCGCCTGCGTGGTCAGGAATCCGGCTGCTCTTTGAATAAGACAAGTATTTTGGCAAGAAAGCTGACAAGTGTACAGGCAGTGGTAACGACAAAGGTTGATTTTACTCCGCTGAGTTACCAGCATACAGCTGGTTTGATCCTTTATTATGATAATATGAATTTTGTATATTTGTATAAATATTTCAGCGATACGCTGAATCACAGTGCGATTTCTGTTATGCAGGTGGAAAATGGAATAAAACGGGAATTTCCGGAAGCAAGGACTTTTGTGGAAGATGGACAGGACATCTGGATGCGGCTGGAGATAAAGGGCAGAAAATCCTGCTTTAAGTGGTCGCTGGATGGAGATACCTATAAAGAAATCGGACCATGCTTTGATACTACGAAATTTTCGGATGAGTATTCTGAGTTTGGTGAATTTACAGGAACTTTCGTAGGAATCACCTGTGGCGACCGTATGCTTCATCAGCACACAGCTGATTTTGATTTCTTTGAATATGTGGCAGATGAAACTGTGGATATAAAATGATAAAGGAGAAATGAGAAATGGTAAAACGTAAAGTTAGAATTGAGAATATGAAAGATGTTGATACATTTAATAAGTTATGTTCTAAATTCGATTGTGATATGGATTTAATCAGTGGAAAATATTATGTAAATGCAAAATCTATTATGGGAATCTTCAGTCTTGACCTGGAAATGCCATTAGAGCTTGTGGCAGATATGGATGATGAAAAAATAGTTGATAATGTTTTTAAGGAGTTTCTTGTTTAACAGCCTGAAATAAATGTTTTTTTCAAAAAAATAAAAATCTTAACACAGATTTTATAGGAAAGATGTTAAAATACGTTCAGACAAATAAAAAAATGCTGAAA
>NZ_CAKRNY010000065.1 GCF_934371575.1 uncultured Blautia sp. | reverse complement strand
AAGGAAACAGGTAAGACTGTAGATGAGTGGGTTTCTGAAAAAGATAAAACTCACGACTTTGGTCCTAAACTTGAAGCTGGAAAGAGCTATATTCTTAGAGAAACAGTAGCTCCAGCTGGTTACAAGTATGCAACAGATATTGAGTTTACTGTTAAAAATGATGGAACTATTGAAACCAATGCAAAAACTACGACAGATAAAGATGGTAACAAGGTATATCTGGTAGAAGATGACACCACCAAGGTAACCATCACTAAAGTAGATGATCTTGGCAACCAGCTTTCAGGCGTAGTGCTTGAAATCCAGGATAAAGATGGTAACTCAATTGAGACTTGGACCACAGATGGAACACCACACGTAATCACTGGCAAACTGATCCTCGGCGAAACCTACAAGTTAGTCGAGAAATCCGCTCCAGCTGGTTATACTCTGGCAGATCCTGTCAAGTTTACTGTAAGTGAAAATGACACCGAAAACAGGGTTGAGATGAAGAACACCTACTCCGCATCCGGAAGCCTGAACCTGACAGCTAAGAAGACTCTGACAACCACAGAGACACCTCTTGCAAAAGATCAGTTTACATTCGAGCTTCGTGACAAAGAGGGCAAGGTGCTTCAGACCAAGACCAACGATGCTGACGGAAACGTAACCTTTGACGAAATTAAGTACAGCCTTGTAAAAGATGCAGCTTACAAAGATAACACGGATAAGAAAGTAGATGATACCGGCGAATATCAGTACACTGTAAACGAGGTGAAAGGTGACGCAGCAGGTTACACCTACGACGACACCATCTACACCATCAAGGTAACTGTAAAAGATGCAGGCAACGGTACTTTAACAGTAACTCCGGTTATCCATTCCTCTAAGGCAGCCTCCGAGGATGCAACCGTAGCAGGCATGGAATTTACCAACATCTACACTACATCTGGTCAGATTGTCCTTGGTGCAACCAAGACTCTGGAGGGCCAGGCACTGGAAGCAGAGCAGTTTAGTTTCCAGGCAACAGAAATTGATGCAGATGGAAATGCAGTAGAAAATGGTTACAACGAAACTGTGAAGAATGCTGACGGCGGTGCCATCACATTCCCAATTATCACATACGAGAAATCCGGAATCTATTATTACCAGATTACCGAAGTAAAAGATGAGAAACCGGCATACCAGTATGATGAAAGCAAATACGTTGTAAAAGTAGACGTAACAGATGACAATGCAGGCAAGTTAACAGCGAAAGTTACCGCAGTCACAAAGAACGGAGAACCTGTAGAGAACGGCAAACCTGTAGAGAATAGTGAACCGGCAGAGGAAAGCAGCTTTGCAAAGGCAGTTGCCTTCACTAACACCTACAGTGCTTCCGCTGACCTTGAACTGAAAGCTCAGAAGACCATGAAGGTAGAAGGTGAAGAGCTTGGAACCTTCGAATTTGAGCTGAAAGATGCAGACGGAACTGTAATTGAAACTGTTAAGAATGATGAAAAAGGTGCAGTTAACTTCAGTAAGCTCTCTTATACTGAGAAAGATGCTGGAAAGACCTTTACCTACACTGTAAATGAAAAGATCCCGTCAGAAGCTGACATCTACGTATATGACAATACTGTTTACACAGTAACTGTAGCCGTAGAAGACAATCGTGACGGTACTCTGAAGCTTACTACTAAGGTAAATGGAGAAGATTACACCGAAGAAGCAATAAAATTTGTTAACGATTCTACCAAGGTTACTATTACCAAGGTGGATGACACCACCCTGAAAGCCCTTTCGGGAGCAAAACTTCAGGTAGTGGATGACCAGGATAAGGTTGTGGAAGAGTGGATCTCAGATGGCACACCACATGTGATCACAGCGAAACTTGTTCTTGGCAAGACCTACAAACTGGTTGAGGCAGAAGCACCAACAGGATATGAAATCGCAGAGCCGATCACCTTTACTGTTGATGCAGATGATACCAAAAATGCAGTTGAAATGAAGGATGCCATGACAAAGAGCGAGACAGCTGAAATTGAAATCATCAAGGAACTGAAGGTGAACGATGTACCAGCAGCTGCTCAGGATATGACCTTCTATGCAGCACTTTTCGCAGATGCAGAATGCACAATTCCTGCTTCTGATGTAAAAGCACTTGAGTTTAAGGATGCATCTTCTTCCACAGTCACATTTACAAATCTGGATCTTGGAAGAACCTACTATGTAAGTGAGACTGATGAAACCGGAAAAGCAATTGATTCAGGTATGACGCCGGATGGAAAAGTTTATGTACCGGTTTATCCACAGGGACAGGAGATCACTGTAACAGAGGATGGCGCAAAGAGCAGCATCACATTCGAGAACCAGTTTAGTGAATGGCCGGATGGATTCTACAGAATTGCTAATCTGAATGTAACCAAGAAGCTTCTTGGTGCAGATGGAAATGCTCTGGAAAGCGATGGAGTATTCTACGCAGGTATCTTCGAGGATAAAGAGTGCACAATTCTTTCCACAAGAACTGAAAAGAACATCCTGACACTTGACCTTGCAGGCGGCTCCACTGTATCTGAGAGTACACAGGCAGTTGTAATGCCTGGTGAATCCTTTAACCTCTATGTGGCAGAAACTGATGCAGAAGGAAATCCGGTAGCTGATATGGAAAGCTTTAAGTATGAAGTAACTGTTGAAGACGGAAATGTATACTTTGATGAAAATAACCTTAATGCAGAGGTAACGATCACCAATCAGGAACAGCCGGAAGCAACACCTACCGTAACTCCTGAGGCAACACCGACACCAGGCTCATCCACAGGCGTTAAGACCGGTGATGACACACCAATCGGCTTCTATATGGCAATGCTCTTCCTTGCAGCTCTTGCAATCGAAGAAACAACCAGAAGACGCCGCAAAAAAGAACAGGATTAACTAATCACAAGTAGCGAAGCGGATATTCCAGGTCCGCTTTGCTGCTTACTCAGAACCGCCCTTGTGGAAAGGAATCTTACCAGATTCGTCCTCAGGGGCGGTTCTTTTTCTCGGGAAATTTTCCCACCCAACGCTATTGCACTTCCATGTAACACAATGTTATAATAAAGGTTACGAATGAAGTTCAGGCATACTTTAAGCTTGCCTGGATATGATAGAAAACAAAAATATTTCAGGCATTTTACCGGATTTTGGCGGGAATGCCTGTGAACTTTGGAGGAAAAAATGAAAAAAGAGAATATTCCTGCATATGAGATTGTGAAGCAAGAGAATCTGACCGATATCCATTCTGTCGGCTATCTGCTCCGCCACAAAAAAACAGGTGCCAGACTGGTCCTGGTTGAGAATGATGACGAGAATAAGGTGTTTTCCATTGCCTTTCGTACCACACCGAAGAACAGTACCGGTGTTCCACACATTCTGGAGCACAGTGTTCTGTGCGGATCCCGTGAATTTCCGCTGAAGGATCCTTTCGTAGAGCTGGTAAAAGGCTCACTGAACACCTTTCTGAATGCCATGACCTACCCGGATAAGACCTGTTATCCGGTTGCGAGCTGCAATGACCAGGACTTCCAGAACTTAATGCATGTGTATCTGGACGCTGTTTTTTATCCGAATATTTATGAGAAAGAGGAGATCTTCCGTCAGGAGGGATGGAACTACCATCTGGAGCAGAAGGAAGGACCACTCACATACAATGGTGTTGTATACAATGAGATGAAAGGGGCATTTTCTTCCCCGGATGAGGTTCTGGAAAGAGAGATCATGAACAATCTTTTCCCGGATAATACCTATGGTGTGGAGTCCGGTGGTAACCCGGAGAATATCCCGGAGCTTTCCTATGAAGAATTTCTGAATTTCCACCGCACCTATTATCATCCGTCCAACAGCTATATTTACCTTTATGGAAATATGGATATGGAAGAAAAGCTTCGCTTTATTGATGAGAAATATCTGTCCGCATTTGAAGCACTGGACGTAGACTCCTCTATTCAGGAGCAGGCAGCTTTTTCCGGGGTAAAAGAACTGGAAAAAGAGTATCCTGTTGCAGAGAATGAGGAAGAAGAGGAAAATACCTATCTTTCCTACAATATGGTTGTGGGAAATGCCCTGGACAGTACTCTTGGCGTAGCCTTTGATGTGCTGGACTATGCGCTTTTAAGCGCTCCCGGTGCACCGCTGAAGCAGGCTCTTCTGGATGCGGGAATCGGTAAGGATATATATGGGGATTATAGCGACGGCGTTTTGCAGCCATATTTTTCCATTATTGCAAAAGGTGCCAGAACTTCTCAGAAGGAGGGGTTTGTCTCCATTATCCGCAATTGTCTTCAGGACATTGTGAAAAACGGAGTTGACAGGAAGGCAATCCTTGCCGGAATCAACTACATGGAGTTCCGTTATCGTGAGGCAGATTTTGGTCAGTTCCCAAAAGGTCTGATGTATGGACTGGATATTATGGGAAGCTGGCTCTATGATGATGAAAATGCTTTTTCCCAGGTACAGCTTCTCTCTGTTTATGACAGACTGAAAGAAGCAGTAAATGAGGGATATTTCGAAAAGCTGATACAGAAGTGGCTTCTTGACAATACCCATGGCCTGGTTCTTACACTTGTACCAAAGCGTGGTCTTGCAGCACAGCGTGAGAAAGAGCTGGCAGATGATCTGGAAGCGTACAGAGGCAGTCTGTCTGATGAACAGCTGGAGGAGCTGGTAAGAAAGACGAAAGCTCTTGAGGCATATCAGGAATCTGAGGAGAAACCGGAGAATCTGGCTTGCATTCCTATGCTGAAACGCTCTGATATCCGCAGGGAGGTTAATGGATTTTCCAATGAAGAGCTCCAGACAGAGGGCAGTCTGTTCCTGTATCAGGATGTGTGCACCAATGGAATCGGTTATGTGAATATTATGTTTGAGATCCGCGATATGGCAGTGGAGAAAGTCCATTATCTTGGTCTTCTGAAATCTGTTCTGGGCTATGTGGATACAAAGAACTATACCTACGGTCAGCTGTTTAATGAGATCAATGCCAGAACAGGCGGTATTCAGTGTGGTGTGGATGTTTTCGATAAAGCAGATGATCCGGAAGCGTTCCGTACGATGTTTACCATTCGTGGCAAGGCACTGTATTCCCAGATGGAATTCCTGTTCCAGATGATGGAGGAGATTTTGAATACTTCCAGAATCACAGATACAAAACGTCTTGGCGAAATCATTGCAGAAATCAAGTCCAGAGGACAGGCTTCCCTGATAAGCGCAGGCCATCAGACAGCAGTGCTCAGAGGTGCTTCCTACAGCTCTCCAATGGCCCGGTATCAGGATGAGATGGCGGGAGTCGGTTATTATAAATTTATTGAAGATCTGGAGAAAAATTTCCAGGAGAAAAAGGATGAGATCGTGGCCGGACTTCAGAATGCCATGGCAGAGATCATCCGTCCGGATTCCTTTATGGTAAGCTATACCGGAGAAAGGGAATCTCTGGAGGATATGAAAGCACTTTGTGCATCTTTGAAAAAGAGCCTGCCAGAGAGCTCTTGTGAGGTTACAGATACAGCCATTACCTGTGAGAAAAAGAACGAAGGCTTTAAAACCTCCGGTCAGGTTCAGTATGTGGCCAGAACCGGAAACTTTGTGAAAAAGGGCTTTGCCTATACTGGTGCCCTGGAAATTCTGAAGGTTGCTTTAAGTTATGATTATCTGTGGATCAATCTCCGTGTAAAAGGCGGCGCATATGGCTGTATGAGCGGCTTTAAGAGAAGCGGCGAGAGCTTCTTTGTATCCTACAGGGATCCCCATCTTCGCCGTACCCTTGAGGTATATGAGGGTGTTCCGGAATATGTGCGTAGTTTTGCAGCGGACGAACGTGAGATGACCAAATATATCATCGGAACCATCAGCGGAAAGGATGTTCCAAGAACACCGCAGACACAGGGCGCACTTGGCAGAATGGCTTATTTCCGCGGACTTACTTTGGAAATGCTGCAGAAAGAGCGTGACCAGATCCTGGATGCGACCGTGGAGGATATCCATGCACTTGCTCCTCTGATCGAAGCAGTTCTTTCGGATGACCAGCTTTGTGTAGTTGGAAGCGAGAGCGCAATTGAAAAGGCGAAGGATGTATTTATGGAGACAAAGCCGCTTGTAAGCTGCTAAATAATAGTTTTTACAGTACTGTTAAGAAAGAATGAGGATATGATTTAATGACACCAGATTTTAAATCCGGATTTGTGGCAATTATTGGTCGTCCTAACGTTGGTAAGTCTACACTGATGAACCATCTGATTGGTCAGAAAATCGCCATTACATCAAAGAAACCCCAGACTACCAGAAACCGTATCCAGACGGTTTACACCTGTGACAAGGGACAGATCGTTTTTCTGGATACCCCTGGTATCCACAAGGCGAAGAACAAGCTTGGAGAGTACATGGTGGCTGTGGCAGAGCGAACTCTGAAAGAGGTAGATGCCATTATGTGGCTGGTAGAGCCGTCCACCTTTATCGGTGCAGGTGAGCGTCATATTGCAGAGCAGCTGCAGGGTGTTGGCGTGCCGGTTATTCTGATCATCAATAAGATTGATACGGTGAAAAGAGAGGAGATTCTTCCGGCGATCGATACGTATCGCAAGATCTGTGATTTCGCTGAGATCATTCCGTGTTCAGCACTCCGTGGGCAGAATACAGATGATATTATTGACAGTATTCTGAAATATCTGCCATATGGACCTATGTTTTATGATGAGGACACGGTCACAGACCAGCCTCAGCGTCAGATCGTAGCAGAAGTGATCCGAGAGAAGGCTCTTCATGCACTGGATGCGGAGATTCCACATGGAATCGCAGTTGCCATTGACAAAATGAAGGAGCGCCCGGGCAAAAATCCTATGGTAGATATTGAAGCGACGATTATCTGTGAGAGAGATTCCCATAAAGGGATTATTATTGGAAAAGGCGGCGCCATGCTGAAGAAAATTGGCAGCAATGCGCGATTTGAGTTGGAGCGTATGCTGGATTCCAAAGTGAATCTTAAGCTTTGGGTTAAGGTGAAAAAGGACTGGCGTGACAGTGACTTCATGATTAAAAACTTTGGCTATGATAAGAAGGAAATCTGAAAATGAGTGATCAGATCACGGTACAGGGGCTTGTGCTTTCAGCCCAGCCAGTGGGAGAATTTGATAAACGGATTGTGCTTCTCACCAGGGAAAGAGGAAAGATTTCTGCCTTTGCCAAAGGCGCAAGAAGGCAGAACAGCCCATTTATGGCTGCTGCGAACCCATTCGTATTCGGGAATTTCACCCTGTATGAGGGCAGAAGCAGCTACAATCTGAATCAGGTGACCGTGACACATCATTTTGTGGAGCTGGCCGCCAGACAGCCGGGGATTTATTATGGCTATTATTTTCTGGAGCTTGCAGACTATTTCGGACGGGAGGGTACAGATGAGAAGAACATGATGAATCTTCTTTATCTCACTGTGAAGGCCCTTCTTAATCCGGAAATTGATGACCGGCTGGTAAGGTGTATTTTTGAATTGCGTACCATGATGGAGCAGGGGCTTATGCCGGAGCTTTTCAGATGTGTAAATTGTGGGGAGGAGATCACAGGAAAAGAGAATCTCTTCTTTTGTCTGGGCGCGCATGGTGTTTTGGATGGGGACTGTCTGAAAAAAGCAGATGCTTCGGAGAGCAGGACTTCCAGAAGGATTTCCCCGGCAGCCCTTTACACTATGCAGTACATTGTAAGTGCGCCCATGACAAAGCTGTACAGTTTCACTGTGACTGAGGAAGTGCTCTGGGAACTGGAGCGTCATATACAGCCTTATGTGGCTGCCAATACGGATAAAAGGTTTAAAAGCCTGCAGATTTTGGAAATTATGGTATAATGTGTGCAATTCAGTACGCTGTATAACTTTACAAAAACAAAAGTAACGAGTATAATGTTAGAAAATCATCTATCAAACAATGAGGAGAGATATCATGGAAAAAACAATGGATAAGATTATTGCTCTGGCAAAAGCAAGAGGATTTGTTTACCCGGGGTCTGAGATCTATGGCGGTCTTGCGAATACATGGGACTACGGCAACCTTGGCGTAGAGCTTAAGAATAATGTAAAGCGCGCATGGTGGCAGAAATTCATTCAGGAGTCTCCGTACAACGTAGGTGTTGACTGCGCCATCCTGATGAACCCGCAGACCTGGATCGCATCCGGACATCTTGGAAGCTTTTCCGATCCGCTTATGGATTGTAAAGAGTGCCACGAGCGTTTCCGTGCAGATAAGATCATCGAGGATTACAGCCAGGAGCATGGCATTGAGCTTGAGAGCTCTGTAGACGGATGGTCTCAGGAAGAAATGAAGAATTTTATCGAAGAGCATAATGTTCCATGTCCTTCCTGTGGTAAGCATAATTTCACAGATATCCGTCAGTTCAACCTGATGTTCAAGACCTTCCAGGGTGTAACTGAGGACGCTAAGAATACAGTATACTTAAGACCTGAGACAGCACAGGGTATTTTCGTAAACTTCAAGAATGTACAGAGAACATCCCGTAAGAAGATTCCGTTTGGTATCGGCCAGATCGGTAAATCCTTCCGTAACGAGATCACACCTGGTAACTTCACATTCCGTACCCGTGAGTTCGAGCAGATGGAGCTTGAGTTCTTCTGCGAGCCGGACACAGACCTTGAGTGGTTTGCATACTGGAAGAGCTTTTGCCTGAACTGGCTGCATTCTCTTGGCCTGAAAGACGAGGAAGTTCGTTACCGTGACCATGATAAAGAAGAGCTGAGCTTCTACAGCAAGGCTACTACTGACGTGGAATTCCTGTTCCCATTTGGATGGGGCGAGCTGTGGGGAATCGCAGACAGAACTGACTATGACCTTACCCAGCATCAGAATGTATCCGGACAGGATCTTACTTACTTCGATGATGAGAAGAAGCAGAAATACATCCCATATGTAATTGAGCCGTCACTTGGAGCTGACCGTGTGGTTCTGGCATTCCTTTGCAGTGCATACGATGAGGAGGTTCTGGACGCTGAGAAGAGCGATGTTCGTACAGTTCTTCATTTCCATCCGGCACTTGCACCGGTTAAGATCGGTGTGCTTCCGCTTTCCAAGAAGCTGAATGAGGGAGCTGAGAAGATTTACGCTCAGTTATCCAAGAAATATAACTGCGAGTTTGATGATCGTGGAAATATCGGTAAACGTTACAGAAGACAGGATGAGATCGGTACTCCGTTCTGTGTGACCTATGATTTCGATTCCGAGACAGATGGTATGGTAACTGTTCGTGACCGTGATTCTATGGAGCAGGTTCGTATTAAGATTGACGAGCTGGATGCTTATTTCGCAGATAAGTTTACATTCTGATTTATGTGGCAGACAGGTCGGTGTCCATACATGATGGAAACCTGACAAATGCCGCAGCAACGGGTGAAACCCTCTTAGAGTGTATATAAAGTAAGAATAAAAGGGCTGACTTTCTGAAATCAGATGGTTGGTCCTTTTGAATTGATGTCCGGAAAATTTTCCGGAACGGTAGTTATTGGAGTTACGAGGAAATGAAAAAAAGACGTTGGACGTGTATTGATATATTAAAATGTCTGGCTGCAATTGCAGTGGTGGAAATCCATAAGCCTCTGGAGGTACAAAGCGGGGCTGAAATCCTGATTTTGTGCCGCTTTGCTGTTCCTGTGTTTTTTATGATCACAGGTTTCTTTTATCCGGAGACAGTGGCGGGGAAACGACAGCTGAAGCAGCTTGGCAAAATCTTCACAATTACGGTTGGTGCGAATCTGTTTTATCTGCTGTGGAATATTTTTCTGGCAGTTTCAGCCAGACAGAATGTAAAAGAGGCATTGCTGGCACGGTTTGAGGAGAGAGTGCCGGAGGATTTTCTTCTGTGGAATTTTTCGCCTCTGTCCCCTCATCTCTGGTATCTTCAGGCGCTTCTCTACGTACTTGTAATTGCGTTTGTTGTAGAACGCCTGGGATTGCAAAAACTGGCCTATCTGGCAATTCCGCTTCTGCTGGCAGGAAATCTGATAAGAGGAAATTATTCTTTGCTTTTTGGGGGAAAAGAAGATTGCCACATTTATTATGCGAGAAATTTTCTCTATTGTGGTCTGCCCTTTTTTTGGCTGGGCTGCTGGCTGGGCTCTCACAAAGAAGCAGTACTGCAATTTCTTGACAAGAAAAAAATGCTGTTTCTGTTGTGCGGCATTCCTGTTTTCTGGAATATGGCCCTTATGGAGCGAAAATGGCTGGAGAAACTGAATGCACTTGGCACAGAGGAAGAGTATGCCGGCTCTCTTTTCCTGGCAATCTGTATTTTCCTTCTTTTTGTTGGCTGGCAGAATTTCTATGTGGAAAACTCTTTTTCCAGAGCGCTGGCGAAAGTGGGAAAAGACTATTCCATGCTGATCTATGTTCTGCACTATGCTGTTTTCCAGGCGTTATCAAGAATTTTTCATGGCAGAAAAAGCCTGCTGGCGAAGGGGTATCATCAGTATGGAATGCTGTTTGTATTTGCCGGTACTGTTACCCTTGTGGCACTTTTTCTATGGTTATCAAGGCAGTTAAATAAAAACACCGATATGCAGCGATAAATTCAGGCATATCGGTGTTTTGTCATATCGAAACAGAATCAGAATACTTCAATGGTATACGCTGTCTCGAACATTTCATCCATTTTCAGATGATTGATAAAAGGTTTCTCAGATAAATCTCCGGTAAATCCATAGTTATCACAGCGTCCCATCCATGGCTCCAGGCAGACAAACGGTGCATCTGAAGCGGCTGACCAGATACCAAGGCATGGGAATCCCTCACAGCGCAATTCCACATAAGGTGAGCCATCCGGAAGAGCAATTCCTACCCGGGTAACCTGATTGTCAAATACCAGCGCGTCAAGATCAAACATATGATCGTCAATTTGGCAGGTTCCATTTTCCAGAGGAAGGACTTTGGCGGAATCTGCTTTGACAGTACCAGTATCATAATCTACAAGCAGGTGGGTAAGGCTGTCCTGTCCGTCAAAGGTAAGAAGGTAATCACTTCTTTTGGTATCCGGAAGTACCGGTACATTAAATCCCGGATGTCCACCGATCGTGAAGTACATATCTCCTTCAGTATTATTGGCTACCTTCCAGGAAACAGTCAATGTGCGTCCTTTCAGAATGTGGCGGATACGCAATACGAAATCAAAAGGATAATCCTTACGTGTCTCTTCTGTAGAACGGATCTGGTGTGTGACAGAATCAGGTGTGGAATCAATACAGGTGAAATCCATGTCACGGGCAAATCCGTGCTGTTTGGAAGTGTATTCTCTGCCGTTATAGCGGTAAAGATTCTGAAAATGTCTGCCTACATTTGGAAAAAGAACAGGTGAATGCCGATTCCAGAATTTAGGATCAGCCTGCCAGATTACTTCTCTGTCTTTTTCTTTGTCATAGATGCTGACCAGTTCAGCACCGTGGTCGTCAATGGTTACTTTTAAAAAATCATTTTCCAAAATTCGCTTCATAATGAAACCTCCATATGTAATGTTGGGTATATTGTACCACTATATACTCTGAATGTGTATCCTAAGTTACAAATTGCCTGAAATATAAAAAATATATATAAAAATCGAAAAAAATAACATTATAATATGCAATATACACAACTATACATTGACTTTATAGAATGAGTTTGGTAAACTGTACAATTAAAGGGGAAACGTTAAAGAAAATTTTAACACCCATATTGATTGAAATAGAGGAGGAACACCATAATGGCAAAGAAAAGAAATATTATTGTAGGACAGTCCGGAGGCCCAACATCTGTAATCAATTCCAGTCTTGCAGGTGTATACAAGAATGCAGTGGAGCGTGGCTTTGATAAAGTATACGGAATGCTTCACGGAATCCAGGGACTTCTTGATGAGCAGTATATTGACCTTTCCACACAGATTCATTCTGAGCTTGATATTGAACTTCTGAAAAGGACACCGTCCGCATTTCTGGGTTCCTGCCGCTATAAGCTTCCGGAGATCCACGAAGACAAAGCAATTTATGAGAAAATCTTCGAGATTCTGAATAAGCTGGAGATTTACGCATTTATCTACATCGGCGGAAATGACTCTATGGACACCATCAAGAAGCTTTCCGATTACGCCATTATCACAGGCCAGACCCAGAAATTCCTCGGCGTTCCCAAAACCATTGACAATGACCTGGCACTTACCGACCACACACCAGGTTTCGGAAGTGCAGCCAAATATATCGCTGCTTCCACAAAGGAAGTGATCCGTGACGCAGAAGGCCTGACCTATAAGAAGAACATGATCACCATCATGGAGATCATGGGACGAAATGCAGGCTGGCTTACCGGTGCTACTGCACTTTCCAAGTCAGAGGACTGCGAGGGACCAGACCTTATTTATCTTCCGGAGGTCCCTTTTGATATTGACAAGTTCCTTGCCAAAGTAAAAGACCTTCTGAAAAAGAAATCCTCTGTTGTGATCGCGGTATCTGAAGGAATCAAGCTGGCTGATGGACGTTATGTATGCGAGCTTGGAAGTGTAGGAGATTATGTGGATGCATTTGGCCACAAGCAGCTCCAGGGAACTGCCACTTATCTGGCAAACTTCCTGTCTGCAGAGTGCGGCTGCAAAACCCGCGCTGTAGAGCTTTCCACCCTTCAGAGAAGTGCTTCCCACATGGCATCCCGTGTAGATATTGACGAGGCTATGATGGTTGGCGGTGCAGCAGTGAAGGCAGCAGACGAAGGCGATACTGGCAAGATGGTAGTTATTGACCGTGTTTCCGATGATCCTTACATGGCAGCCACTGGAATCTACGACGTACACCGCATTGCCAACGAAGAGAAGCTGGTTCCAAGAAACTGGATGAACAAAGAAGCCAATAATGTGACAAAAGATTTTATCGATTACATCAAACCCTTGATCCAGGGCGATTATCAGCCAATCATGGTGAACGGTGTTCCACGTCATCTGGTGCTGAATACTGGAAGAAAAAAGAAAAATTGAGAAAATGATAAAAAATTGACTGTTTTTTACCAGAATAACCTTGACGAATGACGAATAAGCCTATAAAATAACTATGTGCGTATAAAACATAGTTTATGTTCTATTGAACAAATTTTTAGGAGGAAAATGTAAAATGGCAAAATGGGTTTACATGTTTACAGAAGGTAACGCTGATATGAGAAACCTTCTGGGTGGTAAAGGTGCCAACCTTGCTGAGATGACAAACCTTGGACTTCCTGTACCTCAGGGATTTACAATCACTACTGAAGCTTGTACTCAGTATTATGAGGATGGAAGACAGATCAACGACGAGATCATGGGTCAGATCATGGAAGCAATCACCAAGATGGAAGGAGTTACCGGAAAGAAATTCGGTGATATCGAGAATCCTCTGCTTGTTTCCGTTCGTTCAGGCGCAAGAGCTTCTATGCCAGGTATGATGGATACTATCCTGAACCTTGGTTTAAATGAAGACGTTGTAGCTGTATTATCTGAGAAATCCGGCAACCCACGTTGGGCTTGGGACTGCTACAGAAGATTTATCCAGATGTACTCTGACGTAGTTATGGAAGTTGGTAAGAAATATTTCGAAGAGCTTATCGACAAGATGAAAGCTGAAAGAGGCGTTAAACTTGACGTTGAGCTTACAGCTGACGACCTTAAAGAACTTGCTATGCAGTTCAAGGCTGAATATAAAGAAAAAATCGGTTCCGATTTCCCGGCTGACCCGAAAGAGCAGTTAGTTGGTGCAATCAAAGCCGTATTCCGTTCCTGGGACAACCCACGTGCCAACGTATATCGTCGTGACAACGATATCCCATATTCCTGGGGTACAGCTGTTAACGTACAGATGATGGCATTCGGTAACATGGGTGATGACTGTGGTACTGGTGTTGCATTTACAAGAGACCCAGCTACAGGAAACAAAGGTCTGTTCGGTGAGTTCCTTACCAATGCACAGGGCGAGGACGTTGTTGCTGGTGTTCGTACACCTATGCACATCGCTGAGATGGAGCAGAAGTTCCCGGAAGCATTCAAGAAATTTACAGAAGTTTGCCATACTCTGGAGACACACTACAGAGATATGCAGGATATGGAGTTCACTGTTGAGCATGGCCAGTTATACATGCTGCAGACACGTAACGGTAAGAGAACCGCTCAGGCTGCCCTGAAGATCGCTTGTGACCTTGTTGATGAGGGAATGAGAACAGAGGAAGAAGCAGTAGCTATGATCGATCCTCGTAACCTTGATACACTTCTTCATCCTCAGTTCGACGCTAAGGCTCTGAAAGCTGCTACACCAATGGGTAAAGGTCTTGGAGCTTCTCCAGGAGCTGCTTGCGGTAAGATTGTATTCACAGCTGATGACGCTGTAGAGTGGGCTGAGAGAGGCGAGAAAGTTATCCTTGTTCGTCTTGAGACATCCCCAGAGGATATCACAGGTATGAAATCTGCTGAAGGTATCCTGACAGTTCGTGGTGGTATGACATCTCATGCAGCAGTAGTTGCCCGTGGTATGGGTGAGTGCTGTGTATCCGGATGCGGTGATATCGCTATGGACGAAGCTAATAAGAAATTTACACTTGCTGGCAAAGAGTTCCACGAGGGAGATTTCCTTTCCATCGATGGTACAACAGGTAACATCTACGACGGAATCATCCCGACAGTAGACGCTACAATCGCTGGTGAGTTCGGACGTATCATGGCATGGGCTGACAAGTTCAGAACTATGAAGGTTCGTACAAACGCTGATACTCCTGCTGACGCTAAGAAAGCAGTTGAGCTTGGTGCTGAAGGTATCGGTCTTTGCCGTACAGAGCATATGTTCTTCGGTGAGGGACGTATCGATGCATTCCGTGAGATGATCTGCTCCACAACAGCTGAGGAGAGAGAAGAAGCACTTGCTAAAGTTCTTCCATATCAGCAGGAAGACTTCGAAGGTCTGTTCGAGGCTCTCGAGGGCAACCCTGTAACAATCCGTTTCCTGGATCCGCCGCTTCATGAGTTCGTTCCTACAGAAGAGGAAGATATCAAGAAGCTTGCTGATGCTCAGGGCAAGACTGTAGAAGAGATCAAGACAATCATCGCTTCTCTTCATGAGTTCAACCCAATGATGGGACATCGTGGATGCCGTCTGGCAGTTACCTATCCTGAGATCGCTAAGATGCAGACAACAGCAGTTATCCGTGCAGCTATCAATGTAAAGAAAGCTCACGCTGACTGGAATATCTGCCCAGAGATCATGATCCCGTTAGTAGGCGATATCAAAGAGCTTAAATATGTTAAGAAGTTTGTTGTTGAGACAGCTGACGCTGAGATCGCAGCAGCAGGCGTAGATCTGAAATATGAAGTAGGTACAATGATCGAGATCCCACGTGCAGCTCTTACAGCTGATGAGATCGCAAAAGAGGCTGACTTCTTCTGCTTCGGTACCAACGACTTAACTCAGATGACATACGGCTTCTCCCGTGATGA
>NZ_CAKRNY010000064.1 GCF_934371575.1 uncultured Blautia sp. | reverse complement strand
TACATCTGATGAATTGCTATTTTCCCGACTTCTGGTATAGTCATGTAACTGAAAAGAGAACTTCAGAAGGGAGAAATACAATATGCGAAAACAGCAGGATATCATATGAAAGCAAAGTGCATTATGATAATCTGTAGAAAGCCACCGCATACACGTATGCTTATTATCTTCCTTGTGAAAATGGTAAACAAAAACAAGCTTGCAAGGCATTCAGAAGAATCCCATACCAGGATAAAAAGAAGGGGATTCTGTTCTTTGTAAAGTTGAGCTTCTGATTTAATCAGAGTTTTCACGGTTTTCTATGTAAATGAATACAGAGATGAGTACAACTTCATAAGATCAGCATAGAAAGATTTAATTCTCAGCGTCTTAGAGGGTATATATCTTCATCTGATAATTTAACAGCATTCAAAAAACCACAGAAAAAGGGAATGTGTCTATAACTTGGAGAAGCCACCAGATAACTGGTGGTATTTTATTGTTCGAACGAAATGATTATTCTAGTGAAAATAAACCAAGGGGACCATTTGAACAAAATATCAGAAAAATATCCAGATGGTTTTTAGCATTGTAGGAAAAAGCGTGTTCTTGTCCCTCAGATTCGATTATAGAGAAAATAGTTACAAGAATACGATTTTGAACCAGGAAATCAAGTGCAAATTCAATGTGAACAGAGTAAACTTGTAATTAATTTCGAGTGATTTCCAGGACTATTTTTATGAAATGTTCAAAAAACATGATGGCAGGAAATAATGATTGACAAAATCTTTTACAAACGATAATATATTAACATATGGGAGGTGAGAGGCATGAATGAAGTAGAAAGACTTCAGGAATATATGTTATTGATTCGTAGAGCTGTAGGCTGGAGTGCAGAGGAGTTTGGAGAAAGAATTGGAGTTAGTAGGCAGACAGTCAATAATCTGGAGGGAAAAAGAAACAAACTGACGAAGGCTCAATACATTGCAATTCGAAGTAGTCTTGATGTTGAAATTCGTCAACACCCCGAAGATACAGATATGCTCCGTTTGATTTTGGATGTATTTGTGGACCATCCTGAAAATTATGACGAAGATGAACGCGAGGATCTTTTAACAAAAGCAAATATGATTACGCCATCAATTTTAGCTGGGACAACAAGCCGTAAAGAAGTTTCAAAAGAACTTACGAACGCAGCTATTGCAATGGGGCTTATTACCGGAGCTATGATAGGTACAATTGGTTTTGCGATGATTGACGGAGTAATTGAATGGTTAGTTAAGGCAGTTACAGACAAAAGAAAATAAACAGCAGTAATTATATAAGTGGAGGGTATTGAATGGCAAAAAAGATGATTGCAATTTTTTCTGATGAAGCATATGAAGATTTGAAATCTGGAAGAGCTATTGATAACAATGGATTTAGAAGCAAGAAAGGTAATTTCCATCCTGATCAGCCAAAATATAAGGAGAATAATGAATTCCTGGAGATGTTAAAAATAGAAGGGGTAAGATTCGTAGCTGATGTGGCAGGTGCTTTAACATTTTCAATTGCATTACCAGCATTAAAGCGTTTTACTGATGAGAAGATATATCCGTATTTTTCTGAAAAATGGGACATGTGGAGAAAGCAAAAAAGTGGAGTAGTTTGTGATTCGAAGATTTTGGACAAGTCGGATATTAGCCAAGAAGAAAAATCAGGAAATGACAAAATTATCAATTTGGAAGAGTATCGTATAAGAGCATAATGTTGTGATTTTATTAGACGCTGAGTATCTGTAATATTAGTTGTCAGCGTAGCACCAATAAACTTTAATTTTACAGTAGATAAAGAGGGAAAAGAATGTTATTATTTTCAACCATCCTTGAAATTGACAAAAAACTGACAAAAGATGATTTTATAAATTTAGTGATTGAGTGGAATAAAAAAGGTCATCCAGATAGTGTTATATCAGGCATTGAGTGGAATGGTGAAAGAAATGTTCGCTATGAAGATGAGAATAAATGCTTAGAAATTCAAGAATATAGAAATAAAAATATAATTGCAGTTCGTTTTGAAAAGAGAGAGTCAGATGGAGCTGTATGGGATACAGATTATATTATGAATTTTTCGGAAATGAAAATGGCAGTAAGACTGGATCGTTGTTATATTGAAGAGGCATTAAATGTTGATACAAAATTCTTCACGCCTTTTTTTATTTCTATGTTAATTGATCGAGGCTATATTCTGAAAGATGATATTCTTGAAGTGCGGCGTACACCATTAATTATCGATGAAGAAAATATTGATTTGATTGTTAATGTTATTAATGGAACAGCAAGATACAAATTACCAGTTGTAATTATTACGAAAACCTTTTATGATGAGGACCCGGTAGATGCTAATAAATTGGCCAAAGAATTAAAAGGTGTAGCTCATGTTTTGGTACAAGAGACAAATTGCACAAACCGTAAATTAAAAGAATTATGTGACGGCAAAAACGAATATTACGGTGCGATTGGAATATATCATCCAAATCCTGCAATCGGGCATAGAAGATATCTGTACAGAATGTCCGAGGGCATCGATCGTATTCTTTCTGATAAAGTAACGAGAACAGTTATGCAGTATAATAATTCTCAGATGGTAGGAACGCTGTATACGTGGTTTGGAGTAAATAATGCAATACTGCAGGATCGGTTAGCCTGTAAACGAGAAGAAAATGTAGAAGCAGAAGCTGGACGAAGAAAGGCTCTTTATGAGTTACTTGCTCTCAAGTCGGACTTGAATCAAACGAAGGAAAGTATGCGACAGCAGGCTTTGAAAGAGGCAAAAGCAGAAGCGGATAGAATCTTGGATGACTTTGAAGGTGATATGCAGAAGAAAGATTCTGAAATTGAAAGGCTAACTTCTGAACTTCAAAAGAAAGAATATGAAACAAGCTGGTTAAGAGCCAAATTGGACTCTATGACGGATGTCCCTGTTTTAATTGCCGGGGATGAGGATGATTTTTATCCTGGAGAGGTAAAGGACTTTGTATTGTCTGCTGTAAAAAAAGAATTATCTGCCACAGAGACAAGAACAAGAAGATACGATGTATTGGCAGATATTTTGAATGCTAATAACTATGAAGCAATAGGTGAACAAAGAGCAGAAGAGGCAAAACATTTACTCAGCAATTATAGTGGAATGACACCAAAATTAAAGAAAAGCTTAGAAGATATTGGTTTTATTTTTGATCAGTCAGATCATCAGAAAGTAAAATATTACGGTGATGATCGATATACAATTATTTATGCCAGCACCCCGAGTGATAAAGGACATTGTGGAAAGAATAATGCGAGAACCACTATCAAGAAGGCATTTTAATGAGATTGAAAGAATAATGAGGCTGTGAAAAAGGATATGTCATCCTTGTTTTTTGAAAGTAGGATATACCACGCGAGAATTCAACTTATGCAGGAATTACATATGCACAATGCAGTCGACAGGAACTTTATTTTATTTTTATGACAATTTGGATCAAAGAAATTCCCTCAGAAGCCACAACCTTCTGAGGGAATTTTTATAACTATGAAATTATTGCCTTATGTAAATTAGTTAGCCTGTCCAATACAGAAGCCGAACATCATGTCATTAATAGCTGCTTCCTGGAAATTAACAAGGTTTGTTGAGTTTACATCATAGTCGCAACCTTCCATCCAAACATATACATCTACCTTAACAACATCGTTAGCCGCTACAGTTCCCAATGATTCTGCGTCAGTTGTAGTTGCGTATCCAGCCTGTGATCCTGTTGCCATTTTACTTGTGATAACAGGAACTTCATTTGTTGCAAAATTAGTAAATTTTGTTGGTGTACCGTCAACTGCTACTGCTCCTTTTACACCATCAATATCCGCTGTTGTGCTGTCTTTTGTTGTATTGTAATGTGTTGCTCCAGTGCCATCAGCTACTAACTGATAAACATATGTAGCTGCTGCTGTATTCTGTGTCTCATTTTTTACAACAAATGCTACACGCAATGTATTTAACATTGCTTTCTGCTGTGCTGTTAAATCTGTTGCGTCAAACTGTTTGGTTGCAACATTGCCATTAGTGGTTGTTCCAATACCGGTTCCTGTTTTATCGAGATAAAGCTTAGCAGCCTGCGCAGATTTCAAGTATACGGTATCTGTGTAAAAATACTTACTTGTAACTGAAGTACCAGTTGTAGTAGTAACATTTACAGAATCACTACTTGCAACCTCCTTGAATGTGGATGCATAGTTTCCTGTCCATGCAGTATCAGTTACAAATTTCAAAGCTCCAGTAGTATCATTCTTTTCACCGATAGTAGATGCTGGAATTAAATTTACTGCTGTTCCATTTAAAGCCTCCGTAGTTCCCCATGTGTTCTTATCTTTTGAGATAAGTAGTGAGTAAGCTGTTGATGCAGTTACGCTAACGTCAGTAGCTGTTACTCTTGCATTGTTCACAAACCAAGCATACGTACTTGATCCCAGCGCTACAGCGGCAACGCATACCATGGCAACCTTTGTTTCGCTATTATTTTCTCGTCAGATTTTTCTTATTTTGTTATGCTGTATTTGCAAGAGATTTCACAGAAGAAGGAAGGAACGTATTATGACAGAGAAAACAAAAAAAGCGAAAAAAGTGATAGTGATTCCGGCACGGGAGAATCGTAATTCAGAAAATGGGCAGGAGAAGAATAAACGTCGTGTGGCGGCGTATGCCAGAGTAAGTACCAATAAAGAAAGCCAGCAGACGAGCTATGAAGCACAGGTTCATTACTATATGGAATATATAGAAAAACGGACAGACTGGAGCTTTGCCGGGATGTACGCTGAAGAAGGCGTTACGGGTACATCTACACGGAAACGGATGGAATTTCAGCGGATGATCGAGGATGCTATTGCTGGTAAAATTGACCTGATCATAACGAAATCAGTCAGTCGTTTTGCAAGAAACACAGTAGATAGTCTGACTGCAATTCGTCAGCTGAAAGAGCATGGAGTTGAGTGTTATTTTGAAAAGGAAAACATCTGGACCTTTGATGCAAAAGGAGAACTTCTGATAACAATCATGAGCTCTCTGGCACAGGAAGAAAGCCGCAGCATTTCCGAAAATACACGTTGGGGAATGCGCAAGGCTTTTCAAAACGGAAAAGTATTTGTGCCGTTTCGACATTTCCTTGGATATGATCGTGGCGCGAACGGAGAACTGCTGGTGAACCTGGAACAGGCAAAAACGGTACAGATGGTTTACCGGATGTTTTTGGATGGATATTCCTTTTATGGAATTGCTGCTGAACTGACAAAAAGAGGAATTTCCACACCCTATGGATTGCAAATCTGGAATGGGCGAACAGTAAAAAATATTTTGCAAAATGAAAAATACAGAGGTGATGCATTGCTTCAGAAACGGTATTCCAGAGACTTTCTTGATCGGGAAATGCGTAAAAACGAGGGCGAAGTTCCTCAATACTATATTGTTGGGAATCATGAAGCAATCATTGATACAGAGATGTTTCAGAGAGTACAGGATGAATTGAAAAAAAGAGAGTCCAGATATGGAAAATAACGAAAAGCTGAGAGCCGCAGCGTATGTGAGAGTATCGGAAGAGACAAAAGAAACGCAGCATTCTTTGCAAGCGCAGGAAGATTTTTACCGGAGACAGATTCGTGAAAATGCAGAATGGGAGCTGGCGGGAATTTATAAAGACAACGGAATCTCTGGAACCGACATAAAAAGAAGAGAAGATTTTGTCAGGCTTATAAGTGACTGCGAAGCCGGAAAAATCGATTTGATTCTTGTAAAATCGGTGAGCCGGTTTGCAAGAAATACGCTGGATTTACTCCGGATAGTCCGATATTTAAAGGGGCTTGGTGTTTCTGTACGGTTTGAGGAACAGAATATAGATTCTTTGACTGAGGAAGGAGAATTGCTGCTGACACTTATGGCATCGGTGGCACAGGCAGAAAGCGAATCCATCAGCGAAAATATAAAGTGGGCAATTCGTAAAGCTTTCCAGAATGGAGTCGGAAATACAAGACGCAGAACCTTCGGCTATCACTGGGTAGATGGGAAACTGACTGTGATACCTGAAGAAGCCGAGGTGGTCAAGCGGATTTTTGCAAATTTCCTTTCAGGCGGTTCCCATATGAAAATAGCAGAGGAATTGATCGGAGAGGGCATCACATCTATCAATGGAAACCCAATCTCCGTCAGTGCGGTCGGCAATATCCTGCGAAATATCACTTATACAGGTAATACCCTTCTTCAGAAAACTTTCATCCAGGATCCGATTTCCAAAAAGAAAGTGATGAACACAGGGAAACTTCCACAGTACTTTGTACAGGACACCCACCAGGCAATCATTGACATGGGTACATTTGAACAGGTGCAGGAGAAACTTGCCCGGAATAAAGAGATGGGACGATTTCCCTACAACCACACAGGCAAGAAATATCCTTTTACGATGAAGGTGATCTGCGGCTGCTGCGGAAGGCACTACACCAGGCAGCTTTGGAATACCAGTGAGATTGGGAAAAAGCGTCCGACCTGGGTCTGTACAGGAAAGAAAGCCGAAAAGTACAGACGATGTGCTTCCAAGAATATTCCGGAAGCAAAACTCATGGAAGCCAGTGAAATAGTGCTGGACATTTCTGAATTTGAAGAGGATATTTTCTTTGATAAAGTGGAATCCATCACGGTGAGGGGAGCGCACGAACTGCTTTTTCACCTGAAGGATGGCACAGAGGTTACCCAGCACTGGGAGCATACCGCACAGAAAGCATCATGGACACCAGAGAGGAAAGCCCGACATGCAGCAAACCGTACTGGTTCTCCGGCGAAGACAAAGGGGCTTCCTACATGACGGGCAGAAGCCCTGGGCATTGCTCAGATGACGGAATGAATTTTTATCAGGCAGATCGACCACGTGGTGGTGCATAGTAAAGAGGACATTCGGGTGGTGTACAGGGATGGTATTGAAAAAAATACAGGTTTTCTATCCAACAATATTGACGTATAAAAAACTTCGTGGTATTTTTATTTTTGGAAAAAATGGAAATTATTTAAAGGCAAACTTGCTGAAAAGCAGGGACGCAAAGCCAGAAGGGGCTAAAGTCAGAAAGTTTGACCATGTCAGCCGGTTACTGCTATTTCCATATGTTTAAAACGGAAGAGATTCCGATAACTTTTGTATGATATGGATATGTGGTAATAAAGAGATACAGTAGGGGCACTGGCAGATTTTGGCAGGTGTCCTTTTTGTATGCAAAAATGAGACGGAGTGAGGCTTTTTATAAAATGGAAAATTATGAAGATAAAATCTATTCTTTAGATGAGAATGTGCTGGGACAGACACAGGTCATGTCGCAGGTCGTACAGAAAACACTGGAAAATAATGGCGGGGTAGGTATAATAACAGGATATTATGACCAAAACCTGTCTGTTTTGTCTGTGAGTAATCTGCTGTTACATAGTACAGGACATACATTCGATACCTTTATGGAACAGACAAAAGGCTCATTGAAAAATTTCTTTTATAACGAGGAAGATATACTGGATCGGAATCGTTTTTTACAGCTTCACGGAGCAGGGGAAGCGCAGATCCTTACTGCGGATGGTACAGTGAAAAATGTATGGCTTTATAAAGAGGATGCGACAGATGAAGCAGGCAGACAGATCTGGGTTATGTCTGTACGGGTCAACTGGGATCATGTAAATCTGACACTGATCAATGAGGCTATCTATTCCGGCTTCTGGTATTTTGAATGTGATGAAAACAGTGAGATTGTGAAAGCAAACTGGAGCCATGAGTTCCGAAAAATGCTTGGATATCATGACATCCTGGATTTTCCGAATAAACTGGAATCTTGGTCAGACCTTCTGCATCCACAGGACAAAGAAAGAGTAATGGCACAGCTTCATGCTGCAATTGCGGATAAGACGAACCAGATAAAATACCAGGTAGAGTATCGTCTGAGAATGAAGGATCATCATTACCAGTGGTTTCGGACATCAGCAGAAGTGGTACGCCGGTTGGATGGTACTGCCAGCAGGATTGCCGGGATTTTTATAAACATTGATGCAGAGAAAAAAGAAGCCATGCAGGCACAAAAGTCTGCTGCTTTCCACCGGGCTTTCACGAAAACAGATCTGTGCGAGTATTATGTGAATCTGGAGGCGAACACTTTTGATACCTTTAAGGTTGAACCGTCCCTGATGACAGTTTTTGAACAGAGCCGTACCTGGGATGAACTGATCCGGCATTTTGTAGATTCCTATGTTGTGGAAACAGATAAGAAGGCGGTATCCTCTTTTTACGACCGCAGTTATATTGCGGAAAAGCTGAAGGGTCTGGAAACCGAATTATCTTTGGAGTGTCGAATCACTCTGGATGGAGAAGAACGATGGGTCCGCAACGTGATCATACGCGGTGAGATTGAGGATTCAGAATATGCCATGATTTTTTTGCGTGACATTACGGAGGCAAAGGTGGAGAGCGCACGGCATCTGCAGATGGCAGCGGACAATGCTTCCATGGAGCAGCTGATCCAGAGCATTGTGCGTCTGGTTGACCGCTTTGTTGTCTGTGATCTGGAAAATGACAGATATGAATTCTACAATCTGAATGGACAGATGATATATAAACCTCTGGGATTTTATCATGATTTTCAGATGCAGGTTCTTGATAAGTATAAGACACTGGAACCGCTGGAAGCTATGGATATCCTGATAGCCCCGGAAAATATCCGGAAGAATCTGAAAAGTGAAAATGATATTTATAAGTTTGAGTACTGCAGCCTGGATGAAAAGACTTATAAAATCGCTTCTTACATTCCCTTGGAATGGAAAACTGGAAAACTGGTAAAAGTATTGGTGGCATCCATGGATGTGACCCAGGAGAAGAAAGCAGAGATTGAATCCCGCCAGGCACTGAAAGAAGCTTACCGGTCTGCAGAAAATGCGAATCGTGCGAAAACAGAATTCCTTTCCAATATGTCCCATGATATCCGGACACCGATGAATGCCATTGTGGGCCTGACAGCAATCGCAGGAGCAAATATTGAGAGTCAGGACAGAGTTATTGAATGTCTCAGCAAGATTACAAAATCAAGCCGTCATCTGCTGGGACTGATCAATGAAGTGCTGGATATGGCACGTATTGAAAGCGGAAAAATGACGCTGGCACAGGAGGATTTCAATCTGCCAGATTTGGTGGATAACCTTATTACACTTACAAAACCGGTGATTGATGAACATAAACACAATTTTGATATACACATTAATCACATTGAACATGAGGATGTCTGTGGTGACAGCCTGAGGATCCAGCAGGTGTTTGTGAATCTGATGAGTAATGCGATCAAGTATACACCAGATGGTGGGAATATTACTTTTTCTATAGAGGAAAAGCCAAATGGATTTTCAGAACTTGGATGCTATGAATTTACGATTGAGGATAATGGAATCGGTATGTCACCGGAATTTCAGAAAATCATGTTTGATCCTTTCAGCCGCGCAGATGACCACCGGACAACCAAGATTCAGGGAACGGGTCTGGGAATGGCAATCAGCAGAAATATTGTGAACCTGATGAATGGTAATATTAAGGTGGAAAGCACCTTGCATAAGGGAACACGAATCACGGTAACAATTTATCTGGAACTTCAGGAAAAAGAAAAAGAACAGGATAAAAATCTGATGAATCTGCCGGTTCTGGTTGTGGATGATGATAAGACATGCTGTGAAAGCACAGTTGCCACATTGAAGGAGATTGGGATTACAGGCGAATGGGTTCTCTCTGGCAGAGAAGCCGTTGAGCGCTGTTATGCACGTCATGAGCAGAGAAGCGATTACTTTGCCGTTATCCTGGACTGGAAGATGCCGGATATGGATGGCATAGAAACTGCCAGACAGATCCGGAAACGGATCGGGAAAGAGATTACCATCATTGTACTGACATCTTATGAATTCAGTGAGATCGAAGAAGAAGCAAAGGCTGCAGGTGTAGATGCTTTTATTGCAAAACCACTGTTCCGCTCCCGGCTGACAGCAACGCTGCGGCAGTTTACTTCAGGCAGAAAAGAAAAAACAGCAAGAAATTATCTGGATGAGCTGTCAGAAGCAGATTACTCAGGAAAAAGGATTCTGCTGGTCGAGGACAATGAGCTGAACAGAGAAATTGCTGTTGAAATTCTGCAGATGACAGGGGCAGAAGTGGAAACAGCAGAAAATGGGAAAATTGCAGTTGAAAAAGTGGAGGCTTCTCCGAAAGGCTTGTATGATCTTGTTTTTATGGATATCCAAATGCCTGTCATGAATGGTTATGAGGCAACCGCAGCAATCAGAAGCCTTCCAGGTGAACAGGGAAAATTGCCGATTGTTGCCATGACTGCCAATGCTTTTGCGGAAGATGTACAGCTGGCCAAAAACACAGGAATGAATGGGCATATTGCAAAACCGCTGGATATGAATAAGCTGAATGATGTTTTGGAAAACTGGCTGTAATTGATTCCTGGATGTGTGATGGAAGCCCTGAAATAATTTGGAGAGAGTTATATGAAAAAGTTTAAGATAAATGTACAGAGATATATCTGCATTTTATTATGCCTTGTTTTATATAGTACTGTGCTTCCCTTTTCAGTATCTGCAGAGGGAGCGAAAAACCGGACAGTCCGAGTAGGCTGGTATGAAGGAACCTATAATACCACAGGACCAGACGGTAAGAAGAGAGGCTACAGTTACGAATATCAGCAGGCAGTGGCTGCGCATACAGGATGGAAATATGAATATGTGGAGGGAAGCTGGGCAGAACTGATGAACATGCTGAAGAGTGGAGAAATCGATCTGATGGGAGGTATTTCCTATGCAGAGGAACGTTCCGCTTCCATGCTCTTTTCAGAACTGCCTATGGGCGAAGATAAGTATTACCTTTATATAAATCCTTCTGATACGGATATTTCCGCTTCGGATCTGACTACATTGAATGAAAAGCGAATCGGGGTGATGCCAGATACACTTTCTGCCAGACGGTTCTATGAGTGGGAGAAAAGTCATGGAGTAGACACACAGAAGGTTGATATTACCAGTACAAATGATGCCCGTCAGAAAATACAAAAACAGGAAATTGACGGATTTGTTGTAAATGAATCTCCACAGTGGGAAAGAGACAACATTTCTCCTGCTCTTCTGATCGGCGGCTCCTATAATTATTTTGCAGTCAGCAAAAAACGTCCGGATCTGAAAGAAGAACTGGATCAGGCAATGCAGAAGATTGAAAAGGAG
This sequence comes from uncultured Blautia sp., assembly GCF_934371575.1. GTDB lineage: Bacteria > Bacillota > Clostridia > Lachnospirales > Lachnospiraceae > Blautia_A. Next base: position 4,516 of record NZ_CAKRNY010000064.1, on the reverse strand, counting down.
AATCCTTTTTATAAAGAAGATCTTTATAAGAGGTACCTCTTAGCAAATCCCATTGAAATTCTTACGGATGAGGAGCAGAACTGGCTGGAACAGCATGGAGCAGTCAGGATTGGATATCTGAAAAATGATGTGGGTGTCAGCCTGGTGGATGCAGAGTCAGAGGAACCGGTAGGGATTATTAACGATTATATCAGTCTGGCTTCCGACTGTCTGGGGAAAAAGAAAATAGAATTTCAGCTGACAGGCTTTGATTCCCAGGAGGAAGAGCTGCAGGCATTAAAGGATAACAGGATTGATATGATTTTTCATATGAATCAGAATCCATATGAGGCTGAGCAGAACGATATTATATTGTCAAATATTGTTTTTGAAGTCAATATTGCAGTAATTACCGATGTTAAGAAGTTTGACGAAAATAAAGAGAATACAGTGGCAGTGAGCAAGAATAACCTGTTGGGGAAGTGGTATATTTCTTTTAATTATCCTTTCTGGAAAATAAAGGAATATGATTCATCTGATGAGGTTGAGAAGGCAGTTCACAGTGGTGAGGCAGACTGCTTTGTTGTGAAGGCAGGACAGTCATTAAAGACGCTGGAGGACAGCAAAACGCACAGCATTTTTCTTACAAAATCCGGCGATTCCTGTTTTGCAGTCACCAGGGAAAATACAACATTAATGAATATCCTGAATAAAACCATTCAGACTCTGTCTGCTTCCAGACTTTCAAGCCTGTTTTCCGTATATGAAAACACACCGGGAAAGGTCACTCTGGCAGATTATATTAAGGATAATCTACGGGTGGTTTCTATTAGTTTTGTGAGTGTGACCTTGGTAATTATACTGATTATAGTTTATCTGATGATGAAAGCAAGAAAAGCCCAGATTCAGGCAGAAAAGGCCAATGCTGCCAAATCAGATTTCCTTTTCAATATGTCACATGATATCCGGACACCGATGAATGCCCTGCTGGGATACAGTGAGCTGATGAAAAGGGAACTGACAGATCCGAAGCTTCTGGATTATCAGGAGAAGATGGAACAGTCCGGAAATCTGCTGTTGTCTATTATCAATAATGTGCTGGACATGGCTCGGATTGAAAGTGGTAAGATGGAACTGGATGAAAATTATGTGAAGATCAGAGATATTTATCAGGGAGTTTACAAAATTTTTCAGGCAGAAGCGGAGAAAAAGGGTATTCACCTTGAGATGGAGTATAAAGTGCAGCATGAACATGTAATCTGCGATGAGACAAAGAACAGGGAAGTTTTCCTCAATCTGATCAGTAATGCGGTAAAATATACAGCTTCAGGGGGAACGGTTACCATAAGGATCGCAGAGCTTGGCTGTGACAGGCAAGACTATGTGCGGATACAGACTGAGGTAATTGATACAGGTATCGGAATGAGTGAAGAATTCCTGCCATCCCTGTTTGAGGCTTTTGCCCGGGAACGAAATACAACAGCTGGAAAGGTTGCGGGAACAGGACTGGGAATGCCGATCATAAAGAAATATGTAGATATGATGGGCGGAAGCCTTAAAGCAAAAAGTAAGCTGGGAGAAGGAAGCAAATTTACAGTTATCATGGAATACAGGATTGCTGATAAGGTTTACTACGAGCAGGATACGGATCCGTCCCCGGATACAGAGGAAACAAACAGGATCAGCGGAAAACATGTTCTACTGGCTGAGGATAATGATCTGAATGCGGAAATCGCGGAGTTTATCCTGGAGGATATGGGACTTATGGTTGATCGTGTTGAGGATGGAGTTCAATGTGTGGCAAGGATGGAGCAGAAACCGGCAGGTACTTACGATCTGATCCTTATGGACATCCAGATGCCGAACATGGATGGATATAAGGCAACTCAGGCAATCAGAAGGCTGGCAGATAAGAAAAAAGCCGGTATTCCGATCATAGCTATGACCGCCAATGCATTTGAGGAAGACAGAAAAAAAGCATTTGAAAAAGGTATGAACGGACATATTGCAAAGCCTGTTGATGCAGAAAAGGTTAAGAAAACCATTCTTTCAGCTATACGGTGAGATGAAGGGTAAGTAAAGTATAGTATGATTTGCTATTATTTTCTCGTCAGTTTTTTCTCATTTTGTTATGCAGCAGAGTAGATTTACGAAAAAATAATTAGCTATAACGGCAAAAAAATTCGTCGAAGAAAGTAGTAGGATTAATACAGGGAAAATATTGATTGAGAAACAGGTGTAAAGCAGTTATAATTAAAGTAGGAACAAATGATTTGCATAAAATGATAAGGAAAGGCGGTGTATCATATGACTATGTTACAGGAGCAGGCTGTTCAGATGATTCAGGATATGTCCGATGATAATGTAGGCTTTCTGATTGAAGTGATTCAGCGATTAATACCAAAGAAAACATATACCAGTGTTATTTATCCGTCTCAGAAACCAGATGAAAAAATGCAGGCGTTTAAAGAACTGGTAGCTACTAGAAATGAAGCAAAAAAATATTTGCCGGATAACTTTGATCCGGATGCAGAGCTGGAAGCAGCAAGAAGGGAAAAATATGGTAGTATTGATTGATACGAATGTAATTATTGATTTTCTTGTTGCAAGAGAACCGTTTTACGATTCTGCGTTGCATGTGATGGAGAAATGTGCATCTGGAGAAGCAGAGGGATATATGGCATTTCACTCTTTGCCTAATCTGTGGTACATTCTCAGAAAAGTTCCGGTAGAGACAAGAAGAACATGGTTAGAAAAGATCTGCAAAATTCTAAAAGTAGCGTCTGCATCTCAGGAAGCAGTCATGAGAGCTATCAAAATGGATAACTTCAAAGATTTTGAAGATTGTTTGCAGGATAGATGTGCTGAGGAAGTATCGGCAAATTATATAATTACTCGAAATACAGCAGATTTTGCGACTTCTGTGGTGTCAGCTATAGAACCTGATGAATGGCTAAAGAAATTTAATTGAAAGAAAAATCCCTCGGAACATTTCTGAGGGATTTTATGGTTCTAGCGGAGTTGATGGAATCACAATCGAGGATATAGAGAAAAAGGAAATAAACCGATATCTGACTGGAATCCAGTCTGAGTTAAAAAACGGAACAAGCTGACAAGACATTTGCAGATTTTGTCTACGCTTTGAAAGAAAATATGAATGAATACGATTAGTGTACAACTAGATACATCATTAACAAGAAATGCAATATAGAATAATAAATATTATAAAAGAATATATTTTCGCATAAAAATCTTATAGTTTTTATGTGAGATTGAATGAATTAAATGGTAATTGTCCAAAAATATACTAACAGTCTTTGAAATATACACCAAGATATAACATATATAATACAAAAATATGTATTTTTAGATGTGGGTAAAATGTGAAATGATAAGTCGATTTACAGACTTTTTTGATCGCATATCCAGATAGAATGAAAAATGAAATTATTGAAAAATGGATTTCTTTATGTTAGAATAAACCCAAATTATTTGTACGTAAGAAGATCCAAAATCGTAGGATCCCACTGATAAGCAGGAAAGGTTTAGAATGAAAGAGACAATATGGAAATGGATAAAGCAATATAGGGTGGCGGCTGGGATTTTCAGTATTGGAATGCTGATTCTTATCGTATCTGGGAGTTTTGCGGCATATACCAGTTTTAATAGTGTAAAACGAGTGGTATCCACAGAGCGGCGAAGTGATACGATGTTTGGATCAAATTATTTGACACTGTTAAATTTAACGGACAATAACTATTCCATTAGACGTATAACTCTTTCAGAAGAAGAGGATAAGAATACATTCACGGTTAAAGTATGCAACTATGCCTGGGGAGATGAATCTCTTTATAATACTAAGGATATCACGTATACAGTACAGGCAAATCTGATTGCCATGGATGGGGGAAAGCTTCCGGAAAGTATTACCAATATCAGGATAAATGATAGTCTATTATTTAATGCCAATGGTGAGTGTACGCTGACTTCGCAGGAGTTAAAGGCGGGAAAAGCCAGCGAAAATAAATATAAATTTGAATTACCTGCTGAATTGAAAAATAAAATAGAAATCCAGATTGTTGCGGAACCAACGAGTGAGTCCGTAGAGGCAGTAAATTCACAGAAGCTGGCAGCTGTGATCTCTTTTGCAGATTATGAATCTGTAAAAAGCTGGACCGGACATTTTCTTGATTCTCAGGCAAATGGACGTACACCAGCTGATTATGATGCATTTAATTATGAGATCTCAGGAAATGGAGCAGGAAGAGTGACGATGACCTGGCCAGAAAGTCTGCAGCTCAGTAAATGGACGACGAATGGCAAGCAGGTGACAGGCTCTTACAGTTTTAATGTTGACGGTGCAACCACAGCAGTTCAGTTTCAGTTTTACAGAAACCCAGAGAAGAAAATAGATGCAGAAACCTGGGCAGATTTGGAAAAATTGGTGACAGTTACTTTTGAAGAAAAGGTTGAAGAAAATGGCATTAAGAAAAAATAGATGGGTAAAACGTATCATAGCAGCAGGAATGACGGTTAG
>NZ_CAKRNY010000063.1 GCF_934371575.1 uncultured Blautia sp. | reverse complement strand
CTAGGTACCACACGTTTCTTCCTCTCCATCCATCTGCCTCATTTATCATGCATGATTCCGTGTAGTTATTGGGCTTCAACTTGACTTGCAGTCTTACCCTCATGCATGACCTCATATGAGATTTCTGTTCGTCAGACCAGAGATTTGCCCGTGAGTTAGTATGTTCCTCACATCCAGCTTCCTTCAGATTCCATCTCACGATGGACACCCTTGCTTTCGGCTATATCCTTCCCACTACCGGGCGGATTTGGGACTTTAACCTGTTAGAAACGTGCGCCGCTAGGCACACCAAACAAAAGCTCCGGCGTTTCCCAATGCGGAAAATGCCGGAGCTTTTACATTACTTATTTATTTCTCTCATATCTCACAAACTTATACTCCAGGTCAAAGTAAGTCTGCTCTTCACTCTCTGCAGCCACATGCCACTGGGGATCTTCATCCAGATCCGGGAAATAGCTGTCGGCAATATATGCAAAATCAATCTTTGTTACCTGAGCCGTGTCGCAATAAGGAAGCAGCTGCTTATAAATGGTATCGCCGCCAATGCAGTACACATCCTCTTTGGGATACTTTTTAAGCTCTTCCATCAATTCCTCTATAGAGTGTACGATAATGGCATCTTTTACTTTATAATTCTGATTTCTGGTAAGGACAATATTGGTACGGTTTTTAAGAGGAAGTCCTCCCGGAAAACTCTCCAGGGTTTTTCTTCCCATAACACAGATTTTCCCTGTAGTCTCCTGACGGAACATCTTCATATCTGCCGGAATACTTACCAAAAGCTTGTTATCCTTTCCAATTCCCCAGTTTTTATCTGCTGCTACTATTATTTTCATTATTCTCTCCTTCTCAGATTGCAATCGGAATATTCTTAATCTGCGGCCATGTCTGATAATTCTCCACTATCAGATCATCTGTAGTAAAATCATAGAAATCCTTCACATCCGGATTCAGCTTCACAGTCGGCGCCGGATAAGGAGTTCTGGAAATCAGTTCCTTAATAACCGGAATATGTCTGTCATAAATATGACAGTCTGCGATCACATGCACCAGTTCACCAGCTTCCATATCGCAGCTCTGTGCAATCATCATAAGGAGCAGGGAATACTGACACACATTCCAGTTATTGGCTGCCAGAATATCCTGCGAGCGCTGGTTCAGAACTGCATTTAAGGTGAGCCTGTCTTTCCCCGGCTCTTTGGTTACATTAAATGTCATGGAATAGGCGCATGGATAAAGATTCATCTCATGAAGATCCTCATGTACATAAATGTTCGTCATGATCCTGCGGCTGTATGGATTATTCTTCAGATCGTAAAGAACACGATCTACCTGATCCATCATTCCCTCTTTATACTGATGCTTCACTCCCAGCTGATAACCATAAGCCTTTCCGATAGAACCATTCTCATCGGCCCAGCTGTCCCAGATATGGCTGTGAAGATCATGAATATTATTGGATTTTTTCTGCCAGATCCACAGAATCTCATCCATTGCACTTTTCAGCGCGGTTTTACGAAGAGTAAGCGCCGGAAATTCCTTTCTCAGATCATAGCGGTTCACAACGCCAAAACGTTTAATAGTGTAAGCGGATGTACCATCTTCCCATACCGGACGTACCTTCTCTCCTTCCGTGCTGGTTCCATTGGCAATGACATCTTTACACATATCTATAAATATATTATCTGCTAAACTCATCCCATTCCTCCTGCTGTTTCTGGATTTTTATTACGTTCTTGTCTGTCAGACACGATCAATGCTTCAACAATTTTAGCATAATTCACACCAAATAACAAGATATTCCCCTGTGGACAAAGTGCCTTTTCCCTTTACAATCCTTTTTTCCCATGTTATAGTAAACCCCATGAAGAAAATTTTAATACATTTACTGAAACCTCTTTCTTTTCTTCCTGCAATTCTGATGATGTATCTGATTTATTCATTTTCAGCCCAGACAGGGGAGGTGTCCGGGGCACTAAGCTATGATGTCAGCTACCAGATTGTGGAAACAAAGAATGAAGTTCTGAATGAAAACAAAACCTATGACGAACTTGCCTATTCTGCAAGCTCCATCGAATTCTATGTGCGAAAAGCCGCCCACATGACAGAATATTGTCTGTTGGCAATTGCGATTTCCTTTCCGCTGTATGTATATGGCGTAAGGGGAATCTGGCTGATTCTGCTGGCTGGAATGATCTGTGTGGGCTTTGCAGGTCTTGACGAATACCATCAGTCCTTTGTGGCTGACCGCGGTCCATCTGCAAGGGATGTAGGAATTGACAGTATTGGTGTTACGGCAGGAATCCTTCTTGTACAGGCATTTTGCTGGTCTATCTTACATAACCCAAGTGGAAAACAAAGGCGCAGGAAACGGCGCTAACCCATATGATTCAAAAATAAACAGACTTCCAATTGATTGTTACTCATTCGGAAGTCTGTTTATTTTTTTTATATTTAGTATTGTATTCATAATCTTGCACTGTTCGGCTTAACCTGCTTTAGTCTCGGATACACATTCGGTAAAGATAATCATAAAACACAAAAGTAACCGCCCGGTCTGCAAACTAGTGGTTACTTTTGACATCATATATATGGACTAACCGTCTATCGGCAGCACTCATTTTTCATACATATATTAACACTATCTATTAAATATGTCAATTTCTTTTCAAAAACAATACTTTCTATTCTTCGTCTTCTGTCCTATCCCCTAACTGGCTAACCAGATTAGCTCGGTCAGCAATAGACATTTTCTTATTCAAGGATGAAGTACTTTCCATTTTAGATTCAACTGTCCCTGAAGTTTCTGTCTCAGAAGCCTGTGCTTCACTTTCTGCATCCGACTCCTTCTGAATCTTGCCAGCCTTTATGCTGCCGCGAATTCCATTGATCACGAAAGCCACGCCAAGCACAATAAAAATCACTCCCGCAACCATAAATCCAGGACTGCTGCCCTCAGCACCATTTATTACATTCTGGCAAAGTGAAACACCCAGATAAGCCACATAAACCCCTGCCAGAATCATAATCAGGCAGGTTCTCATAGGCATAGCAGACTTCCCATTTCTGGCTTCCTGCTTCTCATTTACATCAGTCTCTTCCAAATTCTTATTTTCCATATTCATCCCCCTTATGAAATAGCAAACTGGCTCTCATACAGGTTCGCATAGAAGCCTTTCTTCTCCAGCAGCTCCTCATGCCGTCCCTGCTCGATAATATTTCCGTCCTTCATTACCAGAATCAGATCTGCTTCCTGAATAGTGGAAAGACGATGTGCTACAATAAAGCTTGTCCTTCCTTCCATCAGCTCAGCAAAGGCCTTCTGTACCCTCACCTCAGTACGGGTATCAATGGAGGAAGTTGCCTCATCAAGAATCAGCATTGCCGGATGCATCAGCATAACCCTTGCAATACAGAGAAGCTGCTTCTGTCCCTGGGAAATATTTCCGCCGCCCTCTGAAATCACGGTGTCATAGCCATCTGGCATTCGCTTGATAAAACTGTGGGCATGGGCATGCTTTGCAGCCTCCATAACCTCTTCCAGACTTGCATCCGGCTTCCCATAAGCAATATTCTCGCGGATGGTTCCGGCTTTCAGCCAGGTCTCCTGAAGCACCATACCAAAATTTCTTCTCAGGCTGTCTCTGGTCAGTTCTCTTACCGGATAACCACTTACTCTGATCTGTCCCTTGTCCACATCATAGAACCTCATAAGCAGATTGATCATAGTGGTCTTTCCGCATCCCGTAGGTCCAACAATGGCAATTCTCTGTCCGGGCTTTACATCAATGGAAATGTCTGTAAGAAGCGGAACTTCTTTTCTGTAAGAGAAAGAAACATTTTCAACGCTTACCCTGCCGTCTGCTTTTTCCAGTTCCACAGCACCAGGCGCATCCGGTTCCTGTACCGATGTGTCAATAAAGTCAAAAAGACGTTTCGCACAGGCCAGCGCATTCTCCAGTTCTGTGATAACGCCGGAAATCTCATTAAATGGCTTAGTATACTGATTTGCATAGTTCAGGAAGCTGGTCAGCTGTCCTACCGTCATGCCTCCCTTAATTACCGTAAATGCACCAAAAATTCCAACTGCAGTGTAAACAAGACCATTTACAAAACGTGTGGACGGGTTTGTGATAGAGGAAAAGAAAATTGCCTTGATTCCACAAACCCGAAGCTCTTCATTTACTTTTCCAAAACGCTCATTTGCTCTCTCCTCATAGGAAAAAGCCTGCACAATCTTCTGATTTCCAACAAGCTCTTCCACGATGGAAGTCATCTGTGCTCTCTTCTCAGACTGCTCCTGGAACATACGGAAGGTTCTGCTTGCAATAAAGCTTGCCACAAACAGGGAAATGGGCGTAAGAAGAATAACGATCACCGCAATCTTCACACTGATGGACAGCATGAAACCTATGGTTCCGAAGATTGTCAGAACACCGGTAAACAGCTGGGTAAAGCCCATAAGAAGTCCATCGGAAAACTGACTGACATCAGAAACAATACGGCTTAAAATATCTCCCGGCTGATTGGCATCAATGTAAGATACCGGTACCTCTTGAAGATGGGCAAACGCCTGGCTTCTGACATCCTGCACCACGCGATAAGTGACCTGATTGGTAAGAAGGTTCATCACCCACTGGGAAACTGCATTTCCCACAACGATCACTGCCAGAGTTCCAAGCACCTTCAAAAGTCCGGCTACATTTACATTTCCAGGTCCTACGATATTGTCCACACCATTACCAATGAGAATAGGCGTATACAAAGTGAAAGCAACGGTGACAAGCGCTGTAAGAAGCATAATGATAATTTTGGCTTTATAAGGGCTGATAAATTTCAGCACCCGTTTCATAGTGTCTTTATTCTTTCCCATCAGCGGTTCACCTCCTGTTCGGAAAGCTGTGACAGACAGATCTCTCTGTAGACCTCACAGGATTCCATAAGTTCTTTGTGGGTTCCCACACCAACCAGCTCCCCATCGTCCAGCACCAGGATCTTGTCTGCCTGCTTGATGGATGTTGCTCTCTGGGAAACGATAAACACGGTCATTCCCTTGGTCTGCTCATGAATAGCATGACGAAGAGCCGCATCTGTGGCAAAGTCAAGAGCAGAAGCACTGTCATCCATGATCAGGATCTCAGGATCCCCCACCAGTGCCCTTGCTATGGTAAGACGCTGTCGCTGTCCACCTGACAGATTGGCTCCTCCCTGACTTACCATAGTGTTTAAGCCTTCCGGTTTACTGTTTACAAAATCACTTGCCTGGGCAATGGAAAGCGCTCTTTGGATTTCTTCCTCAGTGGCATCTTCCTTGCCCCATTTCATATTGTCACGAATGGTTCCCTTAAACAGAACCGCCTGCTGAGGCACCATTCCAATTTTTTTACGAAGCTGCGAAAAAGGATATTCTTTTGCATTATTTCCATCAATTACTACATTACCGGAAGTCACGTCATAGAAACGTGGGATCAGGTTCACCAGAGTAGATTTACCGCATCCGGTGCCGCCGATAATACCGATTGTCTCCCCAGGCTCTGCTGTAAAGGAAATATGGGAAAGTGCCGGCTCCTTGCTGCCTGCGTAAGTGAAGCTTACATCTTCAAACGCAACTCGTGCAGTACCGGATTTCTCCTTCTGCACACAGCTGCCCTCATCCGTCAAGGACGGTCTGGTATCCAGTACCTCATTCAGACGAACACCGGAAGCCATGGCCTTTGTCACTGCCACGATCAGATTCGCAAGAGCGATCAGCGCGATCAGGATCTGGTTCATGTAGTTTACAAGGGCAACCACCTCTCCCTGTGTAAGAATGCCTACAGATACTTCCCTGCTGCCATACCAGAGAATTCCGATAATGGCAAAGTTCATGATAACTGTAGTGGCAGGATTCAGAAGTGCGGAAATTTTTCCCGCTCTTACCTGCACCTTGGTGTAATCATCATTTACTTCTGAAAATTCTTTATATTCTTCCTGCTGTCTTCCAAAGGCTCTTACCACTCTGGCACCCACATGGTTTTCTCTGGTGATCAGGGAAATCCTATCCAGGGAAGACTGGGCCTTTTTGTAAATTGGCACTGTTGTACGCATAATTCCGTAAATTACAACAGAAATTACCGGAACTGCAATCAGGAAGATCAGACCGATCTTCACATCAATGGTGAAAGACATGATCACTGCCCCTACAACAATAAAAGGGGAACGAAGGAACAGACGCAGTACCATGTTCACACCGGTCTGTGCCTGGTTCACATCGTTGGTGATCCTCGTCACAAGGGTAGGGGTTCCAAGCATATCCAGCTCTCTATAGGAAAGCTTGCTGATATGGGAAAACAGCTCCTTGCGAAGGGCTGTACTGAATCCCATGGCTGCCTTCGCGGAAAAATACTGTGCTGTCAGGGAACAGGCAAGGCCGATCACGCCAAGCAGTACCATGATCACGCACTGGTGCCAGATATAAGCATTGTCCTGATTCTTAATGCCAATATCCATAATTTTTGCTACAACGAGAGGCACGATCAGCTCAAAGGTGGCCTCCAGCATTTTGAACAAAGGCGCCAGAAAGCTTTCTTTCTCGTAGCCCTTTAAAAACCTGATCAATCTGTTCATTTCTCTTTATACTCCTGAACACGTCCATATAATTTTGTCATGGCATATATTCTTCTGATCGTCTTATCCTGAAGCTGCTCTTTTACCAGGCGCCACTTCCAGTTATCCCCAAGAGTAGAAGGCGTATTCATTCTCGCCTCATTTCCAAGGCAGAGATAATCCTGAAGAGGAACTACGCACACTTCTGCTACTGAGGACTGTGCTGCCCGGATAAGCCCCCATACACATTCATCTGTGTCTTTATCCTCACAGGCTGTATACTGGTTTACATAGGCTCTGCCTGACTCTGTAAGATTTCCAAGCCAGCCCTTCGTAGTCTCATTGTCATGGGTTCCAGTGTATACAATGCAGTTTTTGTCATATCGGAAAGGAAGATATACGCTCTCGCCGCTTTCATCAAAGGCAAACTGAAGTACCTTCATGCCCGGATAACCGGAATCTGCCAGAAGTTCCCTTACAGAATCTGTAAGAAATCCAAGATCTTCAGCAATCACATCCAGCCCTTCAATATTCTTCTCCAGAACCTTAAATAACTCAATTCCAGGTCCCTTTTCCCATTTGCCATTCTTTGCAGTCTCATCCCCGTAAGGCACTGCCCAGTATTCATCAAAGCCTCTGAAATGATCAATACGGACTTTGTCATACAGCTTCATGCAGTGAGCCATGCGAAGGATCCACCATCTGTAGCCTGTTTTCTTATGATATTCCCAATTGTACAGTGGATTTCCCCACAGCTGTCCTGTTGCTGAAAAAGCATCTGGCGGGCATCCTGCCACTGCTACCGGAGCAGCATTTTCATCAAACTGGAACAGTTCCGGATTCGCCCATGCATCAGCGCCATCAAAAGCCACATAGATCGGCAGATCCCCGATGATCTTAATGGCCCTGTCATTTGCATATTTCTTCAGCTGACTCCACTGGCGGTAAAACCAGAACTGCTGAAATGCATAAAAGCCAATGTCCTCCTTCAGTTCCTCCCCTGCCTTTGCAAGTGCCTCTGGCTTACGTGTCTTCAACTCCTCTGGCCACTGATTCCAGGCCATTCCGTCCAGGCTGTCCTTCACTGCCATATACAGGCAATAATCAGCAAGCCAGAACCCCTGTTCCTGCTGGAAGGCTTCCATTTCCTCACGGATCAGCTGAAGCTCTTTGTCTTTTTCATCCATCTGGTAAAAACGTCTGTATGCCTTTCGAAGAAGGGAAAATCTGGAAAGATAAACCTTCTCATAGTCTACATAGCTTTTGCTGCCGCCCCAGTCACAGCCTGCACATTCTGCTGCTGTAAGAAGATCTCTCTGGATAAATTCTTCCAGATCGATAAAATAAGGATTTCCTGCAAATGTGGAAAAGGACTGATAAGGGGAATCCCCGTATCCGGTTGGTCCAAGTGGCAGGATCTGCCAATAATTCTGTCCGGCTTCTGCGAGCTGATCTACAAAAGTGTAAGCTTCTTTAGAAAAACATCCAATTCCATAGTTGGAAGGGATGCTGGATATAGGCAATAAAATACCGCTGGCTCTCATCATGTGTTCCTCCTAATCTGTTACTGTAACCTTTTGGTACAAGAATCGTTATCTGCTTATTATACCGCTATCATACGTAATCGGTCAACAAAATAAAATACGCTTTTTATATGATGATACCAGGGGCAAAAGCCCGGCTACGGTACCTTTACATAAAACAAGCCCCCGGAAAATGGATAAGTTCCGGGAGCCTGCAAAATTCTGCGTAAAATTATTTCTTGCTTGTGTAACCAAAGAAGAAGTATCCAAGTGGTGTGTAGTACATACCGTCAATATCTGGATTGAGCATGTATGGCTGTGTATAGAAGTAGATTGGAGCAAGTACGCTGTCCTGTCCAATAAGGATATCCTCAGCTTCGTGGAATGCTTTCATACGCTCTTCCGGATCGGAAGTAGCTTTTGCTGCATCAATAGCTGCATCATAATCCGGGTTAGAGTACTGGGCATCGTTGTTACCACCGTCTGTGTACCACATATCCAGGAATGAGCAAGGATCGTTGTAGTCTGCGATCCAGCCGTTACGAGCAATCTGGAAGTTACCATCTTTTCTGTTCTGAAGGAATACGTTCCAATCCTGGTTATTCAGGTTAACTGTTACGCCAAGCTCTGTCTGCCACATGTTCTGAAGAGCTTCACCGATCTTCTTGTGGTTATCAGCTGTGTTGTAGAGATACTCTACAGTCGGGAAGCCCTCACCGTTCGGGTAACCAGCGTCTGCAAGAAGCTGACGAGCCTCTTCGCAGTTAGCTTCATAGTCTTCCTCAGAAATGCTGTAGTAAGAACCGCCTACTGTACGGAAGTCATCACTACCAGCGCCAGCTGCATCATTTACACCATTCGGTACATATCCGTCAGCCGGAACCTCACCAGCCTGGGAAACGTTCTCTACGATGTAGTTACGGTCGATTACAAGTGAGAATGCTTTACGGATGTTAGGGTCAGAGAAAACTTCGTCCTCTGTATTGAAGCATACATAGTAGGTTCCAAGGTAGTCACCGATTTCAAGCTCGCCAGAAGCAAGGTAAGTTGGAATCTCGTCTACCGGAAGGTTCTCGATGAAATCAAGCTCACCGTTGTTGTAACCTTTGAGCATTGCGTTGTTGTCATCAAGAAGTGTAAATTTAATAGTATCCGGTCCAAGGTTCTCGTAGTCATAGTAGTTCTCATTTTTCTCCATGGAGATGTAAGCATTGTGAGACCACTCTGTCATTTTGTATGGTCCATTGCCAATGTATGTGCTTGGATCAAATGTCCAGTTGTCACTGCTCTCTACCATATCCTGACGAACCGGGAAGGTTGCCGGGAATGCCATGATTTCTTCGAAATATGGGCAGTCATAAGTAAGATCGATCTGAAGAGTCTGATCATCAACTGCTGTGATTCCAAGAGTGCTTGGATCAGCGCTTCCGTCAGCAACTGTGTCATATCCTTTTACCATATCGATCATGTAGCAGTAATCTGCTGCTGTCTCAGGATTTGCAAGACGCTGCCATGCATAAACGAAGTCACCAGCTGTTACAGCCTGTCCATCAGACCATTTGATGCCGTCACGAAGTTTAACTGTATAAGTTACAGTGCCGTCTTCATTTTCAGTCTTTTCCCAGGACTCAGCCTGTCCAGGAGCTGTGACAGCATTTCCTTCGCCATCGTTTACCCATTTAACAAGACCCTCAAACATATGGTTGCACATGATTGCGCCATCAACTGCTGAATTCAGTGCAGGATCAATTGTCTGTGGTTCAGATGCGATACAAAGGTTAAGGTTAAATCCTTCATCAGATGCTGTATCCTCAGCGAATACAGGAGTGGCTGCCATACTTACTACCATAGCTGCAGTCAGTGCCATAGACATAAATTTTCTTCTCATTACTTTTCCTCCTTTATACTTTTTGCGCCGCATGAGAAATGAGAACCGACGCTTGTATTAAGCAGTCCTTCTAACTGAAGAACGTAATACCAAAATTTAAAATTATTTGTCAAGTAAATGACAGGCTGCCCAGTGCCCCGGCTCATGCTCTTTAAACACAGGAGCAACCTGGCTGCACTTTTCAGTTGCATATGGGCATCTGGTGTGGAAACGGCATCCGCTTGGCGGATTCATAGGACTTGGCACGTCTCCTTCCAGAATAATACGCTTTCTCGTCCGGCTAAGTGCCGGATCCGGAACCGGAACTGCGGAAAGCAGGGTCTGTGTATACGGATGAATCGGATGCCGGTTCAATTCATAGCTTTCTCCTAACTCCACCAGAGAGCCAAGATACATAACACCGATTCTGTTTGAAATATGACGGACAACAGAAAGATCATGGGCAATGAACAAATAAGTCAGTCCCATCTGCTCCTGCATGTCCTCCAGCATATTTACAACCTG
Organism: uncultured Blautia sp.; assembly: GCF_934371575.1. Lineage (GTDB taxonomy): Bacteria > Bacillota > Clostridia > Lachnospirales > Lachnospiraceae > Blautia_A. The sequence goes on along the minus strand of NZ_CAKRNY010000063.1, from coordinate 7,324 downwards.
TGACTGGATAGAAACATCAAGTGCGGAAATCGGTTCATCGCAAACGATAAATTCCGGTTTTACCGCAAGTGCACGGGCAATACCCACACGCTGCTGCTGACCGCCGGAAAACTCATGGGGATAGCGGTTTGCATGCTCTGTATTCAGCCCAACCTTTGACAGCAATTCCTTAATCATATCTGCACGGTCTTTTTTGCTTGCCGCAAGCTTGTGAATATCAATTGCCTCTCCAATGATCTCCCCAACTGTCATACGGGGGTCAAGGGAAGCAGATGGATCCTGGAAAATAATCTGCATTTTTCTTCTGTATGGAAGCATTTTTACAGATTTGGGTTTGCCAAGAGGTCTTCCATCCTGATCCAGTGGATTGTCGTAAATAGTCTCTCCGTCATAAATAATCTTTCCGCCGGTTGGCTCATAAAGACGAAGGACTGTTCTTCCGAGGGTAGTCTTTCCACAGCCGGATTCACCTACCAGACCAAGTGTTTCTCCTTTTTTAATATAAAGGGAAACATCCTGCACAGCCTGTACTCCCGGACCGTTGATACCCTTTACCGGAAAATATTTTCGTAAATTCTGAATTTCCAGAAGCTTTTTTTCTTCTGCCATTTATTTCTCCTCCTTGTTCATCATCTCCTGAACACGAAGCCAGCAGGCGGAACGATGGTTTTCGCCTACTTCCACGTAAGGAGGCATTTTCTTAAGACAGATCTTCATACAATGCTCACAACGGGGAGCAAACGGACATCCTTCCGGTGGATTCAGCATATCAACCGGTGTTCCCTCGATTGGAATCAGTCTCTCATAGCTCTGGGCATCAACACGGGGCATGGAACGAAGAAGACCTTTTGTATATGGATGGGCAGGCTCGTAGAAAATATCATCTACAGGTCCCTGCTCCACAATCTTACCTGCATACATAACAGACACCTTATCACAGATATCTGCCACAACACCAAGATTATGTGTAATGAAAATGATACCCATTCCTGTTTTTTTCTGAAGTGACTTCATCAGATCCAGAATCTGTGCCTGAATGGTAACATCAAGTGCTGTGGTAGGTTCATCTGCAATCAGAAGCTGGGGATGACAGATCAGTCCCATAGCGATCATAACACGCTGTCTCATACCGCCGGAGAACTCATGTGGATACTGTTTCATACGTTTTTCCACATTATTGATACCTACCATCTCCATCATTTCCATAGCACGCTTTTCAGCTTCTTCCTTGCTGATCTTCTTGTCGTGGGCACGAAGAGCCTCAATCAGCTGATTTCCGATTGTATAGACCGGATTCAGGCAGGTCATTGGATTCTGGAAAATCATGGCTACTTTATTTCCGCGAAACGCAGTCATCTCATCCTTGGAAAAGGAGAGAACATCTTTCCCCTCAAATGTAATGGAACCTCCGGTTACTTTACCAGGTGACTGTAACAGTCCCATAATAGAATATGCTTCCTGGCTCTTTCCAGAACCGGATTCTCCAACAACTCCCATAACCTCGCCATAATCAAGGTCATAAGATATACCGCCAACAGCTTTTACTTCACCTGCAGGGGTAAAGAAGGAGACTTTAAGGTCTTTTACTTCCAGTAATTTATTTTTCTGTTCAGACATTATTCTCCTCCTCTCTTATTTCTTCAGCTTCGGATCAAGAGCATCACGAAGACCATCACCAAACAGGTTAAATGCAAGAATCATAATACTCAGGATCACAGAAGGCACGATCAATCTGTAAGTATACGTATACATACCGCTAAGTGCGTCTGTTGCCATGGATCCAAGACTTGGAAGCGGCGCAGAAACACCGACACCAAGGTAGGATAAGAAAGACTCCAGGAAAATAGCAGACGGAATCTGCAGGCAGGTAGTAACAACGATCTGTCCGATACAGTTTGGAAGCAGATGACGACGGATGATCCTGCCGCCGGATGCACCGAGTGCTCTCGCTGCTGTTACATATTCCTGCTGTTTCAGCTGAAGTACCTGACCACGGATAATACGGCTCATGGTAACCCAGTATAACAGACCAAATGCAATAAACATGGAAATCAGGTTTGGTCCCAGAACATTGACAAATGATTTCATAGGACCGGTTCCTGCTGAATTTACATATTCAGTAAGTATAGGCTTCAGCGCAGTTGCGATCAAAAGCACAACCAGCATTTCCGGAACAGCATAGATCAACTCTACAATACGCTGCATAACTGCATCTACTTTTCCACCGCAGTAACCGGAGATTGCTCCGTAAAGAGCACCAATCACAAGTACCAGGATTGCTGCAAATACACCAACGGACATGGAAACTCTGGCGCCATACATAACGCGGACAAGAATATCACGGCCATACATATCTGTACCAAAAACATGTGGAAATACTTTTTCTCCATTTGCTTTACGCTCTAACTCAGCCTGTGAATAACCGAAAAGGTGTTTCTTGATTCCAAGCTCCTTACGGATGGAATCCTCGTCAACATTCTGTTCATCAGAAGCGCCTTCCTCTGGTTTTGCTGCAACCTTAGCTTTTGCACGGATAACTGCTTCATCCTTTTTCGTAAACTTCTCGCCTTTCTTTTCTGCTTCGGCTTTCGCCTGCGCGATCATTTCATCCACATCCACTACATCAGACTGTGTACGGGAAGCAATCTCATCATTCACGCGCTGTGTATCTTCTAATGTATAGTGATATGGATAAAGATTCTCAGCGCCTTTATTAAATTCATCATAACCATATGGGATCAGAACCGGTCCCAGAAAGGCAAACAAAAACAGGAATACGATCACACCAAGTGCAACCATGGCTACGACGTTCCTTTTCAGTCTTCTCCAGGCATCTTTCCAATAGGAAACGCTCTGGCGGTCCTGAATAAAATCAGCCTTCTCCTGACTGGACGCAGATGTAAAATCGTCTGCTGTCAGTTCCTGAAGGAGATTTTCAATATCCGGCTGAAGACTGACCGGACATTTTTTGATTTTCTTATCTTCTGCCATGATCATTCTCCTCCTTTCGTAAGGCTGATTCTCGGGTCAGCAACCTTATACAGGAGGTCTACAACCAGGTTCATCAGAATAATAAATGCTGCCAGAAAAATAGTGGTTCCCATAATAACAGGATAATCACGGTTCTGAATAGACTGTACGAAATAACGTCCAAGTCCCGGAATAGAGAATACACTCTCTACAACGAAACCACCGCAAAGGGTAAAGGCCACCTGCGGTCCAAGGTATGTAATAACAGGAATCAAGGCATTTCTAAGAGCATGCTTGAAAATAATCTTCTTGTTTTTCAGACCTTTTGCACGAGCAGTCTTAATATACTCCTGACTTAAAGAATCCAACATTGCTGAACGTGTCTGACGTGCAGTATAGCACATAGGATAAAATCCAAGGGCAAAGCAGGGAAGCACATATGCACGCCATCCCTGTGAAGGATCAAAAATTGAGGGAAACAGGTTCAAAGCATTATTTCCGGTCAGGGTTACCAAGAGAACAGATGCCACAACAAAGCTTGGCATGGAAATTCCAAGTGTACAGATGACACGAAGAATGCTGTCTGTCAGTTTACCTCGTTTAAATGCGGCAAGACATCCAAGAGGTACGCCCACCAGAATGGCCCATGCAAGTGCAAGTGCACCTACCTTGGCTGATACCGGAAACATATCAGTGATAATGTCAAGAACTGCACGGTTCTTCTGCATCTTAAGAGATACACCGAAATCACCGTGAAGAATATTTTTCAGATACATAAAAAGCTGTACATAGACCGGTTTATCCAGTCCGTATTTGGCATTCAGCGCTGCAAGTGTGGTTTCGGAAGGTGTTTTCTCACTGAGCCATGGGCTTCCAGGTACAGCATTCATCAGCAGGAATGTAAGACAGGCTACCAGAAAGATAGTCAAGATTGCCATTCCAAGTCTTTTTGCAAAGTACTTTCCCATTTTTCCTCCTTGTTACATCTGATCAAAAACGTTTATTTCTTTCTCTCAAAAGAGAGCAGTGTTTTCTGACCAGTGTTCATTTTTTAATATATGTTGAAAATTATATCATCTCGCACCACTTTAATCAAGTAACATTTTAAACTTTAGAACAATATCATTGTATTTTTCTAATATTGTAGAATTTTTACGTGCTATTTTCAAAAATTTTTGTGTATTTTACACAGAGACATCTGTCTTTTTAGTAGAGAAACTTTTATCTCAAAAGTAAAAAAAGAAGAATACCACCTGGGTATCCTTCCCTTTCAATTCTTACCAGTTCACCTTTTGCCTCATCTGGTTCTGTATTTTTGCCGCAGCTCATAAGAAAAGCCACACACAAAAGAACCAGAAGCAGAATCCAGCCTCTTTTTCTCATAAAACACTCCACTTCACACAGTATTATATTTACTTTAAGCTATAAGATAATATGATATCAGTATGTGCAAAATAAATTGTTTTATGCTTTTTCTCAGAATCCTTTCTTTTTTATGTAAAAAGCAATATCGTGATATACTCGCTTACGGTCTGTTTCATTCAGGATTTCATGGCGCATTCCCGGATAAAGCTTACCTCTTACATCTACGTAACCGGCATGACGCATATCCTGCACAGCCTTTGCAAAATGACGTACATTGATCATACAGGGATCATCGGACCCGCTGACAAAAAGTACAGGCATCTTCGGTCTGGTGCAATGCCAGTGTTTCACATCATAAGCACGTTTCATCAGTTCAAAAAGTGCCAGATAGCCATCGTCTGTAAAAGTAAATCCGCACAGTTCCGAATCAGAATATTCCTGAGCCACTGCCTTGTTGGCACAGATCCAGGAAGTACAGTCTTTATCATTTTTAAAGCGCAGTACATTTCCTGCAAAGGACAAAGTCTCTATCACTTTGCTTCTGTGTGCCGGACCAAATAAAGCACTTTCCACATGGGCAATCACCTCACCGACAGGTCTGGCCGAATTTTTACTTGGAGAACCGCAGATGATCAGCATATCCATACAGTCATCATGATCTCTTGCAAAAGCACGTACAGCAAGAGACCCCATACTGTGTCCAAACAGAATTAACGGCAGATCAGGTAACTGCTGATGCATTTCCCTGTTTACTGTTTCAATATCCTTCAGAACAGCATCCGCTCCTCCGCCATACATATACCCCAGATCCTCCATAGCACGGACACTCTTTCCGTGGCCTCTGTGATCATGGATCACGCATACATAGCCTCTTTTTGCCATGTATTCCATAAATGGAAGATAGCGCTCCTTGTACTCGCTCATTCCATGAACGAGCTGCAGGATTCCCCGATACGGTATTTCATCCGGAACCACTGCCAGAACGGAAATATCAAGGCCATCTGCCTCTGATTCTATATAAGCTTCATATTTTGCACTCATAATTTTTCCGCCTTTCTGTTTTTTTCTTATTTTAACATATCCTGTAAGCACACGTAAATAGGCACTAGAGCGTGTTTGACCAGAACCCCTGATTTTAGCGGTAAACCGATCTGCAAATGTTTTGACACGCTCCCGGGAGTATACTATAATAAAGTAATATCTCAGAATTTATATTCAAACTGGATAGCAACAGCAAAAACAAGGAGGAAATATGGAAGAAAAACAATTGAATATCCCAGATGAACAACCGGTTTCCCAAAAGAAGAAAAAAAAGGGCAAAGCCGGACGTATTTTACTTTTGCTCGTCATCGTTCTTGCCATAGCCGCAGGTGCTGGATACTATTTCTACCAGCGCAGCCTGCCTGCCAAAGAATTGGACAAATATCTCACCGGCATCCGCAATCTTGATTTTAACACTATGGCAGACATGCTCCAGAGCAAAGATCTGTCAGCCCTGGATGATGCTGACGTGCGAAATACCAGCTACGAAGGCTTCTTCAAATCCATCAATGCCAAGATGACCTGGAAGATCACCAAAACCCGTTTCAGTTTTCAGGACGGCACAGCCGAAGTCACTGCCCGGATCCGCTATATAGATGGGTCTGACATTTACCGTGAAACAGTCACAGAATTTCTTCGCCAGATCGTTTCCAGTGCTTTTTCCGGAGAAAGCCTGACAGAACAGGAGACTCAGGATAAGCTTGCTTCTATTCTGACTGAGAAAGAATCAGGTCTGGAAGACAAATTCAGCGAAACGGATATTGTTTATCCCATGATCAATGTAAATGGCCAGTGGAGAATCACTTCCCTGGATGATGAGACTGTAAAGATCATGTCTGCCAATTTCAAAAGTGTAGAGGATGAGATCAGCCAGAGTCTGACTGCTTCTGAGACTACTGATGGAAATACCGGCACCGACGCTTCTGCACCGGCTCCTTCTGACTCTAATGGCACTATTGATCTTTCCAATGACCGCTTTTCCATTCATTATACCCGTAATGTAGTTTCCACTGATTTTGGCAGTGAGCCCTGTCTTCTTATCTATTACGACTACACAAACAATGGAGAAACCGTTTCCAGTGCCATGGTGGACGTAAACCTGACTGCTTATCAAAATGGTACTTCCCTTGAAGCAGCTATTCCGTCCAGCAGTGATGATGCTGTTGATGCATTTATGAAAGAAGTACAGCCAGGTGAAACTGTAAATGTCTGCCAGGCATTCTCCCTCAAGGATAAAAGTCCTGTCACATTAAAGGCCACAGACGCATTTGGACTGGATACAGGAAGTACGGCCACACAAACCTTAAATCTGCAATAACGGATTGTTTTTTGTGTCAGCATTTTTTACCAAATTTCGACTGTTCTTTTTCGTATATTTCTTAAATAAAAAGGGATACTATAGTTACGAAAGGATGGTGACTTATGGGAAATAGATTTTTGAATTGTTTCTGTCTGACACTCACAATCATTGGCGCTGTCAACTGGGGACTGATCGGATTTTTCAACTTTAATCTGGTTGCTCTGATTTTCGGAAGCATGAGCTGGATTTCCAGAATCATCTACGCACTGGTTGGGCTTAGTGGTCTGTATCTGCTCAGCTTCTACGGAACCCTCTGTTCCGATGAAAACAACATATAAAAGGACAGCTGCTCTTTTTAGCCTGGTAAATGCATCCATAACAAACTGCACTTGCCAGGCTTTAAATTTACCTATGGGATTATTTCTTTATAAACAAAGAAACCAGGAAACTTAATTCCTGGTTTCTAAGAGCGATAGACGGGGCTCGAACCCGCGGTCTCGACCTTGGCAAGGTCGCGCGTTACCAACTACGCCACTATCGCATAAATATAGCAATCAAATATTCTGTTATGAGAGCGATAGACGGGGCTCGAACCCGCGGTCTCGACCTTGGCAAGGTCGCGCGTTACCAACTACGCCACTATCGCAC
>NZ_CAKRNY010000062.1 GCF_934371575.1 uncultured Blautia sp. | reverse complement strand
ATGCCAAGAAATAAAGACATTAAAAAAGTACTTGTTATTGGTTCAGGTCCGATCATCATCGGCCAGGCAGCAGAGTTCGATTACGCAGGAACACAGGCCTGCCGTTCCCTGAAGGAAGAAGGTCTGGAGGTTGTTCTTCTGAACTCCAACCCGGCTACCATTATGACTGATAAAGATATTGCAGACCGCGTTTATATCGAGCCTCTTACAGTAGAGGTAGTAGAGCAGCTGATCCTGAAAGAAAAACCGGATAGTGTTCTTCCCACACTTGGTGGTCAGGCTGGTCTGAATCTTGCTATGGAGCTGGATGAGAAAGGCTTCCTGAAAGAGCATAATGTAAGACTGATCGGTACCACAGCACAGACAATTAAGAAGGCTGAGGACCGTCAGGAATTTAAAGATACCATGGAAAAAATCGGCGAGCCGGTTGCAGCCTCCAAGGTTGTTACCACGGTAGAGGATGGTCTTGCATTTACCAATTCCATCGGCTATCCGGTTGTTCTTCGTCCTGCTTACACCCTCGGCGGAAGCGGCGGCGGTATTGCCCACAATGAGTTTGAGCTTCGTGAGATCCTGGAGAACGGTCTTCGTCTTTCCCGTGTTGGGGAGGTTCTGGTAGAGCGTTGTATCGCAGGATGGAAGGAAATCGAGTATGAGGTAATGCGTGACGGTGCAGGAAACTGTATCACAGTCTGCAACATGGAGAATATCGACCCGGTTGGTGTTCATACAGGAGACTCCATCGTAGTTGCTCCATCACAGACACTTGGAGACAAAGAGTATCAGATGCTCCGTACCTCTGCCCTGAATATCATTACAGAGCTTGGAATCACTGGAGGCTGTAACGTTCAGTATGCGCTGAAGCCAGACAGCTTTGAGTACTGTGTAATCGAGGTTAACCCTCGTGTAAGCCGTTCCTCTGCACTCGCAAGTAAGGCTACCGGTTATCCGATCGCAAAGGTTGCTGCGAAGATTGCACTTGGTTATACACTGGATGAGATTCCTAACGCCATCACCGGAAAAACATACGCAAGCTTTGAGCCAATGCTTGACTATTGCGTAGTTAAGATCCCGAGACTTCCGTTTGATAAATTTATAACAGCTAAGAGAACCCTTACCACTCAGATGAAAGCTACCGGTGAGGTTATGAGTATCTGCCATAACTTTGAAGGTGCTCTTATGAAGGCAATCCGCTCCCTGGAGCAGCACGTGGACAGCCTTATGTCCTATGATTTTACCCAGCTTACAGACGAGGAGCTGCTTGCTGAGCTGGCAATTGTAGATGACCGCAGAATCTGGAAGATCGCAGAGGCAATCCGCCGTGGTATGCCGCAGTCCATGCTTCATGACATCACTCAGATTGATATCTGGTTCATTGATAAGCTGGCAATCCTGGTTGGAATGGAAAATGCCCTGAAGAACAGAAAGCTTACCAAAGAGCTTCTTCTGGAAGCAAAACGCATGGAGTTCCCGGACTATATCATTGCCCGCCTTACAGGCAAAACAGAAGAAGAGATCAAAGATCTTCGTGCAGATTACGGTATCAAGGCTGCTTATAAGATGGTAGATACCTGTGCTGCAGAGTTTGCAGCTGCAACTCCATATTACTATTCTGTATATGGTGATGAAGGCACTGAGAATGAGGCAATTGCCACACCGGATAAGAAAAAGATTCTGGTACTTGGTTCCGGTCCGATCCGTATCGGACAGGGTATTGAGTTTGACTTCTGCTCTGTACATTGTACCTGGGCTTTTGCAAAAGAAGGTTACGAGACTATCATTATCAACAATAACCCGGAGACAGTTAGTACAGACTTTGATATTGCAGATAAGCTGTATTTCGAGCCTCTTACACCGGAAGATGTTGAGAACATTGTAAATATTGAGAAACCGGACGGAGCTGTTGTACAGTTCGGTGGACAGACTGCAATTAAGCTTACAGAGGCCCTTACAAAGATGGGTGTGAAGATCCTTGGAACATCTGCTGAGAATGTAGACGCAGCTGAGGACCGTGAGCTGTTCGATGAGATCCTGGAGAAATGCCAGATCCCGAGACCAAAGGGACAGACTGTATTTACAGCAGAAGAAGCGAAAAAGGCAGCGAATGAGCTGGGCTATCCGGTTCTGGTTCGTCCTTCCTATGTACTTGGCGGACAGGGTATGCGAATCGCCGTAAGCGATGAGGATGTAGATGAATATATTGGAATCATCAATCAGATCGCACAGGAGCATCCGATTCTTGTTGACAAGTACCTGATGGGAAAAGAAATCGAGGTTGATGCCGTTTGCGATGGCGAGGACATCCTGATCCCTGGTATTATGGAGCATATTGAGCGTGCCGGAATCCACTCCGGTGACAGTATTTCCGTATATCCGGCAAGAACCATCAGTGAGAAAGCCAAAGAGACTATTGCAGAGTACACCAGACGTCTTGCAAGAGCACTTCATGTAGTGGGTATGATCAATATCCAGTTCATCGTTCTTGGGGATGACGTATATGTAATTGAGGTTAATCCACGTTCCAGCCGTACCGTACCTTACATCAGCAAGGTTACAGGAATCCCGATCGTACCGCTGGCAACAAAGGTAATCCTTGGATACAAACTGAAGGATATGGGTTATGAGCCGGGACTTCAGCCAGAGGCAAAACATATTGCCATCAAGATGCCGGTATTCTCCTTCGAGAAAATCCGCGGTGCTGATATCAGCCTTGGACCAGAGATGAAATCTACCGGTGAATGCCTTGGTATTGCAGAGACCTTTAACGAAGCTCTGTACAAAGCATTCCTTGGAGCTGGAATCCGTCTGCCGAAGCATAAGAACATGATCATGACTGTAAGACCGGAAGAGCAGGAGGATGCAGTTCCGATCGCAAAGAGATTCGAGGCTCTTGGATATCGTATCTATGCAACCAGAGGAACAGCAAAAACTCTGAAAGAGCATGGTGTTAAGGTAATCCGTACCAACAAGCTGGAGCAGCCTGCTCCGAACCTTATGGACCTGATCCTTGGACACAAGATCGATGTAGTTATCGATATTCCGTCTCAGGGTGTTGACCACCAGAAGGATGGTTTCGTGATCAGACGTAATGCCATCGAGACAGGTGTTAATGTTCTCACCAGCCTTGATACTGCAGAAGCGCTTGTGACCAGTCTTGAAAATACAGATGCCAATCGCTTAAGCCTGATTGATATTGCAACTATTGCAAGACGCTAAAGGAAGCGTGTGCAGTCTGGGATTTTTGCAGTAAAAATTGTAGAAAAAAATAAAATACAAGTTTACGAAAAATACTTTCTGTAATATACTAAAGAGGACGGAGAAGTTTAAGTCTCCGTCCTCATTTTGTTAAAGTGGGTGCACATGGAGAGTGCATTCATAAGAAAGGGGTAGAAATGGATATTATCGAACTTTTAAAGGTAATTTTCCTCGGCATTGTGGAGGGAATTACAGAATGGCTCCCCATCAGCAGTACCGGACATATGATCCTGGTAGATGAATTTCTTCATCTGGATGTTTCCAAGGAGTTTATGGATGTATTTCTGGTAGTGATTCAGCTTGGAGCCATACTTGCAGTTGTTGTTTTGTATTGGAATAAGCTGTGGCCTTTTTATATAAAGAAGCTTCCCAGAAGAACCCAGATGGCAATTGCCAGGAAGCCGAAATGGGCGCAGGTGATCCTGAATTTTGTAGAGCGCTTCTGCGATAAAGAGAAATGGGTGCTGTGGTTTAAGATTGTGGTAGCTTGTCTGCCGACTATTGTGATTGCCCTTCCATTTGATGATTTTATTGAGGAGCATTTTAACAACTATGTGGTTGTTGCCATTGCGCTGATCGTCTATGGTGTTCTGTTCATCGTTGTGGAAAACTACAACAAAGGCAGAGAGCCACAGTGTACAGAGCTGGAAGATTTATCCTTTAAGACAGCATTTCTTATTGGCTGCTTCCAGGTGCTTTCCGTTATTCCCGGTACATCCAGATCCGGTTCCACCATTATCGGAGGAATCCTGGTAGGAACTTCCCGAACAGTTGCCGCTGAGTTCACTTTCTTCCTTGGCATTCCGGTTATGTTCGGAGCCAGCCTTTTAAAGCTTGTGAAATTTGGTTTTGGTTTTACAGGTACAGAGGTAATGATCCTTTTGATCGGTATGGTGGTTGCGTTTGTAGTATCCATTCTTGCAATTAAGTTCCTTATGGGATACATCAAGAAACATGATTTCAAGGCGTTTGGATGGTACAGAATTGTGCTTGGTGCGCTGGTTCTGGTTTACTTCCTTGGTAAAACCTTACTGGCATAAATTACATATAAAAAATCTGGCGTCAGCCTGCATGGGAAACTTTGCAGACTGGCGTTTTTGCTATTTTGTGGGTTGAAAGTTCGTCGAGGAGGGACGAATTCGGACAATGGGTATTTTCTTGTATGTGAAAATAGGCTATAATATAAATAATTTAAGCAAAGTAAACGAGGTGCGCTATGGGAAAATATATAATGGCATTGGATCAGGGGACAACCAGCTCAAGATGTATTTTATTTGACAAAAATGGAAACATGTGCAGTGTGGCACAGAAGGAGTACAAACAGTATTATCCGAAACCAGGCTGGGTAGAGCACGATCCCAGTGAAATCTGGTCATCTCAGATGTCAGTAGCTACAGAGGCCATGAGTAAGATTGGTGTAGATGCGGAAGATATCCATGCAATCGGAATCACGAACCAGCGAGAGACTACCATTGTATGGGATAAGAATACAGGAGAGCCTGTTTATCCGGCTATTGTATGGCAGTGCCGCAGAACAGCCGACATGATTGAAAAAATGGAAAAAGACGGTATGACTCAGCTTGTGAGAAAGAAAACCGGTCTGATTCCGGACGCTTATTTTTCCGCAACAAAGCTGAAATGGATTCTGGATCATGTGGAAGGTGCAAGAGAGCGAGCGGTAAATGGCGAGCTGCTTTTCGGAACGGTAGATACCTGGCTGATCTGGAAGCTGACAAAGGGGGAAGTGCATGTAACTGATTATACAAATGCCTCCCGTACCATGCTTTTTGACATCCATGAGAAAAAATGGGACAAAGAGATTCTGAAATATCTGGATATTCCGGAATGCATGCTTCCTGAGGTGAAGCCCAGCAGCTGTATTTACGGATATACCAATGAGAATCTGATCGGCAGAAGAATTCCCATTGCCGGTGCTGCAGGAGATCAGCAGGCAGCCCTTTTTGGACAGTGCTGTTTTGAGTCCGGCGATGTAAAAAATACATATGGAACCGGCTGTTTTTTACTTATGCATACAGGGGATACAGCAGTAGAGTCAGAGAACGGACTGCTTACAACCATCGCAGTGAAAGCGGATGGAACACCAGGATATGCTCTTGAGGGAAGTGTTTTTGTTGCAGGAGCGGCAATCCAGTGGCTGAGAGATGAAGTTGGAATTCTGGAAAGCGCTCCGGAGTCTGAAATCTATTGTCTTTCCGTGCCGGACACAAATGGTGTTTATGTAGTTCCTGCATTTACAGGACTTGGAGCTCCATACTGGGATCAGTACGCAAGAGGTGCTATTCTGGGACTTACAAGAGGGGCTGGAAAAGCGCATCTGATTCGTGCAACAGTAGAGTCACTGGCTTATCAGGTGCATGATGTTCTGGAAGCAATGGAAAAGGATTCCGGTCTTAAACTTGGTGCGCTTCGTGTAGATGGCGGCGCAAGCGCCAATAATTTCCTGATGCAGTTCCAGGCGGATCTTCTGGATACCAAAGTAGTCCGTCCAAGCTGTATCGAAACAACAGCCCTTGGCGCATCCTACCTGGCAGGTCTGGCAACTGGTTTCTGGAAAGATGCTTCCGAAGTAAAAAATAACTGGCAGATTGGCCAGCAGTTTACTCCACAGATGACAGAAGAGGAGCGTAAGAAGAAGCTGAAAGGGTGGAAGAAGGCTGTGAAGTGTACGTTTGAGTGGGCGAAGGATGAGGAAGAATAAAAAAATGGCGGATCCAGTTGTGTGGATCCGCCAAAATATTATTTCTGCTCAGTTTCAAATTCCTTTGTCACATCTTCCAGCAAATCTCTGATCGGGAGATGCTGTGGGCAGGATTTTTCGCATTTGCCGCACTTGATACAGTCGGAGGCTTTGCCATTATGTACTGTGTGGACGTTGTTGTAGTAGTAATTTGCATTCCAGTCGTTAAATACCTTCTTGGCATTCATGCAGGCGAAAAGATCCGGGATGGAAATCTGTTTCGGGCATCCTGCGGTACAGTAACGACAGGCAGTACATGGGATTGCGTGCTTCTGGTGGAAAATATCTGCTACTTTGTGGACTGCTTCCATTTCTTTCTCATTCAAAGGCTGGAAGTCTTTCATAAAGCTGATGTTGTCTTCCATCTGCTCCATATTGCTCATACCGGAAAGAACCATGAGAACGCCATCAAATCCAGCAGCAAAACGAAGTGCATAGCTTGCCGGGCTGCCGCCGTGAAGATCATCCAGAACCTTCTTGGCATCTTCTGGAAGGTTTACAAGGTTACCGCCTTTAACAGGTTCCATGATCAACACAGGTTTATTATGCTTACGACAGACTTCGTAGCACTTGCGGCTTTGTACAGCTGGATCCTCATAGTCCAAATAGTTGAACTGGATCTGGACAACCTCGATTTGTGGATACTCGGTAAGAATCTGATCCAGAGCTTCTGCCTTGTCGTGGAAGGAAATTCCGAAATGATGGATCTTACCCTCTTCTTTCAGCTGGAGAGCAGTTTCATAAGCGTGACATTTTTTAAAGTATTTAAAAATCTCTTCATTCTGTGAATGCATAAGGTAAAAGTCGAAATAATCTACGCCGCAGGCTTTCAACTGGCTCTCAAAAAATGGCCTGATTTCTTCCTCTGATTTGAAATAGAGGTTGGTAAGCTTATTGGTGAGAATATATTCGCTGCGGTCATGACGGTTGGTCAGGCAGTCGCGAAGGGCGAGCTCGCTTTTTCCATCCAGGTATCCGTGGGCGGTATCAAAATAATTGAAGCCCTGCTTCAGAAAAGTATCTACCATTTTACACATCTGTTCCTTGTCAACTTCGTCATCCTTCATAGGAAGACGCATGCAGCCAAAACCGAAATTCTTTTTGATCTTATCCATGATGAAATACTCCTTTCTTGAAAGATTGACCATAGAGCAGAAAGGAGATTCGTAGAAACTTGAAATTGCTCTATGGTCAGATCTATTTTCTTTATTATACATGTTAAAGTGGACTTTAAGTCAAGAGATTATTGCGAAATGTAAAGGTTAATTCTGGAGGTGCTTAGGGGGATAAAAACGTTTTATTCTGCCTTTTTATATTTAATATAATTCACAACCATCATCGCCAACTTAAAAGTGAGTGCATCCTCAAAGGTACGGATATCCAGACCGAACTTTTTCTGCAGCTTCTCAAAGCGATACACCAGAGTGTTTCGGTGTACATAAAGCTGCCTGGAGGTTTCGGAGAGATTCAGGTTGTTTTCAAAGAAGGTACGGATGGTGGCAAGGGTTTCATCGTCAATGGAATCCAGAGTTTCATCCTTGAAAAATTCATCAATAAACATCTCACAGATTTCGATGGGAAGCTGATAGATCAGACGACCGATACCCAGACGGTTATATCCGAATACATTCTTACCGGTATAAAAAATTTTCCCAACTTCCAGAGCTGTGCGCGCTTCCCTGTAAGCGTCAGGAAGCTGCTTCAGATCCTCTGCAATATTGCTGTAGGAGACCCAGGCAGAGGTCATAGCTTCTGTATTCAGCATATCTACAAGCATATGTGCAATGTCATCCAGATCAGAATAATCCTCAGAAGGCTGCAGTTCACGAAGAACAATAATGCCGGAATCATCAATTGCAGTAATAAAATCCCTGGTTTTTGCGGAAAAGATATTACGGATGGTGGCAAGGGCGTTCTCATCTTTGCTCTGCTTGGTTTCTACAAGGAAAACGGCGCGCCTTACGCTTGTGGCAATATGAAGCTTCTTGGCGCGGTTAAAGGCATCTACGTCGGAATAAGAACCAAGGAGAAGGTTCTGCATAAATACATTTTTATCGCTTTTCTCCATATAGGCAGTAAGAAGGCTTTCAATCTGGCAGACAGCCAGTTCTCCGATGGTGGAGGCTGCCTCAGCAGTTCCCCATACGATCAGGATATACTGAAGCTGGTGGCTCTCTGTCACCTTATACAGGCGGCAGTTCATATTGGAAATACACAGAGCATCATCTTCTTTAAATTCGTCCAGTTTCTCTTCAGAAGGAAGTGCTCTGTCGCAGGTGCTGATATAAATTGTGTTGTCTAAATTTACAAGGCAGAAGTCCAGGTGGCTGATATTTTTCCAGTCATCCAGACATTTCTGGAGAATCTGAAGTAATTTCATAGAGTGTACTCCTTTGTGGTAAGAAATCTTTTGACTAAATTATAGTCGGGGCTTTTGCAAGCGAGCTTGCACCGGCTTTTTGACCTTTTGCCCTAGAATCATCATATAGTAACAGTATAACAAAAAATGCCTCAGGGGAAAACCCCTGAGGCCTAAATTCATTCTTCTAAATATTAGTTGCAGATAGTAAGCTCTGTCTCTTTATCGAAGAAGTGAGATTTCTCCATAT
Source organism: uncultured Blautia sp. (assembly GCF_934371575.1). Taxonomy (GTDB): domain Bacteria; phylum Bacillota; class Clostridia; order Lachnospirales; family Lachnospiraceae; genus Blautia_A. The sequence continues at coordinate 10,498 of NZ_CAKRNY010000062.1, read as the reverse complement.
CGAATGCGAATTTGATTGTATCGCCTGTCTTGGAGTTTGTACGAGGATCAACTCGTGCTGTAACCTGAGTTCCGTTTACATCGAAGTACAGGAATACTTCAGCACCAAGAAGCTCATAAACTTTAACTGTAGATGTCATTGGAGCGCTTGGAGAAGCCTCGATGAACATCTGGGAATCATGGATATCCTCTGGACGGATACCAAGAACAACTGTCTTGCCAACATAGCCATTGTCTTTGAGAATTTTAGCTTTAGCTGCAGGAATAAGAACGTCATACTCGCCGATCTTAGCAACAAGGTCGCTGCCTTTCTCTGCAATCTGAGCGTCAAGGAAGTTCATCTGCGGGGATCCCATGAATCCTGCAACGAACAGGTTGCCTGGCTGCTCATAAAGGTGCTGTGGTGTATCAACCTGCTGAACAACACCATCTTTCATAACAACGATTCTGGTACCAAGAGTCATAGCCTCTGTCTGGTCATGTGTTACGTAGATGATTGTTGCGCCCAGTCTCTGATGGATCTTGGAAATCTCGATACGCATCTGAACACGAAGCTTAGCATCCAGGTTGGAAAGAGGCTCATCCATAAGGAATACCTTAGGATTACGAACGATAGCACGTCCCATAGCAACACGCTGTCTCTGTCCACCGGAAAGAGCCTTCGGTTTACGATCAAGAAGTTTCTCAAGGTCAAGGATTCTTGCAGCTTCTCTAACTGCTTTGTCAATCTGGTCCTTCGGAACTTTACGAAGTTTCAGACCAAATGCCATGTTATCATATACTGTCATATGAGGATACAGAGCGTAGTTCTGGAAAACCATTGCGATATCACGGTCTTTCGGCTCTACATCGTTCATAACCTTGTCACCGATCTTTAATGTACCACCGCTGATCTCCTCAAGACCTGCGATCATACGAAGTGTAGTAGATTTTCCACATCCGGATGGTCCAACGAAGATGATGAATTCTTTGTCTTCAATTTCAAGATTGAAATCTTTAACTGCCTGGAAACCATTTGGATAAGTTTTGTTAATGTGCTGTAATGATAAGCTTGCCATGATTTTTCCTCCAAATTTCAATACATTATAGAATAATAATCAAAAGTGTTTCGATGCTTTTTTCATCTGCTGTTAGTATAGCGAAAATGTCCTTTAAGGGCTAGGGCAGAATCATACAAATTTTCAAACTGTTTCTTGTCAATCTGACGAAAAAGCAGTTGCCTTAGGTGCCCTTCTTTCATTTACGAACATTCCTTCAAGCGTATTTGCATGAAAAAGCTGCTGAAACCAGTCACATTTGCACAAAAACAGATAGTAGATATTCAGTCCGCAGCCATGCAGAGTTTCGTAATTTCCCTGACCTTTGGCAATGATCACGTCAGCATTATATAGAAGTTCCCTGGCGTGGGTACTGATCCCGTGAAGCCAGGTACCGCCTACGTCGTTTCCGTTTCCCAGTACAGGCACAACATCAGTAAGACCGCAGAACTCCGCATCTTCCATGGTAGCGTCGTTTCCGGCAGGCAGACCGCGCACAAGGGCAGTGATCCGTATATTTGGAAATGTCTTTTTCAAAATCTGGATGGCGATTTTGTCCAGAACGATCTCACCGCAGTTATCGGTAATATATACAACATTATCTGCCTTCTTCATATCCTGGCAGAATTGATGATATTCCTGTTCGTCAAGATCATCCTTGTTTTCACTTTTTATAAGAGAAAGAGCCATCTCCTTGCTGACATCCGGAAGTGCAGCGAAATCAATATAATTACCGGTTCTGGCATAGATAAGCGCTGCTTTCAGTGGATCCTGGGAATAGCGGATAACAGACAGCAGGTCGTCCTCCAGATCCAGCATAAGCTGATCGTATTCTTCATTGATTTTAGTAAAATCCTCCATTGGAATTCCCCAGAAGGAACAGTAAAATTTTTTCAGCTCCGCAGAAATACTGGGAACACAGTCACCCTCTTTCGGGTTGTCAAAACGATGGATAATGGCCTCCATATATTGCTGCTTTCGGTCTTCATCGTCAAAATGACGGATTTTTTCTTCCTGTCTGCGAAGCTGACAGGCCTTGCAGTTTGGATTTAGTTTCATAAGGTCTGCCTCCTTTGTAATAAACTCTGAAAAGAAGTTATCAGTTAAAAAATATTATAACAGAAATGATCTGACAGAACCAGACTGAAAAAGCAGAACCCTCTATATATGAATAAAATATAAAAAACGATTAATCATTCTGAAAAGTGGTGAAAATGCATAAAAATAACTGAATAATCTATGACAATAGCCAAAAAAAAATATATGGTATTTACAAATTAAGTTTATCGTGCTACTATCTGTTTAAAGATAAGTGAAACGATTAACGAATAACCTGTAAACAGAAGAAAAAACAAGGTATAAATCCTGTTTTTTATTTTTTACAAAGGAGATTAAACGATTAATCAAAATGGCGAAGGCAGGTGCAAATATGAAGAAACACTTGAAACAGCTGGATCTGAAGAAAATCAGGATCACTGACAGCCTGTTCGGGGAATACGTGAATAAGGTAAGTGAGAAAATTATTCCTCATCAGTGGAAGATTCTCAATGATCAGCTGGAAGACTCAGAGCCTACCTATTGTATCCGTAATTTCCGTATTGCAGCAGGAGAAGAAGAGGGAGAAAGAAAGGGCGTTGTTTTTCAGGATACAGATCTTTACAAATGGCTGGAATCGGTTGCCTACACCATTGCCGGAGGTCGTGGTGAAAAGCTGGAAGAGCTGGCAGACAAGGTGATTGATCTGATTGGGAAAGCGCAGGAGCCAGATGGTTATCTGAATACCTATTTTTCTATTAATGCTCCCGGAAAGAAATGGACGAATCTGGTTGAAGGTCATGAACTGTACACAGCAGGTCATATGATTGAAGCGGCAGTTGCTTATCATCAGGCGACAGGCAAGGAGAAATTCCTTACTATTGCAAGAAAAAATGCAGATCTCATATGTAAGGTGTTTGGTACAGAAGAAGGGCAGAGAAGAGGATATCCGGGGCATCAGGAAATTGAACTTGCCCTGGTGAAGCTTTACAGGGAAACCGGGGAGATACGTTATCTTCAGCAGGCCAGATACTTTATCAGAGAGAGGGGCAGAACTCCAAATTACCTGCAGGCAGAAATTGCGGGAAGAGCACATCCAGAATTTTTTCCGGAGTTTGAGAGATACGATCTGGAATATTCACAGGCTCATAAGCCCCCTGTAGAACAGGATGAAGCTGTGGGACATGCTGTCCGGGATATGTATATGTGTGCTGCAATGGCAGATCTGGCAGTAGAGTGCGAAGATCAGGAACTTCTTGAAGCCTGCAGAAGAATCTGGAATAACATGGTGGAAAGAAGAATGTATATTACAGGAGGAATCGGAAGCAGTGGTTTTCGGGAACGATTTACCACAGATTACGATCTTCCAAACAGTACCAATTATTCTGAAACCTGTGCATCCATCGGTGTCATGATGTTTGGACAGAGAATGGCGGCTGTTACAGAAGATGCTTCTTATTACGATATTGTAGAGAGAGCACTTTATAACACTGTTCTGGCAGGAATCAATATAGAAGGCGATCGTTACTTCTATGTAAATCCCTTAGAAGTGGTTCCGGAATTTTGTACAGAGCATACTTACATGGAGCATGTGAAGCCGATTCGCCAGAAATGGTTTGGAGTTGCTTGTTGTCCGCCAAATGTGGGAAGAACTCTTGCTTCTCTTGGACAGTACATATACGCAAGGGATGAGCAGGCAGTTTATGTGAATCAGTTTATTTCATCTGCTGCAGATACTGAGGTGGGTGCATGCAGAATGAGGATAAAAATGGATTCCACACTTTTACAGGATGGAAAGGTCAGAATCGAGGTTCAGGCTTCCGGACCTGGAATTTTGAAAATCCGAATTCCGGCTTACAGTGAGAATGGCTCCTGTGTACAGAATGGAATTTCTATTCAAGTCCAGCCGGAAAAAGGATATCAGCAGCTGGCCATTTCATCGGGGGATACCGTGATTGCTCTTGATTTTCATGTAAAACCTAAGTGGATGGGAGCAAAGGATCAGGTAAGAGCTGATGCCGGAAAGGCTGCATTGATGAAAGGTCCTCTTGTGTACTGCCTGGAGGAAAAAGAAAACGGAAGACTTCTTTCAGAGATTTTTATAGAAGAGAATATTTCTGTAGACGAAATGACTCCGGCAGAAGGACTGGTAGGAAATGTTCCAACTCTTTCCTATAAAGGAATCCGGGTAAGGAACAAAGGTACAGATGGGGAAAACCAGTTATACGGAAGTGTAGAACTGGAAAAAGAAGAAGTTTCCCTGCAAGCCATTCCATATTGTATGTGGAACAACCGAGGCGAAGGGGAAATGATGGTATGGCAGAAACTAAGGGTGTAATAAATGTTTACAGCGGCCAGGAAAAGCCGTTATAATATGACTAAGAAAAGGAGAAGTAGTATGAAGAAAAAACAGTTATTGGGGATTTTACTTGCAGGAACAATGATGGTTGGAGCAGCAGTTCCGGTTTTTGCAGCAGACGGCGACAGAGTAAAGATCACATATGCCCAGTGGGGAAATGAGACTGAGACAGCTGCTACACAGGCAGTTGCAGACAAGTTCAACAGTGAGCAGGACAAGATTGAAGTAGAGGTTGTTAAGATCGATCATGACACATACGTTACCAAACTGAACGCTATGGCAACAGCTGGTGAGCTTCCGGATACCGGTATTATGAGTGAGGCTGGCGTTCTGAAATTTGCTGAGAACGGACTTCTCGCAGATATCAGTACAATGTATGGCGAAGGCGATGCCAAACCACTTGACTGTCTGACCTTCCGCTATGAAGGCACACCAGTTGCATATTCTGCAGCAAACGAGGTTCTGAACCTCTGGTACAACAACGACCTTCTGAAAGAGGTTTGCGAGAAACAGGGAATCGATCCATCCGAAGTTACGCCTCCGGCTGATGCTGAGAATGCATGGGATTGGGATACTTTTGTAGAAACAGCACAGAAGCTGACACTGGATATCAATGGAAAGAATGCTCTGGATCCAGATTTTGATCCGGATAACGTAGATATTTACGGATGCACCATTAATACACTGCCATGGCAGCTGGAAGTCTGGGCGAAATCAAATGGCGGCGGATATTACAGCGAAGACGGTTCTGAGTGTACCATAGACTCTCCGGAAACAGTAGAAGCGCTTCAGAGAATTGCAGATCTGTCAGATGTTTATCACTGTGCACCTCCTGTAACAAGTGCTGCAAATGCTCTTGAGTCCTCCCTTGGAAGCAAAAAAGTAGTTATGGCAACAGATGGTGCATGGAACGTGGGCACCTTCCTTGGACCAAGCGCTGATTTCGATTATGGCGTAGGTGTTCTTCCTTACATGAAAGAAAAAGTTACAATCTGTACTGGCGGACCAAACGTTGTATTCTCCACCACAGAGCATCCGGAAGAAGCTATGGAATGGCTGAAATGGTACTATCAGGAAGAAAATTCCTGGTCCCTGATCGAAGCCGGAACATGGATGCCGATCCTGGATTCCTGGTATACAGATCCTGAGAAAACAGACAAATGGATCAGCAACCCGAACTATCCGGATAAGGATATGTACAAGAGCGCAGTTGTTGATTACGCTATGAATAATGCACAGTCCACATCCTGGTATTATGTAAACGGAACAGAAGAGTTCAACGCAACTCTGGATTCTGTATTCTCAAGTGTATGGGCTGGAGAAGAGACCATGGAAGAAGCAATCAGCGAGAATCTGGAAGAGCTTCAGGACATTTTTGCTGAGAACAATGGCTGATAAGCTGTGAGTGATCAGATGAATGTAGTATAGCAACTGGGCTGACCGGTTACTGTTCAAGGATGATATCCCATATTCCGGACAGATACCGGTCAGCCCTCTTTTAAGAGGTGCGGGCATGAAATCAAATAAGAAAAACAAAATGCAAGTGACATCAAGAGACGGTAGAAAAGAAGAAAGGACCGCTTATCTCTGTCTGATACCGGCATTTCTGGGAGTGAGCCTGATCAGTTATCTGCCGACACTGGCAGTATTTATTTTGAGTGTGTTTAAATGGAATGGCCTTTCTTCACCGGAGTTTGTGGGAATGGACAACTTCCAGCGTATTTTTACAAAGGATATTTATTTTGCAGATTCTATAAAAGCGACAATTCTGTACGCTCTTCTGGCTGTGGTAGGTGCTATTATTTATTCACTTCTGGTAGCCCTGCTTCTGAATATGAAAATATGGGGACGGACAATTTTCCGTTCTATCTTCTTCATTCCATACCTTTTACCGGCAATTGGTGTGTATAAGGGATGGCAATGGTTATATGAAGGCAACTTCGGACTTTTTAATTTCGTTCTTCGAATGTTTGGGATGAAGCCTCAGAGGTTCCTGGACAGTCCGAGTCAGGTTGTGCCTTCCCTGGTGGTAATTGCAATCTGGACAAGTGGAAACCTGATCGTAGTATTTCTTGCCGGACTTCAGAATGTTCCGCGTGTGTATATGGAAGCTGCGGAAATTGATGGTGCAAATGCATGGCAGCGTTTCTGGAATGTTACCATTCCCAGTATTTCTCCGATCATTTTTTACAATGTACTGACAGCTTTGATCACGCACCTTCAGGTTATCAATCCGGCACTGGCACTCACAGATGGCGGACCGGGCAAAAAGTCCATGTTTATGTCTTATGTCATTTATCTTTACGCATTTAAGAAAAACAAGCTGGGATATGCTGCCGCTTATTCGGTTATCTTCTTTATCCTGGTTGGAATTTTTACAGCAGTACTCTTTAAAACACAGAAAGAGCAGATTTTCGGAGAGGGGGAATGAGAAATGGCTGGAAAAATGGCAAGCAGAAAGCGAAAAGAAAAAGCCTTTAACATTCTGGCATTTTTCATTGTATTGATTCTGGCGGCGCTGGTGCTTCTGCCAATTTGGTGGATATTCCGGTCTTCTTTGATGAGCACGGCTACACTGAATGAGTACCCGCCTTCTTTTATTCCTCATGAGTGGCTTTGGTCAAACTATTCCAAGGCTCTGGAGACCTTTGAGTATTGGACCTATTTTAAGAATACCTTTACTATTATTATTCCGGCGGTTACCTTTGGTACCATTACTGCTATTTTCTGTGGATATGCTTTTGCAAGACTTCGTTTCCGTGGGAAAAAGCTGATTTTCAACATCTGTGTTGGAACTATTCTTCTTCCGGGAATGGTAACACTGATTCCTCTGTATATTTTCTGGACGAAGGGTCTGGGACTTGGAGACACATACTGGCCTCTGATACTGCCATTCTTAACTGGTGGTGGTTTCTTTAATATTTTCCTGATCCGTCAGTTCCTGATGACAATTCCGAAGGAGCTTGATGAGGCGGCATCTATTGACGGAGCCGGAAGAATGCGTATTCTGTGGACGATTCTGGTACCTTCCATCAAACCGGCGGTTGTTGTAGTTGGAATGATGCTGTTTATACAGATCTGGAACGACCTGCTTCAGCAGATTATTTACATTAACAGCATGAGCAAATTTACCTTTGCCATTGCGCTGACTAACTTTACCGGTTCCTTCGGAACAAATTGGCCGGTGGCACTGGCAGCAACATTTATGACAATCCTTCCAGGTATTGTGATTTATATTCTTGGGCAGAAGAGCTTTGTGGAAGGTATTGTGCTCACTGGTATGAAAAATTAAAAATATAACAATATTGATAATTTCAGGCAGGGTGAAAGCCCTGCCTGAAAGAAGTCTGGGAGATGCTTATGCGACTGACAAAAAGATTTATGGACTGGTATCAGGGAAACAACGATAAAGAAAAGGAAACACCAGCAGGCGGTATAAAGAGAGTTGGCTATGTTCTCTGGAATTATGCAGGAAGACTGGTTGTGGTGAATATGCTGTTTCTTTTATGCTGTATTCCCATAGTGACTATTCCCGCTGCTCTGGCTGCCTTAAATCGTTATCTTCTGGAAATTTACAGAGTGGGATATGGATTTTCCCTGGAGGATTACTGGAAGGAATTTAAGTCTGGTATTCTGAAAAATATTCCTGCCGGATTGCTTACAGGCGTTCTTGGATTTTACGCATATTATCTGATGAGTCTGGCTGGCAATTTTGGTAAGGGAACGACTCATGACGTGCTGATCGGATGCGGAATGGGAGTAATGATTTTTGCAATTCTGATTGGAGCTTACTATTTCGTAATGTCTGCCATGCTGGATCTGGGAGCTGGCGCACTGTTGAAAAACACATTGATCCTAATGGCATTGGAGTGGAAAATGAGTATTGTGATTGTGGTGACAGTTGTAATTGCTGGCGGCATTTTGCTGGCTCTGGCACCATATTCTCTGTTTCTGCTGCTTACCATTGGTGTTTCCTTTCCACAGATGATTGTTTATGCCTGTGTCAATCGGGCAGTTGAGAGAAGAATCCTGCAGCCCTTTGAGAGGCAGAATGGTGGAGTAGCAGAGAAGTGAGAAAGAACTTTCTACCTGGAGCGAAGTTAGATACCGAAGTTGTGATTGTAGCTGTGAATGAAGTATGATAAGATTATATATAGTAAATTTGTCCGATAAAAGAATTTGGAATTTGGCGAGATGCCATTTTAACACGATAAGAAAAACGGAAGGAGATTCCCATGCCGACCATAAAAGAAATTGCAAAAGCCTGCAACGTATCTGTTGCCACAGTTTCCAATATTATCAATCATAAAGGCAGTGTTGGTGACGCCACCAGGGAGCGTGTAGAACGGGTGATCCGTGAAATGAACTACACCCCCAACTACGTAGCCAAGAATCTGAAAACCAAGAACACCAGAAGCATTGGTGTTATTGCAGAGGACATGACAGTCTTTGCCCTTCCGGATATTATTGATGGAATTACAGAATACTGCGAGGAAGAAGATTACCAGATCCTCCTTGTAAATCTTCGCCTTTATAAGAAATTCCAGGATAACTATTATCGTGACAACCGCCACAAGGAAATCGTGCGGCAGGAAATCCAGAAGCTTCTTGCAAAGCAGGTAGAGGGAATCATCTACGTGGCTGCCCATGAGCGCCTGATCAACATCATTCCTGAAGATCTTCCAATTCCCACAGTGGTTGCCTACGGGTTTACAGGCAGTGAGAAGATTCCTTCTGTGGTAGTGAAAGACATAAAAGGTGCGTATGATCTGGTCAGTTATATTGTCTCCAAAGGACACAAAAAAATCGGTGTGATTGCCGGAAAGAAAGAGAGTATTCATACGCAGTCCCGTCTGGAAGGGTATCAGAAAGCCCTGTTTGAGGGGGGAATTCTCTATGATCCGGATATGATTACCTATGGTGACTGGGATCGTCAGAGTGGCTATGACAATACAGACCTTCTTCTGGCTAAAGGTGCCACTGCCATTTTCTGTATGAATGATTTTATGGCTGGAGGAACTTATGACCGACTGGAGGAACTGGGACTTCACGCCGGCAAAGATATAGCGGTTGCAGGCTATGATAACCGTGAAATGGCATGCTATGAAAAACCACCGCTTACCACGATGGCGCTTCCGTTACACGATATCGGATACAAAGCCTGCCAGATTATTATTGGTATTTTGAAAAAAGAAGAAGTAAAACTGGATAATGGAAATTGCTATGTGGAGTGTATTCCATGCATCCGGGAGTCGGTGAATCAGTCGGAATAAATATTTCGGTAACAAGGTTTTGCATCCGCATGGAGTGGGGCTGTTGTTGGAGTAAATAAAAGAGATATGGTACAATATGAGTGAGCATCTCATATGTTTTCCATATCTCTTTTTGCAAATATTGTTATATTTTTATAGCGTTAATTTTTAAAGGAAAGCGGATTTTGCAAACTCTGTGGTAATCAGCTGTTCGTAATCCACCCGTTTCCCCAATTCTCCTGCACTTTCCAGAATATCCTGCAGCAGTTCAAAGCTATCCTTCTCAAACATCAGATTTTCTTTCCAGGTATCCTGCTCATAATAACGATTGACAATTGTGGTAAGAGTATCCATATCTGTTTCCGGGAATTGTGGGGAAATCACCTGCGCAATTTCCTCAGGAGAATGGCTTTGTACATAGTCCATGCCTTTTTGAAGGGCATTGGTAAAGCTCTGGATAATCTGTGGGTTTTCGTTTAGAAAGCTGGTCTTTGCACTGTAAGAGGTATAGGGGACATAACCGGAATCCACACCAAGAGAAGCCACTACGTAACCTTTTCCTTCTTTTTCCAGGGCAGTTGCGGAAGGCTCAAATTCAACAGTGAAATCTGCTGACATGTCACCGGTAAATGCAGCAGCAGTGGAACCAAAATCAATACTCTGGTCAATTTCCAGATCTGTCGCCGGATCAATATTATGATTTTTTAAAATGTACTCAAATACCATTTCCGGCATGCCACCTTTACGACCGCCAAGAACTCTCTTATCTCTCAGATCATCCCATGTGAAATCCGGCATTTCTTCTCTTGCCACAAG
>NZ_CAKRNY010000061.1 GCF_934371575.1 uncultured Blautia sp. | reverse complement strand
TATGATATGAGCAAAGTATCATGCGAACTGTGTAATGATCTGCAGAACGAAAGACTGGTACTTTATCAGCAGTAAAAGAAAAAATTATTCCGTAATCTTCTAATAAAGCAAAAAACGCTCCGCGAGGATGCGACCAGATGCATGATGGAAATGGTATTACAGTGTGTTCTGCAACGTACGTTTGTGCGCCACAGAAACAACAAAAACAGGAAAATTTGGACATTGTAACGGAAATTTCTTTTGTAATTCTTAAAAAACTATAAATTTTTCTATTGCAATCAAAAAAACAGGATGCTATAATCATAACATTAAAGTAGTAAAGAGAAGAAGTATAAATTAAGGAGGAGATTTATTATGAGAAATCTGAAAAAAGTACTCAGTATCACTGCAGCCGCAGCAATGGCAGTATCCACAGTAACACCTGTATCTGTATTTGCAGAAAGTGAGGAAACCTTCAAGATTGGTGTTATCGGACCTATGACAGGAGATTATGCACAGTACGGTACTGGTGTATATAATGCAGCTAAGATTGCAGCTGATGAGATTAATGCAAACGGCGGTTTCAATGGATATCAGGTAGAGATTCTTGATGCAGGCGATGATCAGGGAGATCCTGAGAAAGCAGTTAACGCTTACAACGATCTTCTTGACAAAGGAATGCAGATGCTTTGCGGTACTGTTACCTCCGGTGCTTGTATCGCAGTTGGTGCAGAGGCAGCAGAGAGCACATTCCTTTTCACACCATCTGCTACAGCAGTAGACAGTATTACAGCCGGAGACAATGAGTTCCGTATGTGCTTCACAGACCCGATGCAGGGAACAAAATCCGCTGAGTACATTTCCGAGAACGGACTTGCTACTAAAGTAGCGACTCTTTATGATTCCATGGCAGACTACAACTCAGGTGTACATGATGCATTCGTATCAGCCTGCGCTGATTACGGCCTTGAGGTTGTAGCTGATGAGGCTTACACAACAGACAACAACACAGACTTCTCCGTACAGCTTGGTAAGATCAAAGACAGCGGTGCAGAGCTTCTGTTCCTTCCGAACTATTACAATGACAATGCCCTGATTCTCCAGCAGGCTCATGACCTTGGACTTGACATGAAGATCTTCGGTGTTGATGGTATGGATGGTATTCTGAATGTTGAAAACTTTGATACTTCTCTTGCAGAAGGTGTTATGCTTCTGACACCATTCTCCGCAACATCTGAGGATGAGAAATCTCAGAGCTTTGTTAAAGCTTACGGTGATGCAAATAACGGTGAGACCCCTAACCAGTTCGCAGCAGATGCATATGATGTACTTTATGCTATGCAGGCAGCTGCAAATGATGCCGGAATCACTCCTGATATGTCTAATGAAGACATCAGCGCTGCAATGTCTGCTTCCATGCTGAACATTTCCATTGATGGTCTTACAGGAGAAGCAAAATGGACAGAAGATGGTGAGTGCGATAAAGCTCCTAAGGCTTACGTGATCAAAGACGGTGTTTACGCTTCTATGGATGAGTGATCTAAATAATCAGAATATTGGATTTATATCTGCAATTTGATATGGATCTTAACCATTTCCCTGATTATGCAGGGAATGGCCGTTAGCAAAGGGGAGACGGTTACCTGTTGGGACGTCTCCTTCTTTGCAATTATAGAAAAACCAGTTAAGAGGTGCATTATGAGTTTTATATCCTATTTGAAAGATGGTATCAGCCTTGGAAGTATCTACGCGATTATTGCCTTAGGCTATACAATGGTTTATGGTATTGCTAAAATGCTGAACTTCGCCCATGGTGATGTAATCATGGTTGGAGCATTTGTAATCCTCACTGCAGTTACAAAAGCCAGTATGTCACCAATCCTGGCAGTTATACTTTCCGTTGTGATCTGTACAGTTGCCGGTGTTGTTATCGAGGCAGTGGCTTACAGACCCCTTCGTAAAGCTTCCTCCAATCTGGCAGTACTGATCACAGCAATCGGTGTCAGTTATCTGCTGCAGAATCTGGCGCTTCTGATTTTTGGTGCCGATGCCAAGAGCTTTGTGCCGATCATCAATGTTCCGTCCCTGGTATTGTTTGATGGACAGCTGACAATTAAAGGTGTTACAATTGTAACAATCCTGACATGTATTGTAATCATGGTTGGGCTTCAGCTTTTTGTCAAAAAGACAAAACCCGGACGTGCCATGCAGGCAGTATCTGAGGATCGTGATGCTGCACAGCTGATGGGTGTCAATGTAAATGCGACTATTTCCCTTACCTTTGCAATCGGCTCCGGACTTGCTGCAATTGCAGGTCTTCTGCTTTGTTCTGCATATCCTACCCTGACTCCTTATACAGGAGCCATGCCTGGTATCAAGGCATTCGTAGCCGCAGTATTTGGCGGTATCGGTTCTATTCCAGGGGCTATGGTAGGTGGAATCCTTCTTGGCGTTATTGAAATTTTCAGTAAGGCATATATTTCTTCTCAGGTTGCAGATGCAATTGTGTTTGCAGTTTTGATCGTGGTGCTGCTTGTAAAACCATCTGGATTGTTCGGCAAGAACATTCAGGAGAAAGTATGAGGTGGCCGCTATGAAGAATATGAACAAGACAACAAAAAACAATTTTATTACATATGGAATGGTAATCGCACTTTTTGTAATTGTGCAGATCCTTTCCGCCACAGGAAATCTGTCCAGATTGCTTACCGGTCTTCTGGTACCGATCTGTGTGTATGCCATTGCGTCTCTTTCCTTAAACCTTGTAGTGGGTTATTCAGGAGAACTTAGTCTGGGACATGCCGGATTCATGTGTGTTGGAGCATATTCCAGTGCCCTGTTTTCCCATATTACCAGCGATGTGCTTCCATCTGTGCCAAGACTGATCCTGGCTCTGCTTGTGGGAGCTGTTGTTGCAGCTGTTTTTGGGGTACTCATTGGTATTCCTGTACTGAGACTTCGCGGAGATTATCTGGCGATCGTAACCCTTGCATTTGGAGAAATCATTAAGAATCTGATCAATATTCTGTATGTTGGCGTAGATGAAAATGGTATCCATGTGGCAACAAGCGCTGCAAATCTTCATCTGGCTCCAGGGGGAAAACAGATTATCAAAGGTGCCCTTGGTGTTTCAGGAACTGCAACTCTGTACAAAGACATTAAAGATTATTTCTTCCTGATCGGTGTGATCCTTATTCTGGTCGTTCTGTTTATTATACAGAATCTGGTTAATTCCAGAAGCGGCCGTGCAATTACATCTACTCGTGATAACCGGATCGCCGCTGAATCTATCGGTATTAATATAACAAGAAACAAACTGCTTGCATTTACAGTTTCCGCAGCCATTGCCGGTGTGGCTGGTGTGCTTTATGCCCACAATCTTTCCATGCTGAAGGTATCTATTTTTGACTACAATATGTCTATTACCATTCTTGTATATGTAATTCTTGGAGGTATGGGAAATCTTCGGGGAAGTATTCTTGCAACAATTGTGCTTTATGCACTTCCTGAGCTGCTTCGTGGCTTCTCCACATATCGTATGCTGATTTACGCAATCGTCATGATCGCAATGATGCTTTTCAACTGGGCTCCTGCAGCAAGAGACTTCAGAAGCCGCGTGCTTGAGAAAATCAAAGGTCATGGCAAAGAAAAGGAGGCAGCTTAATTATGGCAATGTTAGAGGTAAATAATCTTTCTATCCAGTTTGGCGGTCTTCATGCTGTAGATAATTTTCATATGAAAATTGAAAAAGGTGAGCTGTACGGACTGATCGGCCCTAATGGTGCCGGAAAAACAACTGTATTCAATCTTCTTACAGGTGTATACAAACCAAACGAGGGAATCATCCGATTGGATGGTCAGGACATTACAGGAAAAAGTATTATTGACATCAATAAGGCCGGTGTTGCACGAACCTTCCAGAATATCCGGCTTTTTAAGGATATGACAGTTCTGGATAATGTTAAGGCGGGACTTCACAATCATTATAAATATTCTACACTTACCGGAATCTTAAGACTTCCGAAGTATTTTAAAGTGGAAAAAGAGATGAATGAACGTGCTATGGAGATCCTGAAGGTGTTTAATCTGGATCAGGAAGCAAATCTTTTTGCAGGAAATCTTCCTTACGGAAAGCAGCGTAAGCTGGAGATTGCCAGGGCGCTTGCCACAGATCCAAAGCTTCTCCTTCTGGATGAGCCGGCAGCCGGCATGAATCCAAATGAGACACAGGAACTGATGGACACCATTCGATTTGTAAGAGATCATTTTAACATGACGATCCTGCTGATCGAACATGATATGAAGCTGGTTGGCGGTATCTGCGAGGAACTGACCGTTCTGAATTTCGGACAGGTACTCTGTCAGGGAGAGACTGCGAAGGTTCTCAAGGATCCTGCCGTTGTTTCTGCATATCTGGGCGAATAAGGAGGAAAGAATAATGGCAATGTTAGAAGTAAAAGATTTACACGTATATTACGGTGTGATCCAGGCTTTAAAAGGAATCTCCTTTGAGGTAAACCAGGGTGAGGTTATTGCGCTGATCGGTGCCAATGGTGCCGGGAAAACCACTACACTGCAGACTCTTACAGGTCTTCTCTCAGCGAAAGAGGGTTCGGTTGTTTTTGAAGGGAAGGACATTACCAAAGTCCCTGCGCATAAGATTGTTGAGATGGGAATTGCCCACGTGCCGGAGGGACGCCGTGTATTCTCTGACTTAAGTGTATATGAGAATCTGATCATGGGAGCATATACAAGAAAGGACAAGGCTGAGATTCAGGATAGCCTTGCAGGTGTATACAAAAGATTCCCAAGACTGGAAGAACGTAAAGACCAGCGCGCAGGCACACTTTCCGGTGGTGAGCAGCAGATGCTTGCCATGGGCCGTGCGCTTATGAGCAAACCCCGTCTGATCGTAATGGATGAGCCGTCCATGGGACTTTCACCAATTTTTGTAAATGAAATCTTTGATATTATCCGTGTAGTAAGCGAAAGCGGAACAACAGTACTTCTGGTAGAACAGAATGCAAAAAAAGCACTTTCCATTGCAGATCGCGCTTACGTTCTTGAGACCGGTAAAATTACAATGAGCGGAAAAGCATCCGATCTTTTGAATGATGAGGCTGTACAGAAGGCTTATCTGGGAGAATAAGAGCTGTGGAATGCTCTTAAAAGGGCAGACCGGTAAAAAGAAAAAAGACTGATCGTGTAACAGGAGGAAAGATATGGACAATTTCGTAATTACAATTGCAAGACAGTATGGAAGCGGCGGACGTACTGTTGGTGAAATGCTTGCGAAGAAATTAGGAATTGGATATTATGATAAAGATATTATCCGCATGGCATCTGAGGACAGCGGAATTCACGAAACTCTTTTCGGAAGAGTGGATGAGTATTCCAGTGCCAGAAAACCACTTTTCGGAAAGAATGGAATCTACAGTGGAGAACTGATTCCACCTCAGAGTAAAGAATTTACTTCTGATGAGAATTTGTTTAATTATCAGGCAAAAATCATACGTGAGCTGGCTGAAAAGGAATCCTGCGTGATCATCGGACGATGCTCCAATTATATTCTGAAGGATTATCCGAATGTGCTTCGTGTATTTATCCACGCTAGCTGGGATTTCCGAATGGAAAAAGCTGCCGAGAAACTGAGCATGAGTACAAAAGAAATTGAGAAATTTCTTCAGAAGGATGATAAACGTAAGGATGAGTATTATCGCAGATTTACAGGCCAGGAGTGGAAGGATGCCACACAGTATGACCTGTGTCTGGACAGCAGCCGGATTGGATATGAGAAATGTATTGAAGAGATTGAAAATCAGCTGAAGCTTTTAAAATAACTGAAAATTTTGTGTCAGGCGGCATGTGATGAAAAAGTGCTGATGGTTTCCTAAAGAGGCTGTCAGTGCTTTTTTTCTCTTTTCCCACATATATTATCAGGAAGGACAGATGTCAGGCGGCGGAAATATGAGGGTGAAAATAGGGCATCTGGTGATCTGGGCAGAAATAATTTTACTGGCAGTGCTGGGGATAAGAGTGAAAAGTCTGCCCAAAGAGGAAAAGGTGATTGAGGTGAATCAGCTGACAGATGAAGCAGTAGAAAAGAAGAAGGTTGCCCTGACTTTTGATGACGGTCCAAACAGTAAATATACACCGATGCTTCTGAAAGGACTGAAGGAAAGGGGGATTCATGCCACTTTTTTTCTGCTTGGAAAAAATATCAGGGGGAAGGAAGCTCTGGTAAAGCGAATGCAGGAGGAAGGTCATCTGATTGGAAATCATACTTATAATCATATGGAGCTGAATAAAATTTCCATGGAAGATGCAAAAGAAGAAATTGAAGCTGTAAATCGGGAAATTTATGAGCTCACAGGTGTTTATCCTGCCTGGCTGCGACCACCCTATGGGGAATGGCAAAAAAATCTGGATTTCTATGTAAACATGTTTCCGGTGTTCTGGGATGTGGATACGCTGGACTGGAAAAGTAAGAATGCAGAATCTGTTTTGCAGATTGTAAAGGCTGAGGTGAAAGATGGAGCAGTGATCCTGATGCATGACGCCTATCAGAGTTCAGTAGATGCGGCACTTCAGATTGCAGATTTTTTACTGGCAGAGGGTTATGAGTTTGTGACGGTGGATGAGCTGATATTGCCATGAAAAAAAAGATTCTTTTGCGTTATTGGCTTGCCTAAAGATGTTATATGGATTATAATAAGAACAAATGTACGGCAGAGCGGACTGCAGTACGAAGATTTATAAATTTGGAATTGGAGAAAGATACATGGATTTATTTGAATATGCGAAATCCAGGACAATGGAGAACGAATCCCCTCTTGCATCCAGACTTCGTCCTACGAAGCTGGAGGAAGTGGTAGGGCAGCAGCACATTGTCGGAAAAGATAAATTACTATACAGAGCTATTAAAGCGGATAAACTGACTTCCGTTATTTTTTACGGACCTCCGGGGACAGGTAAGACGACTCTGGCCAAGGTTATTGCAAATACTACCAGCGCTGATTTTACCCAGATCAATGCTACGGTAGCGGGCAAGAAGGATATGGAGGCTGTTGTGAAGCAGGCACAGGATTCTCTGGGAATGTATGGGAGAAAGACCATCCTGTTTATTGATGAGATCCACCGCTTTAACAAAGGCCAGCAGGATTATCTTCTGCCATTTGTAGAGGATGGAACAATCATCCTTATTGGTGCGACTACTGAGAATCCATACTTTGAGGTAAATGGCGCGCTTCTTTCCCGTTCTATTGTATTTGAATTGAAAGCTCTGGAGATTCCGGAGATTAAAGAGCTGATTCTTCGTGCTGTGAACGATTCTGAGAAGGGAATGGGAAGCTATAATGCGGTTGTGGACGATGAGGCACTGGACTTTCTGGCAGATATGGCAGGTGGAGATGCCAGAAGTGCTTTAAACGCCATAGAGCTTGGAATTCTTACCACTCCCAGAGCTTCTGACGGAAAGATCCATATCACCCTGGAGGTGGCTTCTGAGTGCATTCAGAAGCGTGTGGTGCGCTATGATAAGAATGGGGATAACCATTACGATATTATTTCTGCATTTATTAAAAGTATGCGGGGATCTGACCCGGATGCCGCTGTCTATTATCTGGCGAAGATGTTATATGCAGGGGAAGATGTGAAATTTATTGCAAGACGTATTATGATCCTTGCTTCAGAAGATATTGGGAACGCAGACCCGCAGGCTCTGGTTGTTGCCACGGCTGCTGCTCAGGCTGTGGAGCGTGTGGGAATGCCGGAATCCCAGATCATTCTTTCACAGGCTGCGGCTTATATGGCATGTGCGCCTAAGAGTAATTCTGCAGTGAATGCTATTTTTGCAGCTATGGACAGTGTAAAGAAGAGGAAAACCACAGTTCCGGTTCATTTGCAGGACGCGCATTATGGAGGTCATGAGAAGCTGGGACACGGAATTGGTTACAAATATGCCCATGATTACCCGAATCATTATGTGAAGCAACAATATCTGCCGGATGAGATTCAGGGAGAACACTTTTATCAGTTGTCGAATATGGGATATGAGAAGAAGTTGAAGGAACATATGGAATTTATTCGAAATCACGCTGAGGATGTTCTGTAAAAGCTGCAAAAAAATGGAGGTGCTTTATAAAAGCCCCTCCATTATTTTTGCATAAATTTCTTCGTATTTTTTTGGCCACTGCTGACACATTGCCTTCGCAGCAGAAAGAGATGGAGCTGAAAGCGAAAGATCGATTACAGACGTACCCTTTTGTAAAAGCTGCAGATGAACGACATATTCTCCCTGATTATTAATGTAATAATCAGCAGGGGTTTTTACCTGATTCTTGGTGGAAGCTCCCCGTTCTGCCAGGTATTGAAGAACTTCTGCGCGGATATCCGAAGAGATATCGTTCTCAAAGTAGGTAAGAGTGTTTTTTCCATCTTCTGTAAGATAATAGTAGGAAGTATTGGAAATGGTACGCTTCTCGATCAGCTCCGTTTCCTCCAGCTCTGAAAGTGCCTGCTGCAGATGAAAATAATTGGTGTATTCACGGTCCAGAATAAATTCAGAGATTTCTGAATTGGTGATAGAGGATGAAGAATTCCGGAGCATATATAAAATGATCAGTTTGTAAACAGTAAATGGTGTAGACATTATTCAGCCTCCCTTCTGGCGGGGTGTTATCGGTAATTGGGTCAGCGCTTTTCCCTGGAAACTTTGGCGTTCTTTCAGCCTGTGGTGCAGAAGATTCAGAACCTCTCTTTTCCGGCTTGCCCATAAAGGCGCAATAAGCAGGTCTTTTGGTCCGTCGCCGGTAACACGGTGAATTACAATAGAGGGATCCAGATGTTCCAGACAGTCTGCCACAAGCTCAATATATTCCTCACGCTCCAGTACCTGAAATTTCCCGGTAAGATAATCATATGCAAGGTCAGTGTCTTTTAGAACGTGGAGCAGCTGAAGCTTGATTCCCTGAATATCCTGACGGCTTAAGTAATCCATAGTAGCCAATATGTCTGTTCTGGATTCGCCGGGAAGCCCCAGAATGGTGTGAACAACCACTTCCAAACCTGCCTGACGAAGCTTTTTAAGAGAAGCTTCAAAGCAGGAAAGGGGATAGCCTCTTCGGATATAGGAAGCGGTAGTTTCGTGAATGGTCTGAAGTCCAAGCTCCACCCAGACTGGCTTTTGTTTGTTTAAACGGGAGAGCAGCGCCACTACGTCATCTCCCAGACAGTCCGGTCTTGTGCCTATGGAAAGAGCCACAATCCCAGGGTGGGAAATTGCTTCCTGAAATATTTTCTCCAGATACAGCACGGGAGCATAGGTGTTGGTATAGGCCTGAAAATAGGCGATATACTTGTGGATGGGACGTTTGGCAGAAAGTATATCGATCTGACTGTCAATCTGCTCTGTGATAGAAAGCGCCGCGCTGGCGGCAAAATCACCGCTGCCGCCCTTACTGCAGAAAATACAGCCGCCATGTCCTAGGGTACCGTCCCGGTTCGGACAGCTCATGCCGCCATTTAAGGTAACTTTGTAAACTTTTTCCCCGAAACGCTCCTTTAACATATAGTCAAGAGAGTGGTAGGGTTTTCCATTCCAGTTGGTGATCATAAATTTCTGTTGTCAGAATCAAGACTGTGATCTACCACACTGTCCGGATCAGGTTCGGAATTTTCTTCCGGAATATATTTATCGAAAATCTTCACAAAGAAATTGGAATTGATATATGCAATTCCTGAAAATCCAATGAGCACCAGCAGCAGAATAACCGTGGACTGTACCTGAGCGTTTGGAATAAAAAATACAAGAACCGGAGCGCCTGTGATAAGAACCATAAGTGCAGTGTATGGAAGATGTCGGATGGACATTAAAAATGCGTTGGTAAATGTGTTCTTAATGGTATTATAGAATTTGGCAAGAACGGGATAAATATACAGGAAAATCATTACGTAGATTACTACGATCATTAAAAATAATACCATGAGAACCTTGCCAAGTGTGCCAGGAGTGTTGCGGCAGATGCTGATGTCGAAATATAACAAAAGAGCTGCTGCCAGCATGATCAGGTTGATCACAATACCCTGCTTCAGATTCTGTCTGAAGGATTTGAAAAAGCCGTGGACGATATAGGATTCTTCATTACGTACCATCTTTAATGTGACATAAAACATGGCAGAAATGGAAGGTCCAATCGTCACGATCGGAATACAGCAGACAATGCACAGAAGATTCAGAATAATAAGATCTGCGACCCTGCTCATGAAAGTAAAAAATTTGTTATCCATGTTGAATAAACGATCCATTAAAAAAACTCCTCTTTTCTGTTTGGTGTACAGCACTTGTCCTGCAAAGAACCTTAATTAAACGATTATTGCAGTTTTTTAGTTGGCTGTCAATAAGCTTAACAATTAGTATAACGAATTTGTTGAAAAAAAGCAATTTGAAAAATAGAAAACTATAAAATCTTCACAAAAAATATTTCCAGAAATAGCTTGCCTAGCACACGTTAACGTGTTAAAATAGGAATCATTGAGAAGATAATAAGAAACATTAAATATAGAAAAAGGAGTAGCGAAATGAGTAAAAATATCAGAACTGAGGCGGTTGACCATCTTTTTGAGGCCATACTTTGTCTGAAGGATAAGGAGGAGTGTTACACTTTCTTTGAGGATGTGTGCACCATTAATGAGCTTCTTTCTTTATCTCAGAGATTTGAGGTTGCCAAGATGCTGATGGACAAGAGGACTTATCTTGATATTTCGGAGAAGACAGGAGCTTCTACGGCGACAATCAGCCGTGTCAATCGTTCTCTGAATTATGGAAATGACGGCTATGATATGGTCTTTAAGAGAATGGAAGAGAAGAAAGAGCAGAATCAGCCGCTGGATCAGAAGGATGAGTAAAGCTTTGCCAGTCTGAAAAGAAATTTGAACGTACGAAAGAAAACCCGTGAAATCGTAGCAGAATATGATTTCGCGGGTTTTGTGCGGTTACGAAAACCTCCGGCAAAGTATATTACCAGAGGTTCGGATTATTTATCTTTATTTTTTTTACGTCCATCCCTGCTTTCGGATGGAGAAATGTCATCGATCATTTTCTCTATGATCATCTTCTTAATATAGACGTCAAAGCTCATCAGACAGATAAAACTGAAGCGCTTGAGAAATTCCTGATCTTCTTCGTCTGCATCCTGAAAGGTAGAACTGGAGAAACGGTAGTCTTTCAGCAGATTCTTGATCAGCTGGTCGATCTTTCTGTTCTCCATTCCGAAAACTTCATTATATACATAGGTCATGTCCTTACCAGGCTCGCCTTTAAAGTACTTCTCAGTGATCGGTCCCAGAAGCTTCTGGATATCTGTAATGGAAAGGATATTCTTAAAATAGTAGATGAAGATCAGCATGAGCAGATGATCCTTGGAATAACGTTTCTTCTCCGGAGACGGGAGAAGGTTATTCTTTGCGTAATTGTTGATCATGGTTTTGGTCAGGATCTTATCATCATCGTGACGCTTGGTGGAAGCCAGCTGGTCCTCCATAAAAGTAGTGACCTGATCCATGTACAGGTCGATATTCGGAAGATCTTCAGGTTTTATATAATCCATTTTGGAAATATGATCCAGGATGCTTTTTAATACAGATTTATCATCAGATGTCATTTTTATCACCTCTGCTCCCCATTATATAGTTTTTAATACTACTTGTAAACTGTTTTTTTCAGTTTCTTCAAAACGAAAAGATTAAGAATCGAATCTATGTTTGCATTTTTGATGTTTCAGGGTTGTGGATGGTATGGATTTCATGTATAATAAATTTACTATTGGGTTGTTGAAATATTCGGTTATGAGTAAGTAGCCAAGCGGACCTGGAATATTCGCTTGACCATACATATTGAATAAATAAGGAGAGCATAAATGAGCATATATGATACTTTAAATCCACCTCAGAGGGAGGCGGTTGCACAGACAGAAGGTCCTGTTTTGATCCTTGCCGGAGCCGGTTCAGGTAAGACCAGAGTGCTGACACACAGGATTGCTTATCTGATTGATGAAAAAGGGGTTAATCCCTGGAATATCCTGGCCATCACTTTTACCAATAAGGCAGCTCAGGAAATGAGAGAGCGTGTGGACAAGCTGGTAGGAATCGGTTCAGAGAGTATCTGGGTGTCTACTTTTCATTCTGCCTGTGTGCGGATTCTGAGAAGACACATTGATAATCTGGGCTATGACACGAATTTTACCATTTATGATACAGATGATCAGAAATCTCTTATAAAGGATGTGTGCAGGAAGCTGAATATTGATACCAAGGTTTACAAGGAGCGCGCCCTTCTTTCACAGATTTCCCATGCCAAGGATGAACTGCTTACACCGGACGACATGGAGATGAAGGCTGCAGGTGATTTTAATATGAAGAAAGTGGCTTTGGTTTACCGTGAATATCAGGCGGCTCTTCGTAAAAACAATGCCCTGGATTTCGATGATCTGATTGTGAAAACTGTGGAGCTTTTTCAGAATTGCGGAGCGGTTCTGGAGTATTATCAGGAGCGGTTCAAATATATTATGGTGGACGAATACCAGGATACCAATACTGCTCAGTTTAAATTCATCAGTCTTTTGGCACAGAGGTATCAGAATCTTTGTGTGGTAGGTGATGATGATCAGTCCATTTATAAGTTCCGTGGGGCTAATATTGGGAATATTCTTGGTTTCGAGAGGGTATTTCCGGATGCAAAGGTGATTCGTCTGGAACAGAATTACCGCTCTACCAGGAATATTCTTAATGCGGCGAATCAGGTGATTTCCAATAATACAGAGCGTAAAGTGAAAACGCTCTGGACAGAGAATGAGGAAGGCAGCAAGGTGCATTTCCGTCAGTTTTTCAATGCATATGAGGAGGCTGAGTATGTAGCAGGCGAGATCAGCAAGCTGAAGAGGGATGGACTTGGAAGCTATCGTGATTGCGCCATTCTTTATCGTACCAATGCCCAGTCCCGTATTTTTGAAGAGAAATTTATTGCAGCGAATATCCCATATAAGCTGGTTGGCGGCGTAAACTTTTATGCACGTAAGGAAATCAAGGACCTTCTATGCTATCTGAAGACCATTGATAATGCCAGAGATGATCTTGCTGTGCAAAGAATCATCAATGTACCGAAGCGGGGAATTGGTGCGACTACACTGGGGCGTGTCCAGGATTATGCGGACAATATGGGGATTAGTCTGTATGAGGCACTTCGGGTGGCAGAAGAGGTTCCTTCTATTGGAAGAAGTCTTTCAAAGATCGATGGATTTGTTACTTTTATCCAGACCTTGAAGAGCAAGGCTGCTGTGTTGACTGTGGAGGAGATTCTGCAGGAAGTCATCGATTCGACGGGATATGTGGCAGAACTGGAAGCTGAGGATACTGAGGAAGCAAGAGCGCGTATTGAAAATATCGATGAGCTGATTTCAAAGACTGTGGCCTTCCAGGAGGCTATGGAGGAACAGAATCAGCCGGCTACCCTTTCTGAATTCCTTGAGGAAGTAGCGCTGGTTGCAGACATTGATACAGTAGATCCTGCTCAGGATTATGTGCTTCTTATGACTTTACATAGCGCCAAAGGACTGGAATTTCCAAGAGTGTTTATGGTTGGAATGGAAGATGGTGTTTTTCCAAGTCAGATGACCATTAATTATGGGGATGACGGGGAAATGGAAGAAGAGAGAAGACTTTGCTATGTGGGAATCACACGTGCAATGAAGGAGCTGACGCTGACCTGTGCGCAGCAGCGGATGGTCCGCGGAGAAACCCAGTACCATAAGGTTTCCGGATTTGTAAGAGAAATTCCAAGAGAACTGGTGGATCTGGGACATAGCATTCAGGAGAAAAAGCCTAAAGCAGAAGATATGATTCCTGCTCCTGCCAAGTATTCCAAGATGAAAGAAATCCTTCAGGCCAGAAATTATAAGCCCCGGGAATTTAAGGTTACGAAAGCCAATTCTCTGGATTATGAAGTTGGAGATACCGTTCGGCATATTAAATTTGGTGTGGGAATCGTGAAGGAAATTACAGAAGGCGGCCGTGATTATGAGGTTACGGTGGACTTTGACAAGGTGGGCGTGAAGAAAATGTTCGCAAGCTTTGCAAAGCTTAAAAAAATCTAAAATAAAGACATTAGCTATGGTAAAATAATAGCAAAAGTGGTATAATAAATAAATCTAATGAGTACTATGAAAGAGAGGATGGTATCATATGAACATTAAAATGGACAAGCTCGAGGAATTATTATCATTACTTAAGAAAAAAGAAGATGAGAAGCAGAAGAATACAGTCCTCTGGGTACTGGCTATCATTGGTGCTGTAGCTGCTATTGCAGGAATTGCATTTGCAGTATATCGTTTCTTTGCACCGGATTATCTTGAGGACTTCGAGGAAGACTTTGATGATGATTATGATGATTATTTCGAGGATGAAGAGAAATAATTAAGATGTTTGACGGATGATCTGCAGTCGGGATGTGCAGGCATGATCTGGATGTGGATGATTCAGAATTCTTTTGGTGATTGAATATTAAATGAAAAGGTATACGGGCATATGGCATTTATGCTCCCCCGTATACCTTATTTTTAGTTTATGAGGATTATTATTCAGTGTGGAGGACTTATGAAAAAAGGCGAGATTTACGAAGGTATCATTGAGAAGGTGGATTTTCCAAATAAGGGATATGTGAATATAGACGGAGAAAAGGTGATTGTGAAAAATGGTATTCCCGGCCAGAAGGTACGCTTTATGATTAACAAGAAGCGTTCCGGCAGAGCGGAGGGCAGACTTCTGGAGGTTCTGGAAAAATCCCCTCTGGAAGTACGTGAACCGGTATGCTCTATTTTTCCAGCCTGTGGCGGCTGTATGTATCAGACCATGTCCTATGAGGAACAGCTGAAGATGAAGGAAAATCAGGTAAAAGGGCTTCTTCAGGCTGCTGTAGGCGAGGATACGGATCTTCATTGGGAGGGAATTCATGGTAGTCCTATAGAATTGGGTTATCGTAATAAGATGGAATTTTCCTTTGGAGATGAATATAAGGATGGTCCGCTTTCCCTTGGACTGCATAAGAAGGGAAGCACCTATGACGTGCTGACCGCATCTGACTGTAAGCTGGTGCATCCGGATATGACAGCCATTCTTTCCTGTGTACTTGACTTTTTTACAGAGCTTGGAGCTGTGCATTATAAGAAAATGCAGCATACCGGATATCTGCGGCATCTGCTTCTCCGCCGTGGTGTGACTTCCGGGGAAATACTGGTGCACGTGATCACTACAAGCCAGGCTGAATATGATTATGCCCCTCTTGTTTCCAGACTTCTTGCGCTTCCATTGGAGGGGAAAATCGTGGGAATCCTGCATATTATCAATGATTCTCTGTCTGATGTGGTACAGAGCGATGAGACCAGACTGCTCTATGGACAGGATTATTTTTATGAGACATTATTGGGACTGCGTTTTAAAATCAGTACGTTTTCTTTCTTCCAGCCCAATTCCCTGGCAGCAGAGGTATTGTATTCCATTGTCCGGGATTATATTGGGGACACTAAGGATAAAGAAGTGTTTGATCTTTACAGCGGTACGGGAACCATTGCCCAGCTTCTTGCTTCTGTAGCCAACGAGGTGATTGGCGTGGAAATTATAGAGGAAGCTGTAGAAGCGGCAAAGGTGAATGCGGCTCTTAATGGTCTTACCAATTGCCGCTTTATTGCAGGTGATGTGCTGAAGGTTTTGGATGACCTGACTGAGAAACCTGATATGATCATCCTGGATCCGCCGCGTGACGGTATTCATCCGAAGGCCCTTCCGAAGATACTGGCGTATGGAGTAGAGAATATCGTATATATTTCCTGCAAGCCAACCAGTCTGGCAAGGGATCTGCCGGCATTTCTGGAAGCCGGGTATGAGATTAAGAGAAGCTGCAGCGTGGACCAGTTTTGCGAAACGGTGCATGTGGAGACGGTAGTACTGCTTTCCCACAAAAAGCCAGACGGACATATCAACGTAAAAGTTGAGTTTGGTGAGGGTGAGGGAAAAGTTCCGCTTGATAATATCGCTAAAAGAGCCGAAAGCTATAAGCCCAAAGAACGAGTGACCTACAAAATGATAAAGGAGTACATAGAAGCTAAATACGGCTTCAAAGTACATACCGCATATATCGCAGAGGTAAAGAGAGATTTAGGCTTGCCAATGTATGATGCTCCTAATGCGGTAGAAGAATTGAAACAGCCGAGGAAACATCCGACAGCGGAGAAAGTGGAAGCGATAAAGGATGCGTTGAAGCATTTTGAGGTTATATAATGAAATTGTTTGTTATATAAAGGAATTTATGAGTGTTAATACTTAAGATAGTATGAAGGTGAGTTTGAATGGAATTTGAAACAGTAATTTTACGATTTAGAGATTTGGTAACTGAAAATAATGTTACCATAGCTAGACATAAAGATATGATTGATAAAAAGGGATATGTCTGGTGGGGGTGGTGGAATAAGGGGAATGAGAAGCTCCCATTTGAAGAATTCTGTGTGCTAAAAGGTGAAATTGAGAGCAAACCAAAATATTTTTATCTTATGGATTCGGGACAGGAAAAGTTGTATAAGGCTGAATGCCTTGATATAAAATGTTCTGGAAGCGATAAGATATTATCGCCAGAATTGGAATGTACCCCCAATTATTATAATGAACAAAAGTATTATGCATGGTTTAAATTTGATAAAATTGAAGAATGTGAGGCTGATGAAGTTAAGAATTATACATATGTGAAAGTAGATTCACTATTCGTAGAAAATCATTCTAATTATGAAAAATTTTATGGAAAAAGAGTTTATAATATTAAGGAAATGATTCAGCAAAACAGGACAATATGGTTTGTGCGGAACTATAATGAGAATGATGATTCTGATTATGAAATACAATTATTAAATTCTAGTGTTGTAGAGCCACATGACTTTAGTGACAAATATTTTGAAACTGGCAGTGACACTTTGTTATGGTTATCAGATTTGCATTTTGGAACAGATGATGTTTTTAAGGTTAAAATGGCAAAGGAAACAGATGTAACTTTAACTGCACATATTAGAAACGCATATAATGACCTTAACAAAGTGGGAGGCTTGATAATAACAGGAGATATCACATCACTTGGAAAGCCAGAGGGTTTCACCAAGGCAGAAGAATTTATTGTTGATTTGAATAGGAATCTTACAAGAAAACTTATATCTGAAAATATAATTTTTTGCCCTGGTAATCATGATTTTGTGCGTAAAAATGAGATGCTTGGCAATGGAGTTCCTGAGAAGGTTTCAGAAAACCCAGATAGTATCAGTGCATATAAGGAGTTCTATAGTTCGATTCATAATTTGAATCCTAATGAATATATGGCATGTGGGCGTAGATTATTAATGTCTACAGGACGAACTGTAGAAATAGTAGCTTTAAATAGTCTTATTTTACAGCAATATAAGGATTTTGAGGGACATGGATTTTTGTCAGATAAACAGTTAGAGTATGTTGCAAATAAAATGGGATGGGAAGAAAATGTTCAAACAAATTCTGTTCGTATTGTGATAATGCACCATCATTATATGCCAACTTGTTTGGTTGAGCAGGTAGATGTAAAAAAGCCAAGTAGCGTTGTATATGATGCTGAGCGTCTTGTACAGTGGTTAGCAAAATATGACATTAAGTTACTTTTACATGGGCATAAGCATCAATCCTTTGTTTCTAAAATAGGGCATTTTGATAACAGCATTTATGAAATTGATGAAGATAGAATGAAAAATATATACGTTATTGGAATGGGAGGGACAGGAGCTTTTAATTGTGAAAATAAGTTTTCTACATTGACATTTTGCAATGATCATATTGAGTTGAAATTTTTTAGAATATATGCTGATAACACTGAAACAGATAAATGTGTTCAAACATTGCGTATACCAATATAAAATTAGATGGAGGATAATAGATGATAAAGCTAGTAATTACAGATTTGGACGATACATTATACTCATGGATTGGCTTTTTTATACCAGCTTTTTATGATATGGTACAGGAGTTATCTCTATTAATTAACGTGCCTCAAGAGAAACTGTTGGAGGAATATAAAGCAATTCATCAAGAAGTAGGAAGTGTTGAGTATCCATTTGCAACTTTGAACCTCCCATCTGTTAAAAAGAAATATTGTGGAATTTCTGATGAACAAGTCAAAATTGAACTTAACCCTGCTTTTCATAAATTTAATTCTACTCGTAAAAAGTTATTAAAATTGTATCCGGGAGTAGAAGAGACTTTAAAATTTTTTTATGACAATAATATAATGGTTGTTGCATATACTGAGTCAGCAGAAGAAAATGGTTTTTATCGATTAAAGAAATTAGGGATTGATAATTATTTTAAGGAGGTATACGTATCTGATAGTTTGTATAAGCGCCCCGATACTATTCCATCATCTCCCAAAACACATATAGTACATGGCAAGAAACCTAATGCAGAGGTATTAAAAGAAATTTGTTGTGGGGAGAAAGTTTCTGTATGTGAAGCAGTGTATATTGGAGATAGTTTATCTAAAGACATGATGATGGCAAAACAAGCTGGTATTACATCAATATGGTGTGATTTTCCGAGAGACGATATTCGGGATCTATATAGTAAATTGGTAGCTATATCACATTGGAAAGAAGAAGATTTCCAGCGAGAGCAACAATATAAAAATGAGTGGAAAAAAAATGGATATATTCCAGATTATACTATTCATACTTTTGGAGAGTGCAGGGAAATTCTTTCTCAGATTAATAAGCGATGATTATATTGAAAAAGTTTATATATAAAGTTCATTGCTAAGGACTTCATATATTAATAGAAATACAGGCATTCATCGCAAATAGGTAGGAGTTCTCTTTCCTATGAATTGCCGCTTAGTTTCGAGCAGGCAGCAGCCTATCGAAAGGCTAACGGACAGTATGTAAGGAAAAATCAGTGGAGAGATACCACTGTAAGGGTATTCATAGACCTTGATTAACAGTTAAATACGATAAGCGTATCATTAGAAATAGTGGTACGCTTATTTTTTGTCCCTTTTTGCAGATTTGTCCTTTCCCCTGCTTTCCAATATAATGAAGCTAAAGAAGTGGAGGTGTGCTTATGAGAGAGAAATTTAATCATCTGTATTTGGATAGCCACGAAAGAAAACTTTTGATACATAGCCTTGTAGAGTTAAAAAATCAGCTCATTCAGCAAGGCAGATATACGGATTGTGTTGACGAGCTTGTTTTTAAGGTCATAAATGCACCGACCAAGAGAATGAAAATTGAATATGTCTAAGGCAAATTTCAAAGCCGCTTATTCTTATTGATTTTAAGAGTAGGCGGCTTTTTTGCGTTCTCTGGTACTGTTTACATAGCCACCTTGACAAAGTGGCTAAATCTATGTGAAAGGAGTGTTGATTGTCAAGTAAAATTGACCCACTTTTACGTTTAATTCTGACCCACCTGAATTCAGAAATCACCTGATTTTC
>NZ_CAKRNY010000060.1 GCF_934371575.1 uncultured Blautia sp. | reverse complement strand
TGGAATGGATATATTCGTAAAAACTGATGATGCAGAAAATGCAGTAGAGCTGATTAAGGAGATTCGAAATCAAGAAAAGCAGTAGAAAATTGGTATTCTTGATAAAAAAAATTGGATTCAGATGACAAAAGAAGAATGGCTAAAGCTGTTCTCTTTTTTCTATGCTATAATTCAAAAAAATATAAATTTTTTGAGACGCTCATCAAAAAAAGACGACTTTATAATTGAGAACATTTTTGAGGAGGGGAATATCATAGACGATAAAAAAATCATAGAACTCTATTTTGAAAGAAACGAGCAGGCAATTAAGGAAACAGATATAAAATATGGAAAACTTTGTCATAAAATTGCCTATAATATCCTAAATAACCTCCAGGATTCGGAAGAGTGTGTGAATGACACATATTTAGGAGTGTGGAACAAAATTCCACCTACAAGGCCAGATAACTTTAAGGCTTATATTTCCAAAATTGTCAGAAGTATTTCCATAGATAAATTTAGAAAACAAAAAGCTAAAAAACGATCCGCGGATATGGTTATGGCATTGGATGAACTTGCAGATATACTGCCAGATGAAAGGTATGCTCCGGGCAGGAATGACGAAGAGATTGGAAAATCAATCAGTATTTTTCTTAATAAACAAAAAGAAGTGGTCCGGAGAGTGTTTCTTCTAAAATATTTTTATTTTGAATCTAACATAGCTATTGCAGAGAGATGTGATTTTACTGAACGCAAAGTAACACATATGCTGGCTCACACCAGAGCCCAATTAAAAGAATATCTGATCAAGGAGGAAATCTATCTATGAACATACCCAAAATTGCAGATGCCATTGGTTATATTGATAATGAGCTTATCACTGCTACACTGGAAGCACCGCCAAAGAAAAGGCATAATCCTGTAATGAAATGGATGACGGCTGCGGCTTGTCTTACCCTATTTGTAATCGCAGGTATTTTGATTCCGCATCTTTTAAAGAATGACGCAACAGCTGAAAGCAAATATAAATATCATGTTTCTAAAACAGAACGAGCCATAGAATGGCCATGGAAATACAAGACTGCAGCTGAAAAGTATCCTGCTATTAAGTTTAATGGAAAACAGTTTACCGTAAAAAGCCAGAATCCAATCCACACAGATGCACTAGGGGATGAGATTGGCTCCTGTATAGCAGAAGGCCTTGATCCTGATACCGAAAAAAAATATACGGAAACATTTGAGGTGCGGAAGATTCATGGAATATCAGAAGAACTGATGATTGCTGCAGGGAATGAAGACGGATTTTATGTTTATGCAGCTGATGAAAGCACTGCTCCAGATACTTTAGGGAAGTTGCTGGAACTGTATGGTCTTTCTCAAAATATAGAGTTAAACTACGTGACAAAATGTGAAAATTATGAGGAAAAAGAGGAACTTTTGCTGGATAATGATGATGAGATCTGGCAGATCCTTGCGGGCCGCAGTGATGCAAAACTTGATAATACAAGTGATTTCTTTGAAAGAGAGAACCGTATTTATCTCGCTTTCACTGCAACCTCGGAAACGCTGGGTGTTTATAACCGGGTGATCTACATTTCTGAAGACGGCTATTTCGCAACCAATATTTTAGACTATGAATACAGCTATTTCATTGGAAAAGAAGCAGCAGGACAGATCAGCAGTTATGTACAAAAGCATTCCACGGAAACAAAATCCAGCAGCAGTGTGCCAACCATATCCGGAACTGTTACGGAAATTGGAGATGGATATATGATAGTTGATGATACAGTTTTATGCCGGAAACCAAAAGCTGGAAAAAAATATAAGATATATACAGATGATATAAGGGTAAGAAGATGGATTGAAAGCGGGGAAATCAAGACAGGAGATCTTGTAGCGGTTGAATATGAAGGGAAAATTTCCAGCAACTGCGAGGTAACGGGAGCATATTCCATATTAACAGGAACGCTTGAAGAAGATGATATTCTAACTCAGGAATAATAAAAACAGGAAAAGGAAGGGTACTGGTTTGAATGCGAAACGAATTTATTTGATAAAGATTGCCCCGGTTGTTTTATTGGCAGGCACTGCTTACTGGCTCCTGGGTTCTGATTTTTTTACATTTCTAACCTGGTGGGAGATGCTGTTTCTGTTAGGACTGGTATTTATGCCGGTAACATCTCGGATGTTTCAGGGATTTGATGATAATGGCTGGATGTTTTCCAAGGTACTGGCGGTTGCGGTTTGCGGATATGTTCAATGGCTGCTGGCTTGTCTGAAAATCACCCCATTTACAGGAATCACCTGTGTGATTCTCACCATTAGCTGCTGCCTGGGTAGTCTTTTATATGGAATCAAATGTAAGAACAGGCTCCCGGATTCACTTCCCTGGAAACAGGCAGCCCTGGTCTACCGGGAAGAGATCCTGTTTTTCATTGTGTTCTTTTTCTGGACGTATCTGGCGGGCTTCCATCCTGCAGCCCATGGGACGGAAAAATATATGGATTTTGGTTTCATGCAGGCCATGATGAGAAGTACCACTTTACCAGCCCAGGATATGTGGTATGCCGCAAAGCCTTTTAATTATTATTATGGCGGACAGTATCTTGCCGTATTCCTTACCAAACTGACCGGAACAAATGTAGAGATCACTTATAATCTGATGAGGACTATGGTTGCAGCTTTTGCCTTTCTTCTTCCTTTTAGTCTGGTGCGTCAGATGCTGAAGGACAAATTAAGGACTGGGAGAAAATGGGCTTTATATTTTGGCGGCATCCTGGCAGGAATGGCAGTATCCATGAGCGGAAATCTCCACTATATTATTTATGGGATCCTCCTCCGGCTGCTGAAAATAAAAACAGATTACTGGTTTCCAAGCTCTACCCGCTATATCGGCTTTGATCCGGCTGTGACCGGGGATGAGACGATCCATGAGTTTCCATCCTATTCTTTTGTACTGGGAGATCTTCATGCCCATGTGATCAATGTCTTTCTGGTCCTGACGGTACTTGGGATCCTTTATTCCTGGATGAAGATAAACTCAGGAAAAAGCTGGAGGCAGAGAGAAATTGGACTTCTTGGGCTGCTTCTGGGAATGTTCCTTTTTTCCAATACATGGGATTTTATGATCTACTACGTTGTGATCTGCGGAACATTGCTCTTTGGAAATCTGAAACGTTATTCTGCTGGTTCTTTTATAAGCCAGGCACTGAAATGGAGTGTGGTACAATGGGTTGAACTGCTGGTAGCTGCATTTCTTGTATCCCTTCCATTTCATATGACTTTTGAAAATGTAATGGTCCAGGGAATTGGAATTGTAAAAATACATACTGCTTTTTACCAGTTCTGTGTATTATGGGCATTCCCGCTTTTGGTCTGCGTACCATTTGTTATCGGGATTCTAAGAAGTATAGGGATGTTTCCAGAGAAAAAATTTCGCAACTTTTTTAACGGTATAAACTATCCAGATCTGTATGGTCTGGTTCTTGTACTTTGTGCTATAGGGCTGATCTTTATTCCCGAGTTCGTTTATATACGGGATATTTATGAAAAAACAGCCCCAAGAGCTAACACCATGTTCAAACTGACTTATCAGGCATATATCATGTTTGGGATTATGATGGCATATATATTGGTTTCATTTACAGTAACCAGGATAAAAAGATGTAGTGGTGCTGACAGTACTATAATATGCAAAGGGCTGCTGAGGTGTCCAAGACGCCAGGCTCTGACAGGGATCATCGCGATCCTGGTTTTGATTTCAACCTGCGGATACCTGGGAAATGCGATTACGCATTGGTTTGAGGGATTCCCCAAAAGGAGTGCATACCAGACACTAAATGCAACAAATTATCTGGAAACTGCAATTCCAGATGACGCTGCTGCGATCCGCTGGCTGAATGACAACGTCACTGGCCAGCCTGTTGTTCTGGAAGCCAGCGGTGACAGTTACCAGGATTATGATAACCGTGTTTCGGCAATGACAGGACTGCCAACGGTTTTAGGCTGGTATGTGCATGAATGGTTATGGAGAAATAATCTGAAAGAGGAAAACCAGAGAAAAGAAGATGTGCAGACTATATACACTTCAAGTGATGCGGAACAGGTAAAAACATTGATAGAAAAATACCACATTTCTTATGTATTCATTGGAAGCTGCGAGTACGAGAAATCTGGAAAAATAAATAGTGATTTTTTAGCTTCGTTTGGAAAAGTTGTTTTTGAGCAAGGCAATACGATGATAATTGCATATTAAACACAGTTAGGTATCACAGGCTAAAAGTTACAAAAGACATTGTCTCCTAAAAATGAACCTATTTCCATGACTTTAAGAATCTATATACGTGTGATTTCCACTTCCTGTCCCTGCTATTCTCTACTCTCAGATACTAAATACAAAAATGAAGAAAAGAATTAATAGGTGTTTTTGTTGCACTGCCAGAGGAAACGGCGCCAGAGAATAATGATATAAGTATGGAAATCTTTTAATTGGTAATGAAAAATGCAAATTTTGGCACTTTTTAGTTGGAAAAATGTAACAAATGTTAATTCGAAAAAAGTTACACAAAAAGTATTGCTTTATTTTTTTTGG
The DNA here is from genome assembly GCF_934371575.1 of uncultured Blautia sp. Taxonomy (GTDB): domain Bacteria; phylum Bacillota; class Clostridia; order Lachnospirales; family Lachnospiraceae; genus Blautia_A. The sequence goes on along the minus strand of NZ_CAKRNY010000060.1, from coordinate 15,172 downwards.
GGGGCTAAAATACCGATAGTTAGCGAATACTAACATTCAAAAGGCATAGTAGATATGCCTTTTATATACTGCATGAGTTAGATATAACTGAAAATAATTTGAAATCTATAACAAAAGGTATATAAGATGAACTATAAATCGGTAAGGTATATTACAGGGAGAACCTGTTAATATCAGAGGGCAGGAATCAGAGATCAGCAGGTTTACGGCTGGGAACTGTTTCGGAGAGATGCTTGCTGTAAGGGAGATCCCAAGCCCGGTGATGGTAAAGGCACTGGAACCAACAGAAGTTATCTATCTGTCCAAGGAGTGTTTAAAGAGTACGGAATATGACAGCGAGAATGCGCTGCGCAATCTTTTGCTCTGGGGGATCATTGACAACATGGCAGACAAGATTGAAATCGTAACTGATAAGCTGGATCTGCTGGGAAGGAGTATCGAAGACAAGGTGCTGGCCTGCTTGGAAAAAATGCCGGAGGATGAAGCTGGCTGCCGTGTTATGGACCGTTCCCAGATAGAGCTTGCGGATTATTTACAGGTATCCAGGCAGTCCCTGTCCAGGGGCTTTGCTGCCCTAGAGACAAAAGGGCAGATCCTGAAGGTGGGCGTGAAGACCATTAAAATTTTGAAATAGCAGCATTACAGCGAAAATCAGGACCAGTTAATATGGCGTTTGCTTCATATTGACTGTACTGGAAATAGAACCAAATAAGAGGAAAGCAGGAAAAATAAAATGCAGAGTTTGGGTATTGATCTGGGGGCGTCCACCATCAAGGTGGTGCGTCTCCAGGATAATCAGTTCGTTTTTACGAAAATAGAAAGGCATTACGGAAAGCTCCTTCCTACTTTAAAGGGGATGCTCTCAGAAGCCTGTCCGGATGAAACAGAATGGATGGCAGTTGGCGTAACGGGAAGTAATGCCCGTGTGCTGACGGAAGAAGAGCCTGCTGTTTATTACCTGGGGGATATCCCGGCGGTAACAGAAGGCGTGAAATTCCTGGTGCCAGAGGCTGGCAGCGTGATCGAGATTGGAAGTCAGGGTGCCAGGTTTATTACGAATTTACAGGAGAAGGCACCGGATTTTGCAGTAAATGAACATTGTGCTGGCGGTACTGGCTCCTTTTTTGAAGACCAGATGTCCCGCCTTGGGATGCAGATGGAAGAGTATTCGGATGTGGTGCGCCAGGCACGTTCCATTCCCAGGCTGTCCGGCAGGTGTGCGGTATTTGCCAAGACGGATATTATCCACAGACAGCAGGAGGGCGTGACCACACCGGATATCCTTCTAGGACTGTGCTACGCCATGATCCGCAACTATAAAGCGACTATCGTGAAAAAGCCGGTTGTCTTCACTGGCGGCGTAACTGAGAATGCCGGAATGGGGGAGGCTATCCGCAAGGTCTTCGGGCTTCAGGATGAGGAACTTGTGATCCCGGAACTGGCACGTTTTTCCGGTGCTGTGGGTGTGGCAGTACATGCCTGCCAGAAAGCCTGTGAAGAGTTTGGAAAAGAAAAAAATTCGTCCCTTTCGGATCTCACAAAAGAACGGATTGAAAAGGATACGTTTCTTCAGGATATTTTTATAAACCGAAAAAAGTCTGGAAGAGGTAATGGAAATTGGGGAGCAGAAGCTGAGTGCCCATCGCTCTTCGCTGCCAAAGCTGGTGTTAAAGGAAGGCACCGATTTATCAGAGCCTGTAGCAACCGGACAGATCCCAAAAGATGGCTGTGCCCTTGGTATTGATATCGGTTCCACCAGTACGGATCTTGTTATTACGGATCAGCGGGGCAATATCATTGACTTCCAGTACCTGCGTACTGCCGGAAACCCAGAAAGGGCAGTCCGCTCCGGCCTGACTGCGATTAAAGAAAAATACGGTGAGATCCACTTTACCGCAGTAGGTATCACAGGCTCTGGACGTGAGCGCCTTGGACGTATGATGGGGGCTGATGCCATCAAAGATGAGATCACGGCACAGGCAAAGGCGGCAGCTTTCGTGGATCCACAGGTAGATACCGTGTTTGAGATTGGTGGACAGGATTCCAAGTATATCTCCATTAAAGATAAGGAAGTCTGTGACTTCATGATGAACAAGATCTGTGCAGCTGGTACAGGTTCTTTCGTGGAAGAACAGGCAGCCCGTATGGACATTCTAATCGCAGACTTTGGTCCGCTGGCACTGACTTCTAACACCCCGGCGGAGCTGGGCGAGCGCTGTACCGTATTCATCGAGACTGCTATTACTTCAGCAGAAAGCTCCGGGGCAAGCCAGGCAGACATTGCAGCAGGCCTCTGCCATGCCATTGTAAAGAACTATCTGCACAAGGTAGTGGGAACCAAGAAGGTGGGGAACCACATCGTACTTCAGGGCGGCGTAGATTATAATCCTGGTATTGTGGCAGCGTTCCAGTGTGCTTATGGAGATAAAGTAACGGTATCCCCTGTATTCTCTATCAGTGGTGCCTACGGTGCTGCAATCCTGGCTTATGAATCCATGGGAATTACCGTAGGGGAGACCTGTATGGACCAGAAGCCAGCGAAAGACAGTACCTTCCTTGGCTTTGATTTCCCTTCCATAGAGCGTAACAAAGAGGAGCTGACGGAGGAAATCCGTAAGAACAAGGCTTTATATAAAATGGCGGGACAGTTTTCTGTCCGGGGCTAACAGTATCTCCCACAGACCACCAGCAGAAATGCCAAAAGACTTCAACATCCTGGATGTGAAGATGAAGCCAGCCAACATTAAGTTTAAGCCGGATAAGGACAAGACACTTGTTCTGCCAGACCTTGGGTATCATACCTGGTATCTGGAGAATTATTTTGAACAGTGCGGCTATAAGAAGAGAAAAGTTCTGCCGGAGTATTCCCGGAAAGTCTTGATGAAGGGACGTGCAGAGACCAACTCCAAGGAATATCTGCCATTCCCGATGATGTTGGGACAGATCCTGACCTTACTGGAAGAGACACCAGAAGAAGAGCAGAGGAACTTACAGTTCCTGATCCCGTTTAACGAGGGTGCCGATGCAGACGGACAGTATGCAAGAGCAGTCCGGACGGTACTGGACCGCAGAGGCTATGGGCATGTGGACATCATTTCACCGATCCTGGAAACATTGCCAGTGACCGCAGATGATCCAGAGCTTCTGATGCAGGCTCTGGTTTGCGGGGATATCCTTTACAGTGCAGATCCTCAGATGCGTGACCAGTGTTACCGTTCCCTGCTCCCAGAAGGCAGTCTCCATGAGTGGAAGGACCTGCGCCGCTGGGCGAAGGAGATCAGGGAAGAAAGTACCGCAGCCAAAGCGCTGGGACTGGTTGGAACCCCTGCCAGCCTGACCAGCTTAAATGAGGGAATCCTGGAGCAGCTGGAGTATGAGGGAATCCTGTGCCGCCGGGCACCGCTGTCTGAGATGATGCTGTTCCTGTGGAAAGAAACATCCGGCAATAAAAATGCAGCAGAGCTTTTCACGAAATGGGAGAAGCAGCTGGTGGCAGTCCATGAGCGTCTGGGAGACAGAAGCAGCTTCAGCCAGGATCTGGAAGGGCTTCAGAAACGTGCGGATGAATATCTGGCAGATTATTCTGGTGCCAATGGACGCTACCGTTATGCTAAAGCGTTGGAACTTGGTGAGAGCAGCAACGGTATTCTGATGATGGCACCACGCTATGAGAATTCCGCCATGGTGCTGAACATGAGAGGAATCCACGACCACTGCCAGGCACCAGTTTATGATCTGTCCCTGGATGGAGACTTCGATGAGGCAGGATGGGAGAAATTAAGATCCTTCCTGTATTACTGTGAAGTGTAACAGGTACACTATGCTTCGTACAGCGAATATTAAGTAACCACCATATTGATTAGTCTGAATTTTCATATACTGCATCAATATAACAGATACTTAATTTTCGCTGTACAGGGTACAATATAAATCAAAAAAGGAGACATAAAAAATGACAGGAATTAAAAACATCAACAAAGCAGAAGTCATGGCTTTAAAAGAACAGGTAGAATACCAGAACGGACAGGTAGTCAGTAAAACACTGGCGCAGAACGAATACGTAAGTGTCACCCTGTTTTCCTTTGACAAAGACGAAGAGATCAGCACCCATGAATCCGGAGGAGATGCCTTCGTGACCTGTCTGGACGGTGTAGGAAAAGTCACCATTGATGGCGAGGAATACATTCTGAAAGAAGGCGACTCCATCGTCATGCCAGCAAAACATCCCCATGCGGTATATGGACAGGAACAGTTCAAGATGCTGTTGGTAGTAATTTTCTAAGGCTGGCAGTAAAAGAGAGTAATTTTTATTTATGATTTTGGTAGGAGATAAGGTCGTTTAGAAAGAATTCTAAATGGCCTTTCTTCTTACCTGCAAAAATTATAGTCTTGCAATCTATATGGGAAGGATTATAATTAAAGTATCCAAAAAAGTGGGAGAAGGTGACTATATGCGTAGAAAAGAGCTTTCAACTATATTAAAAGAATTTGAGCAAGATATGAGAAACATTTTTAAAGATGATTTTCGTATGGTTCGCTTATACGGATCTTATGCAAGGGGTGATTATAACCAGAATTCAGATATAGATGTAATGGTTTTGGTAAGTACTCCTGTAGATAAAATAAACTCATTTTACGATCAGGTTTCAGATTGCGCATTCGAATATCTTATGAAATACAGGGTAGATATTTCACCAGTTGTAAAAAATATAGATCATTTTAACTATTGGAAAAAGGACCTTCCTTATTATTATAATGTAGAACAGGAGGGAATCGTAGTTAATGGATAATGAAAAACGACAAGCTCTTTCTGTATACCGCATGGAGCAAGCGGAAGAAACTCTGAAAGCTGCTAAAATGTGTCTGGAATATCATCTATATAAGGACTGTATTAACCGTTCTTATTATGTTGCCTTTTATGCAGTAAAGGCTGTACTGGCCATTGAAGGAGTAGACTTTAAAAGACATAAAGATGCTGTAGCATATTTTAACAAAACGTACGTAGCATCAGGAAGGGTATCAAGAGAAGTAGGGAAAAGGCTTGGAAGGATTAAAACAGTCCGCGAAGATAGCGATTACAGTGAGTTCTACATCGCCTCAGTAGAAGATGCTGCTAAACAATATGAGTCAGCTTGCTTTATCTTGGAAGAAATAAAAAAATACCTTCCAACCATGATTTAAGACAAAATTATCTCGATTTACTTATCCGACTGTGTTGTATACAGTATATTCCCAAATTTCCAAAGTATGTTTGGCGAAAAAGGAATTTTCGAAATGTATAGTGTTCCCACTGCACTATACATTTTTTATTTATCGGCCTTTTTCCTTTACATAAAAATACACATAGGAGAAGCAAAACAATGCAAGAAAAAAGGACACCTGTATTCCAGGCTGAAGACGGTTCCTGGGGACACGTCACCCAGACAGTAAATCCGCTTATCTGTACTATTGAATACAGCTATAATACTGGCTTTCCCTCAAAAAAGGAAGCAGAGGAAAGCTACCAGAAATCCCAGGATGCCTATTCCAGCCAGATCCAGCAGCTGAAAAAGTCCCTGAAGATCCCGTTTACCTTTTCTGAATATCTGGACTACTGGTTCCGTGAAGTCTATGCCCCTTATTCCACCAGCAAAAGTACCTTATTCAAATACCGCTGGGTTCTGTACCAGATCATCCTTCCCCATCTTCAAAATGATATACTCCTGTTGTGATTGTGATGAGCATAAGCGTGCAGAGCAGTACGCCAAGACCTGCCGACAAGCAAATAGCGATGAAAGGTGGTGAGCGAGCCTATACTGACTCCAAATATCGGGTAGCCCCCGGTTTCGCCATAACCCACAAAGAGCATAATGGTACTCCCGTCCAGTCACAGTCCGAGCGGTATCCAATCCGCCGCAGGCAATGAGGGCGGCTCTGGCAGACCGTCAGTTGGGGTGAAACTCCCGTGGAGTCAGTTCGCTGCTGACCGTTTGGCGACTTCCCTGCGCTTTTGCGCATTTGCATTTCGGGGTGTCGAGGACAAATAGAAATGCCATGACCATAAAGCCAAACACAAGGTTATTACTGAGAACAGAGCTTTGTTTTATATGCTCCCGACCTCGAAAAGCCTTTTGCCTGGCTTATTACATAGACAGAAACCGTATGTCAAATATAGATTGGAGGGCATTCAAATGAAAAGAACTGTCAGGCGTGGAGATATTTACTACGCAAAACTTGATCCGCATATCGGCTCTGAACAGGGCGGCACAAGACCTGTCCTCATTCTTTCCAATGATACAGGAAACAGGTTCAGCCCTACGGTCATTGTTGCTGCCATTACGAGCCGAGTACAAAAGAAAACGAAGCTGCCGACACATTACTATTTGGAAGATGTTGACGGGCTTCCCGAAAATTCAATTATTCTCTTTGAACAGGTGCACACGATTGACAAAAGCCGTCTCAAAGAGAAGGTAACACAGCTTGATAAACAATCTATGGAAAAGATTGTTTTACCCCTATTCATCAGCATGGGCGCAGAAAAAGAGCTGAAAGCAGAAAGGAGGATTTCTCATGTTTGAGGATAGAATTGCAGCATTAAATAAGGATACAGAAGCTATGCCGAGTATTCCATATGAGAAAAGAATTTATACAGTAGATGAGATCCAGGACATTTTAGGCATCGGCAGGAATTCTGCCTATAATCTTGTGAAATCCGGCGTATTCCACAGTGTCCGTATCGGCGGCAATATCCGTATTTCAAAAAAGAGCTTTGACGAGTGGCTTGATAAACAGATGGATACTTGTCAAGTGTGAAAAATCCCTTGAACTATCGAATTTGCACATTTCACTTTTTCTTCGGTTTTCCCTACTATATAGCATACCCTAACGGCTGACGAGCCGAAAAAAATGAATCGGAGGAAAACACAATGAAAAAGAAAAGCATGTCCGTGCGAGAAATGCGTCGGCTTCTTGGGCTTGGCAAGACGGAATCATACTGGCTCGTGAAAAAGAACTATTTTGATACGGTCATCATAGGCGGTAAGATGCGTGTGATGATCGAGAGCTTTGAAAACTGGTACGCTAACCAGCTTCATTATAAGAAAATAATTGGTGAAGCACCGGGAAAGAATTGGAAATCCATCACAATGTCAATTCAGGAAACTGCCCGCTTACTTGGGATTATGAGATATATTTATTTTTCCTTATTTTCTGGTGGAACGTACTCCAACAGATCCTCGATCTTACAATTCAATGCACAGCACAACCTGGCTAAAACAGCGGTATCCAGCCGTGTTACCGTTCCTTTACAAAACTGGTTGAGTTGGGTCCTTTGCATTTCGGCGCGGTGAGCCAATTTGTTCTTACTGATGTTTTGCTTTTCTATCATTTCATCCAATTTAATCCGGATAGTTCCATAATTACGATCTTCCATATACCATTCCCCTCAACTACAATATTATTCAGAGATTGTAAGTATAGGATAACTAATATATAATTGAATTATAAGTTGTAGAATCTCTACTGTAATTACTTGCACACACTTATTCCAATGGGAGGAAATTTTGATTATGGAAAAAAGTTTATTCAACGAATTGACCTTGGAGCAAAAACAAAAATTACTGACATTGCCGGCAGAATTGAAACATTTCACTCAGACTCAATGGGCTGCAATATACGGGATCGTACCTATGACACAAGAACTTTTTGATAGTATTCAGTTGGAACGTTTGAAAGCAGGAGAGGAACTGGAATCTGCTGCCCTGGATACATTTCTGAAATACCCTGAGTTTGCCCTTAATTACAGCAGTCGGCTCGAAAGTGCCTTAATCACTTCAAATACTATCTCTTCTGACGATGCAGAAGAAAATTTTAAGCAATTATATGAAAAAATGCGGCATTCTATATATGAGAAATTTCAATATGATATAGGCGCATAAGCTAAGAGAAATCAGGAATTTAAAAATTCTGACCTTCTTGTAAACATTTTGTCACATACGACATTATCTTATATAAAAAGACAGAGAACCCTCTTATATAATTACGTTTTGCCATATACCTAGATAATAAGAGAGTTCCCCGAATAATATTTTATCTATATTATTACTCATTCAGCTCTTCAAAGAAATCATTAAACTCACATTCAAAGATTTCCTTCATGGCCACCAGTTCGCTTACTTTAATATTCATCCGATTTGTTTCCAGCTTCGCATAGGTACTTTTGGAGATCTGGATCCCCATGAGATTCATTTTGGCAATCACTTGATCCTGTGTAAGCTTTCGGCTATACCGTATTTTCTGTATGTTCCCGCCAATGTTCATATCCGGTCTGAGTTTCTGCATGATATTCCCTACTTTCATCAATAATTCGTTATTAAGAAACTTTTGTATTGATAATAGCCGAGAAACTTCATATAATGTTTCGTAATAAAGAAATATCTGTAAGCATACCAAACACACAAAGGAGAAAACAAATCAATGAAAGAACAAGCAAAAACCCCCGTCTTTCAGGAAGACAACGGTACCTGGTCCCATCTGACCAAATTGGTAAATCCTCTTATCTGCACCATCGAGTATGGCCGTCGTACCGGGTTTTCATCCCGGGAAGAAGCAGAAGAGAGTTACCAGCGTTCCCTGGCTTCTTACCAGGACCAGCTGTCCAAACTGAAAAAGGACCGGGATATGCCTTTTACCTTTTCGGAATATCTGGATTACTGGCTGAATGATGTGTGTGCTCAGGGTTCTAATGGCAGCCGTACACTGGTTCAAAAGCAATGGATCATAAACCTGATCATCCAGCCTCATCTGCATAAGGATATTCTTTTGGGATGTGTCACTCCTGATTATCTCAATAGGGTTCTGGAATCCTGTCAGGCTTACTGCTGCAATGGAGGCTATTATGCATATAAGCTGCTACACAACGCTTTGAAACACGCCCGTGTAAACAACTGGCTTCCGGATATGGACTTCCAGCAGATCCGGCACTATCCGGAGCCTCCCGGAAATCCGGTTTTCTATTCCCCGGAACAGCTTCGCACATTCCTGACTGCCGCTTCCAATTCCAACCATTACCTGGAGATTCAACTGGCTCTTTTCTGCGGCCTGACACCCGGGGAAATCCTCGGACTGAAGTATTCGGATTTCAAGCACCAGGAACAGACCATCACAATCCAGAGGATCTGTACCTTGAACGATTCCGGGAAGAACTGCCAGTTAAAAAAACTGGAAGGGACCAAACAGAACCGAACATTAAAAATCCCTTCTTTTCTATTTCCAGAACTTTCTACCCGGCGAAAAGAAAACCGGAAACTTCTGGCAAGATATCCTTCTGCTACAGAATATAAATCTTATCTTTGCCTCGGTCCCACCGCAAAGATAAAATCTGCTGTTACATTAGGAGCCGCTTTAAAAACAATCACCACAGAAACCGGCCTTTCAAAACTGAACATGCGTGATCTGAGATATATGTTCGCCCGTTTTCTTCTCGAACAGGATTTTTCCCTTGAAACAGTCTCTGGTATCCTTGGCCACACAAAACAGACTACAACACTGGCATTCTGTAACAGGATTCCATGTACGGATCCTGAAGTTGGTGCTGTCGTTGCAGGTTCCCTGGATCCGGTCCTTGGTGCTGAAAAAAAGAGGGGGAAATAGCCTGTGAAAAAGAATGAGATCTATCCCCAGATGCAGGTAAAGGAAACCTTCCTTTATGGCAGGCTCATCTCTGGGAAATCCCTTGGTGACGTTATATATGTAAAAGCCAGACGAAAATACTGTTTTCGTCTTTTACTTGTTTTTGAATCCGGCGATGTGAAGATGGTACAGCGGGCCGCCTCTTCCAACAAGCAGCTGGCCCGCCAGAAAAGGGATGAGACTCTCATGGAAATCGCAAAAGGCAGTTTCATCCCCTTTTCTTATACCGTGAAAGAGTTTTATGATTTCTGGTTTTACCATCATATGATCGGGCAAAAAAGGATCACTTATAATACCTACAACGCTTACCGGAATATCATAGAAAACTACCTGCTCCCTGCGATTGGTCATAAAATGCTGGATACGCTGCAGAGAAAAGACCTGGTAAATGCATTATCTGCTATCCCGTATCAGAAAGTACAGAGAACTGCAATCGGTGTGATTACAGGTTCCCTTTGTTACGCCCGGAAACACAACTATCTTTCCAGGGATATCTATACCGGAATCTCTTCCGAAGTAAAACAGCCATGCCAGAAGAAAAAAGTGGATACCCGGCAGCAGGTTTATACCGTGGAACAGGCTGCCCATCTTTTATATCTGTGTAAACAGCAGGAACCCATGATTTATCTGCCCATGCTCCTTGCCGTCACTGCCGGCCTGCGGATTTCTGAGATCACCGGACTCCGGTACAGCGATATTGATTTCCTTGGCAAGAAACTTTTTGTGGAACGACAGCTTGGAAAAGACCTGTACATGGAAAAACAGCAGGAAAACAGGCCGGTACTGTGCAGTGAACTCCCACTGAAAACAAAAAACAGCAAAAGGGCAGTAGTACTGGCTGATTTTGTCCTGGATGAGATCCTCCTGGAACGACAGCGCTACGAAAAACGCAAAGCTTCTGATCCAGGGTTCCTGGATCTGGGCCACATCTGCTGCCATAAAAATGGGCAATGCCATAACCGCAGTTTTTATATCAAACCTTATAACCGCCTGATGGAACAGAGCGGCATCTCCCGGCTGCCCTGGAGAAAATTCCGGAATACCTACGCCACAATCCTCGCCCAGTACCAGGTCAATATGAAAACGATTTCCAAATGCCTGGGACATTCCAGTCCAGAATTCACAAGCAGGGTTTATGTAGCCTTCCAGGAACAGGAAACCTATGATATCTCAAAAATAATCGAAGACTATGTGCTGACCCATCATCTTTTACCGAAAGGACAGGGCAGTATGGAACAGAGACCCTACCAGCTTCCCGATGCTCTTGCTTATCGGATTTATTTCTATAATTAAATTTCTTCTTTAAATTCTATTCTTTATTTCTGCATCCCCCAGCTTATTACATACTGCAGATAAGCTAGGGGATTTTTATTTCAAAAATTTTTTAAAAAAAGCAGAAAAATTTCCGTTTTTCAGACAATATACTATTGAAAGATTCCAAACAGCAGAAGAGTGGCTGGAAAAAAATCTCTCATTTCCTACCCCCAAAAATTTCAGGAGGATAACATTATGAACAAACTCAAAGAACTATCCATTTTTTATTCACCAAAAGAGCTCTGGTGCTGCCGTACCAGAACGCTGAATGCTGTATCAGGGACGGTCGAGTATCATACCCACACCGGATTTATCACCCAGACAGAAGCCGAAAAAACATTAGAAGAAACAGAAGCTGTTTTTCAGAAAGACTGGAAAAACAGGAAGATGTCCAGCAGCTGCTTTTGTACTTTCACGGAATACCTGGAAGACTGGTTTGAGAAACTTCCGTCAGATATCAGCAGCACTACAAAAGTGAAGTATCACTGGATCATCTACCACCTTATCCTGCCCAGGATTGAAACAGACCCACCGCTTGGCCACATCAATGCAAACTATCTTGATGCCGTGATAGATTCCTGCAAAGAATATTGTGCAAGTGCAGAATATGCGGTTTATAAACTGCTATACAGAATCGCCACTTCCATATGGCTGAACGGGTTTCTCCCATATAACCTTGCTTCTGCACTTACTCCCCGCAAGGAACCTCGTTCAAACGTATGTATCTATACAAAAGAGCAGACGCAAGTTTTCCTGCAGGCAGTGAAGAATGATCCTTATTCCCACCGTCTTGAGTATTATCTTGCATTGTTCTGCGGCTTACGTCCGGGCGAGATCCTGGGACTGACCTATGAAAATTTACACCCGGATAGCGGGGAACTGGATATTCATAAGCAGTATACAAAAGACGGTGTTCTTCCCACTGAAAATGCTTCTTCCAGATACAGTTACAAGGATCTGGAAGAAGAACGCTTCCGTTCTCTGAAGGTGCCGCTTTTCGTAAAGGACGAACTTGCGCTCCGCCAGATGGAGAACAACCATTATTTTCTGGATCATCCGGATAAAAAAGATCCGCAGGCATTCTGTATCAGCAGCCGCGGCTCCATAAAAACACTGGTGACCCTGAATACGAGACTGAAGCATATTACAAAAGACTGCAGTCTTCCTCTTATTTCCATGTATGATCTCCGCGACATGTTCGTCTGGACCATGCTGGAAAACAATTGCAGTCCGGAATCCATCCAAAAACTTACCGGCGGTGTTGAGGTAGACCGGATCCTGGCAGCCCTGTAAATGCATTTCTTTTACCCAGATTTTCAAGGAGGATCTTATTATGAATCAAGATAAAAAAAATGTCTTTCTGTCACACGACCATTTATGGTGCAGTCAGACGAAGCGCGTAAACCATGAGAACCAGGTGGCTGTTTTATGTACACATACTGGATTTTTTACCCGTTCCGGAGCAAAGAAGGATTACAAAGAAACAACCCGTCTTTTTCAAAAAGAGCTGGCGGCCCTGAAAGATTCCAGTCATTGTCCTTTTTTGCTTAGCGAATATCTCGATTACTGGTTTCACAAAATATACCTTCCAGCAAGCACCTGCGAAAACACCGCAGTAAGATATCGCTGGATCATTGAAAATGTCATTCTGCCAAATATGGAAACGGACCCACTTATTCAAACTGTTGATACCGGATATATGGAAGACCTGATCCGGTCCTGTCAGAAATATTGTAAAGGTACCGAACACGTTGTTTATGAATTATTGTGTTCGGTTACAGAGTCCGCCTGGAAGCAGGGACATTTGAAGCAAGAGCTGGTTTTGCCTCCAGTCTGCAAAAAAAGGCCAGAGCCCATGATATCTCTCTATACCAGGGAACAGACCAGGCTTTTTTTAGAAGCGGTGTATCAGGCGCCCTGCCCACACCGTCTGGAATTTTTTCTGGCTTTATTTTGTGGATTACAGCCAGGGGAAATTCTGGGACTTACTTACGATGATTTTAATCCGGATACATGTATTTTAAGCGTCCGTAAACATTACATAAAAAATCAACAGCCTTCTGCAGGGATTCCAAGATACAGCTGTAGGGAACTGGAAGAGCAGCGTTGCCGTTCTTTTGAGATCCCTGATTTCGTATGCGAAGAGCTTATTCAACGTAAAGAGAAAAACAGGCATTTCTTTTCCGCCCGTTCCGTAAGGAAAGAAGATTGGTTTTTCTGCATCAGCAGCCATGGGACGGTAAAAACCCAGGAAGCCCTTAATGCCGGGTTAAAATGCGTGACCGAAAAGCAGGGAATTCCCTCCATTACCATGCGTGACCTTTGTAATATGTTTGTCTGGTTTCTGCTGGTGCAGGGCTGCTCCTGGGAAAAAGTCCGTTTTTTTACAGGAGGTGTAAGAATAGGAGATTTTTTTAACGGCTGATAAATACCAGGAAAGGAGAATCACTGAAATGTCAGAAAATACCAAAAAAGAGCCGAAATCCTGGGAGATATTTTCCGCTGGGGAACTTCTTTGTGCCAGGCTTTCTTCGAAACCAATTTATATTACCCGTCGTGGAAAGTATTGCTACCGCTTCCGTTGTACCTTTTCATCCGGACTGGTTAAAAAAATACAGACCAGATATTACGATACGGAGGAAGAGGCTCTGTCCATGCGCTCTTTTTATGAAAAACAGGCTGTTGAAAAAAGGATCGCTGTTTTTAAATGTACCGTAAAAGAGTTTCAGTCCCTCTGGTGGCGCTGCAGATATTTTGACCGCCAGTATAATAAACTGATCAAAACCTACCTCATTCCCGAACTTGGAAATAAATGCATAAATGAGGTAAGTACGGAGAACCTGGTAAAGATATTAGAAAAAATCCCAAATGACGGCATTTTAAAGCGTGAAAAATATTTACAGGTATGCGACGCCATATCCCGTTTTTTTGAAACTGCCGTGAAGTACCATTGTGCGGAACAGGATGCAGGTACAGAAGCTTCCGCTTTGATGAAATATAAAGAGACAGGGCAGGAAGAGGGACACAGCAGCCGCACTCCGGTATCGGAAACCTTTTCCCCAGAACAGGTCCTGCTGCTTTTAAAACGGTGTCAAAGGGATGCAAGGAGCATCTATCTTCCCATGCTCCTTGCTGTTACTGCCGGCCTGACGGTTCCGGAGATCATAGGCATAAAGTTTGAGGATGTTGATCTCCATAACCAGATCATTTATCTTCCAAACCTGCCAGATACCTCTTTATGTTCCCGTCCGGATACCGTGATCCTGCACGGAAATAACCTCAAAGCGGTCTTTCTTTCTGATCTTGTTGCTGACGAGATACGGCTTCAGAAGAAACACCTGGAGACGCTCCGCCAAACAGAGTCCGGGTTCAATGCTGCCGGATATATGGTCTATACCAGCGACGGCCAGCAGCGAAAAAAACGATTTGTCGAGAAACCTTATGCCCGCATGCTTTCCAGATGCAGATTGCCAGCACACCCCTGGAAGAACTTTCGGAAGATACAGCTGAACCAGTATGGTCTTCAGAAATTCACAGATGCTCTTGCCCCTCAGAATCCCCTGTCACAGGCTTCCTATAAGCTTCCTTTCGACAGGAACTTTTTAACAGGACTTTTAAACTAATCTACCTAAGCCATCCAGAATCTATCGTAACCGGGATGGCTTTTTTCGCTTTTTTTATTCCATAAAGATGTACTTGCACTTCTCTGAGAATCTGTTTATAATAAAAAATACTGTCATTGGTCACTTCTATACTGCTAAAAATTGACCTTATACGGGCCCGATGCTGAGGCTCTTTTTTATTCAGTTTATGGGCTCTTTCATAATATTTGGTGACCAAACCCGTTTTTTGGCATATTTATAAGCAAAAAAATCGGCCTGTTTTTTGCAGTTCGACAGGCTGTAAAAACATCTGATACTATTCGATATTTTTTATGGAATGGCGGCTTAAAATGCTAAATATATACAAAAATTGAAAGGAAAACTATGAGAAAATTAGCACTTAGTGACGAAATATTGCTCAGTGTTGACAAAGCAGCCCGCTATATCGGCGGGGAAGTCAACTCTGTGATGAAAGACCTGAAAGAGGTGACCACCAGGGTCGCATTTTGCTTCCCGGATGTCTGAGAAATGTATTTTATAATATGTATCAAGCAACAATATATTGTACTGTTTCGTGATATATAGTA
>NZ_CAKRNY010000059.1 GCF_934371575.1 uncultured Blautia sp. | reverse complement strand
CAAGCCTCGTTCTTGCTGGGATCCTTTCAATTACTACTGGGGATGCCGAAATATGGTATTAACCGACAGCCCCTTCTACAATGTTATGGCTTTATCAATTACTAATATTTTTACAAAAATAAGTCTGCAAATGTATCTACAAGGTCAGCATAATATCCACCACATACAACCCATTTTCCCAGTGATTCTGAAAATAGCCCTGATACTTGATGACAATGGAGCGGATTACACGCATTCCAATGCCATGATTGTTGGAATCTTTTTTTGATGTGAGCAGAAGTGGATTGTTTTTTAATACGTCGACCGAGGAACGGTTTTTTATGGAAATATAGAGATACTGGGAATCTGTGTGGATTTGCAGCTGAATATCGCCCTCTTTTTCTTTGCGGCAGGCATCAATGGCATTGTCCATAAGATTCATGAGAAGACTGCACAGGTCATTTTCTTCAATGGAAATTTCAGGAGGCAGCTGTACATCGGCCATAAATTTAATATTGGAATCCTTTGCTTCGTTTGCTTTCTGAGTCAAAAGATAGTCTACAAATTTGTTGCCAGTGTTAAATTCTTCAAGACGGTCATATCTCTGGGAAAGATTATGCTCTACAAAATTTTCTAATTCATCATATTTTTTCAGCTGTAGCTCTGCCTGTAGGTAGAAAAATAAATTTTTCATTTCATGTTTATCACGGCGCAGTTGTTCTACCAGTGCGGTGGAACGCTCCAGGTGCTCCAGTTGAAGCGTTTGGCGCTGATTGATCATGGAAACCTCCATAAAATGGTCGAAGGTGCATGTCATCAGATAGGAAAGATAATATACAATGACGATAAGAAAGCACATGACAAATTCCTGGGCAAGACCGTAAAAGGATTCTACGCGGTAGCTCCCAAAAAGAGAAAAATAGGATAAAACCTGAAGACGGTCAGCTATATAAATAAGAACTGGAGCCAGAAACATAAAAATCCAATAGGAATTTGGCTGGTCAGATACACTTTTTAAGGGATGATTTTTATAAAAAAGGCATATTCCAACAATAGAAATGTAATATAATGGTGATGAAAATAAAGTGCAGATGGTCCAGCTTACATATTGGGAAAGCGTTAGTGAAAACAGCATGCCAATAAAGCCTTTTATGCCAATGACAGTAAAAAGGCAGGAAACAAAAGAGGTCATAACATTTTTCAGATTGTAATTCACAAACAATATGGCGTACACCAGTCCGCATCCGATCAGCATGATCAGGTAAAGATTAAATTCATCAAAAAAAACATCAAATACCTGGAAGGGAATAGCGAAAATAATCGTAAACAAGATAAGAGATGTCCATTTATTCAGGTACTTGTTTTTCTTAAAACCATAAGCAGCATCTAATGTTATGAGAAGGGAAAAAAGGGTTATTATATTTTCCGGCCATTGGATGATATAGCTTAATGTTTTCATAGTCAGCTCCTTAAAAAAATGCTCTAGTGCTTCATTTTCAGGGAAATAAACTGGGCACGTGTTTCGGCTACACGGTTTCTGCTAAGGGGAAGAATAATACCGCTCTCCAGTACGATCTGATCCTTTTCAATTCGGGAAATGTAACGGTAATTAACCAGATAACTCCGATGTGGTTTTATAAATCCCTGGTTAGCTAATTTAGATTCAAAAAGGGAAAGAGTCTGCCGCAAAGCGGTAACGCCTTTAGTCGTAACAACTTTACAGTACTTTCCGTTAACCTCGATATACTGGATTTCATTACAGTGAAAGGAATAGACAGCAGTGCTTTTTTCCTCTTCTATTGTAACAGCAGGATTCTCGTTTCGCTGCAATTCATTGATCAGATTACTGGTAAGTGGGGTGAGCTCCTCCAGAAAATGATTTTTGCGGATAAATCGAAAAGGTCTTACTTCAAAAGATTGAAATACCAGTTCCGATTTGTTGCTGATAAATACGATCAGGGTTTGCAGACCAAGCTCACGTATTTTTGAGCTTAATTTTATGCCGTTTAATCCAGGCATTTCAATATCCAGAAAAAGAATATCGTAGGTGTTTCCTTTTAGAACAGACTGAAGCAGTGAATTGCCATCTGAAAACTCAGCACAGTCTGTTTGGTAATTGTGCTTTTGAAATGCTTCTATAATGTGAAGCGTCAGGTAATTTCGTATTGCCGCTTCGTCCTCTGCAATTGCAAAACGGACGGATTTGTTGATTACAGAATTCATAAGACCTCCCCATATTTATAAAACACATTGCGTATTTGAAAAAGTTTCAAATCTTATATTCAGTATAGCACAATCCATTTCCGAACGTCATTGGAATATCTACATTTCAAGCCCTATTTTTACATTTCATGCCCCGTCCGAAACATCTGGAACCCCTATTTGACAATTGGTGCCACACTACTTCCTTTTTGAAAAAAAGTCTGTTATCTTCTCCTATACCAAAAGACATTGGGAAATGCAAAGAAAGAGAGGAAAGAACTATGAAAGAGAAGCTGAGAACAATATTTCTTAGCAGCAGTGTGTCCTTGTTGTATTTTACATCAAAAGTAAGTGCGGCTGGCTTAGAGGTGCAGACAAGTGACGTAATAACGGTAGTAAAAAACTGTATTCCGTATGTGATCGGAATGCTTGCAGTAATTATAATTGCAATTGCAGTTGCTGTTGCTGCAAAAAAACAGGATTTAAAGAAAAAATTTATGATCAGAAAGCAGTGCTTATGTGCAGGAATCCTTTCCTTTGTACTGTCCTTTAACTTAATCTGTAACGGACCCCTTAGTACGTTGCTGGATGTGCTTGTAAATCCGGTAAAAGAGGTTTCAGCAGAGACAAAAGAAGAGGCAAATAACCTGATTACAGATATTGCAGGAGAAGGTTCTGTTCTGTTAAAAAATGATGGAACCTTACCCCTTTCTTCCGACGTGAAAAACCTGAATGTATTTGGCTGGGCGTCTACCAATCCGTGTTATGGCGGAACCGGTTCAGGTGCAGTTGATACATCAAACTGCGTATCACTTCTGGATGGAATCCAGGCAGGTGGATATACTTTAAACCAGACATTAATTGACATGTACACCTCTTACGCAGAAGCGAGAGGTGAAGCAGGAATGTCAGCGGTTGACTGGACACTTCCAGAACCTACAGCTGATTATTACACAGATGAGCTGCTTAATGAGGCAAAGGAATTTTCCGATACAGCAGTTATTGTAATTGCCAGGGTTGGTGGAGAAGGAACAGATCTTCCAACTGATCTTGGAGCAAAAGATGAGGAAGGAAATAATCTTTATACTTACACAGACAACAGCACTGAATATAGTGATTTTGAGTCTGGACAGCATTACCTGGAATTAAGCCAGACAGAACGAAATATGGTTAATATTGTTTGTAAGAACTTTGACCATGTAATTGTGATCTGCAATAGTTCAAATGCAATGGAGCTTGGCTGGGTAGATGAGTACAAACAGATTGGAAGTGTGATCAGCTGTCCGGGTGCTGGAGAAACTGGTTTCGCTGCACTTGGAAAAATTCTCAATGGTGAAGTAAATCCATCTGGAAAACTGGCTGACACTTATGTATACGATCTGACGGCAACACCTGCATTTAATAATTTTGGTGATTTTACTTATGAAAATATGGATGAATTTGGCTGGGAAGAGTCTAATCCATTTAGCGGTGAGACAAAGCTGAATGATGTAAACTTTGTCAACTATGTTGAGAATATTTATGTTGGGTACAAATTCTATGAGACAGCATACGCAGAAGCGGAAGCTGGAAATATGAATTTTGACTATGATAAAGTAGTTCAGTATCCATTTGGCTATGGTTTATCTTACACCAGTTTTTCCCAGAGAATCGTAGATTCCAGCGAAACAGACGAGGGAATCAAGTTAGCTGTTGAGGTTGAGAATACTGGAGATGTGGCAGGAAAAGATGTAGTAGAGGTTTATTATAATCCACCGTATACCAATGGCGGAATTGAAAAATCAGCTGCGAATCTGATCGATTTTGGAAAAACAGGAGTGTTAAATCCTGGCGAGAAAGAAACTCTGGAGTTTTCCATTAATAAAGAAGATATGGCATCTTATGACTACAAGGAGAATGGGTGCTACGTCCTGGAGAAAGGGGATTATGAACTGAGTATCCGTTCAGATGCACATACGATTCTGGATAAAGCAGAGTATAATGTGCCGGAAACTATTATTTATGATGAGGACAACGCAAGAGAGTCCGATCAGCAGGCCGCAACGAATCAGTTTGACTTTGCAGAAGGAGATGGGGCTGTTTATCTAAGCAGGGAAAACGGCTTCGAGAATTACGATGAGGCTACAGCAGCCCCGACTAATTTTACAATGGACGAGGATAGAAAAGCAAATTATCAGAATATCACCAATTATGATATTGATAGTATGAATGATGTTTCAGAGGAAATGCCAACTACAGGAGCTGATAATAAGCTCAAGCTTAGTGCTCTTAGGGGAAAAGATTATGATGATGAATTGTGGGACAGCCTTCTGGATCAGCTTTCTATTGAAGATATGACTACATTGATTGCTGGCGGCGGTTATCAGACAACTGCAATTGATTCCATTGATAAAGCAGCAACAACGGACAATGATGGTCCGGCAACTATTTACAATAACTATACGGGAGCCACCGGAAGTGCATATACAACAGAGGTTATGCTTGCAAATACCTGGAATAAGGATATTGCTTATGAAATGGGTAAGAGCGTAGGAAAAGAAGCAGATGAGATGGATGTTTCAGGATGGTATGCACCTGCAATGAATATTCACAGAACTGCTTTTGGCGGAAGAAACTTTGAGTATTATTCAGAGGACAGTGTACTTTCCGGAGTTATGGCTGCCAATGAGATCAAAGGTGCTGATGAGTATGGTGTGTATAGTTATGTGAAGCATTTTGCCCTGAATGATCAGGAGACAAACCGAATTTACCAGCTTTGCCTGTGGAGTACAGAACAGGCAATCCGAGAGACTTATCTGAAGGCATTTGAGATTGCAGTAAAAGAAGGACATACAGGTGCAGTAATGGATGCCCATTGTTTTATTGGTGATAAGTGGGTCGGCGCAAGCAGTGAGCTGAATAACACAGTCCTTAGAGATGAGTGGGGCTTCCAGGGCTTTGTTTCTACAGATATGTTTGCTGGATATGGCTATTATGATGCGGATATAGCAATCCGCTCCGGTGTGGACAGTATGTTGAATCCAATGAATTCCCCAGACGCAACTGTAACGGATACACAGAGCGCTACTTCTGTGAATGCAATGCGTAAAGCCTGCCACAACATTTTATACACAGTGGTAAACAGCAGAGCATATAATGAGGAGAATGCATATTCTATGGTTCTTTGGAAGAAGATCCTGATTATGCTCGATGTGTTGGCAGCAGTTATTCTTGTTGTGATTGAGATACTTACAGTGAGAAAATATCGTAAGATCAAATAAAATGTTTTAATAATGATAAGGTCCTGCACCTGTGGAGAAATCTTCAGGGCAGGATCTTTTGTGCTTCCACAGCAGAAGGAATTCGGCAAAATGGGGGAATAATCCTCCGGCTGGTTAGGATTCCAAACTTCTGGGATTAAGCAGAAAATCATAAATATTTATAGTCAGAATCCCATATTCATCATAATAAGGAGCAACGATATCCTTAGTAACGACAATCTTTTTCAGAAACAGGAACAATACCCACATCAACATTGTAACCGCGCATGCGAAGCTCATTATAGATGACATTTTCCATAGAATGAGTCTGTTCAAACTGGCGGAAATTGATCCTTGCATTGCGGAGTCCTAAATCTGTAAAATAATATTTTTTCGGCGTTTCGATATATGCTTTTCCCTTAATGTTATAACGACCGGTTGCTTCAATTAGAAAAGAATCTTCAAAATAATCCAGATATTTCTTTATAGTACTGGAAGTTATTTTGGATTTTTTTACTGTTCTGAAGGTGTTTTTCAGCTTTTCCGGATTGGTAAGGGAACCAATTGCGGAAGAGAGAATATTCAGCAGATCCTCCAGTTCTTCCTGGTTGCGGACGTTGTTTCGCCTATTAACATTTGCACTTCGTCCAGGAGAAGATAATACATTTTAATATGATCTTTTTCAACGCCAGATTCCAGAAGATGATGGTAGAAAATGGTGTTCAGCAAATAAGATTTACCACATCGGCGTATTCCTGAAATAATTTTGATAAGACCATTATGTTTTCTCTTTATCAACTTGTCCAGGTAGAAATCTCTGCGAATTTCCATATGACACCTCCTTGTAGAAGAGATTTTTGGTAATATATGCAAAAATCTCTTTTAGAAAGTTCACGCTTCGCTGAAAAATAGCCAGCCGTTTCGGCAGGCTTTTTTCTTCATCAGCAACCGTCATCATACGTTTTCCTCCAAAGCAAAAGGTTATAGTTGCAGGAAACTTGCAAAAAAGAACTGCTAAAATGGAAAAATAACCTAAAATTAAAGGAAATAATTGGTAGTAATTACATATTGCAAATAGAGTATGGTGAGATATATTATAAGCACATCAGATGAATTTTATAATAAAAAAGAAATATCTGCTAAAAAATGGAGGTTATCTGTTGAAAATAAAAAAAATGGTATGATGAATTTGATGCGTTCGAAAAACGCTCATGTCTATTGTTAGACAGGATTTTCGTAGTAAATTAAGTGGTGAAAAAGGAGAAAGTATGAACACAGTATTAGAAAAAATTAAAAAAATGGGAATTGTACCGGTTGTAGTAATTGAAAATGAGAAAGATGCAGTGCCGTTGGCTGATGCACTTTGTAATGGTGGACTTGCCTGTGCGGAGGTAACTTTCAGAACTGCAGCAGCAGGTGAAGCTATCCGGCTTATGAAAGAAGTACACCCGGAGATGCTGATTGGAGCAGGAACCGTACTCACTGTAGAGCAGGTAGACCGTGCTGTTCAGGCAGGTGCTGAATTTATTGTAAGCCCTGGTTTTGACCCGGAAATTGTCGATTACTGTATTGAGAAAAAGATTCCGGTACTTCCAGGCTGCATTACACCATCTGAGGCTGCACAGGCAGTACGCAGAGGGCTGTCTGTAATCAAATTTTTCCCGGCGGAGCAGGCTGGTGGACTGGCATTTATTAAGGCAATGGCAGCACCGTATACTTCCTTAAGCTTTATGCCAACAGGCGGGATCAATCCGGAGAATGTAAAAAAATATCTGGAATATGACCGCATTTTTGCCTGTGGAGGAAGCTGGATGGTAAAAGGCAAACTGATCGCAGAAGGCAGGTTTGACGAAATTGAGAAGCTGACCAGAGAAGCCGCAGAAATCGTAAAGAATATAAGAGGATAATAAAATGGGGAAAAAATTTGATATGCTGGCATTAGGCGAAGTGCTTCTTCGTTTATCACCAGAAGGAAACGAGCGTTTAACCCAAGGCACCAGATTTGAGAAACAGCTGGGTGGGGCAGAATTAAATGTAGCTGTTGGCGCAGCCAACCTGGGGCTTACTACAGGTGTTATCTCCAAGATTCCAGCTCATGCCATTGGAAATTATGCGAAAAGGGAGATTAGAAGAAACGGTGTTGACACGGATTACCTGGCAGGAGATGACAGTGCAGATTCCAGACTGGGAATTTATTATTATGAATATGGTGCAGATCCCCGTAAACCTCAGGTGGTTTACGATCGCAAGTATTCTTCTGTGAATAAATTATCTTTAGAAGATTTTCCAGAAGAAATGTATGAAAATACAAGGTGCTTCCATACCAGCGGAATCACCTTGGGACTTGGCGGTCCGGTAAGGGAAAATGCCATTGAAATGATGAAAAAATTCAAAGAAAAAGGTGCACTGATCTCATTTGATGTAAACTTCAGAGGAAATCTGTGGACCGGAGATGAGGCAAGAGACTGCATTACAAAGATTTTGCCTATCGTAGACATTTTTTTCTGTTCAGAATCCACAGCTAATCTTACATTTGGAAAAACAGGGGACATAAAAGAAATTCTGAAAAGTTTTTCTGATGAATTCGATATCGCTGTGGTTGCAGCAACCCAGAGAATCGTGCATAGTCCCAAGTCTCATACTTTTGGTTCCGTAATTTATGAGAAAAAAACAGACAGCTATTACGAAGAAAAACCTTATGAGAAAATTGAGGTTGTAGACAGAATCGGAAGCGGAGATGCGTATATTTCCGGTTTCTTATACGGATTATTAAAAGAAAATGGAAACTGTCAGGCTGCGTTGGAGTATGGAAATGCAGCCAGTGCTATGAAAAATACCGTCAGTGGGGATATGTTATGGACAGACCCTCAGGAAATCCAACAGACAATCGAGATGCATCACAACATAGGAAAGAATTTTGAAATGAAGCGTTAGACAGCCAGCAGCTTGCCCCGGTACATACATAATAAAAGGCTGTTAATGCTTGCGATAAAAGGGCTGGCTGTATCTGTCGGCTCTTTTTTTCGTAGGTCTAAATTACAAAAAACGATTTTATGTATGTTGTCTGCAGGTAATGATTCGAGGAATACATTACTGTGAAGCTCATGAATAGAAACTTTATATGAGTCAGAAAGGGAGGAATTTATGAAAGCTCCTGATTTTTACTTAAATAATTACATTGCTGATGAATTAAGAGCAGCTTTCGATAAAGAAGATGTATGTGTCAGTTACAGTGGAGATTATGAGCCGGAGACTTTGAACCAGGTTCATAATTCCTGTGAAATTCTTTTTGTAGAAGAGGGGGAAGCAGAGTATCAGATTAACGATACTGTTTATCATGTGAAAAAAAATACAGTTTTAATAATAGGTGCCACTGATCGGCATAAGTTTACGTTTACAACACTACCATATATTCGCTATGGGCTGACTTTAATGCCATCATTTCTCCAGAGTCTTCCCATAGTAAGTGGCTATATGAATGTTTATCAAACCCAGACTCCGGAAAATGCAGCTAAGCTTGTGAATCTAGAATCTTCCGTTTTTCAGAGAATGATAAAAATCCTCTGGGAACTGCGGGATGAGCGGGAATCTGGTGAAGAAGGCAGTGATATGGTCTGCGCCTTGGTGATGGAACTGACCATTCTTTTGAAAAGGCAGCTGCAGATGGAAAGCCAGGAAAGCAGCGGAACTTATAAGGCCATGAATGAGCTGAAACATTACATTGATACGCATTATCAGGAGGACTTAAGCCTTAGCAATCTCAGTAAAATCTTTTATCTGCAGCCAGGCACCATCAGCAAAAATTTTCGTCAGATATGGGGGAAAAATATCAATCGCTATATAAATTCTGTGAGAATCACCAATGCGGTGCGCATTCTGGATAATTCAGATGTAAGTATTACAGAACTGGCGGAAATGGTAGGCTATGAGAATGTGAATACATTTCTCCGCCAGTTTAAGGAAAAAATGGACGTGTCGCCGCTGCAATACAGGAAACGCAGGCAGCAGACGATAGAAAGACTGCATACCAGAGAAATGTTTTCAGAAAAAGAAATGGGGGAGGAAAATTGGAAAATTTAAACGAGTTTTTGAATTGTTATAATGAAAAAGATCATTTTATAGCATTAAACAACCAGAATATTTATGTGAGCTATAGTGGGGATTATAAGGGAAATCCCATTAATCACGTACATAATTCCTGTGAACTTCTGTTTATCGAACAAGGAGGCGGCGAATACAAGATCCGTGGTCAACAGTATCATATTGAGAAAAACGGAGTTCTGATTATAGGTGGAACTGATCCTCACAGCAGAAGGTTTACCCAGGTGCCGTGCATCCGCTACGGACTTACGGTTCTTCCTGCATTTCTCCAGAGTCTGCCGGTTATAAACAGTTATATGAATGTATACCGGACCCACAGCCCAGAGGAAGCAAATAAGCTTCGGGGAATTGATGATGTGACCTTTAACCGTATGGTTTCTATTATCTGGCAACTGCGCGAGGAAACAAAGGACAATGGACAGGGAAAAGGAGATATGGTCTACGCTCTTCTTCTGGAGATGACCATAATCTTGAACCGACTGCTTCATTTAGAAAAACAGGATATCAGCGGTATGTACAAAACCATGAGTGATATTAAGAATTATATTGATTTTCATTATGCGGAAAATCTCAGCCTTGAAGAATTGAGTCGTATATTTTATCTGCAGCCAAATACTATTAGTAAGAATTTTCGAAAGGCTTTTGAAAAAAATATTAATAGTTATATTCATTCTGTGCGAGTAAGTAATGCAGTAAGGCTTTTGGAAAACCAGGATATCAGTATTACAGAGCTGTCAGAGGTGGTGGGATATTCCAGCGTAAATACCTTTTTGCGGCAGTTCAGGGAGAGCCTTGGAATATCTCCGCTACAATACAAAAAGCAGTTTGAACGCTATAAAGAAGATGTGGATACTACACGACTCATGTGGAATATCCAGGAGAAAAAGAAGTATTAATACAGATATCCAAAAAATGATGATTTTCATTCAAAAAATGGTGAGAAAAATGGTGATAACCTTGCTATAATAGCATCATCAACATAAACAAGACGGACACAAGGAAACATGATTAGCTGCAGCAAAATGTTTCAAAAAAAACTAAAAAATCACGAAAATTTGTACAAAAGGCAAAAACAATAAGGAGGATTTTTACATGTTAAAGAGAAAAATTGCACTTGCTATGGCTGGCCTTATGGCAGTATCTGCTTTCCCGATGAACGTTATGGCGGAAGAAAATGGTGATAAAGTTAACCTCACAGTTATGTGTGCATATGCTAGTGAGGACCCACACGGACAGTATGTATATCAGTATGCTGACAAATTCATGGAAGAGAACCCAAACGTAAATATTGAGATCCAGGCAGTCAGCTCAAATGATATTTACACTAAACTGGCAGCTATGGCTACTTCTCCAGATGACCTTCCAACACTGTTCTTTACAAGTGCTGACCAGGCTCCTACATTATATGACCTGGGACTTATGGAAGACCTGAAGGGATATCTTGATGACGAGACTCTTGGCGCATTTGCAAACGGTGTTGTAGATGCCTGCACATATGATGACACAATGGCATTCTATCCGATCGATGTACAGCCATTGGCAATGCTTTATCGTACAGACAGATTTGAGGAAAAAGGACTTGAAGTTCCGACAACATGGGATGAATTCTTAGAGTGTGCAAAAGCGCTTACAGAAGATACAGACGGTGATGGCGAAACCGATCAGTGGGGATTTTCAATGGTTGGTTCCAACAACAGTTCAGGACAGAGCCGTTTCATGTCTTATCTGTGGAGCAATGGCTGCAACCTTGTGACAGACAATGATGGAGAATGGGTTGCTGATCTTGGCGATAACTTCACAGATCTGCTGAAATTCTGGACAGATATGAACAATGAGTACGGTGTTGTTCCTACAGGTATCACAGAAGTTGACTATGCTACAGCAGCTAACTATTTCGCAATGGGATATACAAGCATGATGCTTACAGGAAGTAATGCAATCGGTGTTGCTTATGCAAACAACGAAGATCTGAAAGGAAAAATCGGTTCCTTCCCGATTCCTGGTGATGCAGCTGGAACAATGTTAAATGCTGAGGGATATGCACTTTGCAGCTCCGCTTCTGACGAGCAGAAAACAGCAGCAGTTGATTTCCTGAAATTCTTCACAAACAATGACTCTGATCTGATGTTCTGGCAGTCCAGTGGAAAGATCCCGGCTACAACAGAGACTCAGAAAGCAGAATACATCACAGGCGATGACTACAAAGGATACCTTCAGACAATCGAGAATGGTTGTATTGCACCTACCACATTTGCTGGTATCAGCGGTCTGAAGAGCCTTCTTGGTGACGCTTACTCATCTGTATTCAGTGGTGAGGCTACTAACGAAGAAGCAGCTGACACATTTGCAAGCGAGCTTGATAACCTGCTTGAGGACTACAACTAAAAAGACTTATCTGATCAGTCAGATAGAACCTTGAATTTGGGCTGAGGGGAGAAAATATCCCCCCTCAGCTTTTCTATACTCAATTTTACTGGATTTTCAATACTTTTTTAAGGAGAGGTGCATAAAATGGCGTCGATGACAAACAAAAAGAAGACCTCGTTTAAAAGAACCGAAAAATATCAGCGCACAGGCTACAAGTTTATAGCACCGGGCCTTCTCATGATGGTGCTGCTGATTATTTATCCGATGTTATACGGGGCATACTTAAGTTTTTATAATACGAACCTTGTAAATAAATGGAAGTTTGTAGGATTTAAATATTATCTGGAAGCTTTTACAAAACCTGAATTCTATACTTCCGTACTTTTAACCTTCTGGTTTATGATCCTTGTAGTTGCCGGACACTTTATCATTGGATTTTTACTGGCATCTACATTAAATAAGAAATTTCATGGCAGAACAATTTTCCGAGTAATTTTCATGCTTCCATGGCTTTTCCCGGAAACCGTAATTGCTCTGCTGTTTACCTGGATAATGAACCCAATGTATGGTGTACTGAACAGTATCCTGAAAAGTTTGGGAATCATTTCTTCTAACGTATCCTGGCTTGGATCTGCGAAATTCGCATTCCCGGCTGTAGTAGCAGTTTGCATCTGGAAAGGTTATCCACTTGTAATGACCATGATCCTTTCCGGACTTCAGAGTATTTCACATGATTTATATGAGGCTGCTGAAATTGATGGTGCAAACAAATGGCAGCAGTTCCTGCATGTAACTGTTCCAGGATTGAAACCGGTTATGACAACAACCTTGATTCTGGATAGTGTATGGTGGTTCAAACAGTATACACTGGTCTACACAATGACCGGTGGCGGACCTGGTACAGCAACCAACCTGATCAGTTTGAACATTTATGGTACAGCGTTCAACGATCTTCGATTTGGAAAAGCTGCAGCCTGGGGAATCATTGTATTTGTAATTTGTTACCTGATCAGTAAGCTCTATAGGATGGTGTTGAAAGATGACTAATGAAAAGAGAAAAATCTTAAATGGAACATTACGATATGTGTTCCTGATAATTATGGCACTGTTCGTTCTGGTGCCGGTTCTGTGGATGGTTTCTACAGCATTTAAGACAGAGGCGGAGACATATTCTCCTACACCAATCTGGATTCCAAGTGAGATTTCACTGGCTTCCTTTAAAAAATTCTTCGGAATCTACAATTTCGGATCAATGACAATGAACAGCCTTGTTACCTGTCTTGGTTCCATGATCATCTGTACTGTATTTTCCTGCCTTGCAGGTTACGGTGTAACCAGATTTAACTTCAAAGGAAAAAAATCTTTCCTTGGATTCCTTCTGGTAACCCAGATGTTCCCAAGCGTTATGCTGGTAGTTCCGTTCTATTCTATGTTAACAAAATATCATATGACCAACACTTTGTTTGGTTTGATCATTGTTTATGCTGCAACAAATATTGCGTTCAGTACCTGGATGATGACTTCTTATTTCAAAACGATTCCAACGGAGCTTGATGAGGCAGCACGAGTGGATGGAGCAAACAGCTTCACGATTTTCTGGAAGATCATTCTTCCACTGGTAGTTCCGGGAATTGCTGCAGTTGCGATTTTCGTATTGATCAATGGATGGAACGAGTATATGTATTCTTCCGTTTTGATTTCAAAAGATGCATTAAAAACACTTACAGTAGGAATTGTGTCCCTGAATACACAGAACCAGGTACACTGGAATGATATGATGGCTGCTTCTTCTATGTCATGTCTCCCACTTATCATTTTATTCCTGTGCTTCCAGAAATACTTTATCGCCGGCATGACAAGCGGTGCAGTTAAGAGTTGATAAATTTAGGAGGAAAGAGATTATGAAAGCCATTACAATCAGAGACATTAAAGCATTTGTAACAGCACCTCATGGAAATAACCTTGTAGTAGTAAAAGTAGAAACTTCAGAACCGGAATTATACGGAGTTGGATGTGCTACTTTTACATGGCGCTATAAAGCAGTTGTAACTGCAATCGAAGAGTATCTTCGCCCATTTCTGATCGGACGTTCCGTACATGATATTGAAGATATCTGGCAGTCCATGATGGGAAGTTCTTATTGGAGAAACGGTCCGGTTTTGAACAATGCATTATCCGGTGTAGATGAAGCACTTTGGGATATCAAAGGTAAACTTGCAGGAATGCCGCTGTACAGCTTGTTTGGAGGAAAGTGCAGAGAGGGAATCGCTCTTTACCGTCATGCAGATGGAAACAGTCCGGAAGAAGTTGAAGAGAAGATCCATGCATTTATGGAACAGGGATTCCGCTATATCCGCTGTCATATGGGAACTTATGGTGGAAATTTCGACGGAACTATCCAGAACATGGTTCATCCGGAGAATGCACCGAAAGGTGCTTACTATTCATCCAGAACTTATATGCAGAGCGTTGTCAAATTGTTTGACAGAATCCGTACAGACATTGGCTGGAATCTGGAAATTATGCATGATATCCACGAGAGACTTTCTCTGGCAGATACACTGAGTTTTACAAAAGAGCTGGAGCAGTTTAAACCGTTTTTCATTGAGGATGCACTTGCTCCTGACCAGGTTGGCTACTTCAAATATTTGAGAGAGCAGACCGCAGTTCCGCTGGCAATGGGTGAGTTATTCACACATCCGCTTGAGTGGAAGACAATCGTACAGAATCAGTGGATTGATTTTATCCGCTGTCATCTCAGTGACATCGGTGGATTAACACCAGCAAGAAAAGTTGCTGCATTCTGCGAGCAGTATCAGGTTCGTACCGCATGGCATGGTCCTAACGATCTTTCCCCGATTGGTATGGCAGCACAGATGCATCTGGATCTTTGCAGCCCGAACTTCGGTATTCAGGAGTTTGCCGGATTTAATGAGGCAGAGGAAGAAGTATTCCCAGGATGCCCACAGGTTCGCAATGGCTATGCATACTTAAATGATAAACCGGGAATCGGCGTAGATTTCGATGAAAAAGCTGCGGCAAAATATCCGGCAATTGATATGGATTTCAGCTGGCTCTTCAGCCGTCTGGAAGATGGAACAGCTGTAAGACCGTAAGGTGATTTAAGCCGCCGGGTTTCTGCTATGGCAGAGACTGGCGGCTTCATGTGGTTATATTCAAATGAAGATGTCGTCAGCTGGTGGCATCACCAAAACGAAAAGGAGAATAAAAATCATGACAATCGAAGAAAAACTGGAAAAAATGGGTTTAACACTTCCGCCTGCACCTGGAAAAGGCGGTGTATATGCAAGCGTAAAATCTCTTGGAAATAACTTTTATTACATTTCAGGCTGTGGCTCCTACATTGAGGGAGAAGGTCCGCAGGGAAAACTTGGACAGGATCTTACAATTGAGGAAGGTCAGGAAGCTGCAAAGAGAACTATTTTAAATTATCTTTCCGTGATCAAGGCACACATCGGAAGCCTTGACAAAGTAAAATCTTTTGTAAAAGTACTTGTTTTTGTTGGCTGTACACCTGATTTTTATGAGCAGCCGCAGGTAGCAAACGGAGCAACACAGCTTCTGGTTGATCTGTTTGGCGAGGAAATCGGAGCACCTTCACGTTCTGCAATCGGAGCAGTTGCCCTGCCGGGAAATACTCCTGTAGAGATTGAAGGCATTGTACAGATGGAGGATTAAATACTTTTTCCAGTAATCAGAAAGGATGGCGGAATTATGGACATACTGATCAAAGGTGGTCTCATTGTTGATGGAACTGGGGAAAAGCCTTTTTATGGGGATATTGCAATCGACCGTGATATGATCACTGAAATAGGAGAAAATCTGGATGCATCTAAGGCAAGAAAGGTTGTAGATGCCAGAGGTCTTACCGTGACACCGGGATTTATTGACGGACATACACATTCGGAATTAAGTATTTTGAAAAACAGACAGCATCCCAATGCTCTCTATCAGGGAATTTCAACTGTAGTGACAGGCCAGTGCGGCCTTGGTTTTGCACCTATGAAACCAGAGCTGTTTGAAGATTCCATCAAAATTAATTCCGGTATTTTTGGAGATTACAGACATTATCTGAAAGAATGGAAAACTTTTGGAGAATTTCTGAACCAGTTGGATGGTTCAGGTGTAAATGTGGCAGCAAACGTATCTCATAATGCTATTCGTCAGATGGTAACCGGATTTGAAAATGTGGTATGGGGTGAAAAAGAGTGCCGTGAAGCCCAGGAAGTGATTCGCCAGACTATGAAGGAAGGTGCAGTGGGATTTTCCGTCGGCTTATCTTACTATCCTGGAGGATACAGCGATACGGAGGAATTGATCGCATTGTGTCAGGTTGTACAGGAATATGATGGACTTTTCTGCGTACATCAGAGACTGGACGACGGACAGGTTCCACTTCGTCCAAGATATGAAGCAGCTGAAATTGCAAGAAAAACAGGGGTAAGACTAAATATGCTCCACTATCGTACTGGCAGCATGGAAGAGGATTACCATACTTTGTTTGAGCCATTTAAGGATATCGAGGCTGCGGGAAATAAGGTTTATTACGAGTATTATCCGTATATGGTTGGTGCAGGACTTGTACTTGCACTTGTACCTGGCTGGGCACAGCAGGGAAGCTATGCAGAGATTATGGAAAGACTTACTTCCAAAGAGCTGCGAAGCAAACTTCTGAAAGATATGGATGAGAGACATAAATATTTCTTCGGACCGGACCAGACTGCAACGGTTATTCTTACAAAAGATCCATACAGCCGCGATCTTGGCAGGACTTTTGCCCAGATTTCTGAGGAAAATCATGAGACATTTTCTGAGACGATCATTCGTCTTCTGGTGGAGAATGAGCTGCAGGTTGGTTTCGCAGGTGTGGAAAATCAGTCTGAAGAGCTGAAGAAAAAGCTTTATGATGACCAGTACAAGCTGTTTATGGATGACCGCTACACCATAGGAAGTGACACGATCCCGGCTGGAATGCTTTGCCATCCACGTGGATTTGGTTCTTTTGCAAGGATCATTGCCCATATGAGGGATAGAAATGTACCGGTTGAGTATATTGTGAAGAAATTAACATCTATGCCGGCAGAAATGTACCGTCTGGAAGGACGTGGCATTCTGAAGGCTGGAATGAAGGCGGATATTTGTCTGCTGGATTATGCAAATGTAAAAGATCAGGCGACCTTCGAGGATCCAAGACAGCGTGCAACAGGTGTGGAGGCTCTGTATATCAATGGCCTTCCGGCTCTTGAGCATGGCAATATTACAGGAATTCTGGCTGGACATGCCTTAAGAAGAGGAGAAAAATAAACATGAGTGAGCATATATCTTTTTATGAAAAAATAGGGATCACTCCTCTGATCAACGCCAGTGAGACGTATACGAATCTGGGCGGGTCACTGATGGATGAAAGGACCGTAGAAGCTATGCGCCAGGCGGGAGAGCATTTCGTAGATTATCCGCTGCTTCTTAAGAAAGTGAGCCAGCGGGCGGCAGAGCTTACCAATAATGAGTCCGCTTTTGTGACAACCGGTGCTGCTGGCGGTGTGATCCTTTCTGCAGCTGCTGCAATTTGCGGACCAGATGAAAAGAAGTTGGATCAGCTGCCTCATGTGGAGAATTTTGAGAAAAATGAGATTCTCATGTTTGATGGAAAATTCCGTGAGATCATTCCTTATTGGAAGCTTACAGGCCTGACAGGAGCAAAAATTGTTTCTGTTGAGCCAACTGTTGAGGCTATGGTGAATGCGGTAAATGAGAAGACAGCTGCAGTATTTCTTTTCCCGGCAACATTATATGAGGAGGGAATCCCCACCTGCGAGGAAGTGATCCCGGAATTGAAAAAGACCGGAGTTACCATTGTTGTGGACGCTGCTGCACAGCTTCCTCCAAGCTCTAATCTCTGGTATTATACGAAGAAACTGGGGGCTGATCTGTGTGTATTCAGTGGTGGAAAGCATATCCGCGGACCACAGAGTACGGGCCTGATCGTGGGACGAAAGGACCTGACTGAGGCATGCCGTATGGCTGCAAGCCCCAATGCAAGGATTGGACGTGCATTTAAGACTGGAAAAGAAGAACTGGCTGGTTTTATTACGGCACTTGAATTGTTTGTCACAGAGAAACCGGAAGATGGATTTGCCCGTCAGGAAGCGCTTTTGAAGAAACTGCAGGACAAGCTTGTGAGCAGAGCCCCGGAGCTGAAAATGGAATTCCGAAATGAAGGGCGCCTGGGAACTTATCAGCCGCTGCTTCTAGTGACACTTCCAGAGGGAAAGACTGCCGAGGCCTGCAACAAATACACCAGAGCTTTGCCGCAGCCCATTGATATTGGTGTGTATCCACCAGAATTCCGGATGCCGGAGAATGTGGTATTTTTAAATGCCTATAATCTAAAACCGGGTGAGGAAGATATTGTTGCAGAGGGTGTACTTGGATATCTTGGAAAATAGAATTATGTAAACTGACAATAGCCGGAAGGGGGTGAGAGAACTCTTCCGGCTGTTTTTCGTAGATTATTTTGGATATCAAGTGAAGGGGGTTTTTAAACCGGAGAAAAATATCAATTGACAGAGATTTGATTAAGTGTAAAATATTGGAAAAGCAGTACAATATAAGAATATCAGATATCAGTGATTTTCATGGGAGAAATAACAGAGATGACAAACAAAGCCTATTATCATCTTCCTGGCTTGTTCGAGTTTTATGAGTTATATCAGGAATTTTTGCCGTTATTTTATGAGCATAGAGAATATTTTTATGACTGGTGTGAGATCGGTTCCATTTATGGAGCTCCTTCAGACTGTATCTGGGGCGGCGGTCGAGTTGGATTTGGAGATTGCGATCCTGGTGAAGTTTTGGCGCTGATGAAGAAATGGGGGATTTCCGCGCGGTTGACATTCAGCAATTCATTGCTTCGCGAGGAACACCTTTCAGATGAAAAATGTAATGCATTGTGTAAGCTTTTGGAAAGTGGAGGAGCAGTTCAAAATGGTGTAATTGTTCATTCAGAAGTGCTGCTTAGTTATCTGAAAAAAAATTATCCGGGACTTTACATTGTATCTTCAACAACAAAAGTGCTTACACAGTTTGAGCAGCTTTTTGGTGAAATACAACGGGATGAATTTCGTTATGTAGTGCCGGATTTTCGTTTGAATAAAGCATTTAAACAGCTGGATGGATTAGAGGAAAAACAGAAAGAAAAAGTGGAGTTCCTTTGTAACGAATGCTGCTGGTATGGCTGCAAAGACCGGAAACGCTGCTATGAAAATGTAAGCCGCAAAAATCTGGGAGAAACCTGTCCGGACCATCAGTGTACTGCACCGAATGCAAAGGAAGGGTATCTTTTTTCTAAAGCAATGACGAACCCTGGATTTATCGGAATCTCAGATATAAAAAACATCTACCTTCCTATGGGATTTTCCAATTTTAAAATTGAGGGACGCAGTCTAGGAAGTGCATTGATTCTTGAATTTTTGCTTTATTACATGACGAAACCGGAGTATCAGATTCACGTCAGGGAAAAAATATATTTGGATAATATGTTGGATTTGTTTTAGAGCGTGTTTGAAAAATCATTCCCGCAAATTGTGACGCACATCTTACAGAAAGCCTTTTTCAAACATAATCTAGGATGTATCTGCGAGATTGAAAATTCAGCGGATGAAGATGTGTTTTGACGGCAGAAAGCATCCTCAAGTATAAGAAAAAGCAAGTTGAGGATGTATTCTTGTGGAGAGAAGCATCTTCATCCTTAAAAATGAACAAGTTGCAGATGAAATTGAGCATGATTGGTAGGTTAAAAAGTATCTTTATTTTTTAGAAAGTGCAAGTTGTAGATACATTGGCCTTCAAAAAAGCATCTGCAACTGGTTTAAGAAGTCAAATGCAGATATATCTGATGTAAAAAAGGCATCTACAAACTCAGATATTCAGGTAATGCAGATACATTAAAGCTATTCAATGAACTAGAGCCTTTTTTAAACACGCTCTAGACTGGGAAAAATGAATATTCCAGAAAGTGATGTGACAGAACTTTTGTTAAATGGGGATATCACTTTGAAAATAGAAATTGAGAAATAGTGAGTAAAGCAGATACAAAATCCCAGATGTGCAGGTGAACAGACATGAAAAATATCCATAGCATTGAATTTTATACCGGAAGCAAGGAAGAATTGCTTCCCGGTTTTG
>NZ_CAKRNY010000058.1 GCF_934371575.1 uncultured Blautia sp. | reverse complement strand
GCACTTCTTGCTGCCTGACCAATTGTTTTGGTAAACAGCTCATACTCCATAAAATGAGAACAGGAGCATGTCGCAAGAAATCCTCCATCCTTCACAAGTTTCAGACCTCTGAGATTAATTTCGCGATATCCCTTCACCGCATTCTTGACGGAACTGCGCGACTTTGTAAATGCCGGTGGATCAAGGATCACCACATCGTATTTCTCCCCCTGTTCTTCGAGTTTGGGAAGAAGTTCAAAAACATCCTCACAGATAAATTTAACTGTTCCATCCAGCCCATTTAATACAGCATTTGCCTGCGCTTGGTCAACAGCCAGCTGTGACGCATCTACTCCTGTTACTTCTTTTGCTCCAGCAATTCCGGCATTTAAGGCAAAAGAGCCTGTATGTGTAAAGCAGTCAAGTACTCTGGCATCCTTACACAGCCTCTGTATTGCCAGACGATTATATTTCTGATCCAGGAAAAATCCTGTTTTCTGTCCATCTTTGACATCTACCTGATATTTTACGCCATTTTCCACGATTTCAACCAGCGTTGGAAATTCCGGACCGATAAAACCTTTATACAGTTCCATTCCTTCCTGTTTGCGTACCTTGGCATCACTTCTCTCATATACACCACGAATATTGATTCCATCTTCAGCCAGTACTTTTTTCATGAGATCAATGATCAGTTCTTTCCAGCGATCAATGCCAAGTGCAAGAGACTGTACTACCAGAACATCTGAAAACTTATCTATAACCAGTCCCGGAAGAAAATCTGCCTCTCCAAAGATCAGACGACAGCTGGAAGTATCTGTTACTTTCTTTCTGTAATTCCAGGCATCACGAACTCTTTTCTCCAGAAATTTCTCATCTATTTTCTGGTTTTCATCTCTTGTGAGCAATCTGACCGTAATTTTGGAATTTGTATTGATAAATCCACGCCCAAGTGGGTAACCATCAAAATCATGGATCAATACAATATCTCCGTTCACAAAGCTTCCCATAATCGTGCTGATTTCATTATCAAACACCCACATCCCGCCTGATTTCAAAAGGCGGCCTTCTCCTTTTTTCAGTGTTACCACTGCAAGACTCATATTTTTTCCCCTTTCGGTTCATTCTCTTCTGATTTTCAAAGTTATAAAAAACTCATTATATTTTATCACAGAACTGATCGGATTTCCAGTTTTTCACATTCTCTTCATATCTAAAAAAGGATGCCTCACAAGGAGACATCCTTTTTATCGTTTTGTTATGTTTTAGTAAGTTTCTTCTCCGCTTCCTTCTTCAGAATAAGCTTCTGCATTTTCCTGTCCGGCAGTGTCCTCTGCTGCTTCTTCTGCAGTATCATCTGTAGTTGCCTCTCCATAAAAGTTTGCAAAGAATTTCATAGTATCATCATACAGCTTCTGTCTTACTTCTGGTTCAACATTTACCAGAAGATCATCTGCTGCAATATCTTTATCAATACTGAATACTGTCTTCATCTCTTTATCCATCGCATTCAGTTCTGTTGACAGATATTTATCTGTTTCAGCCGGTACATAAGAAGCACCAGCGTCATTCAATACCTTGATATAGGCTTCCAGAACTTTTTTGCTGAGCTTGGATGCAATTTCTGTATCCAGTGTTACCGGAAGTTCTGTCACATCCGGAACAACACTCTGGAGAACTCCAAGGTCTCCTTCGTATTCACCTTTGCAGAACTGCTCTGCCTGCTGTAATTTACCTTTGCCATCTTCCGTAAGTGTATCTGTATTTAATGTATCGTCAGATGTTTCTGCATTTTCTTCTGTTCCATCAGCAGACTCATCCGTACTTCCATTTTCTTCTGTATCAGGAGTTTCTTCTGTATTTCCATCCTGACTTCCATCCTCTGTTGCATCAGGGATTCCGTCTGTGTTTCCGTCCTGACTTCCATCCTCTGAACTGCTGTCCGGATTTTCTTCCGGAGTCTCTTCCGGTGTTTCTTCGGTACTTCCCTCTATAGTTCCGTCCTCTGTCGCATCCGGAATTCCTGTAGAACCGGAATCTTCAGAACTGTCACTGCTTTCGGTATTGTTCGTATCAGCGCCTGTTTCCTCTGCAAGACCAGGATTCTCTGTAGATGTTTCTTTGATATCATCTCCCAGGGCGCCACTGTCTACATTCTCGGTAATGTCATCCTCACCGCTTCCCTCATCTGCAACATCGTCTTCAATTGGAGTAGGAGTTGGCTGACCTTCTTCTTCTGCCTTGCTCTGTTCCAGATTCTGCTGAATATTTTCAAGTGTTTTTTTCATTTCCTGAATATCATAATTCTGCTGTGCGATCTGCTGGAGCAAAGATACGATCGTATCAAGTTCATCCTGGCTTAAGGAGATACCATTCTGTACAGCAATATTATTTACAATGTTATAAATCTCATCTGCATTCTGAACATTGTCGCCAATAATCTGCATTTTCGCCTGGTTGATGATATTTGTGGCATTATCCTGACCAACCTGCTTTGCCACATCACCAGTTACAACTACTTCTTTTGCGGCGAGGTCTTTCTTGGTAGAATCCAGTTTTTCTCCGCTTGCAGACTCATATGCTTTCATAACACCTGTAAGAGCACCTGTTCCTGATACTTCATACGGGCAGGCTGCAACGACTTCACAGTTGGTTACTCCTGCTGTGGAAAGTGCTGTAGCGATCATATTACATGTTACATAGTTAAGATTGGCTGTACGAACCTTGATTCCACCGGACTGTGTTGGTTTCACATAAGCACAGCTTAAGGTTCTTGTTCCAATCTGTTCACTTGGAATATATTTTCCAAGAAGGTCATGTTCCTCCTGGTTATTTACAGTGATCACCTGAACCTGACTGGCATCTGCCTTAAAGTAATTCATCATTGTATTTTTCTGTGCATCAGTAAGATCTGCACCAAGTGTTACCACTTTAGATGCATCTGCCATAGCCGGAATAGGTGTACTTACTGCCAGACACATACTACAGAGCATTGCTACAAAAAGATTTCTTTTCTTCATATCCTTGTCCTCCATTATCAATGCCGCCGAAATGGTAGTTATCCTGATTTTCGGTCGGATTAGTGACCTCTTTTATATAATACATGCATTATAGCATAATTTTATCTGTAATTGTATTCTTTATTTTCTAAAAAAGACAAAGATATAAATCTGTTATTCTTTTTTATAACGCCTTGTAATACAATGCCACAATATCCTGTTTTCCTGAGCTTCTTGGATTGACTGCAATATTTCCACTCTTCATGGCATCATCGGCCATTGCATCAATTTTACTTTCAATTTCTTCATCTGCAACTTCTCTGTCCGGATCTTTTCGCTTTGCCGTCTGTCTGATAGCTGTTGTCAGATTTTCCGGGATTCCGATATCTTCATTCAGTTCACGGATAGCGTCTACCAGCATCAGTGGTTCAAACTCATCCTCAAATGCCGGAATCGGACTGATATAATTATAAATCGTCAGATATCTGCCGTGATCTGCCAGTGCATTATACTCTGCGATCACCGGAAGCAGTACTGCATTTGCCACACCATGCGGTACATCAAAAAAAGCACTTACCGGATGACTCATTGCATGTACATTTCCAAGTCTCGCAAAGGAAAAAGCAATTCCGGCAAAAAGGGAACCTGTCAGCATTGCCTCTGCCGCCTCAATATCTGTTCTTCTTGCGACAAAGCGTCGGATATTTTTTCCGATCAGTTCCATTGCTTTCTCAGCCATAGCATCTGAGAAAGGAGATGCTGCCGTGGACACGTAGGCTTCCTCTGCGTGGATAAAAGCATCAATTCCGCAGGCAGCTGTAACAGAAGCCGGTGCTGATGTAAGAAGTTCCGGATCCAGAATTGCATAGGATGGGAGTAATTCATAACTGAATACCGTCAGTTTATAATCTCTGCTGTGGTCTGTAATAACTGAAAATGCCGTCACTTCTGACCCGGTACCAGCTGTTGTCGGAATTGCGATCAGCGGGATGATTTTTCCCGGAACTTTATGTGCGCCTTCATATTCTGTAATACTGCCGCCAAATTTTGCAGTCACTCCGACCGCCTTGGCAACATCCATTGGTGAACCTCCTCCGAGCGCCACAATAAAATCTGCTCCTGTTTCTTTAAATGCTTCTGTAGCTTTTTCTACTGTTGTCACAGAAGGATTTGCTTCTACATCAGTAAAGATATCCACCTGCATTCCTGCTTCTTTCAGATAATCTGCTGCTTTGTCCACAATTCCCATTTTTCGAAGTGTCGGACCGGAAATCAGCATAGCATGGGAACCTCCCAGTTTCTTCGCACACTCCGGAAGTTTTGCCATAGTTCCTGCACCAACAATAATATTCTGTGGAATAAAAAATTCAAATGGATTCATAATCTGATCTCCCTCTTCTATATTAAATAAGATGTTGGAGGCCAATGCCTCCAACGGTAACTATCACGCGGTCATTCTGGAAAGGACACGGTCAATTGCCGCGTCGATAACCAGATCAAGTTCTTCATCATCAGCCTCCGGCATAAGAGATGCCGCATCTTCATCAGAAATAATCTCAATAAGGCTGCCGAATTTTTCTTTGTATTTCAGTTTGCAGGCTGCATAAAATACAACTCCCAGAAGGCTCCATGCACCTACCATCAGCCACTCCTGTATGACCAGAGTTCCACCGGATCCAGGAATGCAGTACACAAGCACCATGAATCCAGAAAGGATAACAGCCATTGTTCCGACAAATTTATATGCCGGTACACGATATGGCCTTGGCATATCCGGTTCCTTTTTACGAAGGATGAGAAATGAGAGTGAAACCATACAATATGCAAGACAGCATCCAAAGTTACCTGCATCGCAAATCCATACCATCATGACACGTCCGGCAAACGGAGCAATCATGGTAAGGATACCAATCAGAATCAGCGCATTGACCGGTGTTTTGTGCTTCGGATGAAGTTTTGCAAAAACCTTTGGCACCATATAGGATTCTGCCATGGAGTACAGTGCGCGGGAACCACCGATCATAAAGGAGTTCCAGGATGTGATAATACCGCACATACCACCTACAATGATAACCTTTGCCATTACTGAAGTTCCAAAGGCTTTTGCCATAGCATCTGCAGTTACCAGTCCTGTCGTGTTCTGTGAACGCACAATCTCATCCGGATTCAGGACATAACCGACTGCAAGGATTACAAAAGAATAAAATACAACTGCAAGAACTACTGAGAGGATCATCATTTTACCAATCTTTTTGAGTGGTACATTGATTTCCTCTGCTGCCTGTGGGATAACATCGAAACCAATAAAGAAAAACGGTGTGATAACTGCAACCTTCAGAACATTTTTGGCCATGGCACCTGTTGTCTCACCCATGAACATCTGGCCCTGAAGATTGTCCACATTACCATTTATAACAGAAGCCACGATCAGAAGAATTCCTGCACCGCCGATAATACAGGTCAGGACTGTCTGAAGAACAGCCGCAGTTTTCGCTCCCATGATATTGATCATCATGATCAGGAAAGCTACGATGATCGCAACGATCAGCCATGATGCATAAATATCAAATCCTGCCACAGTATAGAGATATCCTTTAAGAAATCCCGGCCACAGGTACGTAATGATCGTCGGAAAAGCGCAGGCTTCAAAACAAGTAACACCCACATATCCAAGAATGATCGCCCAGGTACAGATAAAGGAACCAGTCGGTCCCATTGCCTTATAACTGAAAACATGCTCACCACCACACTGAGGCATGGCTGCTGTCAGTTCTGCATAGGTAAGACCTACAAAAAAGATCATAACTCCGCCGATTGCAAAAGCAAGTGCTGCACCTACAACACCACCGGAAGCGATCCACGTTCCGGAAGATACAACCCAGCCCCAGCCGATCATAGCGCCAAAAGCGATCACAAGAATATCCCATGCGCTGAATACTTTATCAAATTCTGATTTTTTCTGTCCCATAGTCTTATTCCTCCCCGCTTCTGAATTTTCTTCTTACCAGTTCTTCGAGATAATCTGCTGTTCCTTCGATTCCCAGATAAGAACTGTCTATAAGAATATTTCTGTTGTGGCGGTCACCACGGTTACTTCCTGTCAGTGCCAGGTGACGTTTGTGATATCGTTTATCTTTTTCAAGAAGTAAGATCTTTGCATCCTTTTCAGAAAGATTGTGGCTTTCCATAATATTGTGAATTCTCACTTCATCAGGCGCATAAATAAATGCTCTTAAAAGATCAATGTCTTTTGTATCCTTCAGAATATAATCAGCAGAACGTCCAATGATCACACATGCTTCTTTCTCAGCCAGCTTACGGATAATCTGTTTCTGCACATGGATCGCACGGTCTGTCAGATCCGCATATTTTGAAAAGGAACCACGAACATCTCCCTCTGCACCTTTTCCGGCAATGGTTCCACCTTCCTCAACTTTTTCCATAATTTCTTTCGGAATTCCGACCTCTTCAATAATCTCATCCACAAGATCACGATTGTAAAATTTGATATTGAGGTCTTCTGCTATTTTTCTGCCTATGGCATTTCCCTTGGCACCATATTCACAGCCAATTGTTATAACCAGATGTCTCATATCGAT
The DNA here is from genome assembly GCF_934371575.1 of uncultured Blautia sp. Taxonomy (GTDB): domain Bacteria; phylum Bacillota; class Clostridia; order Lachnospirales; family Lachnospiraceae; genus Blautia_A. Next base: position 14,811 of record NZ_CAKRNY010000058.1, on the reverse strand, counting down.
TTCCCTTCACACGATTCTCTCTTATTTCTCATCAAAATGAAATAATTTTCATAATAGAAAAAGGCGTGCGAACCACATCTCATGATCCGCGACGCCCTTGTCACTTTTTCAGTATTTACAGTAAAATTCTGCTTTGTTTGTTGCTGTTTACTTCGCTCACTGTAAGCTTTATTTTTCCAGAGACTTAATTGTCTCTTCAATGATTGCCACAGCCTTGTCGCACTCTTCTTCTGTTACGATAAGCGGTGGGATCATACGGATGATGTGCGCTCCGATCGCTGTGATCAGAAGCTTGCGATCCAGACATCCATGTTTAACATCTACTCCACCGATCGTATCATCAAATTCCACACCAACCAGAAGTCCCTGGTGTCTTACTTCTTTTACATGAGGAAGTTTTTCAAGCTTGGATGCAAAGTAGTCACCGACTTTCTTTGCATTTCCTGCAAGATCTCTGTCAAGGAGTTCATTTACTTCTGCCAGTGCTGCTGCACAACTTACCGGGTGTCCGCCAAATGTAGTTCCGTGGGAACCTGCTGTAAATGCCTTTGCTACTTCTGCTGTCGCACAGATCGCACCGATCGGCATTCCACCACCAAGTGCTTTTGCCATAGAAACGATATCTGGTTTGATTCCATAGTTCATATAGGACATTACTGCACCGGTTCTGCACCATCCTGTCTGTACCTCATCGATCAGGAGAAGCATATCGTTCTCATCACAGAATTTACGAAGTCCCTGCATGAATTCCATTGTTGCCGGATGTACACCACCTTCGCCCTGTACCGGTTCGACCATGATTGCGATGGTGTTTTCGGTACATGCATCTTTGAATGCCTGCAGATCATTGTATGGTGCATAGGAAAATCCGTAAGTCATTGGTCCGAATCCTACCTGGCATCCGTTTGCCGGCTGTCCGGTTGCTGACATGGCACCGAAGGTTCTTCCATGGAAGCCCATCTTTGCAGTTACGATATGATAACGGTTCGGTCCATATTTCTCAATACCATATTTACGAGCCATCTTAATCATTGCTTCGTTTGCTTCTGTACCGGAGTTCTGATAAAAGATCTTGTCCATTCCGATTGTCTCGCAGACCTTTTCAGCAAGCAGTGCCTGCGGAATGGTGTATGGATAGTTGAAAGTATGCATGATATCTTCTACCTGATCTTTAACTGCGGCTACAACCTTCGGGTTACAGTTTCCTGCACTGTTTACTGCGATTCCTGCATAAAAGTCAAGATACGGTGTTCCGTTCTCATCATAGATATACATACCTTCCGCTGTCTCAGCAAGGAAATCAAAACGCTCATAAGTCTCGATCATGTACTTGTTTACTTTGTCCTTAATGTCCTGAAAAGTTAATCCTGTGTCTTTTAATTTCATTGCCGTATCCTCCCATATCTTTAAGATGATAAATAACAAAGCGGACAAGTCCGCTTCAAACTCCCTGAATCCCCATTACTTGAGGAACTTGTTACGCTTTGCGCGCCAGATGCAGTCTGCTTTAGCAGACATATTCCACATGCATCTGGTCGCATCCTCGCGGAGCGTTTTTTACTTTATCGGAACATTACGAAGTAATTTCCTGTAAAGTAAAAAAAGCAAAGGCAGATTTCCGTTATCGGTAAGCGCCTTTGCTTTATTTTTGTGTATTATTTTGTACAACCATACAATATCACCGACGTTATTATTTGTCAATAGTTTTTTTACCAAAAAGATTTTTGTTGAATTTAAAAGACTTTTGAAGTTTTCTGATTATTATAAGCTCCACATTATTTGTGCATTATATTGCACATTTTAGTTTGCTATAATATTCCATTTATTTTGCTATGTCATTCCGTTCTGTTATCGTTACTTCCCATGATAATCCAGGAAAAATTTTCTCTGTTGAAGTATTTACTCATCTGGACGGTTTTTCGATAAATCCAGAAGCGTACATATTTCTTTTTTCATTTCTTTATATTCTTTTGTTCCACGGTGTTTTGAATATAACGGCAAAATCTGTAGTTGTGGTTCGTCCGAATGCAGGATGATCACTGGAAGTCGATAACGTCCCTGTGCGCCATCTTTCTGATCTACATGCCTAAGGCTTAACAGGCGATTTCTTAACTCTCTATTTTCCTTTTCTATACATAAAATCGCCATCAATTTAATTTTATTTTTGTCTATTCCCGGATTTTTCTTCCAGAAATCCGAAAAAAATTCATTCAATATCTGCATATTTTCTTCAGAATATACAGGCATCTGTCCTAACTGTAAAATTTCAACAGATTTCTCCGTTTTTTTCCAGTAAATCGCAGATTTCACATTTTTTTTGCTGTACTCGGCATCCCAAATGTATTGTCGCTGAATGCATGACTTTTGCATTTCACTTTCAATTTTTTCAAACGGCATATGATAATAACAGAAATCTGTACATAGTCTCCACTCTCTGGAATATTCTGCTATATTGCTGAAAGGCTGCCATATATGCTCCCGACTCTCTGTATAACGAAAAGCCTCATTATAATACCACTTATAGTACAAAGCATAATAGCACCAGATTATATCAACAATCGTAAATCCCACGCACAATATATACGCACATGTTTTCCAGACATTCTTGTCCATATGCAGGGTATATACTCTGCATATGCATGATATTATCCAAATTCCACATAATATAACTTCACAAAAAAACTTTCCTTTGAGATTGGATAATATGTTTTTATCTGATGCACTTTTTCTAAAAAAACCTGCCGCATAAAGAGGATTTATCTCACTTCTCACATCCGCCCACGTGTATTTCACCTCTCTGCCTATATGGATCTTATGTCTTCCGAACGGTAACAGACAAAAGAGTGAAAAAAGTGCACTTATTAAAGGAAGCACTATAGCATCATAATAAAATACCATCGCTGGTACAGTAATATACAAATAAACCAAAATAAGTAGCAACACATATCTTCCTACATAATACACATAATACATTAAATATACCCCCTGTTCACCACATCAAATTTTCCTGGTTTTCGAGTCCCAGGATAAGATCTACCGGGGCGTGCAGAACTTCTGACATCCTGATAAGAAGTTCTGCATCTATCTTCGTCATCCCATTTTCTATACGTAACACGGTGATTACTGATACATTCAACTGTTCTGCAAATTGCATATCATTTAACTAGTCATTTTCATATAACATACCCAATAACCAATATGACAACATATTCGCATCAAAATCTTTGTTTTTCCAAAAAGTTGTTAAACACAAATTTCCATCCGGAAATACAATGCCTGCTGGTAGAATGTGACGCTCATGCACCTGCTGAATCTGTGTATCAATCATTTCCCGATAAACATTCGAAACTTTATCAACACATAAAACAAACGTAAGCGTTATTGCCGCTTTCCATTCTTCTTCCTGAAAATATGAACGTATAAGAGAATTTAAATATTCATCTGCTATATCAACATGTTTTCTTTTCATTTCCGGCACACGGATAAGCAATACAACATCCAGTGCAATATTCCCCTTATACTCTCGTAAATATGTATCTATAAACTCATTACTTTCCCATTCATATCGCTCGTAAAATCGGTATCCTCGTACATAACTGCCAGTTCTTATCTTTTCGTTAAAACTGTCATATGTTCTCCATTTTCCCAGATACTGATCTGCCATACAATGATTGATGCCTTTATATTTCATTGGACTCCAGGCATATAAATTTCTCTGAATTTTCTCCTGTTTTCTCTTGGAATATTCTTCCTTCAAACTAATACTCTGTCCCAACATATGTAGAAAATACAGAGTAATTTCCACGTTCCAAAAATGCATGATATTAGGATGATCCAGCTTAATACGCCCTATCTCTAAATCTTGAAATTGCCTTACCCACCCAAATTTTAGCGTATAAATTCCGTACACAAGTGATACAATACTCAAAGCAATTGCAAATAACTGGCCTTTACGCATACTTGGATTCTTTGATAATGATAACTGCCATTTAAGATTTTGAACAGATATCTTTTGTTTCAATTGATATGATTCCTTTTTTCCCAACACAACGTTTCCTAGCTTTCTCTTTAGTGGGAACCAATAAAAATACAAATTATTAACTATAATTAGAATTGCAACTCCAAAGCCTCCGCCCCAAATGAATATCCCTACTCCTACCATAACAAGTAACAAATATGAAACCATATCTGCAATAAGTCCTAAAAGCCACATTCTCTTTCCCTCACTAATATAAAACGATCTCTAATTTTCTCTACAAATATCTCGCCATCAAACTCAAGTTTATACTCCTTCCCTGTCTCTGATAAATATCCGCAATATGCTCGTGCCTTGGCGTCAATTCCCTGGCGTTCTATATCTGCAAAATATGTCTCAAAATTTGTTCCTGCCGAATCCTAAATGTGTTTTACATTCTTACAATCTGACTTTGTATCATATATTTCTACATACATCTCATCGCTGGTCTTGTCATAAATAAGCCATCCTTTTATACAATGTGTAAAATTATATAAATCCTCTTCTGTCTCTATCTCAGACATATCAGTAATTTCATCACTCTTTTCACTTTGCACCAGCTCTATTTCCGAATAGTCACTTAATTTCCACTTTCCTTTGTTTTTCTTAAAATATTTTGTTTCAACAGATCCATCTTTTCCAAACAAAATAATTGCCGATGTTCTTCCCTGTATTACTTTCAATTCATCATATGTGACCCCATAATGATTCGCTGCACGTTCCAGCGAAGAATATCCTCTGATATATTCCATATTCTCCATTATATAATTTATAAACACCACACTGATCACTGCCAAAATTCCAAATATCAGTCTCTTTATTTTTCGGTTATTTTGAAAATATACCATTTATGACATCCCCCTATATTTTTACTACCACTGATACTGTATCCCTCCTTCGATTTATTTACTTATTCTTATTGAATTTCAGTCTGATCAAATATTTTATTCCAATTGACCTGAATCTCCTCATCCTTCAGCTTTAGTTCATAATTTGTTGGAATTTCCTCCAGATATCCATAATATATTCGACTTGCTGTCATTTTTGTTTCATCCGTGCAATAAGTTGCAAATTCTGTCCCTTCAGAGTCTGTAATCGACTTTTCATCGTGATGCCCTGACCGATAATCCTGAAGTACTATATATCTTCCATTTTCATTTACATACTGAAAAGTTCTGATGATCAAATCATAAGAATTCGAGGTTTCTTCATCAATTTCTTTGACCCATGTTTCTGAATCTCGACTTGGCATTTTCCATCTTCCATTATCTTCCCTGAAAATTTTCATTGTCACATCTAGGTCCGATTCATACGGAACAATAGCCGAATCTTCTCCATGAACTATCTGCGATTGATCTATCTTTATTCCATAAGCATTCAATGCCTGTTTCAATGTAGAAAACGAAAGCAATTCCTGACTTCCATCCGCTAATATCTGTATAAGTGCAAGTCCCATTAAAATAAAAATATATTTTCTTACATATCTATATGATTTTTTTCGTATAGAAGATAGCATAAGGATTATACTTATTAATCCTGCAAATAACATTGTATTACCTACAATTTCTATAATCAAGTGTACCATATTCATTCTCCCTATCGCTTAACTCAAAGCCTTACACATACGTTCCCAATTAAATTTCAGTCGTTCTCCATCAATTATTATTTCATAATTTTCAGGGACATCTTCTACATATCCACAATATGTTCGTTCACCACACTCTCTTCCTTGTGCACAGACAGAAACAAACTGCGTTCCCTCTGAGTCAAAAACAGTTCTCTCTTCAAAATATTTAGAACTATAATCTGAAACGGATACATATAACCCACCACGCATTTCATATCTGCTCAACGTAATTGCATATTTCATTGTCCCATCGCATATATCAGAATACTCAGACAGACCCATAAAAATATAATTTGGCATTTTCCATCTTCCGTTTTTTTGCCCATAAATACTCGATATTGTTTTTCCATTTCCACACTTTACCACAAATGCAGAATTTTCCCCTTTAATAACAGCGACATTCTCTAGATCATCTCCTTGAAAAGCAGCTGCTGCTTTTAATGTAGGAAAGGAAATAACCTGCATCGATATTTCTAATGTACACCAACAAACACATAATATAAATATAATTTTAGTATATTTTTTTACAGATATCCCTTTTTTCTTTTTCGCATAAATGCGTATTATAATTGTTGCAATAATAATAAGCTCCAGCATAGCCTGTATATTATCTATAATCAACATTACGCACATGTTCTCCCCTTTCAGAATCTACAAATTATAAAGATATAATCTATAGATTCCTTTAATAACATCAAATATTAAAAATAGCAATTCCCGCAGCAACTGCTCCACCTGCTACAAGTGGTAAATTAACCGCTGCCGATTTTCTCTTATTCGCCTTAACTCTTAACTATAAAGCTGTTTTGAATTTCCACTTTGCATTTCCATGCTTTCTTTCATATTAAGTCAAAAATTCAAATGCCCATTCCCAGTCAAACTTCAATTCTTCTTTATTCACCATTACTTCATAACTTTTTGGAACGTCTTCCATATATCCGAAATACATTCTGTTTCCATTTTCACTAGAACTTGCACATATTGAGTCAAAATGTGTTCCTTCGGAATCCAAGATTGTCTTTTCTTCCTGATAAGTCGAGCTATAATCTATAACCATTATGTACACACCACCGCTCAGTTTATGTCGTTCCATGACAATCATATAATCTCTTGTATTTTCGCAATCCATAGAGCATTCCGTCACTCCAGAGAAAACATAATTTGACATTTTCCATCTTCCATGTTCTTGTCCAAAAACATCAAACACAGTTGCTCCATCCTTTATCCCAACTACAAGAGCGGAATTTTCTCCATAAATCATCTCTGTTTCACTCATATTCTGTCCCTGAAAAGCAACTGCTGATTCTAATGTAGGAAATGAAATAAGCTGCATCGATGATTCCAGTACAAACCAACATATTCCACATATAATAATAGCTCGATTGTATTTTTTTACAGGTAATTGTTTTTTCTTTTTTACGTAAATACGTATTATAAATATTGCAATAGCAACAAGTTCTAACATAACCTGTATGTTGTCTATAATAGGTTTAATACTCATTTTTCTCCTTACACTCCACGGATTATTAGGCGTTTGCGAAATGCCAAAAGCCGCATAAATACAGTATTTTTTTGTTGTTAAATATATTCCCTGTTCACCACATCAAATTTTCCTGGTTTTCGAGTCCCAGGATGAAATCTACCGGGGCGTGCAGAACTTCTGACATCCTGACAAGAAGTTCTGTATCTATCTTCGTCATCCCATTTTCTATACGTGACACGGTGATTACCGATACATCCAACTGTTCTGCAAATTCAGCCTGACTCCCAACTCTTCTCTTTCGTAAGGTACGTATCCTGTCTCCCATTTCTATTCGCTTACTATCAAATACACGACTCATAAAAAGTGCCTCCTTCAATCAAAAATGGCGGCAGGGGAACCGCCTCCGATTTTCTTAGTTGAAGTATTTACTCTTCCGGCCGTTTTTTCGATAAATCCAGAAGCGTACGTATTTCTTTTTTCATTTCGTCGTATTCTTTCGCTCCGCGTCGTTTTGAATACAACGGCAAGATCTGTAGTTGTGGTTCGTCTGAATGTAGAACGATTACCGGAAGTCGATAACGTCCCTGTGCGTCATCTTTCTGATCTACATGGCCACGACTTAACAGGTGCTTTCTCAACTCTCCATTTCCCTTTTCCATACATAAGATCGTCATCAATTTTATTTTATTTTTGTCTATTTCTGGATTTTTCTTCCAGAAACTCGAGAAAAATTCATTCAATATCTGCATATTTTCTTCGGAATATATCGGCATCTGTCCTAACTGTAAAACTTCAACTGTTTTCTCTGTTCTTTTCCAGTAAATCGCAGATTTCACATCTTTTTTGCTGTACTCGGCATCAAAAATATACTGTTGCAAAGAACATTTCTTTTTTAATTTCTGGCCAATTTTTTCAAACGAAACAGCATAATAATACAAATGCGGATTCTGGTAACTGTATCTGCAATACTGTGCCATATTGCTGAAAGGCTGCCATATATGATTTATATCTTCTGTGTATCGAAATGCCAAATTATACTCTCGCTTATAATAGCTTTGCTGTATTATCCATACTATCTCGCCAACAGTAAGCATTACTGCAAAAATCATATTTACATTTGTAAACGAAATTCTTTCCCGAAAGATTACATATATCAAGCGCATAAACCAAATACCACAAAACGCACACTCACATAAAAACCTTCCCCTAAGCTTTGAGAAAAATCTTATTTTGCTTTTCCTGAAGTATCCTTTTTGATAAAGCGGATTTGTCATATCGGATTCATTTGACCACAAGTATATATATGAATCTCGTGAAAAAGTGTTTAATTTATTATCACCCAAACACGGCAGACAATAAATTGAAAATATTCCTACCAAAATGAGCCATATATTATTATTATTGATGTAAAATAGTTCTATACTTACCATTAAATATAATAAATAAAAAATAACTTTAGCCATTAGTTCACCTATTTCTACTACATAACAACCTTTGTAGTTAACAGGAAAAGAAAGCAAGCTTTTCCTGTTAATATTTTATCCCCATATTAACCCTCTGATTTCTAATTTTGTTCTTGGATCATAATGTCTATATACACTCTACATATTCAGAATAGCCACCTTTTACCCTAGCTGACAGTATTCCTGTCACTACACCATCTACTGCTCCATTGAACACTGACTCTTCTATTGTTTTTTTCTCCTCAAAATAGCTACCCATAATTCCTCCTACTGCACTAACAATAGCTTGAGCTATTACAGGTGAACCTACAAATCCCATAGCAGTTGTCAATCCAGAAGTTCCAACCGCAATCCAGCTTATTTTATCACCGCTTACTATTTGTGTTGCAAGAGAAACAACTGCTCCAACACAAAAGGCTGCTATTGCAGCACCCCATATATCTCCTGTACAGTCTTTTCTCATCAACGGATTTTCCCCGCAATATGCATATAAATTTCTATTATGCAGGGTTTCCATCGAAGCGGTTGCAGTTGTTACCATATCCGCTGAAATAAACCTTCTCAGCTCCGGATCATAATACCGGTTCTTAAGGTAGTACATTCCTGTCTCGTTATCGTAGTAATAGCCTCTGTAGCGGAATGGGTTCTGGACACCGACGGTATCTTTGAGGCTGCCAGCAATGCTCAGCAGTTTTCCCCAACTGTCATAAGCATAGTTTACTACAGCCTTTCCAGACGCGTCAACTAAAGCGATGATATCATTCTGAATATTTCTCACATAAGTGTAATATTTTCCATCAATATTGACAGCCAGCAGATTTGCACCGGAATCGTAAATGTACCACATAGTCTTGCCATTGCTGGTCTCAGATGCGATCAGATCACCTGCCATATGGTACTCTGTGACAGCTCCATCTACCACTTTCTTCACTCTGGATCGCATACCATTTTTGATAAATTACACAAAAAAAGACAGATGGCCTTCAATACCCATCTGTCTTTTTCATGCTGCTATTCTGTAAAGAATATGTCACCTTATGCTGATCAGAATCACTCGCCAAGTCTCACGGATGTTCGACTTGAAGTTACTGATATTATTTTTACTTTATTTCAGAAATTCATCCACATCAATTTCCGTAAATGAACGCAATGTCGGAAAACGCCTCTGCTCTTCCGGTTCTTTTTCCTGGGTATACCAGATACCTTTCAGTCCGCTCTCCCAGGCTCCTTCAATATCTTTCTTTACATTATCACCGATAAATGCACATTCTTCTGCACGGACACCGGCTTTTTCCACACAGATATCAAAGAAATGAGCGTGTGGTTTCTCTATACCTGCTTCCTCGCTGGTAACAATAAAGTCAATATATGGGGCTGCCCCGATTGCCTCCAGCTTCCGATACTGTATATATGCAGTCATATCCGTACCGATTCCAATACGAATCTTTCTTTTTTTCAGTTCCTGCATAAATTTCAACACACCCGGATTTGGCTCTATATGCTCAATAAACGTATCCCAGTATGCATGGTACATATTGCGTGCATGTGGAAAAAGCGGCTGCTCCAGAAGTTCCAGCATGCACTGCATACGAATCATACGGCTATGAATCGCTGCGGTATCTGTTCCGATCCGGTCTGTCATGATCCGACCAGCTCTGCTGTAACAGTTTTTCATTTCCTCTGCTGTGATTCCAAATGCTGTCTCACAGTAAGCAGCCAGCGCTTCCATACCATAAACATGGTTTTTATCGTAACTGTATAAGGTATTATCTATATCAAAAATGACGGTTTTTATCATCATGTACTTTCCTCTTTTCTGTTCATTATCTTTTATTTTCCATTATAATCCAGAAAAAAGCAAGTACAGCAGGCTCTTTTTTCTCCTTCATTTCGATAAATATGATCCTGATCTGTCTCGAATTTAAATATCTGGTCTTTATGAATCCGATGCCTCTGTCCGTGACATTCCACAGTCAGTTCACCTTCTGTAACTGTCAGATACTCTCTTGTCTTCTCCCCGTGACTTCCACTGACATAAACAGCCCCTGGTTCAACTTCGATTCTGTATACTTCCACAAGTCTCGTATCCTCATACGGAAGGCAGGTCCATACTCGATACTTCCCCTCCAGTTCTTTTGTAGGAAGGATTTCCTGTGGTGTTACAAGAAGACAGTTTTCCCGTGGCGGTTCGATCAGCTCCTGAAATTCGATTCTGAGCCCACTTGTAATCTTGCCGAGTACACCAAGAGAGGGATTCGCCGTCCCTCTCTCTATCTGCGCAAGCATGCTCTTACTGACCCCGGTCTGTTCTGCAACCTGGTCCAGACTCATGCATTTTGATTTTCGGATTCTTTTGAGATTTGCTGCCACATTGTTTGATAAATAATCCATATCATCACTCCAGAATATGCTCCATTCCCATGGAAATGATTGTTCTCACATGCTCATCTGCAAGGGAATAAAAAATAGATTTTCCTTCTCTTCTGTTTTTTACCAGTTTATTCTGTTTCAGAATGCGAAGCTGATGAGATACTGCAGACTGTGTCATATTCAAAACCTTTGCCAGATCGCAGACGCATACCTCTGATTCAAATAAAACAAATAGGATCCGAATGCGGGTAGAATCTGCAAATACTTTAAACAGATCAGCCAGATCATACAGTTCTTCTTCATCCGGTATCGTCTCATTTACGATCTTCAGCAGATCTTCATGAATTTCCTGACACTCACAGCTGATTTCATCTTTTTCTTCTGCCATATTTTTCTCTCTTTCTTATAATTCTTTCAACTACGGGTTGCTCTGTGTTACGCACTCTCACAATCCTGCAGTTACAGTTTTTTCACAAAGAGTGTTCTGATTGCATTTAATACTGCAATGATCATAACTCCCACATCTGCAAAAATTGCAACCCACATATTAGCAAGGCCGACTGCTCCCAAAATCAGACAAAGTATCTTGATTCCAATTGCAAAATAAATATTTTCATAAACAATGCGCATACATTTTTTTGCAATTCGGATTGCCTTGACGATTTTCTTCGGATCATCATCCATAAGCACAACATCTGCCGCCTCGATTGCTGCATCTGATCCAAGCGCTCCCATGGCAATACCAATGTCTGCTCTGGAAAGCACCGGAGCATCGTTAATCCCGTCACCAACAAATGCAAGCTTCTCTTTTTCTGTCTTCTTTGCAAGCAGTTCTTCTACTTTGCTTACCTTATCTGCCGGAAGAAGTTCACTGTATACGCGATCAATGCCAAGTTCTCCCGCAACCTGCCGGGCAACGTTATCAATATCCCCCGTCAGCATAACTGTTTCTTTAATACCATTTTTTTTGAGATCTGCGATTGCTTCTTTTGATGTTGGCTTCGGCACATCCGAGATCAGGATATGTCCTGCATAAATGCCGTCGATTGCTACATGGATAACGGTTCCTGCCTGATGACATTCCATAAATTCCACGCCAATCCTTTTCATCAGTTTTGCATTACCGACAGCAACAGAAATTCCGTCAACCTTTGCAAGGACACCGTTTCCACTGATTTCCTCAACATCTGTTACACGACTCTGATTTATCTCTTTTCCATATGCTTTCTTAAGGCTGAGGCTGATCGGATGTGAAGAAAAGCTTTCTGCCAAAGCAGCATATTCCAGAATCTTTTCTTCTTCCATCGTATTATGATGAACACCAACGACTTCAAAAACCCCTTTTGTCAATGTACCGGTCTTATCAAATACAACATATTTCGTCTGTGCAAGCGTTTCCAGATAATTTGACCCCTTAACCAGAACGCCAGCATTGCTGGCTCCGCCGATTCCGGCAAAAAAACTCAGTGGTATACTGATGACCAGTGCACATGGACAGCTGATTACAAGAAATGTCAGAGCTCTGTAGATCCACTGTCCCCACTGTGCAGAATTATGAAGAAATACAAGATTTACAAGTGGCGGCAAAATTGCCAGTGCAAGTGCACCATAGCAGACCGCCGGCGTATAATAGCGGGCAAATTTTGAAATAAAATTTTCAGATTTCGATTTACGGGAACTGGATTCCTCGATCAGTTCCAGAATTTTGGATACTGTAGATTCTCCAAATTCTCTGGTAGTTCTGATTTTCAGCACCCCTGACATATTGATACATCCACTGATGATCTCATCTCCCGGTTTTGCACTGCGCGGAAGACTTTCACCTGTAAGTGCACTTGTATTTAATGTGGTATTTCCTTCAAGAATCACACCATCTATCGGAACCTTTTCTCCTGGCTGTACAACAATCACTGAACCAATCTCAACTTCATCCGGATCCACCTTTTCCAGTTTTCCGTCTGTTTCGATATTCGCATAATCCGGACGGATATCCATCAGTTCACTGATATTGCGGCGGCTCTTTCCAACCGCATAGCTCTGGAATAATTCACCGATCTGATAAAACAGCATAACCGCAATTGCTTCATTATAGTCGCCGCTTTTTTCATAAACGGCCAGTGCAAATGCACCGATCGTTGCTATTGCCATCAAAAAATTCTCATCAAAAACCTGTCCGTTTCGAATTCCTTTGCATGCCTTTTTTACAATATCATATCCGATCACCAGATAAACAGCCAGATAACAAATGAATTCCGGAATGCCCGTGATCGGGACAAAATGCAATGCAATCAACAAAACTGCTGCTACGATGATACGAATCAGCATCTTTTTCTGCTTTTTATTCATGCCCTCTTCCCTCCATTACAAATGAAGCGCTGTACACTCGCCTGCAAATGCCCGCGCTGCCATATTATTTAAATGCCCTGCCGCATACACAGCAGAGCATTTCTGATTTTTATAAATAGATTTCGCAGTCGTCTTCTACTTTCTTACAGTTCTTAAGAACTTCTTTCATTACGCTCTTCGGATCCTGTCCTTCTTCAAATTCAACATTCATTTTCAGCATCATGAAATTTACAGTTGCATCCTTAACACCTGCAGTATTCTTAGCTGCTTCTTCCATTTTGTTTGCACAGTTTGCGCAGTCAACCTCGATCTTGTAAGATTTCTTCATAGTAGTGATCTCCTTTTTAATAATATTTTATTCACGTTTTCATATGAACAATCATTCATATGTTTAATTGTATTATAGCACACTTATTATTTCTGTCAATAGAAATAGAAGAAAAGAAGGATGATGTTTTGTCACAAACACCATCCCTCTTCATTATTTTACCAGAACTGCCACTGCTTCTGTCCACACAGTTTCACAAAACTGATCCACACAGCAGGCCTTCTCCAGACGATATCCGGCCTGTAAAAATGCTTCAAGATCCCGGGCAAGGCTTGTCGCTTTGCAGGATACATACACAATACGATTTACTCCATAGGAAAGGATCTTCGGCAGAGCTTTTGGATGAATTCCATCTCGCGGCGGATCCAGAACGATCACATCCGGTTTTTCTGTCAGATCATCAAGGACTTTCAGAACATCACCTGCAATGAACTTACAGTTTTCAAGCCCGTTAAGCTTTGCATTCTCTCTTGCCGCCTCAACAGCATCTTCTACAATCTCCACACCAATGACTTCTTTTGCAACCGGTGCAAGAAGCTGCGCGATCGTTCCGGTTCCACTGTAAAGATCAAACACTTCCATCCCACTGGTATTCTGAATATACTCACGCACAATATTATACAGAACTTCTGCCGCCAGTGAATTTGGCTGAAAAAAGGAAAATGTACTGATTTTAAATTTCAATCCCAGTAAAGTCTCATAAAAATAATCCTGTCCGTAGAGAATTCTTGTCTCATCACTCTGCACCACATCAGAAAGGGAGTCATTGAGAATATGCATAATTCCTACGATTCTGCCTTCCAACGGAAGTTTCAGAAGTCGTTCTTTAAGCGGTTCCAGATCATATTCTTCCTGGGTAGTCGTTACAAGATGGATCAGAATCTCACCCGAAGTCACGCCACGTCTCAGCATGAGATGACGAAGATACCCGGTGTGCTGCAGTTTTCTGTAGTAGGAAGCTCCCTTTTCACGGAAAAATTCTCTCACACAGGTCAGGATATCTGTCATATCTCTGTGTACCAGTTTGCAGTCATCTGTATTCAATATATCATACGTGCTGCCTTTCTTATGCAGTCCTAATGAAAGCGGTCCGTCTTTGTACTCATCACCAAAAGAAAATTCCATCTTATTACGGTAGCCAAATTCAATCGGACTTCCATGAATACCTTCCCATTCAAA
>NZ_CAKRNY010000057.1 GCF_934371575.1 uncultured Blautia sp. | reverse complement strand
ACAAAGAAAATTGGAAAAAATAATCCGAAAGCACAGGAAATAGAAGCGGATAATCAAAAACGCCGAGAATGGAACAGAGCTGTTGATATGGCATTGATTAGTGGAGTGCCGGAACTGAAGATAATGGAAGTGAAGCGAAAAGAAATCACGGAGCCAATCAGGGAATCAATTGCCCGGCGTGGAAACAGACCACGATTATTTTCCGGAGTTGTAACAGTGGCCGTTGAGGCATTGGAGTTTTTGATAGCAAGTGTGCTTTTTAAGAAACCCAGGGAAGTGCCAAAACAGATAGAGCAAACGGAAGCAGAACACCCAGAGTATGTTGCTGAAAATAGCACGGCAGCAGTCAAGACAACAAAAGAAGAAAAGGCAGAACCGGAACAACCTAAAATGACGAGGCTTGCATCAAAGTATCCGAAACTATTTAAAGTGAATAAAGAACTGGAAGATCAAAACGGTGCAATTCAACAGAAACAAAAACAGCTTTCTGCAAAGAAGAAAGAACTGTCAGAAGTCACGGGATGGTTTAAAGGAAGAAAGAAAAAAGAATTGCAGAAAGAAATTGATGAACTGAAAAGCCAGATCAAAGATATGAAAGATTACCTTCCAAGGATTGTGCAGAAGATCTGTTATAGAAGTGTACAGGATTTTTTAAAGGATTTTAAGGCTTCTCAAACTGAGTATAGTCAGTATCGAACTGCAATAGAAAAATGGAAGAAAGAAACAGGAAAAGAGCCAGTAGCACATGGTATTAGGGCGAAGCTGGCAGAAAAGAAACAAGAAATACAGAATGAACAGAAAAATAAACAGCATACCCATAGTCAGAATAAAGACCGGGGAGCAAGATAGGAGGACAATCATGGAGAAACACATTATGGGAGAAAATGGAATCAGTTATACTTTAGGAGAGGACGGTCTGTATTATCCAGACCTGTATCTCCCGGAAGAGACAGAGTATCCGATTGGAAAGTATGGAATGCTGAGAAAGACATATTTGCAGGAGTATCGGAAGGGATTATATCTGGAGCTGGTACTTGCCGGGAAGTTAAATGAGCATCTGCATCAGATTGACGAGGAGTGTTATCAGATGATGGACAGACTGGTGGAGCAGATGAAAGGAGCGCATGGAGTGACGGAAGAACTGAAGATGCAGGATCAGATGGCGTGGGTTGGAAGAATGAATAATATCCGGGCTTGTGCGGAGGAGATTGTGGTAAAAGAAATTGTATATTATTAAAAAGTAGGAAAACATTTTATTTATAGAAAAATTCCAATAATATTAGAGAAAAATTGGGGGAATATTGTAGTATAATAACAAGTAGTAATCAGTTGAATCAAGTAGTTATCTTTTTATTACCGGTGCAACAGGCTGTGGTAAAACATACATGGCATGTGCTTTCGGAACGTAAGCATGTAAGCAGTACTACAATACCAAGTATGTACGTCTCCCAGATCTCCTGATTGATCTTGAGATTGCTAGGAGTGAAGGAAACTATCGTAAGGTCATGGCAAAATAAGCCAATCCTTTAGTTCTCATTCTAGATGAATGGCTTCTGCTGAAACCAACAGAGTCTGAACAGAAGGATATCTTTGAACTTTTGCACTGGAGACGCAGAAGGTCATCCACCATCTTCTGTTCTTAGTATGAATTCGAAGAATGGTATGACCAGTTAGGCGGCGATGACAGTCCTCTGGCAGATGCAATCATAGATCGTATTGCTCATGACAGCTATCGGATCAATATCACAAGTATTGATGAAGCGCATGACATCTCAATGAGAGAAGTCTATGGTTTGGACAAAGCACTACGCGAGTAAACTCGCATAAGCGGTTCCCGTCTGCCGGATGCACGGTGTTACCGCGCAAGAATAATCAGAAAGATCATACGGAAATATCGAAAAGAACAAGATATGCCACAGGAAGAAATGGCATAAGCAGGTTCTGTATAATGAACTGATTTTATCAGGAAGGTTATTTGAGCATTTGTATGAGATTGATGCCACTGCGAACTCCCGATTAGAGCTGCTTATGGAACAGTATCTGGAAATTGATCCGGCACTAGACAAACGTACCAACCAGATGGGATGGTGCAGCATATGAACCTCTTGAAAGCACAGGCAGAGGAAGTGGTTCTGGATGAGTTGGTATATGGAATTTAATAGGAGCTGAACAGTTGAGGCAATATTCATGATAGGGTATTGCCTCAAAGTTTTTAGAGAAAATCTGTTTGTGAAATTGTGTTAAGGACGGAAGAATGGTATAATTATTTTGGGATTTTATACATGAAAATATTTAAAGGAGCAATTACATGGCTTTTGATTTCAAGAAAGAATATAAAGAATTTTACATGCCTAAGAATAAGCCTGAAATTGTAACAATTCCAAAGGCTAATTATATTGCGGTTAGAGGTAAAGGTAACCCGAATGAAGTGGATAGTGAATATCAGTGTGCAATCAGTGTGTTGTATGCTGTGGCGTATACTCTGAAAATGAGTTACAAAACAGATTATAAAATAGAGGGATTTTTTGAATATGTGGTCCCACCGCTTGAAGGGTTCTGGTGGCAGGATAAGGTAGATGGTGTCGATTATAGCAGCAAAGATACTTTCAATTGGATTTCTGTAATAAGGCTTCCGGATTTCGTTACAAGAACTGATTTTGATTGGGCAGTAGATACGGCAAGCAGGAAGAAGAAACTTGATTGTACATCGGCTGAATTCCTTACAGTCAATGAAGGATTGTGTGTTCAGATTATGCATATCGGACCTTTCGATGATGAACCAGAGAGCGTTGCAAAGATGGAGGCATTTCTTGCTGACAATGGTTATGAGAATGATTTGACAGATACAAGGCTGCATCATGAGATTTATATGTCTGATGCACGAAAAGTTGCTCCAGAAAAATGGAAAACAGTTATCCGACATCCGATTAAGAAAATAAAAGAATAGCTATTAGCAAGTGAGTTAAGCCATAGACATGAAATGTCCGCATGAAATGACACAATTCTCGCTCTGTGTCGTGGTTTTATCTATGAAAAAAACGTACGCTAAGGCTGAAAGGAGGAGACACATGGATTCAAAGAAAATAGGTGCTTTTTTAAAGAATCTACGTAATAAAAAAGGTCTCACTCAGGAACAGCTTGCGGAAGTTTTTGGCGTATCCGGAAGAACTGTTTCTCGCTGGGAGACTGGAAGCAATTTACCTGATTTAAGTATGTTGATCCAGATAGCAGAATATTACGATGTTGATATCAAGGATATTTTGGACGGTGAAAAGGAGAGCGAGAATATGGATAAAGAGTTGAAAGAAACCTTGGGAAAAGTAGCTGATTATAATGCATTGGAAAAAAAGATAGTGAAACAGGCAAATGGAGTGGCTTTTTCACTGATTTTTGGTGTATGCGCAGTGGCAATCTTAATTCAATTATTGGTAACGTCTGATTTAAGGTTTGTTATTGGTGAGAGCACTGCTTTGATAATTGGTGGTATAACATATATAGGGATCATGATCCATAATGGTTTATGGGACATGGTGACACCGTGGAAAAATACATGGAAAAGTGATCTTATGGTCAGTGCTGTATGTGCAATGATATTTGGCTTGGCATATGCTTTATTTTTGAGCAGCGCAGGTGCAACATATACCACAATTGTTCGGTGGACAGTAGGTTTTTTGATTGGAATTACAGTCCTTGCGTTTATAGTGTTACGAACTTTGGCGTATAGCAGCAAGAAAAGGCATCAACGTAAAACAAATAAGAATATGTATGGTAAGTAAGAATGAAGAACCTGCAATTGTCAAAATTTACAATGCAAAAGACATTGTGACTGCACAAATATTGAAGGCTCTACTCAAAGAAGAGAAGGTAGAGGTATTTGTTCAAAATTCTGGTTCAGAGGTTGCAGGTCATAGCACACCGGGATTTGGTATCTATGGAGTCGATATATATACTATTGAAGATAATGCAGAGAAGGCAGCAAAGATCATCAGACAATGTTATGATGGTATAAGTGAATAGAATGAACTTACAAATTTAATGTAAGATTTCACTTGAAAAGAGGAAATAGAAAAGAAGGTGATTTTACATGAGTTTACAATCAGATACAGAGATGCTATCTGTTTCAGCAGTGGAGGAATATGCCACTCAAAATCATATAACAGTTGATGTAGTGTACGAGTTGTTCCATCGTCATCAGATCTTTGAAAAGATCATTCTTCAGCATGAATATCTGCATCAAGTATCAATGGATGAGGTGATGGAATTTGTTTATAAAGAGATTCAGGACGATGAACACGATTTGATTCTATTCCATGGAACGGACGTAGATTTTACGGAGATTCAGTTGAATAAGTCACACAACAAGCGTGATTTTGGAACAGGTTTCTATACAACAATACTTGAAGGCCAGGCAAAGGAATGGGCGTATCGTCTTAGCCTTCGTAATCGTTCCAAGGATTATTATGTGATGAAGTTCCTGTTTGCGGAAAATGAGGAGCTGAAAATCAAGAGATTTGATTCCCTGAGTATAGAATGGCTGGAGTTTATCAAAGAAAACCGATCCAGAGGCGGATTACAGCATGACTACGATGTTGTGATCGGTCCGGTAGCAGATGATAATACCATGGAGACGGTGCAGCTATATATTACGGGAATCCTTAATGCAGAGGAAGCTGTAAACAGACTGCGATACAATAAGGTGAATAACCAAGTGTCATTCCACACAAAAAAGGCACTGGAATATTTGAGATTCGTTGGGAGGGATCAGTATGAGTGAGATATATACCTTTAATGGGAAAGATATCACGATGAACGTGTTCATTCAGATCCGGGCAGTTGTTGATATTATCAAAGAAGCAAAGAAGATTGATTTCATAGAGGCATTGGGACAGTTCTATCATTCCAATACCTATAAGACACTGCAGAACACGGAAAACGGTCTTTGGGCAGAGTCTCCGGAGTATATCGCAGACTGCTTCTTTGAAAACCGTTATTAACTGAAAATAAGGATGATATGAACCTTCTGAGATGATATGATTTTTTGGGTATAATATGTAAACGAAAGGTGAAAAATTATATGGATAATATGATAAGATTTTCTTTATTTGGAAATTATGAGAAGTTTAGCACAACTAATTTAGAAGCATATGTTAAATTGATAGAATTTTTTGGAAAAAAAGGCTATAGACCAGCGACATCAAATGAATTGCAGTTACAGCCTAACGGACAGGCAAGAGTACTTATTATGCCGAATTTTATTGGAGAAACAGGCGAATTAGTAGAGATTACGTCTGGTAGGATTAATTTTCAGAAGAACATTGCAGATTGTAGTGATCTTACAGTTTTTAATAATGAATTTAAGAATGCTTTTGGAGATACAATAGCTCTATTTTTAAAAGAAATGATGATTGAATCAAATAGAGTGGCAATTAATTGTGATATTTTTATTCCAGAATGCGATTTAAATATGCCTACGCAATCTAGTTATTTCGAAACAACAAATAGAACTGAGATGTCTGTTCGAAATGTATCACAAGAGATGCTGGCAGACCAGTTAAGTAATGTGATATTTGAAAAATATGTTGCAAAAGTTGGAAATGTTACAAAGTATTCATATGATATTAATTCAGTTGCGGAGAATGTAGAGTTTCGCTTCAATGGAGAAAATGTCAATCAAATGTATGAAGCATATATTGACGTAGCACTTAATATACAGAAGGGAATGAAATAGACGTGATTAATTCAACGGTCATATCTGATTCAAATAAAGTATTAGAAATTAAAGATGTTTTTGATTATATTGCATATTCTGAGACTAAAAAGGATATAAATGAAAAGAAGGCTAAACGATATAATAATATGTCAGAAGGCAATATTACAGAACATTTTAAAGAGATTCAAGATATGATATTAAAAAATGAAATTCCAATTTTAACCAAATTATTGTCAGAAACAATGTTCGAAGCGGGATATGAATCGTTTGCGGGAAAATACTTTGGAGAAATATCGGAAAAATACGGTGTGATTGCAGATAATGTTTTATTAAATATATATTTAAAGAATATGTATAGTAATCAATATTTGTTGAAACACTTATTGTTTATTGTAGAAGACTTACCGGCGGAAAGAAGAACTAACTTGCAAATTATTCCGATAGCAGGATTGGTAAATCCTGATATTGAAATTCAGGATTTAGCAGTTAATTGTCTTGAAACATGGGGAGATGCGACGCATGTTCCGTCATTGATTGAGTTGCGAAATAGAACTAATGTTGGATGGTTTAAAGAGTACATTACAGATGTAATTGATGAGTTGGGTGGCGAGTAGATGACATATTACGTGAGAAAAATATCACGATCAAAATGGCAAAAAGATCCGCTTAGTGAGGATCAAAAAATCGCATTAGATGAGATAAAGGGTGTTAGAGCAGATGCGATAACAAACTGTATCAAAACAACAGGGGATAAACTATCATTGTGGAAAGTTGAAAATAAAAAAGATTGTATAGATGATATAGTTCCACTTATAGTTGGCTTTGAAAGACCAGATACTTGTGATGTTATTTACATAGAAGAGAGCATATTTGAAAAAGAAGGAATTAAATTAGAACAATCTATGGAAGATGCTAATACACCAATTGAGGCTTTAAAGCCACTTCATTATAATGCGGTAGTGAATGACTACGATGGTTTAGGAAAATTTGCTAAAATAATTCTGATGTCATTAGGAAATCATAAAAGATTTAAAGGGAGAGAAGTAAAAAGCAAATTAAAGGAAATGATGCAGAACAATGAAATCAGCAAAGATATGATATCAGAGAAGTTATATGAAAAAATAAGCTGATTTTAATTAAAGCCGCTGGGTACATTTTGGGTACAAAAGAAGTAGAACCGAGTGGATTATAAAGAAAACCGTATCAAAATAATACGATTTGTGGATAGCATAGAAGTAAATTCATGGGAAATATCGAACTGTGAATTGAGTTCGAATAATTGCAATGTTCAGATGCAGGTTCTTTTGCCACTTTTTATGCGATTTCTTTTGATGATTTCCGGCACCGGAAGTGTAATGGGGAAGCGGGAAACGCTATATTGAAAGGCTAGCAAATGCAAAAAAACAATTGACACTATATACGATACCACATATAATATAAGCAGGAGGTATAACAGATGTCAAAATGGGATAAACTGATAACGTGTATATGCAATTTATCGAAAAACCTCCGGTTTGATGAACTGCGGAAAGTATTGGAAAGCTATGGATATGAAATGAATGCACCGAGAGGCAGGAGCAGTCATTATACATTCAGAAAGCAAGGGTGTATGCCGATCACTATACCGAAGCACGAACCAATCAAGAAAGTATATGTAGAAATGGTAAGGCAGATTGTAGAAAGTGAGGCGAAGAATGATGAAGACGCTGAATGATTATATGGCAATGTCCTATCGTATGGAAATCGTGGAAGATAAAGATGAAGGCGGATTTGTGGTTTCTTATCCGGATTTGCCGGGTTGCATTACTTGTGGTGAGACAGTGGAGAGTGCGGTAGCAAATGCACTGGATGCAAAAAAAGCATGGATTGAAGCTGCATTAGAAGAAGGCGTAGAGATTCATGAACCAGACAGTCTGGAAGATTATTCTGGACAGTTTAAATTGAGAATTCCACGAAGCTTGCACAGATCACTGGCAGAACATTCTCAGCGGGAAGGAATCAGCATGAATCAATATTGTGTGTATCTACTTTCCAGAAATGATGCAGTGTTCTCAAAATAAATGTAGTCAAACTTATTTACACCATTTACAATAAGCTGGCAACGAATTGGCAACAGAAAATCAGCGAGCCAAAATAATATATGCAACAGAAATAAAATAAAGGCAAAAAAGACACGAAACTTAAACAAATATATTTAAGAATATCTTTGGATTTGCCGAGTTTGAGTAGCTTGAAAAATCGCGGAAAAGCCTATAAATAAAGGCTTTGCGGGCAGCCGAAAAGACCAAATGGAGTGCAAATGGAGTTTAAAAAATATTTTTTTCTCTTGTTTATATTCCAGATTCACCTGCAAATTTCGTGAAATCAGTTATTCTCATAAAATAAAATTAGAGTAAATATGAAGAACAGTTTGTTTTGATTGAAGTGATTTTCGTCAAGGCAGACTGTTTTTTGTTGCCTGCATTTAGAAAAAAGATACCAAAGAAAGGTTCTTTATGCTTACATCTCTGTTGTTAGGCTTGATTGTAATGGTGTTATATAAGCCACGAACCTGGTGTACATTTTGTCCAATGGGAACAATGACGCAGGGTATCTGTAAATTAAAAAATAATGAAAAGAAGCAATACTATTAGGTAATTTATAAAGGGCATATGTCAAAAATATTATTGACATATGCCCTTTATAGGACTATTATATAAGAAAAGCGAGAAAGGAGCAGTTTATGCCGAGACCAGTAAAATGCAGAAAAGTCTGTCATTTCCCCAATGTTTTAGAATTCCTTCCGGCAGATAATACGGAGAAAAAAGCGCCTATTGTTCTGACGGTAGATGAGTACGAGACAATTCGTCTTTTGGACAAGAAAGGTTATAGTCAGGAGCAGTGTGCAGAATCTATGCAGATCGCAAGAACAACAGTTCAACGGATTTACGAGATTGCCAGGAAGAAAATAGCAGATGCACTCATAGATGGACATCCGCTTAGAATTGAGGGCGGGGATTTCAGAATCTGTGATGGTCAGAGTAGCGACTGCAGCTTTGGAGGATGTTACAAACAGGAAATTTATCAAAAATATGCAGTGGAAAAAGGAGAGAATATAATGAGAATAGCAGTAACATATGAAAATGGACAGATTTTCCAGCACTTTGGACACACAGAGACATTTAAGATTTACGATGTAGAGGAAGGAAAAGTAGTACACTCAGAAGTAGTAGATACAAATGGAAGTGGACATGGTGCATTGGCGGGAGTTCTTAATGCATTGAATGCAGATGTTCTGATCTGTGGCGGAATCGGAGGTGGCGCACAGACAGCGTTAGCGGCAGCTGGTATTAAGCTTTTTGGAGGAGTTTCCGGAGATGCGGACGAAGCAGTAGAAGCTTTTATTAATGAAACACTGGATTTTAATCCAGATGTTAAGTGTTCTCACCATGAGCACAACCACGGGGAAGGACATACATGTGGCGAGCACGGATGTGGAAGCCATAGCTGTCATTAAGAAGTGAGACTGCCATCAGATTATAAGATGAAAAAATAAAAGGTATTGATCTATAAAGAGGGAACCCGCATCATCAAATTTGCTTGAGATGTCGGGTTCTCTTTTTGTTTGCATATTGATATACTTTTCCTGCAATCAGAAGTTTACGACTATCTGCAAAAATTTCCTAAAACCATTACCGTAAATATTTCACCATATCCATATCTTATTCCTGTAGTAAGTTCACAGGGGGAGAAATATGTTCGTTCTGTGGCGAATAGTACATCAAAAGATAATCTGATGATACTACCACGGGAATAACGATTAACGGTTTGTCAGCAAGGCAGATATATAAATCGAACATTTCTTCGATATCTGTCTTGCGTTAAGGCTATAATCCTGATAAAATATAGTAAAAATATATAAAAAATAGAAGCTTAATACTGTAAAAATAGGCATATAACACAAGGAGTACTGAATGAAAGATAAAGAAATAAGTATTCCGGAAACGGAAGAGTGTACACTGGCCCATGTAGACTATGAAACACAAAGAATCCAGTCTATGCAGGAACACGCAGGAAATGTTGCTCTTTTTTTAAGTAATGTCTGTGAACTTCCAGAATTGAAAAACCTTGTAGAATTAGCTGGAATTCTTCATGATGCAGGAAAGCTTGGTGCAGCAAATCAGAATGATTTTAAGAATATTCTGAAGCTGGGTGATAAGGTACATAAACATGGACTGGATCATTCTACTGCTGGTGGAAGACTTGCACTTGAATTAATAAAGGAATGGCCTGTCTCGGAATTTATCAGTACATTGATTTATTTTCACCACGGAATGGAAGATTGTATTAATCTGGAAAATGGCCAGAGCCTACAGGAACGACGTGTGAAAAAAGAAATTGAGTATGAGCATATCAAAGAAAAATTTTTCCGGATTTATGATATAAAAACGTTGAAGAAATCCGGAGAGAAGGCAATTCAGTCATATCAGAAAATCTTTAATAATATAAATGAATTCGTTAAAAAACAAGATTCTTCCGGAAAAAAATATGGAAGCAGATATTTTTATCTGGGAATGTATATGAGAATTGCGTTGTCTTTGTTGATTGATGGTGACTGGACAGATACAGCATGTTTTTTTCAGGGCATTCCTTTATCGAAAAGAACTTTGCAGGAAGAAACTCAGGAAATATGGCAGAGGTGTATACATAATTTTGAACAGTATATGAAAAGTGAAATTCAGAATAATCCAGACAATGGAAATCAACTGGACAGTTTTCGACAGGAGATATCTGACTCTTGCCGAAAGGCAGCTGAAACGAATCAGAAACTATATCGACTAACAGTGCCAACTGGTGCTGGAAAAACGCTCAGTAGTCTTCGATTCGCACTCTATCATGCGAGGAAAGAACAGAAAAGCCGTATTATTTATATAGCTCCATTCACATCCATACTGGAACAGAACGCAGAGGAAATTCGAAAAGCAACGGGATTGCCCTCTGTTGTATTGGAACATCACTGTAATGTGCTCTGTGAAGAAGGAGAAGAGGAAAAATATCGAAATCTCACAGAGACCTGGGATTCACCGATTATTGTAACGACAGCAGTGCAGATTTTAAATACGTTATTTTCTGATCAGAAAAGTTGTATTCGTAGAATGCATAATCTATGCAACAGCGTTATTATATTTGATGAAGTTCAGGCAATTCCGGTCAAATGCACAGAACTTTTTAATCTGGCTGTGAATTTTCTTTCTCAGTTTTGCGGAACAACAGTGGTATTATGTTCTGCTACACAGCCGACACTGGCTTCTCTTGAAGAAAATAATATCTGCAGGTGTCTGGAGATGTCAGGAGAATCTGAAAAATACGCAAAAGCTTTTAAACGAGTTGAGATTGTCGATGAAACGGAAAGATGCTCTGGAGGGATGGAAACAGAAGATTTAAGAGATTTTGTATTAGAAAAAACAAAGGAATATAAAAGTACTTTAGTAATTGCGAATACTACAAAATGTGCATTTGAAGTATTTCAAAAACTGGAAGACAGCTGTACGGAAGAATATGTGATTTTCCATCTGAGCAATAATATGTGCCCACAACATAAACTGGACACTTTGAAAAAAATAAGAAATGCATTAAGCGAAAGATCAAAGAAGATTATTTGTGTCAGCACACAGGTTGTGGAAGCGGGAGTGAATTTTTCTTTTGGATGTGTGATCCGGTCAAAAGCTGGTCTTGACAATGTTATTCAGGCAGCAGGAAGATGCAACCGACATAAAGAACTGGGAAGAATGGGGGCAGTTTATATTGTGCAAATGTCCCGGGAGGCAGAAAAACTGGAACATTTGAGAGAAATAAGAAACGCACAGGCTGCTTTACAAAAGGTGCTTGATGATTTTAAGTATGATAAGAAAAAGTTTAATTATGCATTGGATTCAGAAATAGCTATAAAATTTTATTATTCAGTGTATCATACACAGTTAAGAAAGTCAGAAACGAAATTTCCGGCTGAAGTATATAATGTGCCTGTAACATTAGTGGATCTGTTGGGAAAAAACCAAACAGGTCAGAATCAATATCGACGAAAACATGAAGAAAAAATGCATATAAAACTTCCGCAGGCTTTCCAGACAGCAGGACATGAATTTGAAGTGATTTCTGATACTTATAAAGTAAGTATTGTTGTTCCATATGAAACCGAGTCGTATCAGTTGCTGGAAGAGCTGTCACAAGTGCGAATAGAAACAGAGAAGAAAAAGATATTGAGAAAATTACAGAGATACACGGTCGGCATCTCGGAAACCAGAAAAGATAAACTGGGAAATGCCATATATGAAACCAGTGAAGGAATTCTGGTGTTGAGTGATGGATATTATGATAAAAAAGTGGGTGTTGTGGATGAGCCAAAAATGGATTTTTGCAATATGTAAAGGTGGTGAGAAGCATGAAAAAATATAGAAATACAATAGAGTTTGAAGTATATGGACCATATGCACTTTTTTCTGATCCCGTTATGCGCGTCGGTGGAGAAAAGACTAGTTATCATATTCCCACATATGAAGCCTTGCGGGGAATTGTGGAAAGCATTTACTGGAAGCCCACGATCATGTGGATCGTAGATGCAGTAAGAGTAATGAATCCGATTCAGACAGAAACAAAAGGTATCCGTCCGATCGCATATAATGGAGGCAATGAGCTTGCGTACTATACGTATCTGAAAGATGTGCGTTATCAGGTGAGAGCACACTTTGAAATGAATTACAATCATCCGGAACTGGAAGAAGACAGAAATGAGTATAAGCATCATAATATAGCCAAACGGATGGTAGAGCGAGGTGGACGCAGAGATATTTTTCTTGGAACGAGAGAGTGCCAGGCTTTTGAAGAGCCTTGTGTATTTGGTGAAGGAGAAAGCTTCTATGATACGATGACAGGAGAAGTAGATTACGGCTTTATGTATCATGGCATTACTTATGCAGAAGAGGCTGTTTTAGAAGAAGATAAGGAAAAAATGACGGTGCGTTTCTGGAAACCGGTGATGAAAAAAGGAGGAATTATAGAATTTATAAGGCCGGAAGACTGTATTCAGAAAAGACATATCAGAGAAATGAAACGTAAAATTTTCGGAAAAGATAATTTTACAGGTTTAAAAGAATTTACCAGTGAGGAGGTGGGAGAGTGAGCTGGGTAAATGAACTCATTGATCTGTATGAGATAAACAGTGACAAAATAGGTGTCATTGAGTATCGGGGAGAAATGCCATATGTTCTTTTGCCACCGTTTCATACTACTGTGACCGCACAGATAACAGTGACCATTGATCGTAATGGCGATTTTATAAATGCAGAACCGGTAGATCTTAATGATAAATTGACAATCATACCGGTTACAGAAAAATCGGGAAGTCGTACAGCAGGAAAGGAACCACATCCTTTGTGTGATAATCTGAGATATCTTGCAGGAGATTATACCAAATATTATAAAGATGATGGAATCTGTCATGAATTGTATATTTCTCAGTTGAGAGAATGGGTAGAATCAGAATATTGTCATGAGAAGGTTCGGGCAATTTATTTATACCTGAAAAAAAATACTCTGATCTCTGATCTGGTTGATAAAAAGATTATAAAATTGGATGAACAGAACCAGATTGATGATAAGGAAAATATTCAGGGAATTGTGCAGATGAAAGCATTTGTGCGTTTTATCATTCGTTCGTCAGATTCAGATCTTTTTGAATTAAAAACAGATGAATGCTGGAAAGACAGAACACTTCAGGATTGTTATATAAATTATGTGCGATCCCGGGAAAAAGAGAAAGGCTTGTGTTATCTTACTGGAAATATGGAAGCTATTTCCTATCTTCATTCTAAAAAAATCCGTAATGAAGGTGATGGGGCAAAGTTGATCTCGTCAAATGACAGTCAGAATTTTACCTATCGGGGACGGTTTGTAAGCAGAGAAGAGGCTTTTGCTGTAGGAAATGAAATTTCTCAGAAGATTCATAATGCTTTGAAATGGATCATTCGGAAACAGGGAACGTTTTTTGATACGTTGGCAGTTGTTACATGGGAATCTAATCGACTGAGTATGCCAAGATGGAATGTAGATACAGAAATGATTACATCGGAATATGCTTGGGATGATGAAGAACCTGAAGAAGAAATCATATCAGATGGAAATGCAGTCACAGCTGAAAAATTTTACAGAGCGCTTCGAGGATATGGGAAAAAGGTAGATAATACATCAGCAATGATCTTACTTGGCTTTGATGCGGCTACACCGGGAAGATTGTCCATGGTTGAGGAGATGACGCTGGATTCTGCGCGATATCTGGAGAATATAAAGAAATGGCATGAGAGCTGCAACTGGATTCATGAGAAATGGAAAGGTAAAGAAAGAATAGAGTTTTCCGGAATGGTTGGCGTTAAAGATGTAGCAGAGATCCTGTTTGGCATAGAAAGTAAGGGAGGACTTGCGATTGCAGACGCAAACGGAAAGAAAATGTATGCAGAAGTTGCGAGAAGATTAATTCCATGTATCTGGAACGGAACCGAAATCCCGCATGATTATGTAAACAGAGCTGTGCTGAAGGCGTCCAATCCATTAACGTATAAAGATCGAAAAAATTGGGAAAGGGTTTTAACGTTAGCATGTTCGCTTGTGAAAAAAGATAGAAAAAAGGAGGAATGGAATGTGGCATTAGATAAAAATCAAAAAGACAGAAATTATTTATACGGACGTTTACTGGCAGTGGCAGATCGGATTGAGTATCGTACTTATGATGATGGAGATAAAGCAAGGGTTACAAATGCAAAAAGATACATGAGCACTTTTTCACAGAGACCTTTTGAAACATGGAGGGTAATTGAAGAAAATATCCAGCCATATATGAATAAATTGGGGATTGCGGAGAGACATTTTTATGAAAATCTGTTAAATGATATTTATGAATTATTTGAAATAGATAGTTTCAAGGATAATAAAAAATTGGATGGTTTATATCTTCTTGGTTTTCACAGCCAGGCTTATGATCTGAAACTGAAAAAGGAAGATTCCAAAGAGAAGGAAGAGGAGGAATAAACGATGAGTGAATTAAAAGGAAAAATTGATTTTACTTTATTTGTAAGTGCTGATAATGCGAATCCAAATGGAGATCCATTAAATGGAAACCGTCCAAGAATCAACATGGATGGATATGGTGAAATATCGGACGTATGTATTAAAAGAAAGATAAGAAATCGACTTCAGGATCTTGGACAGGAAATTTTTGTACAGTCAGATGACCGTACAGATGATTCTTATACCAGTCTGAAAGACCGTGCAGATGGATGTGAGGAACTGAAAGCTCAGATAGAAAATAAGAAAAATGCAAATCGCGATGCCTGTGTGGCGATTGCCTGCAAAGAGTGGCTGGATGTCAGAGCTTTTGGCCAGGTTTTCGCATTTAAAGGAATTCCAGTATCATTTGGAGTAAGAGGACCTGTTTCCATTCATCAGGCAATCAGTCTTTCACCAATTGATATCATCAGTATGCAGATTACTAAGAGTGTGAACAGCGAATCCGGAAAAGAGAGCAAGGCCTCAGATACTATGGGTACGAAACATAGAGTAGGCTTTGCGGTATATAAAGTAATGGGAAGTGTGAACGTTCAGCTTGCCGAAAAAACAGGCTTCAGTCAGGAAGATGCAGAATTACTGAAAGAGGCATTAAAAACATTGTTTGAAAATGATGCTTCTTCTGCAAGACCGGAAGGAAGTATGGAAGTCTGCAAAATGTACTGGTGGCAGCATGATGAAAAAACGCCTGCTGTTTCCAGTGGAAAAATCCAGAGAGGCTTTGATATTAAATGTAAAGAGGAACATCCAAGAGAATTTACAGATTACAAAATTTCATGGCATGTAGACGGATGCAAAGAACCGGAGGAGTTTGATTTTGTATAAGGAAGAAGATTTTCTTCAGTTATCCGGAATCCAGCATTTTGCATTCTGCCGAAGACAGTGGGCATTGGCTTACATAGAGTTGCAGTGGCAGGAGAATGTCAGAACAGTGGAAGGAAAAATTCTTCATGAAAACGCACATGATGCAAGTATGAAAGAAAAAAGAGGCGATTTTTTGATCATACGTGCAATGCCAATTCACTCCCGGGAAATGGGAGTGAGTGGCGAATGTGATGTGGTAGAATTTCATAAAGTAAAAGATGGGATTCACTTGGCTGGGAAAGAAGGGCTTTATAAGGCTGTTCCGATAGAATATAAAAGAGGCAGGCCGAAAACAGATGATTCGGATATTCTTCAGGTAGCGGCACAGGCAATGTGTCTGGAAGAAATGTTATGCTGCGATATATCCTATGGCTATATCTTTTATGGAGAAACAAGGCATCGCATGAAAGTAGAATTTACAGATGAAGTGCGGGAAAAGGTTCGTAAGATATTTGCAGAGATGCATAAATATTATGAGCAGCGATATACACCGAAAGTAAAGACGAGCAAAAAGTGCAATGCCTGTTCTTTGAAAGATATTTGTATTCCTGTTCTGAATAAAAAGAAATCTGTTTCCGGATATATTGACAGAATCATTGCAGAAGAGGAAAAAGAATGAAAAGGCTTTTGAATACATTGTATGTAACAACTGGGAATAAGTATCTGTCTTTGGATGGAGAAAATGTAGTTGTCCTGGAAGAACAGACAGAAATCGGCAGAGTTCCTTTACATAATTTACAGGCAATCATTACATTTGGCTACACGGGGGCCAGTCCAGCACTTATGGGAGCGTGTGCGCAGAGAAATATAGATCTTTCTTTTATGTCTGGAAATGGAAGATTTCTGGCCAGAATTTCTGGTGAGGTAAAGGGAAATGTAACGTTGAGAAAACAGCAGTATCGAATCAGCGATAACAGGGAAGAAAGTATACATATAGCCAGAAATTTTATTCTTGGAAAAGTGTATAATTCCAGGTGGGTTTTGGAAAGGGCTGTAAGAGACTATGCCATGCGGCTGGATGCAGAAAATATAAAAAAGAAATCTCTGTTTCTTGCACAGAACATGGGGAAAATAAGAGGGTGTGAAAGGGCAGAGGAGTTATTAGGACTAGAAGGAGAGGCTGCTTCTGTATATTTCTCTGTGTTTGACGAACTGATATTACAGCAGAAAGAAGTTTTTTACTTTCGTGGAAGAAATAAGAGACCGCCTTTGGACAACGTTAATGCCATGTTGTCGTTTGGATATTCTTTGCTGGCAGGAATGTGCGGATCCGCACTGGAAGCAGTAGGCCTTGATCCGTATGTTGGATTTTTTCATACAGACAGACCTGGACGTATGTCATTAGCCCTGGATATGATGGAAGAATTCAGAAGCGTTATGGTAGATCGTTTTGTTTTGACATTGATCAATAAAAGAATTATGAAGGAAAAATATTTCATAAAAAAAGAAAATGAAGCGGTTATTATGACGGATGAAGGTCGAAAAGCTTTTTTGTCAGCTTGGCAGTCAAAAAAACAGGAAACCATTAAACATCCATTTCTGGATGAAAAGATAGAATGGGGAATGGCTCCGTATGTTCAGAGTATGTTGCTGGCGAGATATCTAAGAGGAGATTTGGATGAATATCCGCCATTTTTCTGGAAGTAGGTGAGATAATGCTGGTTTTGATAACATATGATGTGAATACACAAACGGCAGCAGGAAGAAAACGTCTGCGTAAAGTTGCGAAAGAGTGTACCAATTATGGACAGAGAGTGCAGAATTCAGTATTTGAGTGTCAGATGGATGCAACAAAATGCAGACAGGTGAAGAATATTCTGGAGAATATTATAGATAAAGACGTGGACAGTCTGAGATTTTATTATCTGGGTGAAAAGTACAAAAATAAAGTAGAACACATTGGTGCAAAGCCTGGATTTGATGTTACAGATACTTTAATATTATAGTGCGAAAGGTAAGCTTACAGAAATTCTTCAGGACATTCGCACCAGAAAATGTGTGTATTTTACCAGAAAAGAATTTACAATATAATGATTTGAATAAAAAAACAAGATTGATATGTGCAATAAGCGTAAAAAACAATTTTAGATAGATGTATTTTGTCTAAAATTGCTGTCAGCCTCTTCGTGAGGCTGTGAGTTGAAATGCCCTCCTATGCGATTCTTTCAAATTCAAAAATAGTCAGCCTCTTCGTGAGGCTGTGAGTTGAAATTTCCTGCAAATATCCATAAGTATTTCATGGTCAATGTCAGCCTCTTCGTGAGGCTGTGAGTTGAAATCCAAATATGAAAACGGCTCCTTGCAGCTATCCGGTCAGCCTCTTCGTGAGGCTGTGAGTTGAAATACTGTTTCCGGCCCGTTCCATTCCGGGATAACAAGTCAGCCTCTTCGTGAGGCTGTGAGTTGAAATGAAATAAGTCCTTGAGAACTGGTAAGTCTGACCGTCAGCCTCTTCGTGAGGCTGTGAGTTGAAATATTATTCAAAAATCAGATATCCATGGACACCCCGTCAGCCTCTTCGTGAGGCTGTGAGTTGAAATAAGTTCGTGATCGCTGGTGGTATAGAATCTGTGGTCAGCCTCTTCGTGAGGCTGTGAGTTGAAATAGGATACGGGCAGACATTCAACTTTTGCTGGGCTGTCAGCCTCTTCGTGAGGCTGTGAGTTGAAATACAATTTCAGAAAAGCGCACAAACGGTGAATACAGTCAGCCTCTTCGTGAGGCTGTGAGTTGAAATAAGTGCTGCAGTCTTTCCGCCCTTGGAGCCTCCCCGTCAGCCTCTTCGTGAGGCTGTGAGTTGAAATGCAAAATGGATTCCCACAGCTGTACCGGTACATCTGTCAGCCTCTTCGTGAGGCTGTGAGTTGAAATGATTCTACTCTTTAAAGACCTCATCAATTCACTGTCAGCCTCTTCGTGAGGCTGTGAGTTGAAATGAATACGTACTATGGTTTTACTTCAGCACAGTTCGTCAGCCTCTTCGTGAGGCTGTGAGTTGAAATAGCACAAGTGTTTCAGGCTTGTTATGAACGTCCGGGTCAGCCTCTTCGTGAGGCTGTGAGTTGAAATGCTGTTTTTCCCTGACTTGTAGGATATTCTCGCCCGTCAGCCTCTTCGTGAGGCTGTGAGTTGAAATTTGTAAATCTT
This sequence comes from uncultured Blautia sp., assembly GCF_934371575.1. Lineage (GTDB taxonomy): Bacteria > Bacillota > Clostridia > Lachnospirales > Lachnospiraceae > Blautia_A. The sequence goes on along the minus strand of NZ_CAKRNY010000057.1, from coordinate 2,607 downwards.
GATACCAGTGTCTTCGAGTGCTGTCAGCCTCTTCGTGAGGCTGTGAGTTGAAATTCTGATAAGGCGATCCATGAAAAGGAAAAAAATGGTCAGCCTCTTCGTGAGGCTGTGAGTTGAAATGCTTATATTTATTGCCATGTATCATTCTCCTCCGTCAGCCTCTTCGTGAGGCTGTGAGTTGAAATCATAATCGTAGAAACTCTACTCACAATATACACCGTCAGCCTCTTCGTGAGGCTGTGAGTTGAAATAAGCTGTTCCGGGGTGAGGGTCAGCATATTGACGTCAGCCTCTTCGTGAGGCTGTGAGTTGAAATATTCTTATAGTTTCCCTGTTCCTATGAAACGTTTGTCAGCCTCTTCGTGAGGCTGTGAGTTGAAATGACAGCTCTGCCAGAATGTCCTCTAGCAGTTCGCCGTCAGCCTCTTCGTGAGGCTGTGAGTTGAAATGAATTTTATCGTCGCTTTCGGGATCGCCGCCGAGTCAGCCTCTTCGTGAGGCTGTGAGTTGAAATATTCATTCTCCCACACTCCCAGCAACCTCATTCTGTCAGCCTCTTCGTGAGGCTGTGAGTTGAAATAGGATTTAAAACTAAACCACTACCAACTCGTCTACCAGTCAGCCTCTTCGTGAGGCTGTGAGTTGAAATCGCAAAATTAATCGTCTTGATGTTATTCTTATCAGTCAGCCTCTTCGTGAGGCTGTGAGTTGAAATATCGTTTGGCAATCTCACAAGCAAGCCCTGTTCTTGTCAGCCTCTTCGTGAGGCTGTGAGTTGAAATATTGCCATAGAACTTTAATATATCCGGGATCTGCGTCAGCCTCTTCGTGAGGCTGTGAGTTGAAATGCTTTTGTGGAATATCTTCCAATCATGAGCGAGCCGTCAGCCTCTTCGTGAGGCTGTGAGTTGAAATGTCTGCTTTAACGAGTTAGTATCATACGCCACATGTCAGCCTCTTCGTGAGGCTGTGAGTTGAAATTCATCATAATTCCGTAGTAAACAGCCACGCCACCGTCAGCCTCTTCGTGAGGCTGTGAGTTGAAATGTTACGGAAATCATTAATTGCCTGTTTCAGGTATGTCAGCCTCTTCGTGAGGCTGTGAGTTGAAATGCACATAAGGACTTCCGGTGGAAATATGGCTCTTGTCAGCCTCTTCGTGAGGCTGTGAGTTGAAATTATTAGAATCCATAATTCTGGTAATCCAGAAATGGTCAGCCTCTTCGTGAGGCTGTGAGTTGAAATATACCCATATCCCCGAAGAATACCTGCACATTCCGTCAGCCTCTTCGTGAGGCTGTGAGTTGAAATGATCACTGGTTTGATTCCTGTTCTGCTGAACTGCGTCAGCCTCTTCGTGAGGCTGTGAGTTGAAATATCGTTGGGATGATGCAAACATAAAATATTACGGTCAGCCTCTTCGTGAGGCTGTGAGTTGAAATATGACACAGTTGGAAACAATATTATCGGAACTGTGTCAGCCTCTTCGTGAGGCTATGAGTTGAAATATACAAAAATGATATACTATTTAATCATGCACCATGTCAGCCTCTTCGTGAGGCTGTGAGTTGAAATAGTTCACTGGAACAATTCTCCACGTGACGCAGAAAGTCAGCCTCTTCGTGAGGCTGTGAGTTGAAATTTCAACTGCTACAAAAGTCCGTGATACAGCAAGTGCGTCAGCCTCTTCGTGAGGCTGTGAGTTGAAATACAAAATGGGCCGGCAGTAAGGGCAAGCATCTATTGTCAGCCTCTTCGTGAGGTTGTGAGTTGAAATGATGTAAAGAACACTGGAGGCGGAGATTCCACAAGTCAGCCTCTTCGTGAGGCTGTGAGTTGAAATAGTCCTCCTGTTCATCGTAGTCCTCCCCGGTAATCGTCAGCCTCTTTGTGAGGCTGTGAGTTGAAATAATGTGGTTGCTTATGATAACCTGTACAGTATGCGTCAGTCTCTTCGTGAGGCTGTGATCAGAAAAAACTAGTTAAACGGTAGAGAAATGGATTATATAGAGAATCTGGGAATTGAAAATGGAAATAGCAAGAGAAACTAATTAATAAAAGGAAGAAAACAATGGAGAAAGAAAATAGAAAGTATTCAGGCTTTCCTGAGGATTTCGCCTGGGGAGCAGCAACAAGTGCGTATCAGATCGAAGGCGCAGTAAAAGAAGATGGCAAAGGTGAGCACATCTGGGATGTGTATACAAGAGAACCGGGGAAAATATATTCCGGTCACACCGGTGAAGTGGCATGCGACCATTATCACAGATATAGGGAAGATGTTCAGTTAATGAAAGAAATGGGCCTGAAAGCTTATCGATTTTCCATCGACTGGTCACGAGTTTTACCAGAAGGATATGGAAGAGTGAATGAGAAAGGTATTGCATTCTATAACCATCTGATCGACGAGCTTGTGGAAAATAAGATTGAACCATATATTACTTTGTACCACTGGGAACTTCCGTATGAAATCTATAAAAGAGGCGGATGGATGAATCCGCAGATCGTGGAATGGTTTGGAGAGTATGCAAGACTTGTTGCAGAAAGATTCAGTGACAGGGTAACTCATTTCTTTACATTGAATGAACCACAGTGCTTTGTCGGACTTGG
>NZ_CAKRNY010000056.1 GCF_934371575.1 uncultured Blautia sp. | reverse complement strand
AAACACTTTACTTTCTTGCAATTCTGTGAAGCTGTGGCCTTATGGTGATATCTGTCATCACAAGGCCTTCTCTTTGCCCCAAAACATAAAGCACTGCGTCTGCAACCTCATTTGGCTGTATTCTTGCAGCTTCATTTTCATCCACTGTAAAATCAGCATTCCTGTACAGATTGGTATCGGTCATATCAGGCTCTAAATTTACCACACGCACACCGTACTTTCTCGCCTCCTCAAACAGGCTGTGGGAAAAGCTCGTAAGCCCCGCCTTTGTGGCACCATAGGCACAGCCGTGTGGATTCGTCTTTTCAGCAGTGATTGATGAGATATTTATTATTGTTCCTTTGTTTTTCTTTAAATCGCGAAGCAGCAGATTTGTGATAATCATCGGTGCCTCAAGATTTGTCCTCACCATCTGTGATATTTTTACAGGATTAAGTTCCTCATGAAGCGCGTAAAAGCCGACGCCTGCATTATTTATGAGAAGTGATATATCATGATTTTTATTAATTTCTTTTATTGTCTTGATGAGCTTTGCGGTATCGGTAATATCGCATACTATACGCTCTATCCCTGCGATATCATCACTTTGATTAAAGCTTCTTCCTATTCCGTAAACCAGCCAGCCATTCGATGCAAGCTGCCTGCATATAGCTTTTCCGATGCCGGAAGACGCCCCGGTTACAATTGCTTTGTTCATCTGATCGCTCCTTTATACTTTGACCCTTTAATCATACTATGTGATATATATATTGGAAATATATTGGAAATGTATTGCAATAATATCACTTCCACATAAATATCCTGTCCTTATCCACATATTCGGATACAGCCTGTATCATAAACTCTTCCATATCACTTCGTATGTTTTCCGGATACTGGTAATACCCATTCACATTGTCGTATGGAAAATTCACCACAGCACTACGAGGCATGTCCTTTCGCATTTTCTTCAAATAATCCTGCGATATGCGGAAGCTTCCGATACTCACATCCCACAGCTTAGAACCGTCTATCTGTGAAAATACGTCAACAACCAGCCTGCTGTATTCACCTCTCCAGTCCTTGCAGTATATCATCGGATCAAAGCACAGTCGCACTGGAAATCCACTATCCATAGCACATTTTGCTGCCTGAATCCGCTCCATAGGTGCGGACGCAAAATGCTCATACTCTGCTGCAACCCTTTGAGGCGAAACTGTATAGGCAATAATTACCCTGTCACAGGCTTCGTAATTGCTCCACAAATCACACCTGCCACTCTTGGTACGGATTTCAATTGTAAGATTCTCATGCTTATTTGTAAAAACAATCCATTCCCTCACAAAGCCGGTAAGCGACTCTATGGCCACGAGGTCTGCATCATATGACACGCAAAGATATATGCTTTTTTGCGCCAAAAGTGCTTCAAGCTCCGCAAAAATATCCTCCAAATTTACAAACACCACAAGATTACCAGATGGATACATGCCCTTTAAATAGCAGTATTCGCAGTCAAATATACAGTTCATCATGCATGAGCAATAGTAGAAATTCTCATTTCCAAAGCTCTGACACACCGGTGCACCTTCATATATGCAGCCGCTTGTATTCTCTGCCAGTATGAGCGCCTTGGCATTGCTTTGAGCAGAAATACTCTGCTTTTTGCGGCAGAAAACATCCTTGTAGTGGTCAATTTCTATGACTGTTGTATTATTCAGCTTTTCTAAAATCTGCTTTGTACGTGGATGCTCGGCCACGCCTTTTTCCACATATACATGTGAAAACATTTTATTGTATTGGCACATTTGACATTTCCTTCTTACAACAATCTCTGTTTCAATTCAAACAGACATTTCTTTCCTTCACGCTTGCTCTCACACGGCAGCAAGCCATTTGTATAGTACTCATCCAGAACAGCTTTATAATCTATACCACTTAGTCTGCAATACTTTATAAGCTGTGCCAGCTGATCTCCCATTACCTTGGAACAGCACATATCGCTGGTCAGCCTGTCAATATTCCAAGCGGATTTAGTATCATCTGTCGCATTGCTGTCTGCCATATTTTCGCCTTTAGTCTTATCATCTATTGAAGTTTTATTACCACCTACACATAAAAGCCTATCAATATAGCCGCATATTTTGTCTTCCTGCAGAGCAAAAAGCTCTGTGATTTTCGACTGGTCAATTCTCTCACCGGCATCTGAAACAAGCTTTATAAAATGCATACGATGCGGTCCTACGAAAAACGCGGCTGCCTGATAAACGGCGGCTGCCTCCATATCATATACAACCGAATTGCACCCTTCATTAAGCACGCTTGCGACCGTTACTATTTCGCACTCCCTGAAATTTGCTTTCATCAGCATATCGGGGTAAAATGTACGCCCTGTCATCTGCTCAGTGAGCTTGTTTCCCAGAAATATGCTGCCCAAACAGATATCACTGCTAAATCCAGCGCCACACCCCACATTCAAAATCTCATCATCCGGTGATATCCCATACGCACCACCGATATTTGAAACCGCTGCCGCCGCATTGATTTCTCCTACGCCTGTTATCACAAGCCTGATACTCTCATTTGCAAACACATCAAATCTGACCGTTTTAGGGCTTTTTTTCTTTTTTAAGCCATAGTGGTCTATTATATTTTTTGCCTCAGCATAAAAAGCGCTAAATATATAAATCATAGATTATTCCTTCAAATAGTCCCTGCATACGTCAACAGGATTTATCTCTCGAGCTCCTTAAGAAGCCTTGTCCTGTTGCTTCCAACCATGAGCTTTTCATTGTAGATATCAAATTTTTCACATTCGTTCTCAGCTAAAAAGCTGCTGATTTCCGGTGTGATGGTCAGCTCTGTAACAAAGACAAGCATCTCCTGCCCGTCCGAGAATACATCCTCCACAAAATCAAATGCATGGTTTAGCTTCTCTCCTGCCGCATCCTCCATAGTTGAAAGCTTCTCTGATTCTTCGGTAAAATCATCCATCACCGTATCAAAATCCCCCTTTATATGCCTTAAGACATCCTGTCTGATGTAATACTCCTTTGGCAAAATAAGAGAGCTCTCCTTCAATATCTCCATATTCTTTGAAAACTGCTCCACAGCACTGTTGTACAGCGCATGCTGCTCTTCAGGACTTCTTTGTGACTTTCTGTATTCCTTCAGAAACTCATACCATATCTGCACCATTTTCCGCTCTCTGGCCACGTCCGAAAAAACAACTGTCAGTCCGCTTAAAAGCAGATTCACCACAGTGATTCTCTCATCAAAATCAGCATCAAACACGCGTTTATACACTGACTTTTTCACGTTTCCGGACAATATATCGCTTATACCGTAATCCTCATTGTATTTTCTGTAGATTTCCAGATATGCGTACACATCCTCTGCTATATCAGGATGGTGGATAAACTCACCTATTACATCCTCCGTGACTGCAAGCTCTCCCGCCTCGTACACCTTAAGCAGGCTGCTTAAATCCTCCCAGCCTCTTGCCGTGACGAAATTCATACCGTCCACGTCAGTTTCCACCCTGTAAAAATTGTTTGGGTGAAGCTCAAGATAGCTTAAAAGTGCATCATGGATATGCACATCTCTGGCATATTCCTTCCACACCTGATAGTCCGCTTCTATCGATATATATCTGACACGGTCGAGCGTAACCATATCAAAATCGCGCACTGATTTATTGTACTCAGGCGGATTTCCTGCCGCAACAATCACCCAGCCCTTGGGAACAGCCTGATTACCAAATGTCTTGCATTGCAAAAACTGAAGCATCGTAGGCGCAAGTGTCTCGGACACACAGTTTATCTCATCAATAAAAAGTATGCCCTCCTTAAGCCCTGTTGCTTCCATCCTTTCATAGACGCTGGCTATAATCTCACTCATCGTGTATTCCGTGACGGAATAGCTCTTTCCGTCATACTCACGCTCCTTTATAAACGGCAGTCCTACCGCTGACTGGCGCGTGTGATGCGTGATGGTATATGCCACAAGACCTATTTTGCACTCTCTTGCAATCTGCTCCATAATCTGTGTCTTGCCTACGCCGGGCGGTCCGATTAAGAGCATCGGTCTCTGCCTGATCTGCGGTATCACGTACTCTCCATGTACATCCTTTGACAGATATGCTTTCACTGTATTTTTTACTTCGTTTTTTGCCTGTTTTATATTCATAATGTTTCCTCCAGCTCCACCTGCATCGCCCATGGCGGCACCTCATTGCCCTCATATGCACCAACCGACACAAATGCGCACTTGTACGGCGGACACTTTGCCGGGAAAATTCCCTTGCCATCAGTAAAATATATAAGTCCGCACATGTTCTTAAGCTCTCCCTTATCCAGAAGGTCTCTCACATACGAAAATGCCGGTCTGAAATCTGTGCCTCCGCCTCCTACGAGCGTAAACTTGTTTAAAAGCGGCTTAATCTGCTTTTCATCTGTAATTTCCTCGTCCGTCTTTACGCTGTCATCACACTGTATGATGCGTATTTTATTCCTGACAAAAAAGCTGTCCGACTCCGTGAGAATCGTAAAGGTCTCCTGTAAAAAGTGCTCCACCAGCTCTCCGCTCACAGAATAGCTCGTATCAAGCACTATGACAAAATCCCTTATCTTGTATGTCTCCCTCGTTTCAAGAGGCTCAATGAGCGGCATATTGCCATAGAGCGAAAGTCCATACGCGTAATACCCCATATCAAAGGAATCATAATCTGCGTGTACCTCCTCACGAAGCACTGCAAACCTGCGCAGAAACTCCTTGTAGCTTCGTCTGCCTCTTTTCGCGGACAGCTCCCTCATCATTACCTGCTCTCCCTCAGATTCACTGTCCTTTGAATGTTTTTTCTCCATACGTGTCTGTCTGGATATTTTCTGCCACTGTTTTTGGGCCTCGGATGAACTTAGTGGCATAGCATTGTCGTTTTTCTCCTCCGGCCACAAAGCGTGGTCGTCTGTGTAAAATTCCCGTGCCAGAATTGCAAGCTCGTTTTTATCCTTTGTATTTGGAATATCATCTATATCTGTGGTTTCTTCAGCCTCTATTTCTGCATACTGCTTGTATAGCCACGCGTACAAGGCTCCCGGAGCAATCACTATATGCTCTTTTTTAAGCCTCTCATACGTGGTTTTTCTTATATAGCTTAGGATACGCTTTGTGCTTTTCTTTTCCATTGTATCAATCGTATACTCAACCATTATATCACATGCTGTATTCCACAGGAATTCATCCCTCTCACCTTTAGTCCACAGGTGAAAAAACAAACAGTGCAGCACACTGTGCAGATAAGCCCTGTTCAGATACATGCCATTTTTCTTAAATATATCAATCAGCCTGATTGGATTGTAATAAATATATGTGCCGTCAGTTGCCATAGAGTAAAGCTGCTCGTTCACCTTTGGTGAAAGAGCCGAGAGCGCCAGCTTCATAAAAGGCATGTCGAGATACAGCTCACACTGTATTTCATCTATTATTTTCTGTGACATTTCCTCCTGCCACTCAGAATCCGTCTGGACATGTTTTTTCATGAAGCAGCCTCCTTTCCCATACACTTCTCCATTTCTCGCACCAATAGTGCGAGTTTTATTCTACTGCAATGTTTTCGGAATTTATTATACTATAGTAACCTTATTTTCTCAATAAAATGTAATGCACAAACAATTGATTACACTATACACATTCAATACATCATCCCTGTCTTTCAAAATATAATCAGCATTTCTTCCAATAATCACGCATGGTTCTTTTTCTGCCAAATCCAAAATAACTTTTCTCTGTGCCTCATATACCATATCTTCTACTGATTTTCCACCTCCTTAACTTAAGCTTTCCACTTTATTTTTATTAATTTTCTTTAAAAATAAATATCCTACAAGCATGGACTCACATAAAAGTGCCACCTGCAAATAGTTTGGTAAAAAAACTTGTTCCAAGCATAATTGCATTAATGCAGTCATCAAAGAAAGAAAATAACCTTCCAATCCTCTTTGTTATGTGGTAAAATAAAGAAAAAATTTATTATGAAATCTAATGGAGGGTTGGACATGAAAATTTTGAAAAGTATTCTTAATTATATTCCATTAGCCACGTTTATCATATTTGTGGTTACTGATGGAATTATTTCTTTAACATCGGCATTAATTTTTGTTATTTCCACGATTGGTCTACTGATTAATTGGAAAAAGAAAAAACCAGAGATGCAGAATTAAGAAACTTCCAGTTTGTCAATTACAGGTGACATTGAAAGAGCCAGCCCATTCAAGGTGCTGGCTCTTTCAAAAATCTCATTCTAATAAATTGCACGACAACTTAGTGAAAAATAAGCTTCCCATTATGAAAAAATGAATAGAAAATGTATAAAAATGGCAAAAACGAATAATTATAAAGGTTTATGCATTAGACACGCATTTGTAAAAAGGGAGTAGAATTTTGAGCAATAACATATCCTTTGCATTTACACTTAAATTTAAAACTCAAACCGCCTCTTCCTGGATACCGACAGATTTTCCTTCTTAAATCTATGCAAAATCACGCTACCCTCACTCCATTCATCCTGAGCTGCAAGCGCAAGCATATCTGTGACAGCAGAAACATTTGCAATAAAACCTCCGTCATCGTCCGTAAGCTTAAGAAAGCTCATAAGAAGCCGTGTGTCACGTTTTTCAATTATAAGCTTTGACAATCTTTTCAGATGCTTCGCAATATACTCCACAAACTGCTGCCTCGCTTCTTTTGAAAGCTCATACGCATAAATAAGCCTGTAAAAAGCCATATCTAAAAGGTCATCCTCACTCTCCTGCGCAATCGACTCTGAAAATATTTCATCATACTGCTTCCACACAAACACGCGGTCCATAAAGGCCTGTCTGGCGCGAAAGCCCTCTCCGTTCATATTCAGCTTGAAAATATGTGCAGGTCCAATCTCATCATAGGTCTGATCGTACTCGAAAAAACATGCCTGCGCTATCGCATTTCCATCGCTGTCAGCCCATCTAACCCTCACAAGAGTGCTTATCTGTGAAAGAATCTGCTTAAGACACGACTTATCCTTCGGTGAGCCTCTCATCACAAGCATATAAAGTTTTGTGCAGTTCATGAAAGCGTCACCATCCACATCACATATGTCGGATGGCAGCTCAAGCACAGACAGCCTTGAACAATTGTAAAAGCAGAGCCTGCCAATCTTTTGCATTCCGTCCGGCAATATGACCCTCTCGATATAATCATCACACAGCTCCGTCATATCAGGACGCAGAATATCATCAATCCCAAGCTCTGTTTTCAATTTTTCAGGCATACTCTTGAAAGAAAAGCAATACTCCGCAAGCTCCGTCACTCTCATGCCGTCAAGCATATCCGGCACCACACACACCGGATTTTTCCCATACATATGAAGAAGCCTAATGCAATCATCATTAAGCCTCTCATATACACATATATAATTATCGTTTATTTCAACTTCTATATTTGTCATCGCTATCTTTAATTCTATGTTTTTATTACTATATTGTGTTAATTTTGTGCATTAGATATATCTACGTAAAAATTTATCCAACCTTCAATAATTCATCTATCGTATTCTTAAAATCATAAAACAAATCAATATATTTTTCAACAATTGTATTACAATGTGTCCTTACAACCTCACAATCATAGTCATGTGCAAGTTCATTTCTGACCTTAAGCATATCCATCCACGCATCATCAGAAATCAGCTTTGCCTTGAAGGATTCACGTAACACCTCTCGCGGTGAACCTGTAACAAACCCGGTTATCGAATAATATTGTACCAGAATATCTTTCATTACCTTCCACGATAAATCAAAAGTAATGCTAAATTTAGCACTTGTACCACTCAAAACAAACGAATCGGAAAGGTCTCTCTGCCTGGCCTCAGCTAACGCATCTAGTGAATTATAAAAAGATTTAAAACGTCTCTCAAATTTTGCGTCCATACTGTCTGATATCCTCCAATAATAAATCATTCCTGCATGCATCCAAATTCAGTAAATCAACACTGTACAAGGTAGGTAAGTCCTCCACTTCATCAGAAAGCGTATCAAAATCCTTCACTCCCGATACCGCTATATCAATATCACTGCGTTCCAATGCAGTACCTTTAGCTCTTGAACCATATAAAATTACCTTTTTGGCATCATACTGTCTGCAAAGCTCTGCAACCCTGCTTATAACCTCTTCAACCTTCACTAATCTGACCTCATATAAAAATAATCTGCACTACATATGAGTTAGTTTATCACAATTCCTACATTATTTCCACCACAACGTAAGGGACGCTGCCGCGGGCACCGCGGTGGCACTAGTGCTATCCCGCAAGCGAATAGCGCAGTGGGTTAGAAACTGTAGAAATTATGCCGCAAAGCACAGAAACGCCCCTGCAAGGACGCAGGGGCGAGGAGAACCGCGCCACGGACGGCGCGTTTCGACGGTTTCGTCAAGCATAGAAACCCTTCAAGCATAATTTCGTACAGTATCTTACCCACGAAGCGTAGCACGCGGGATAGTGCGTGTGCCATCGCGGTACCCGCGGCAGCGCCCCGTACTACATCCAAAATCTATTCAAGCAGATTCTTCATACTGTTCACACTGATAAGAATTGTCGATCCATTGTGCAAAAGTGCTGTCGTAGTCGGCGGAAGCACTCCTGCCACACCAAGAGCAATGAGCCCTGAGTTAAAACCAACAATCTTTCGATAGTTGCTCTTTATACGTTTCATAAGAGCATTACTTATATATTTAAGAGTTACAATCTGGTAGAGATCGTCAGAGCCCACCGTAATATCAGCAATCTCGCGTGCAATTTCAGCACCATCACTGATTGCAATACCGACATTTGCTGCAGAAAGAGCCGGTGAATCATTTATGCCGTCACCAATCATAATGACCTTTCTGCCCTTAGCCTTTTCTCTCTCCACAAAGGCAGCCTTGTCCTCAGGTAAAACCTCGGCGTAGTATTCATCTACACCTACTTTTTTCGCAATGACAGAAGCTGTACGCTCACTGTCGCCTGTCATCATGACAACCTTTGATATGCCCGCCTTCTTTAATGAAGTAACAACCGCCGCTGCCTCATCACGCAGAGGATCCTCAATACAGATAACTGCCGAAAGCTTACCCTCAATAGCCAGATACAGGTGCGAATAATACAGCGGAAGCGACTCAAACAGTGGCTCCTTTCCTGCAGGAACAACACATTTTTCATCCTCAAAGACGAAATGATAGCTTCCGATAACAGTACGTTTTCCATTGATTGAGGTTGCAATTCCATGAGCCACAATATACTCCACCTTTGTATGCATTTCCTCGTGGGAAAGCCCCTTCTTAGAAGCAGCGTCTACCACTGCCTTTGCCATGGAATGAGGGAAATGCTCCTCCAGACAGGCTGCTACACGAAGCATGTCATCAGATGAATACTCATCATTGAAGTTCACCACATCAACCACAGTCGGATGTGCCTTTGTGAGTGTACCGGTCTTGTCAAAGACGATGGTATCAGCCTCCGCAACAGCCTCAAGGAACTTTCCTCCCTTTACTGTTACATTATAAAGGCTTGCCTCTCTGATAGCAGAAAGCACTGAGATTGGCATAGCAAGCTTGAGTGCACAGCAGAAATCCACCATGAGAATTGACATAGCCTTTGTCACATTTCTTGTCAGAAGATATGTAAGCCCTGTAGCTCCAAGCGTCCACGGCACAAGCTTGTCAGCATAGTGCTCAGCCTTTCCCTCCAGCTCAGATTTAAGCTTTTCGGACTCCTCTATCATAGTAACAATCTGGTCAAAACGGTTGTTTCCTTCAACCTCCTTGACCCTGATAGTAATCTCGCCCTCCTCGACAACAGTGCCTGCAAACACAGTATTGCCGACAGTTCTTTGAACCGGAACCGACTCACCTGTCAGGGAAGCCTGATTGACCATCGCATCGCCATCTAAGACCTCTCCGTCGAACGGTATGACATTTCCCATGTGGACAACAACCCTGTCGCCCTTTTCAATCTTTGAAGACTCAACGAGTATCTCCTGATTCTCAGGTGTCTTGAGCCATACCTTGCTCACATTAAGCGACATGCTTCTGGCCAGGTCATCAACAGACTTCTTGTGTGTCCATTCCTCCAAAAGCTCACCTATTCCAAGCAGAAACATAATAGAGCTTGCGGTAGAAAAATCCTTTGTGACAAGCGAAACCGTGATGGCAGTAGCATCAAGCACCGGCACCTCTATTTTTCTCTGCAACAGACACTTAAGCCCAATTCCAATATACTTTATAGAGCGTCCAACAGTAAGCGCTGTCCTGATTGGCCAAGGCAGCAGGAGCTTTTTACTGTAATGCCAGACAACACTTCCGATAAGTTTTTCCTGATATGAATTATTAAGCTCTCTTCCTGATGTCTTGATAACAGTCTGTGGCACATTGGCGCTCTCATAATGAAAGTGGCGTAGCAGCTCTATAATCTGCTCTCTGTCTCCTACATACTCAATCACAGCATCAGCCGTCCTGTCATAAACCTTTACAAAGGTAACATTCCTGTGATTGTGAATCACATAAAGCAGAGTGTCCGCCTGCTCATATGTCATGCGGTACTGCTCCATATGAACACGCATACGTCCTCTTGACTCATGCTTAATCGTAAATTTCATATGACCGCCTCTTATCTTCTATGCCTCAGCAGTCTCTGCTGTAACCTCAGCCTGCTCTGCTTCCTGCTTATCAGCCTTAGCACACTCGCATACATCCTCAGATGCATCCGAAACCTTAGCAGCCTCAGCCTTAGCCTCGCGCTCCTCGTTGATGCTCTTAGCCTCAGCAAGAATATCCTCTGCATTCTCCTGAACAGTATTAACAGTCTTCATAACACAATCCTTAGCACGAAGCGCTGCTGCTGTACACTGTGTATAAGCACGCTTAGCATCCTTGCTTGATAAAATCTTGATACCTGCTGTACCAAAAGCAACACCTGCTGCGAATAAACCTGAAGCCTTCCAATTAAATGACATAATGTTTTCCTCCTGTATATTTAAAAAAAATCTAATTAAAGTTTACTTACAAGAAACATTATATTTCCCGGAAATACTGTTATTCAAGCCTAATCTCATACAGTTCTAGCTAATCCATGTCCGAAAATCCCCCTGCCATGCGCCTTCCCGGACTTATTGATAAAGTTTATCACTTCAATTGATACATACACAAAAGCATAACAACATCGAACGGACTCGAAAAAACGCACTATGTATATTTTCAAGAAGGAAGTTATAAACATCTTTGCAAATATACCATATCTATTAACTGTACACCACACTCATAAATTGGGTGATCATAATTGTCCGTAAAGAAATTCGGAATATTATGAGAACGGACAAATCCGCATTTTTCATAAAATGGTACGGTCAACGGACTGTCACCTGTTCCAACCTGCAAAACAGAATATTCATCTGCATATTTACTGGCAAGAAAATCAATTAGTGCTTTCCCATAGCCCTTTCCCTGATTTTCTGGATCGACTGCGATATTCTTGATTTCAAGTATTTCGTTACCTTCATCGGTGACAACACATTCAGCTTTTACATTACCATCTTCAAGTACATACATACTACCTTTTTCAAGATAGCGATCAACCATGCTCTCCTGTTCATCAGCTAATAGCAATAATGATATAAACTGCTTTTTATTTTCATTCACTTCTCTGATTTTCATATCCATTACTCCGGCAAACTTGAATTGAGATTTCATATATTCCAAGGGATTTAATAACTGTTATATTTTATTATCAAATATCTCTCAATCCCTTGAAAACACAAAGTTTATCGCAGGTGAGCTTTCCCTTATTGTTTCCCTTGCGTTATATCGTCCCACCAGTGTTTACGAACTCTGATAAGGGCAAAAACAAGGGCAAGAAAATTATATAAAACAGTATAACACAAAATAAAAGTGACATTGTGAACTGATTGAAATGCTTCTATATTTTTATTGGTTTAAAGGAGACACAACATGAATACCATTTACGCAGAATACAACATGTACCACAACAGCATTGACATTTATACAATATTTATTGTGTCAGGCACCATTGTTTTCAAACTGCATAACATCATCCGGCGGATTCAGAGCATACAAAAGTCCATACGGCGAGCTGTATTCCCATTTCACTGGGATACTGACAAGCGCCGGGTGGACATCCTGCCAACATTCCAGTATTAAGAGAACATTCCCGGTTTCTATACAGCGGTTAAATACAGACATATCATAATATTTATTGTGTCAGGCACCATTGTTTTTTCATTCTCGGCATTGGAAGAACTTCTGCATATCTTCTGGTGAAAGAAGAACATTTCAGTTCCATTCCTCTGCCAGCAGGAAGTCACGAATATTGCGGTGTTTGATTCCATCTCGGCTCATATCCAGTTCGTCCATCGTTACAACGTATTTCGGGAAATTGTCACGAACACCGGCAAACGCCCCAAACTCACGCTGGATGGTTTCCTCCGAGGCAAGTAGATAGGAAACCTGAACATACAGCTTTTTCCCATGATCTTCACATACGAAGTCAATCTCCTTGTCAGAGACTTTCCCAACAGTCACAGAATAACCACGGCGCAGCAGCTCCATGTAGACAACATTTTCAAGGACAAGGTTAATGTCCTTCATGTTGCCACCGTACACGGCTTCCCGGACACCATGATCTGCAACATAGTATTTCTCGTTGACGGTCAGGATTTTCTTTCCCTGGAGGTCTTGGCGCTTCACCTGATAAAACAGGAATGCGTCCGTGCAGGCTTTGATGTAGTTCAGTACCGTTTCTGGTGAAACGGAGCGCCCTTCACTTTTCAGATACTTGGAAATGGCTGTGGAAGAAAAGGTAGTGCCGATGTTGGAAGTTATATAAGCAATAATTCTCTCCAGCATATCCACATCACGGATATTGTTTCGCTTGATAATATCTTTCAGCTCTACGGAGTTGAACAAGTCCCGCAAATACTGACGACTGGCGGCATCGTCGTAGCGAAGGTTGCTCAAATAGGGCATTCCTCCCAGCGTCAGATATTTTGTAAAGCATTGTCTTTCGTCTGCACCTTCGTAAACGGTGTGATACAGCTCCATAAACTCTCTGAATGAAAACGGGTAAATCACGAACTCCACATACCGTCCGGCAAGATAAGTGGCAAGCTCACCGGAAAGCAGCTTGGCGTTGGAACCGGTAATGTATATATCACAATCCAGCTCCACCCGGAAAGAGTTGATACATTTTTCCCAATCAGCCACCTCTTGGATTTCGTCGAAGAACAGATAAACCTTGCCGCTGATTTCTTTTGTTCTGCGAAGGATTTCATCATGCAATGCAACAGCCGTACAAAGGTGTGCATTGCTCATGTTCTCAAAATTCAGGGAAATAAACTGTTCTGGTTGGACCCCGTTTTGGGCAAGTTCCTCTTGGATCAGGCTCAGCATGACAGATTTTCCACTACGGCGAATCCCTGTCAGAACCTTTATCAGCTCATTTCCGATAAAAGGACGGATACGGCTCATATAAATTTCTCGTTTAATCATGTAGACCAGCCTCCCTTCTGAAACTGTCTATATGGTACCACGGCTATAACTGATTTTCAATACCGCAAATCCAGTTTTATCAGATATAATTGATAAAATACGAATTTCGACACAATCAGGCAGTTATACCGAGCGAAGTTTGGCTATGCGTTTTTATTGTGTCAGGCACCATTGTTTCATATTGAAATATAGTGTCTCTGTGCATGTTCTATATACCTCTGATTATATAATATTCAATTTATATAATCTCTCAAATGCTTTTTTATCAAAGTCTGCTTCTGTAATATATAGCTTTCTATCGCTATCAATGTCATTCTAACTCAATAGTCATATCAATTATACAATTAAAAGCAAAGATGCTGCTAACTGAATAACAACATCTTTGCTTGTTTAGAATGGGGATTATAAAATTTTAATGATAGTATACTGTGACATAAATATTTTTTAATGTTGCTGCTGCAACAGTTCCCGTTGAATACCTTGTAGATTCAAATTGAACATAATAATTTCCAACAGGGCTTAAATTATAATTGCCAAAATCTGCAAAAGTAAGAGAACTATTCCAACTTTTGCTGTCTGTATATCTGTCAAATGTGCCATCTCCATTATCCTCATCTTTAGCAACAAATAATTCGATGTTTCCACTACTTCCACTACTTTTTGTGGATGTAACCACTATTTTACTGATTGTGGAGCCTGACGGAACAGATGTGCTGCTGATTGTAAAAGAACCAAGAGCGGAAGTTGCCACTGTATCATTTGTTCCAAAAAAGGAATTTAACATTCCAACAGAATGTCGTGATGATCCAGAAGTTAATGCTGTCGGAGTTATTTCAAATGTCATTGTTTTCTCCGTCTCCGAATAATTTTCCTGAGTTTCTGCCGCAAAAGCTGTGACATTCATTGTAAAAAGCATGACAACACATACAATAATAGAAAAAAAACGTTTTCTCATAATGAATCTACCTCCATACTTTATGTAATCATCCCCATCTAAATATACTAAATTGAAAAATCAAATCTTCCACCGATTTTATTATCCTCTGGTTTGATAGAATTCCATTCAATATTTTTAATTTTATCCAAAAGTTCATCTTTTGAATTTGCTTGAACAGTAGCTTTTTTTACTTCAATTTGCTTTAATTGTTCCTTTTTCTTCGCCTCTTTCTTCTCCGCAGCTTTCTTTTCCTGAATTTTTTCAAGATATTCTTTCTGACTAGCTGATGTTTTTTCTAATTGAGCAAAGAATGTTGTAGTTCCATCACTATTAAAAGAAATACCAAACTTTGTTATTTTTGTATCAGTATCTGCACTGTTTTCTATTCCGTTTGTCTTACCAAATGCTCTTTCAAATCCAAACTGAGCATTGATTTCATCCGACATACGCAAAGCACCTTCAATACTATGCATCTTTTCAGCATAATATTTGGGATCGGATGCCATCTTCTCCATTTCTTCCTTTGAGAAAATAACCGTAAACTCTTTATCACTTTGTGCTAAAATATCTTTAACATTATCACCATTTTCAAAATCTGCAACCATAAAGTCCATATCTGTTCTTGAGCCACGCATATCTTTAAGCATTTTTTGTGCCTCTTTACTTAGATTTTTTTCGGCTATACTTTCTGTCACATTTTTCTTGACCTTATCATTTTCTGTTGTTTTCGCTGTTTCTTTTTTCTTATCTACTGTACCTGCCTTGTAAGTATTCTGATAACTTCCATAAACAGTACCCGTTGTATTCACATTCATTGACATATCCTTTGTCCTCCTTCTCTGAATCCGTTCTTTATTATTTATTGTTTCTAATATTATATATCGGCTTTATTCCGAAAACTATAATCCTCCCTGTTATTTTTATCCCATGATTATTGAAAATCTAAAATTTGAAATTCACTCTTAAATCAGATTATGCATTAAATATTATTGCTATTGACAAACCACCTAAATATGAATTAAAAGATACTTCTTGCTCAACAGAAAAAAGCAGCCTATTGCAAGTTTATTGTGTCAGGCACCAATTGTTCCAATGCAATTTCGGCATTTTTATCGCAAACGAAGCGGCAGAAGAAAACCTGAAAAAGAAACGGGATGGCAGCAACAAGTATCTCTATGAACTTGACTTTTCTTCAGCATTAAAAACAGCCAGAAAGTTCTTCATGCGCAGGGATTCTGGAAGGCACATCGATATTATCCGGCTGATGATGAAATATGTCCACGCAGTGAAAGACAGGTTCCGGCAGTTTCAACGGCCTCTCCGTGGAATCAGCGCAATTCATTTTGGATATCGGTAAGTTCTGCAACTGAATATCCTTCTTTTTGGCAGATGGACAGCATCTGTCTTTTTGGCATACCTGTTTTTGGCTTTTTGAGTTCAAAATATCGGATATTTGACAACAACTGAGCTATCGAACAAAACTTCGAACAACTGACTTAATGGCATTGCCATTGTTTTTCCATTTGTTCCTTTGATGAATCTTCTTTTTTATCTTCTTCACCAGTTCCTGAATCTTCTGGAAAGATTCTTCGCTGATTGTATGTTCCATCCGGCATGCATCATGATTTGCAGTTTCTGGAGATACCCTATCAGTTCTAAGAATTTATTAAGAAATTCTGCCGTTCTCCATTTCATATACTACATCGGCCACGTTCATTGTGGATACTCTGTGGGATACCAGGACAACCGTTTTCTTCTTGGCCGATTCTTTCAATGATTTTAAAATGATTCCCTCGTTTAAAGAGTCGAGGTTCGATGTAGGCTCATCGAGCAGGATCAGAGGGCATTCATGGAGAAATGCTCTTGCAATTCCGATTCTCTGTTTTTCACCACCGGACAGCGTATCACCCAGTTCTCCGACTTCTGTATCATATCCTTTCGGAAGTGTCATTATGAAATCGTGGATAGACGCTTTCTTTGCAGCTTCCATAATCTCTTCTCTGGATGCTCCCGGCTTTGCGATTGCGATATTGTTTGCAATCGAATCATGGAACAGGTGCGTTTCCTGTGTGACATAACTTTCCATATCTCTCAAATGCTTGGTCGGAATCTTGCGGACATCTGTACCGTCTACCGATACACTTCCATCCTGCACATCCCAGAACCGCATCAGCAGTTTTAAGAGCGTAGATTTTCCGGAGCCGCTCGCACCATGAATCCCTGTGATTTTACCCGGCTGTAATTTCAGTGAATAGTTATCTAAAATAACCTCATTATCATAAGCAAATGTTACATGCTCTGCCTCTGCTCCTGTAAATTCATGTTCCATGCTCTCTGCACCGGAAGTTTCCACGTCACCCGGAATTTCTTCCACAAGCGGTGTCTCTTCCAGAAGAGAAAGAACACGCTCACCACTTGCCAGTGTCTGGTTCAGGTTATTGGAAAGGCTTGATAATGCTACTACCGGTCCGAAAGAACCCATCATTGCGATGGTGCAGGTTAAGATTCCCTCGAATCCCATCGCACCTTTGTCGTACAGCCAGATCGTCAGTGCAAGCATTCCAAAAGATGCAAGCAGGATAACCATGTTCGTAAATGAACGCTGTGAGCCTTCCATTTTGCTTAATGACTCCTGCATTCCTGCAAGATTTTTGGAATGCTCAGACATCTGCTCTTTTCTCTTTTCACCCTGTCCGTACTGGATGGTCTCGTCCAGTCCACGTAAAGAATCCAGAACAAAACTGTTCAGTTCTCCGAAGTTTGTCCGAAATTCCATTCCCTTCTGGCTTCCACGTTTTCCATTCCACATCGGGATGACAACACCGACAATCAGATAAGCTACCAGAGCAATCACTCCTGCCAGCCAGTGATATCTTCCGATAAAAATCACCATAATAATTGAGGTCAGCGTTGCAATCGCAATCGGAGAAATGGTATGTGCATAGAACACTTCCAGTAATTCGATATCGGTTGTAATAATCGAGATCAGATTTCCCTTATCCCGTCCTTCCAATTTTGCAGGGCAGAGCTTTCTCAGTGCCGCAAACACTTTGTGACGGATAATTGCCAATAACTTAAATGCGATAAAATGATTACAATACTGTTCCACATAATGCAGGATTCCACGAAGCACTGCAATTACGATCATGACTGTAATAATCGTTTTTACCGGGGTAAATACTAACCACATATTTCCCAACGGAACAATCATTCCGGCTACCCCTGTCAGAAGTCCATGCACGATAACCTGTCCTGCCAGTATTGTCAGGAAGATTGCACACAAATACCCCAATGTTCCAAGGATAATGGCTGCCAGCATGATATGGAGCAGGGGTTTTACTAACCCGATCAGGCTTCCCATGATCTGAATGGCACTTCTGCGTTTTGTTGTATTGGTTTTTTCACTCATTATGCCACGCCCCCTTTTCCATAGTTTTCCAGTGCCATCTGGCTTTCATACAGATGTCTGTACGCACCATTCTGGCTCATCAGTTCGTCATGCTTTCCGCTTTCTTTGATTTCTCCGTCTTTTAAGAAATAAATCTTGTCAGACTTCACGACATTTGCCAGTCTGTGGGAAATCAGAAGCACCGTCTTTGTCTTTGCCAGTTCGTGAATCACATTCATGATCAGTTCTTCACTTTCCACATCGATATTGGATGCGGCTTCATCGAAAATATAAACCGCACTGTCTGTCCGAAGCAATGCTCTGGCAATCACCAGTCTCTGGCACTGACCGCCGGACAGGTTGCTTGCTTTTTCCAGCAACTGTGTCTGCAAGCCATCCTGTGTCTGTAAGAACCCTAAGAGATTGACTTTCTGAAGGACAGCTTCCATCTCTTCTTTCGTTGCGTCCGGTTTTGCCATCTTCAGATTTTCTTCTACTGTACCTTTGAACAGGTAGCTGTTATGGCGAACCAGAACAACCCTCTGCATCAGATTGGTTTCATTCACTTCATTAAGCGGTACACCACCGATGGTGATTTCTCCGTTATATCCCCGGTTCTTTGCTGCAAGGATTCCGGCAATCGTACTCTTACCACATCCGGATTCACCAACCAGTGATACAAAACTTCCTGCCGGAAGATTTAAGCCTATTCCTTTTAAAATCTCTCTGTCCTCTTCATAAGAAAAGTGCACATCTTTTAATGTAACATCTAACGCTCCATCCGGCAGTGTTTTTTCTCCAGCCTGTGGTTCCGGCAAATCTAAAATTTTGAAAATCTTATCACTCGCTGCCATACCATTCATTGCGATATGGAAGAATGAACCAAGCAGTCTGAGCGGCAGGAAAAACTCGCTGGCAAGCAGAACGATACATAACGTTCCTGCTACACTGATATTTCCTTTTAAGAATTCAGATACCGCAACCGCCATACCGATCGCAGCTCCACCATACGCCACAATATCCATCACGCTGGTTGAATTGAGCTGCATGGTCAGCACCTTCATCGTAATCTTACGAAAGTTCTGGGATTCCACATCCATCTCGTCTGCTTTCTGCTGGTCTGCCTGATAAATCTTCAATGTGGTAAGTCCCTGTAAATTCTCAAGGAACGAATCTCCCAGTCCAGTATAGATGCTCCAATACTTATTCAGTAATTTCTTTGCAATCTTCTGTACCACCACGATAGAAATCGGGATCAGCGGTACACAAATCAGCAGGATCACACTCGCTTTCAGGCTCACTCTGCAAAGAATGATAA
Organism: uncultured Blautia sp.; assembly: GCF_934371575.1. Classification (GTDB taxonomy): domain Bacteria; phylum Bacillota; class Clostridia; order Lachnospirales; family Lachnospiraceae; genus Blautia_A. Next base: position 2,536 of record NZ_CAKRNY010000056.1, on the reverse strand, counting down.
ATAAGGTCAGTGGTGCGATCAGGCTGTAGAATAACTGTGGAAGATATTTTCCAAAGTATGTTTCCAACTGCTCCACACCCTCAGTTGACACCTGTACGACCTCCGAAGAGGATACCTGCTCACTGTAGGAAGCTCCCAGCTTTAACATTTTCTCATAAATCTTTTCACGCAGAATCCGCTTTACATCCACACACGCCAGATAGGAAGACCTTGCTCCCATCCGTTCACAGATAAATCGGATCACCACAACCAGAACTAAAATCAGTATTGTCCGCTCAATGATCGGTACGGTTACTGCCCGGTATACTACCCGTTCCAGTAAATCTGCGATAGAAAAGACTGCCAATACCTGCGACAGGAGGGCTGCCCACTGCCACAAAATCGTATACACGATATACTTTTTTGCGTGGGACAACAGCCCCACCAGTCTTGTTTTAATCATAAGTAACTCCTTACTTTTTCTTCTCTTTGTTGCTACACACCAGATGCCAGATAGCAAGCACCGGATGATACAACAGCATCCTTGGTCCTGAAAACCGCATAACCTGCCTGATCTGTTCTCTCATCTCCGGCTTATAACAATGTACCTTACAATTCGCACAAAACGTCTTTTCTTCCATGAATGGACACTTTTGACTTCTTTGTTTTGCATAATCCGAAAGTTTTTGACAGTCAGGACACATCTGCCCTTCCTGTCTTTTTTCTTTCGGATGTTTTTTTCGGCAATACAGCCGGATCATCTCTTCCACGACATACTGTTCTTTCTGCCGTTTCTTTTCTACTTTGTCCATCTTACTCTACGCTTTCTGCCATTTCAGCTTCAGGCTTTTCTGTCTTAACTCTTAAGAAGAAGTATAACAGGTGGCATACCCACACAACTGCGATACAGATTCTTCCGATTGGTACATTCTTCACGCAGATAAAGCCGATTGCCATGACTACCGTTACCATTCCTGTCGTGTGAGTTCCATGTGCCAAATTCTATCATATTCAGACATCAATTTCAATGTAATTCACATTTTATGACTCTATTCGCAACCATATTGGATTGCACTTTCAATTTGCAACTGTTTTCGATTGCGCTTTTACAGGAAGCTGTGATTTATTGTGTCAGGCACCATTGTTTTTTAATATCTCACTTACATCAAATCCAGTTCCATCCGGAAGCTGCATATCTATAATTGCCAGGTCAAACTTATAATGTTCAATTAAACTTCTGGCATCTTTTATACGTGTGGCATGATTTGTTTCATAACCTTCTGACTCAAGTGCATACAGAATCCCCGAAGCAATCATTGTGTCATCTTCCAACAAAAGTATTCTGCTCATGAATTATAGTCCTTTCGTTATCGTTATAAGATATTTGCCTTGCTGTTGTTATCATCTAAAGTAATACCTCCAAATATGGTCTTAATATCTTTTCAACATGAAACATGGATGCATATTTCATAAGTGTCCTCAAATTTTTATCTTTGCGTCTGGCATATTGCTTTAAGGCATCCTGAAAGACCTGCATTTCTATATTGTTCCTGCTGCGAAGCAGATCACAAATTGTCCTCTCCATATCATAAACCGGAACTGAATGCCCAAATGGTGTCTGCATAATCGTAATCCCTGTTTCATGTAAATCCTTTTTAACTGTATACACTTGAAAACCGTCTTCCTGCAAACGGCTCGGATTATACCCGGTTCTTACAGTTATAGTATATTTCAAAGGCTCTCTGTTTGTTAAATCGTGGAAAAACAATGCAGTTTCATGAGAAAACACAGCCTGACTACAACGTAAATGCAAAATATACATCGCATCTGTCCATGTATCTGGTGATACATACACACCATGAGCAGCTTGGTCCAATCCTCGTTCTTTTACATAAGAATAAAATACAGGCTTACTAATTCCATTATCTATAACTTGAAAGGTCTGAATTATTCCTCCATATTCATTCAGCAATAAATCTAATTGTTCAAATTGAGTCATACGCATTCTCCTTTCATGCTAATATGATAATATATATTAGCACGAAAGTAAAGGCATATAGTACCAATAAAATATCGGTATTTTTGTTTTAATGATATCCCCTTGTTTCTCGCCATCCCTTTACATACCACCTGATTCCAACATATACCAGTTGCACGAATAATAAGAGAAATAGCAGATTGATTGGCAATGTTGTCTTTATCCACTTCCCAAAGTAGATAGCTGTTGCCATGCTTATAAGTATTACCATTATGGTAATCATATCCCAACAGCACTTCTTATATAACTCTGCAATCTTTATCTCTATAAATGCTACAAGTATTCCAGCACCCACCAAACATCCACCGCAGATCAGTATTCTTATCAGCCAATATACAATTCCGGCAACGACAGGATTGGATATTCCATTACTAATCTGTGCCATGTTCTTTCCTGTCAGTATAATCCACCCTGCAATGGTCTGTATAAAAGTGGCGATTGCATCAAAGAATACCACGCAATCAGAAATAAATATTTTTGACCGTATCATCTGAAAAAGAGTAGTTGATACGGAATACC
>NZ_CAKRNY010000055.1 GCF_934371575.1 uncultured Blautia sp. | reverse complement strand
TGTCTCTATTGTATCATGCTTATGTGTATTTTGGATTTCTCATTTTGGCTTGTACTATTTATATTCTAGCATCATATACGCTCCACTTCACTGATGGCATAATTCAGGTTCGCAGTCAATGAAGTCACTTCACCGATCACACCACTTGCAATAATATCATCGATCATCTTTCTCGATGGCATATATCTTGTCCAGATTGCCTCTGTGATCAGTAGATTTTTCTCCTTTGCCAAGGCAAACAGCTTCCTTGCCTGTTCTGCATTTACAGTGAAGGATTTTTCGCAGAGTACATTTTTTCCTGCTTCCAGACACATTTTTGCGTGAAGATAATGATGGGAATGAGGTGTTGCAATGTAGACCAGATCAACCTCAGGATCTGCCAGCATTTCCTCATAAGAACCGTATGCTTTGGAAACACCATTTTTTTCTGCAAATGCCTGCGCACGCTCCAAAGTTCTGGCTGCCACTGCATAATTCTCAGCGTCCTTCATCCCGGCTACTGTTTTTGCCATCTGAACCGCTATGTTCCCTGCTCCAAGAATACCTAATTTCATTTATGTTAACCACCTTTCTATCTATTTATCTTTTCCAAAACCTGCTTTGCCTAATTTAAAAATCCTCCTTAAATTTACACCTGAGTGTTTTGTTTCAACATGCTCATATTATAACAATGGATCCTTAAAGAAACTATATTATATTCTTCTTTTTTTCTTTGAAATCCTTTGTTTTTTTATGCAAAACAACAAAAATATTTAAGTTTTTTCTACTCCAATGGCTGTCCGCAATACTCACAATTCGTCAGACGCCCCTGAATGATCTGATTTTTACCTCCACAGCATGGACAAGTAACGGTGATATAAGTATGTTTCTTCACCTGATGATTTGGCGCGGTAATTCTGATAAATCCACCCTCTTTATCAACCTGAAGATTTTTAAGATATCCTTTGGATAAAAGCCTCTGGATATTTTTTACAATTCCGGGCTTCATCTCTGTCTCCAGCTTGCCAAAAGTAATGGTGCTCTCTGCATAGGCCGAAAACCACTGGGCAATTTTCCCCGCCTGCCCCAAAAGAATTACTTTCTGTATCTCCCGAAAAGTGGGATAGAGAAGAAGCAATCCGATCACCCACTCTATGGCCATCATGCTCCATCTTTTTTCGGAAATAAATTCATATCCGGCAGCAAAAGCTGCCAATGACATAAATGCAGCGATTCCACATAAGGTCCGCTTTATGACTCCGCTTTTTTTCCCTTTTTCCGTTAAAAATTCATTCATACCTTTCCTCCTTAATCCTTTGTAAAGTTTTGTTATAAGGAATATAACAGTTTCGATAATTAATATCAATTTTTTGTTGCTTGTTTTGTTATATTTTTTGCTTTTTCGTTATTAAAGCACTGTCTTTTTTATAAATTTTTATGTATAATATTATTTAGAAAACAGCTTTATTTCGATATTTTGTTTTTGACCCTGGTATCATCATTTTATACAACAAGTATAATTTAAGAGGATATTTATTTATGAGCAATGATTTTATTAATCTTGAATTCGCTGACAGCAGCCGTGAAGACTTCAGGCTTCGCTATATTTCCATTTCCAAATATGAAGGTGACTGGCACTCTCATCCCCATACTCATCAGTTTTCAGAACTTTTTTATATTCTGCACGGTGAAGGCGTATTTTATATAGAAGATAACAGAATCTCCGTAAAGCAGGATGACCTGGTAATCATTAATCCTAATGTGGAGCACACAGAAAAAACCTTTTCAGATAATCCAATGGAATACATTGTGTTCGGCGTAGATGGGCTTGCCTTTTCATTTACAGATCCAGAACAGGACAGCATTAAAGGATACAGTTTCTACAGCTATGGTTCCGACAAGAATCAGTTTATTAATTTCGCACAATTGATGATGCGGGAATTTCAGGACAAAAAGCCAGGCTTTGAGAAAGTGTGTCACGGACTTCTTCAGGTTCTTCTGGTATATATTTCCCGGAAGCAGAATCTGTCCATTATTTCGGACTCTTCCTTCCAGCTTTCCAGAGAATGTGCCCTCGCCAAGCGCTACATTGATGTAAATTATTCCCAAAACATAACCCTGGATTCTTTGGCAGAAATTACACATATTAATAAGTTTTATCTGGCACACTCTTTTACTGAATGCATCGGTCAGTCTCCTATTAATTATCTGACAGAACGTCGGCTGAAAGCAAGCAAAGAGCTGCTGACCTCCTCGAATCTGTCAGTAACACAGGTGGCTACCACCTCCGGATTTTCTTCCCAGTCCTATTTTTCGCAGATCTTCCAGAAAAAGGTCGGCATGTCCCCGCGGCAGTACCGGAAACTGTATGCAAAGTAGTCAATTTATATGTATTTTCACTTCATGGTAAATTCTACAATTGCATACGGCTCCCCGGCTTCTGCGGAAAGCGCCACGGTAATCTTCTTCTCTTCTGTCTTCACCGAAGGGTAAAAAACATCCCCCAGCAGAGCCTGTTTCTTATACTCTGCACGCATCTGGTAAATTGCAAATCCCTCAGGCAGATAATCTGCTGCCATTCGGATATACTGGCAATTATTCACATGATGATGAGTATCCAGATGATGCTTCTGAATGGCAAAAGGCTCACTCCTCACCATGCCCTCAGGCAATGCGATCTTGCGGGAGGCATAATCCATGTCCAGTTTTTCATCCAGTACATAACCTCTGGTATCTTCTTCGGTAAGTCTTGCCGGAATACCGGTTCCTGTATCAATATTGGTCCAGATGCTGTTCGCATAGGACAAAAGCTCTCCGGCTTCTGTCTTCAGGGTAAAATTACGCATTCCCAGAAATCCCCTGAAATCATATGGCGCTGTTGATGCAACAATTGTTTCGCCCAGTTTCGGATAGCGATTCACCACGATCTGCCAGGAAGACAACACCCAGGCTCTCTGCCTTTTTTCAAGCTCCGCCATACCCTGTCCGATTTCTTCTGACTGAAAAGTACAGCAATCCTGATAATAATCCTGTATTCCCGGAAGAGTCAGGCATCCGTTTTCTCCAATTTCACTGTATCTTACACGTCCCTTAAAGCTGTAACTCATAAATGTCAATCTCCTTTTTCAAGTACGTTTAGTATAGTATCATTATATAGTATCTTTATTCGAAATGGTATGAAAAAAGAAAAAGTTTTACAATTTTCCACTTGCTTCTGCCACCCATACCCTGTACAATAAAGTTATAAAAACTGCTAACGCTTATATAAGTCCATAATCTGGTTGGACGTCTCTACCAGCTACCCTAATAGTTGTCTATAAGCTGCATGCGAGGTTGTGTGCAGGTGCGACATTTTTCGGGTGGTTTTTTCTTTTCCGAACCTTTTCTCACCTTCACCCCTTCTGCTGAAAGGATGTGTTAATATGAAAAATGAATCATTTGCATTGAAAGGTACTATCTGTTACAGCAAAGACCAGCATGAGCTTGTTTTCGCAGAAAATTCCTATGTTGTGTGCGAAAACGGCATCTGCGCAGGTGTATTTTCCCAGCTCCCTGATAAATACAAGGATATTCCAACAGAAGATATGGGTGACCGCCTGATTATTCCAGGCTTTACAGACCTTCATCTTCATGCTCCACAGTACGCTTACCGTGGAACCGGCATGGATCTGGAGCTTCTTGACTGGCTAAATACCATTACCTTCCCCCAGGAAGCACGATATGCAGACCTGTCTTATGCGAAAAAGGCCTACTCCATTTTCGTAGATGACCTGAAGCACAGCTTTACCACCAGAGCCTGTATTTTCGCCACCTTACACCGTCCGGCCACAGAGCTTCTCATGGATATGCTGGAGGAAAGCGGTCTGACTACAATGGTTGGAAAAGTAAATATGGACCGCAACGGAGCTCCGGAGCTCCAGGAAGAAAGCGCACAGGCTTCCGCTGCTGATACACGTCAGTGGCTGGATGAGATCAGGGATCGTTATGACCACACTTATCCTATCCTGACGCCACGTTTCACTCCATCCTGTACAGATGAACTGATGACCGAGCTTGGAAAAATCCAGAAGGAATATCATCTTCCGGTTCAGTCCCATCTGTCTGAGAATTTCGGGGAAATCGCATGGGTAAAAGAACTTTGCCCTGCAAGCAGATTCTATGGAGATGCATATGACATGTTCGGACTGTTTGGTGGAGCCTGCCCCACCATCATGGCACACTGTGTACATTCTACAGACGAAGAACTACAGATGATCAAAGACCAGGGCGTCTATATTGCTCACTGTCCGGAATCCAACACTGATATTGCCTCTGGAATCGCACCAATTCGCCGCTATCTTGATATGGGACTTCGCGTAGGACTTGGAACCGATGTTGCCGGCGGTTTTTCCCTTTCTATGTTCCGCGCCATTGCAGATACCATCCAGGTTTCCAAACTTCGCTGGAGACTGATGGACCAGACACTGGCACCAATCACTCTGGAAGAAGCCTTCTACATGGCAACCATCGGCGGCGGTTCCTTCTTCGGAAAAGTGGGAAGCTTCGAGAATGGCTATGAATTCGATGCCATGGTACTTGATGACAGTAATATCCGCCATCCGCAGGAGATTTCCAGCCGTGACAGACTGGAACGACTGGTTTATCTGTCTGATGACAGAAATCTGGTTGGAAAATATGTACAGGGACGAAAAGTGATCTAAAATAATGACAGTATATAGAAAAGAAGCGAGTTTTATCCCGTTATCAATCTTGGAATAATTTCCATAAATCTCTTATCTTACGTTTTCTTGTCAAGCGGATATTCCAGGTCCGCTTCGCTACGTGGCTCTACACCGAATGCTGCTTCGCAGCTTATCAGGAGTGGCTTGCACCACTCCTGATACAAGCAAGTCCCAACCCACTGCTTATTGCTTTGCGCAACCCTAGCAGGGGACTTGCTTGATTCGGTTAAACTCAATCCTGCAAACTCGCCTCTATATCTGCAATTTCCTGCTTCAATACTGATTTCAGCTTCTCATATTCCTGCTGATCCAGCAATTCTAACTTCTGGTTTAACTCAGTTAAACGCTTGCGCAATTCATATTTGAACTGAACATCTGTTGGCATGTAATTATCCTCCATACTTACACCGTCCTTTATGATTATTAATTGATCATATAATCATTGTAACGGTATTTTCAGTCTATGTAAACCCTCTAAACAATTGTAATTACAAAAATAAAAGTGGATATTACCGTTCCTGATCTGGAACAACGATAGTCAAAAAGTTTTCAGATACATCTTATAAGATGTACTTAGAATAGCACAGTACAAATCACTTTCCAAGAAAAATCGTTCGACAAATTACGACGCCAAGCAACACCAATTAATCTTAAACCCAAAAGTTGTTTTAGAGTTGAATTGCTTTCCAGAAACTGCTATCATATTTTGGACAGGATATTCCAGACAGGGAGGTTACAAGCGCAATATGAACGTAATGCCAATTCCGGAAATTATTGAAAAAGTTACGAAGATTTGTAAAAAGAACGGTGTCAAACGCCTTGATTTGTTCGGCTCTTTTGCCACAGGCACCGCTGCCCCCACCAGTGATATTGATTTTGTAGTATACGGCTGTGATAATCTGCTGCAATTGGAAGATGATCTGCTGCAGATTGAAACACTAAGGAAAATTGATATTTTCGATTTTGACAGCATAAGAAATGAATATTTATTGGAGGATATAAAGAAGTATGGAAAACAAATTTATTAACCGTTATAATACCTTCTGCAAAAGCCTTTCTAACCTGGCCAAAAGCAAAACTGCAGATCCTAAAGCAGACTTTGTCCTCGAAGGGACTGTCCTTAATTTTAGTCTCACCTTCGATATTTCCTGGAAAGTCATGAAAGATATTTTAACCAAGAAAATGGGGATTCTGGATTTTGCAGCTGGTTCCCCAAGGGAGACGCTGCAACAGGCATTTACTAATGGTCTTATTGATGACGATCAGTGGCTTCAAATGCTAAAGTCCCGCAATCAACTGGCACACGACTACGACGGCACCTTCGCCACTGAAAAATTCCAGGATATTATCAATGTCTATTATCCTCTTTTTGAGAGATTTAGAGATAACGTTTTCAAATATTACAAATAATTATACTATAAAAAACAGGGGACTGTCTATTTCCCGACAGCCCCTTTTACCATCCATATATTTATATATCCTTATTTTGACATATTTATTATAAAAAAATCCTACCCCAGATACCCCCGTATCCGTTCCTCATTCATATTTTCCCCGATCACAATCACCACTTCCTGGCCTACAGAAACGGGTTTCAGGGAAAATTCCCTGCGGGTGGCATTCAGCTCCAGCCACTCCATCTCTGCGGACACAGAATGAGCCTTCGCCTTTTCAGAATCCGCTTTCACAAATCCTTTAATCCGGAACACATTTCCACATTCCGGATCCTCCAATATCTGACGTGCAGCCTTCTCCAGCTCAGCTTCCGAAATCTTCAGTTCCATAAAATATAAGGACTGAAACCCATCCTTCTCATCAAAGCACTGCTTTTCGAAATCTTCCATCACGTATCCGCTGTTAAAAATCCGACGGAAATCTTCATCTGTAAACTGCTCCCAGTCCTTATCCAGCACCTCTTTTTCCGTAAAGCGGCGCTTACATTTCACACCTTCCAGGGCACGATTCAAATGTTCTACTGTCTCCCCAATCTCCTCAGAAGATGCCTCCTGGCTTTTGCTAAGAACAATACAGCCTGCATCTGCCGCCTCAGAAGCCAGCAGATATTCTGCCTGAGGCTGCAGCTTCTCCTCCAGCCTTGCATCCAGAATGGTAATCACATTTCCGATCTGATACCATTTATCCAACGGTTCCTCGTAAAGCACGTCAAAGAACTCATCCACATCAAAAATCCCGGAAGGCTCAATAAGAACCCTGTCATATCCGCACATTCCCATTGCGATCAGCTTAGTCTTGAAGCGTCTTTTGTGACAGTCTACATCACATCCGCCTGAAACCATTTCCAGCTCACAGTTCTCCCCTTCCAGATCATGAAGCAGCATCATATCCACATTTACTGCCCCGAAATCGTTTTCCAGAATGCCAATATTCTGCCCCTGAGCCATCAGCCAGGCAGCGTATTTTTTTATAAAAGTAGTTTTCCCGGAGCCGAGAAAACCAGTTATCAAGTCAACTTTAACCATTATAAATTTCCTCTTATCATTGTTTATTCTTCCATCCTTTTCAATTCAGGAAGCACCATCAGCAGCATGGTAATAACGCACAGACTGCCACCAATTACGTTAGAAACCGGCTCTGCCAGAAATACTCCATGTGTGCCCATTTTAAAGCCGTAAGGAAGCAGATAAGTGAGCGGCACCACAATAAAAACCTTCCTCAAAAGAGAGAAAAAAATCGCCTGTTTTTTCTTATTCAGGGACTTAAAAACTGTCTGCCCAATATACTGAAAATCCATAAAAATAAATGCTGCAAAATAGGTTTTCAGTGCCGGAATTGCGTCCTGTATAAGAAGTTTGTCAGAGCTGAATACTGCAATCAGATAGTCTGGTGCAAAGATGATCACACTCCAGACAACAGCCGTATAAGCCAGAACCATCACCGCCAGAGTAACCATTGCCTTACGCACAAGCTTCGGTCTTTTTGCCCCATAGTTATAGCTGAGAATAGGAGAAGTCCCCTCATTTATAGCATAAATTGGTGTTTCAACCATCTGACGCACACTGGATATAATGGTCATAACCGATATGTATACATCTCCCCCCGTTACTCCAAGGACATTATTACAGCAGATAGATACAAGGCTGTTTGTCAGCTGCATGACAAAGCCTGACGTACCAAGACTGACAATATTTTTTGCATACTCTGCACAGGATTTCAGTTCTTTTTTCTTCATGAAACGAGCCTTCAGTTCTGCTCTTTTTTCAAGAAAAAGGAGCACATATGCAGCAGATAAAAGCTGAGAAATAACAGTTGCTATAGCAGCTCCTCTGATCCCAAGTCCCATTACAAAAATAAATAACGGATCCAGAATCAGGTTTGTTACCGCTCCAATTGCTACTGATAACATCCCTGTAACAGCATATCCCTGTGCATTAATAAACGGATTCATTCCTGTTGCAATCATGGACGGTACCGTTCCAATCAGATAAATTATCATGTATGGATATGCATAGATCAACCCGTCTTCTGATGCACCAAACAGCACCAAAAGGGGCTTTGCAAACAAAAGACCTATTGCCATCAGAATCACACCACTTATACATACCATAGTAAAGGATGTATTCATAACTGTCTGCGCTTTTCCATTCTCTTTCATCCCTCTGTAAATAGAAAAAAGAGGTGCGCCGCCGCTTCCAAACAGGTTGGCAAAAGCTGTTATGATCACAATCAGTGGGAAGCAGATTCCTACTGCACCAAGGGCTGTTGTCCCCACATCCGGGATTCTGGCAATATAAATACGATCTACAATGTTATATAAAAGACTAAGTATCTGCGCTACCAGCATAGGAATAGCTGTACTGAAAATATTTTTTGTTACAGTTCCGTTTTCAAAATCGATTTGCTTCATTTTTCTCTTTCTTTTCTCTCTCAAACACTTTTTATTCCATATAGGGTAATGTCGCCAATAGGTGATATGTTTGTTTTAGTATAAAACACACTACACTTCCCGTCAATTGGGTTATTCTGAATATTCTCCTCAAAGGGGACTTGATTCGGTAAAAAAAGATCCTTCACATTATATGTAAAAGATCTTTAAACAATCACATTTTATTTTGTGATTTCTCATATATTTCTTTTATTTTTCCGGCTATCTGCTGCAGTTTCTGAGCTCTGTGTCCAAAAATCCTTACTGCCAGATCTCCACTTGTAAGGCTGGTAACACCACCGTCCACTTCTGAATCTTCCTCAAGAATCTGCCATATTTTTTCCTTATCTTCATCATATATCTGAGATAAAAACAGGTTTGCCATATGCGTATATCCTTCATACATTCCGATTCCTTCCATGGGCATTTTATCCGGTTCGTAACATGTGTTATCACGATAAATCAGTTTTTCACCTCGGTATAACAGCACTTTTGAGGAAAATCTGCGATACTGAAACCGTTCATCATGTGCATTTCGTCCACAGGAAATGGTCTCCATCAGAAAGAGGCGGGAGGTTTCATCTTCCAGATGAATGGTCATTTTGCTGTCAAAGGAGGACTTGGCAAAGGGAATCACCGGCTGGGGATAATAATACAATGTGGCATTTTTATCTACCTGTACTTCAATGGTACGAGTGGCAGAACCCTCATCCATTTTATGAATTTTTTCAAATGACTGGGACAAAATTTCCAGGTCAGCACCCTCTTTTACATAATACAAAAACTCCTGGGAATCACCGGCCATAATTCCGGCAGATGCACAAAGAGGCATGATCTGAATCCCTCCGTTTTCTTTCTCAAAGGGCATCATGATTTTGTATGGAGCGGTAAAAGAGAGGTCCTCCAGGATTGTTTTTCCATCCTTTAAAGCTGCACAGGCACTGATACGGGATGTCTTTCCGAATTTGTTATCCATAGGCCTTTATTCCTTTACATTCCTTCCAGTAATACATTCTTTTTGATCCATTCTACTACCTTATCCACGTTTTCATCCCCACGGATATTAGTAAACTGGAATGGTCTGTCGCCACGCATTTTTCTGGAATCTCTTTCCATTACTTCCAGACTTGCGCCTACATACGGTGCAAGATCAATCTTATTGATCACCAAAAGATCCGAACGGGTAATTCCAGGTCCGCCTTTTCTCGGAATCTTATCTCCTTCCGCTACATCAATAACAAAAATCGTTGCATCTACCAGCTCCGGGCTGAAGGTTGCCGACAGGTTATCTCCGCCGCTTTCAATAAACAAAAGTTCAATATCCGGAAAGCGTTCCATCATCTCGTCTACTGCTTCCAGATTCATGGATGCATCCTCACGGATAGCTGTATGCGGGCATCCGCCGGTTTCCACCCCAATGATCCGTTCTACCGGAAGAACACTGTTTTTTGCCAGAAACTGGGCATCCTCCTTGGTATAAATGTCATTTGTAATGACACCAATGCTGTAATCTCCAGCCATCTTTCTTGATAATGCTTCAATAAGTGCTGTTTTTCCGGAACCTACTGGTCCTGCTACTCCGATTTTTGCATATGACATATCGATTTCCTCTTTTCTTTAATCGCGACAAATATTCGCAGTCCACTTTACTATCTGCTCAGAATGCAGCCCGTTTGCGACCTGTATTCTGACATATTTTAAGACATATATAGCCTCGAATACAGTCTCTCATGCTGGATTCCCCGGATGTCAAAACCTGGTGCAGAAAGACATAAATCCTCTTCATTTTTGCTCATTATATCCTTCAGAATCTCATCAAATTCTCCATAACACCCACTAAGAAGCTGCTGTCCTGAAGTCTGGCTCAGTGGAATTGTTTTTACACAATTCGTCACAATAGCAGATGTCTGAGCGTAAAGATAATGACTTAGGGCATCTTCCAGTGGAATCTGCATTTCTTCACAAAATACACCGTAAACGCAGCAATGATTCACTGCTTTTCCCTTTCTGGCTTCCAGATATTCTCTGAAAATTCCTTTTTCGCTCACCCAAAGATTAAGCTTTTCAATGGTCTTTGCAAAACGAGATCCCATTTTTCTGGCAGCATCTCTTTGTTCCATGGGAATCCTGGAGGCCTCCAGAATTTCTTCCAGTTTCAGAAGTTCTTCCAGGTCATTTCTTTTGGCTGCTTCATAAGCAAGTCTGGCAGCCAGAAGCTCTGTGTATGCAAGATTCCATTTGATTTTGTGGGTAATATACTCTCTGGCTGTATCCACATCATGAACGATTCCCCGCTGAATGTAAGTCTCAAGTCCCTGTGAATGAGAGTATCCTCCTATGGGAAATAATGCATCATTTACCTGCAGAAGATAGAACTGTTTTTCTGACATAAAAAGCCTCCAACTTATATATTTTTTAATGATGATGGTTATGGATACTTGCAGAAATTCTTTTATCAAAATCCAGTTTCAGCACTTCTTTTTCTGCTTTAACTCCATGGATTTTCTGGAGCATAACAAACATTGGCTCATTATAAATAGTGATAAAAGTATCATTCTCACCCCAGAAAAGCGGAGCGTGTCTGTTGCCAATCTCATAGCACACCTTCGCAGACATTTTCTCATGTCCCGGTGTCAGCGAAACACGAATCACCTCGCATGGCGGTGTATTTACCACAATAATTTTCTCTTCATCTGCATAAATCACATCATCCTGATACAGACCTCTGGAAAGAATGGAATCATCCATACGAATGCCAATTTCTGTTCCTCTGTCTGTCGTTTTTTTATGTATTTTCTTAAAAGCTTCATGCCATTCAATATCCACATATTCCACTGTTTTTCCCGTGGTATCAATGTCATGTAGTTTTCCCAAAACCTGTTCGCACAGCATTATTTTTTTGACCTCCTTGCTGATTTGTTACTCCAGATCCGGTTTTCACCAGACCTGAAGCAGCATCATAACTCCGGGAATCCAAGCAGTCACAACGCCCTCGAACACCTGAAGATATGGAACAAATTTGCCAAGCTTTTTTCCGCAGATATCTTCTACAAAAGAAGTTCCCCAGAGAATCGCCCACAGATACCAAATTCCGGCCCAACGGATATCCGGTGTGATTCCAAGTGCAGCACTTCCGGTAAAACCTTCGATCGTACCAAAGATTACCGCATTAACAGCAACAAAGGTGGAAAACCACGCAAATGGAATAGGGCTGGCTTTTAAAAACTTGCTGAAAGCTACAAAAAGATAGGTGAAGCAGAACAGCAATCCGGTTCCTGCAGCATAGTAATTTCCCTGTACCAGATTGACAAAATTAATAAATAATGAAAGACCACCTGTAAAAATATTCATAATAGCAGTTGATTTTCCATCTACCTTATATAGGGAACACATGCCGTTATTGATCAATACAATTCCTACGAATAAAAGGCAAACACCTAACATAATAATCTCTCCTCTCCTGCAATCAGAACAAACTATAAAGCTGTGTCAGAGGAAGTTTTTCTGCAGGCTTAGAGGTGATTTCTTCTCCATCCACTGTAACCTTATATGTCTCCGGATCCACGGTAAGTTCCGGTGTTCTGTCATTGAATACCATGTCTTTTTTGCTGATATTTCTGCATCCTTTTACAGGTACTACCGTCTTCTCCAGACCATATTTTTCTTTTACATTTTCATCCATTGCTGCCTGAGATACAAAGGTCAGACAAGCTTCATTTTTTGCTTTTCCATGAGCAGCAAACATTGGCTGATAGAGCACTGGCTGTGTAGTAGGAATAGATGCATTTGCATCTCCCATCTTAGATGCAATGATCATACCGCCCTTGATAATAATATCCGGTTTTGCGCCAAAGAACGCCGGATTCCAGAGAACAAGATCTGCAAATTTTCCCTTTTCCACAGAGCCTACATACTGGGAAATACCATGTGTAATAGCCGGGTTAATGGTATATTTGGAGATGTAACGTTTTACACGGAAATTGTCATTATCATGACCTTCATCTTCCGGGAGTGCGCCTCTCTCATCTTTCATTTTACTTGCAGTCTGCCAGGTACGTGTGATAACCTCGCCTACACGTCCCATTGCCTGGGAGTCCGAACTCATCATACTGAAAATACCCATGTCATGAAGAACATCCTCTGCCGCAATCGTCTCCGGACGGATTCTGGAATCAGCAAATGCTACATCCTCCGGGATTCTCTTATCCAGATGATGGCATACCATCAGCATGTCCAGATGCTCATCCAGAGTGTTTACCGTATATGGCATAGTCGGGTTTGTTGATGATGGCAGCACATTTGGGGCTGCTGCTGCACGGATAATATCCGGTGCATGTCCGCCTCCGGCACCCTCTGTATGATAAGTATGGATTGTTCTGCCACCTATTGCAGCAAGTGTATCTTCCACACATCCACCCTCATTTAAAGTATCTGTATGAATGGCAACCTGTACATCATACTCATCTGCCACGTTCAGGCAATGATCAATAACAGCCGGTGTTGCACCCCAGTCTTCATGAATTTTCAGACCCATAGCTCCGGCTTTTACCTGCTCAATAAGAGGTGCCTCGTCAGAACAGTTGCCTTTTCCCAGAAAACCAAGGTTCATAGGATATTCTTCCGCTGCTTTTAACATCATTCTTAAATTCCATGGACCAGGTGTACAGGTTGTTGCATTTGTACCGTCTGCCGGACCTGTACCACCACCGATCATGGTAGTTACGCCACTGTAGAGTGCACAATCAATCTGCTGCGGGCTGATGAAATGAATATGTGTATCAATTCCACCTGCTGTTACCAGCATTCCCTCTCCTGCAAGTGCCTCAGTGGATGCACCAACTGTCATTCCCGGGGTTACACCGTCCATAATATCTGGGTTTCCAGCTTTTCCAATTCCTGCAATTTTTCCATCTTTAATACCAATATCTGCCTTAACAATTCCTGTAGAATCCACGATCAAAGCATTGGTGATCACCAGGTCAAGATCTCCATCCTTACTGCAGGTTTTTACAGACTGTCCCATACCGTCACGGATGCTTTTTCCGCCGCCGAATTTTACTTCATCGCCATAGGTTGTATAATCCTTTTCCACCTCTATTACAAGACTTGTATCTGCCAGACGTACTTTATCTCCTGTTGTCGGGCCATACATTGCTGCATATTTACTTCCGGAAATTTTTGTACTCATTGCTGTCCCTCCTTACAGAAATCCTTTTAATTTCGCATTTTCCACAGATGCCGCTTTTGTATCATCAGTTGCCTGTGCACAGGTAAGATCATTCAAACCGAATACTCTTTTTCTGCCACCCATTTCTGTAAGCTGAACCTCTTTTTCTTCACCTGGCTCGAATCTTACAGAGGTTCCTGAAGGAATATCCAGATGATATCCATAGACCTTTTCTCTGTCAAAAGAAAGACATTTATTTACTTCAAAAAAGTGGAAATGAGAACCGACCTGAACCGGTCTGTCACCTTTGTTTGCCACTGTTACTGTCACTGTTTTTTTGCCCTCGTTAAGTGTAATTTCACGATCTGCGGCCATGATTTCACCAATTTTCATGCTCATTTTCCTCCTTACTGTATCGGATTATGTACTGTTACAAGCTTGGTGCCATCCGGAAATGTCGCTTCTACCTGAACTTCACCAATCATATCTGCAACTCCATCCATTACATCTTCCTTTGTAAGAATTTTAGTTCCAAGCTGCATCAGTTCTACCACTGTTTTCCCATCTCTTGCAAGCTCCAGAAGTTCAGAACTGATATATGCAAGCGCTTCTACATAGTTCAGTTTCAAACCTCTTTCCTTTCTCTCCTTAGCAAGATTTCCTGCCATATGAAGCATTAATTTTTCCTGTTCTTTTGGGTTCAGTCTCATAATATTCCTCCTCTCGAATTGCAGAACAAAGCGGACATCCTCGCGGAGCTTTTTTATGTACCAGAAACTTCCCGGCACACAAAAAAAGCAGACAAAGGGATCCTTTCAGACCCCTTTGTCTGCTCGCTGCGTAAAAATTTTATATATGGCATTATAGCTTGTGATTTGTTTGTGGTCAAGATATTTTTGTTGAGAATTTACATCGCAATTGCTAAATTCTCTCGCCAGCAAAAGCTTCAGCTCGTTACTTACGAAAAAAATTATTTTTCCGTTTTCACCGCTTCCGTCCGTTTCGCCCTTTTCCCATATTCCCTGGCAAACCGCGTCTCTTCCGCAATTTCACATGCGGTCTGATAATAATAATTCAATGCCGTATTCAGCACCTTGGGGCGCTTCCCCTGCAAAAGATCCGGACTCAGTTTAACTTCTTTCTTGAAAGGAATATCTTCCTTCTCATAATGGACATAGTTCTCCTGCGTCTGCATATCCACAACCAGCATCGGAGCCTCACCTATATATAATTTATTTCCCTGCACACGCATATTCAGCAAATCAGTTTTCACCTCCAGAAAATCACATGCTTCTACCAATATTTTTCTCTTTTCCAGATTTTCTTACCACTTTGAAAAAGCCGAAGATACTCTATCTTTTTCTCCACAGTCTCTGCAATCCTGTCCGCTCTTTCTTCTGGCATTTTCGTATATGACATAAGCAGCGTTTTCACTTCTTCAGAAAATCCATCAAGCCTTGACAGCTCAATACGCTCTCTATTTTTCACATAAGCAAGCATATCTGCCTCTTTTTTACAAAAAGAGTTTACTCTGATCTCCAGCAAGCCAGATTTCACAGGTATTAAATCTTTATCAAAAAAAAGACAGTTTCCAGTATCATAGACCGGAGCCATTTTTATCAGCTTATGCGCTTCACAGCTATACAAAAATCCAAAATTATTATAATGTCTGTCCGTATTGCTCAGCACAAAATCCGTTAAAATCATATATTCCAGCTGCGCTCTTACTTCCAATTCTTCCATTCCATTTTTTACTGCCGCGTTGATAATTGCCTCATATTCGGACTGGTCATTTGGAATTTTATTGTCTTTTATCAGCTGGTACGCAGAAACCAATTCCGTATCAAGAGAAGTAAATAACGGCGTTAAACTGCCTGGAACCTGCATCCCGTCAATCCGTGTCATCTCAATTTCATATGGAACATAGTTCTTCCACTCCAGTCTTTCATGGAGTCTGCACGCAATTTTCTCGTTTACAGCCTGCTGCCCATAATTACTTGTATTAATCTTCATAAGAAAACGGGTGTGATTTCGAATTACCCATTTCTTTTTCATTTCTCCGTTTACAGAAGACGCCGGGGAAAAGCAGGAAATATGACCTTCCACGTCAATCTTTCCAGTGTCAGTCAGTAAATTTCCAAGTTCCTCAGAGAAATCATTTTCAAAGAAATTTATGTTCTTCCAGTATAATTCCTTTGAAACCGGTTGCATCCAATAGTGATCCGTCAAACTCAAACCATACGCCGCCAGCATAAGGGACTGGCTTGTCTCCTCTCCCAATAGCTTAAGCTGCTGCTGAATTCCTTTTCTTGTATCCGGAACAGCACGCATATTCCACCACTGGGCAAGCCCAGCTCCATCCTTCGCACATCCTACTGGCAATTCCTCTGGCATGTATACTTCAAGGACATATTCGATTCTTCCCGAAAAAGGATTTATCTTTACCATTGCAACATCAAAATCTTTATGCTTCAATATATATATTTCGTCTCTGCCCATAGTTTACACGCCCCCTAAATAAAAAAGTCCCATGGTATCAACTAATTCTGCTAAAATTAATGATACCATGGAACTTTTGAGGACTCAAGTGGGTTTTACTTGCCTCTTATTTAATTACGCCTCTTCAGCCACATTCTTCTTTCTTTTCTTAAAGAATCTTACCAGCACAGTCGCCATCACCGCTACCAGTACAATACCACTTGTAATGTCGATCTCCAGGAACAGTTTTGTCATGTTGGACATTTTGCCTGCGTCCGGATCCGGGATGGTGTAGTTTCCACTGTTTACGGTAGTGTACAGGATATTCTTGCAAGCCTGGCGCATTGCTTTTACCAGAGTTGCGGAGGAGGTATTGGTGATCTTGTTGGATTCTTTACTTGCAAAACCAAGCATTGCATCATTGCCGTTTCTTACTGCATCATCTGTGTTCTGATAGCCATAGGAACCGTTCCAGTCAGTGAGAACCATTCCACGGAAGCCCCACTCGTCACGGAGAACAGTGTTCAGAAGGTTCGGGTTTGCCCCAGTCCATCTGTCTCCAACGAAATTGAAGGAGCTCATAACAGCAAGTGACTGTCCTTCGAAATTTTTCACACAGATTTCGAAAGGTCTCAGGTAAATCTCACGGATTGCCTGCTCATCAGAGTAGGTAAGGATCATAGTACAACGGTTTGTTTCCTGATCATTCATTACAAAGTGCTTGATGTACGGATAAACACCCTTTGTAGAAAGTCCGTTGATAGTGTTCAGTGCGATCATACCGCTAAGAACGCTGTCCTCAGAATAGTACTCGAAGTTACGTCCGGTAAATGCACTTCTGTGAATATTCATAGCCGGTGAATAGGTTCCAAAAATACGGCAGTCCGCATACTCAGCGCCCTCAGCCTCACCAACACGCTCCGCCAGATCTTTATTCCAGGTCTGTGCGATAAGAAGTTCGGTCGGATAAGCAGTTCCATAAACACCGATGTACCAGTCATTCAGTCCGGAAGTACCGTCAGAATCCTGTGTGCCGACTTTTCCAATAGAATCTACTGCAACCGTCTGGAAACCGCCAAGGTTTACCATATTGATCATATCATCTACAGAAAGCTGATCCAGAAGGTCATCCCACATCGGATCGTCGTAATCTTTTCCAGTCATATCACTTGCTGTGATACCATTCTTTGCCCCTGTTGTAGGCATTTCATCTGACGGATCGTCATATTTGGTGGAATCATACTCTGCAACAGATTTTTCCACAACTGCCTGACGGGTCTCATCATCCATTACATACATATCATCAGAAGGAGCCGCTGTTGCCTCGTCATAATTTGCGAAACCGTCCTCACGGGAAAGGTATGTTACATTTCCTGTAGCATAATCCTGGAACTGGTTTACAGCTACAATGTCATCAGACTGACGTGCAGTTTCTTCATAAATAATATCATCATCTACTGTAAAGGTCTCGGAAGCGATCTCTGTATGAGAATCGGAACGTACGGAGATTGTGTACTCACCAGCTTCCAGAACATAGCCGCCGTTTTCTGTTTTGATTCCTGTGGAATCGTAGGAAGCAAGGTCTTCCTTGGTGATTTCAAAGGAAAGTGTCTGGGAAGCGCCCGGCTCCAGTGTATCTGTTTTTCCAAAATCAACCAGGTTTACAGATGCCTTCTCAATCCCCCCATTGTTATATGGAGGTGTGTCATAAACTTCTACAACATCTTTTCCTGCAACATCACCTGTATTGGTTACTGTCACATTAAATGTTAAAGTGTCACCATTGTCTGCAAAATCAGACATTTCTTCGGAGAAGGTTGTGTAGCTGAGACCATATCCAAATGGATACTGAACCATCTCATCATAATCGATGAGGTTTTCCTCTGCTGCTGTCTCGTAGAATTTGTAGCCCACATAAATTCCTTCTACATAATTTACGAAGGACTGTACCCCCTGATAATCCGCGTCTGCCTCTGTGAACTCAGCCTGGAGATCCTGCACGTTGTTGAACAGGAAGCTTCCATAGTTGTTGTAGGTTGGAGTCTGTGTCAGATCATAAACGTAAGTATCTGCAGTTCTTCCGGATGGATTTACAGTACCGTTTAAAATGTCGCCAAGTGCAGCCATACCGGTCTCACCAGTACCAGGTGCAAGGATTACGGCTCCAATGGAATCGTATTCATCTACCCAGCCAAGCTCCATGGGGTTATTTGCATTAATTACAACTACAACATCGTCAAATTCGTCACAAACCTTCTGGATCATGTCTTCCTCTGTATTGGAAAGCTCCAGGTAGGACTCACCCTCGTCGAAATCGTCGTAGTCGCCGTTGTTGGTATAGTTACAAGCAAAATAGTTATAATTTGAATTTCCGTTTGCAACTTCGTCTCTCGGATCGTAAGTGCCGTCGATTACTGCTTTCATATCGGTAGGAACGTCCTGTCCCTCGCCGCCGGATCTGGAGATTACGATCATGGCTTTAGCGGAAAATTCTTTTGCCTGATCCATCAGCTCGTCTGTGTAATGATCCACAGTCGGCTCCGGAAGAGACCAGTCTGTATAGCTGACGCTAACCACATTTCCTCCAAGATTTCTTGTAGGGCTGTACTCTGTGTACATGTTTGTCAGATCATCATTTAACTTAAAACCAGCGTCCTTTAGTGAAGTAAGGATATCTACTGCATTGGAGCTGTCAGAAGATCCGGAGCCGGTTCCTCCGTAGATTGGATTGGTGGAAGCCCATCCGAATACGTTCAGATTAGAATCTTTTTCCAGAGGAAGTGCACCGTCATTTTTTACCAGTGTCATACCTTCCTCGCCAACCTCGCGGATCATATCTCTGGAAGCCGCTTTGGATTCTTCGGATACAGAAGCCTTTCCGTTCAGGATCGGTGCGATATTGTTATACATCGGGCCATAGCAGATCACATTTGCAAGTACTACTACGATCAGTACCCATGCAACTGCTGCAGACCAGCGGACAACATGTCTTGTGCCTTTTTTTGCGAACCAGTGAGCACCAACCATCACTGCCACCATTACTACAAACAGAACCAGGATCGCGTAAATATAGCCACCAAGTGAATTTACGTACTGCTCAACGTCTGTAGGGCTGACACCCATATTTTCGAAAACCGGAGTCAGCACATTGATTAAAAACTGAAGCATTTTCATTTCCTCCCTTTGTATTTTTCTCTCTTTCCTGGAAGCCGCCATGGCTTCCTGACAAGGGGGATTATAGGGGAAAAAGGGAGGATTGTGGGAGAGGTGCGATAATCGGTTTGAATTTTGCGAAAATTGGTAAGGAACCCCTCTAAGAATAACTCTTGCCGCAATCCAAGATTTTGCGCAGGAACGGACTTTTGCTCATTGCCCGCAAAAAACAGCCAGCATTATTTTACTTGTCTAATGCTGACTGTCTCACTATTAATTATTAAGTTGCGTATTCCTCGAAAACATAATATCCAGCAGATACTTCCCATTCTCTGCCTTCATAAACACCTGTCCATCATATTTTTCCGCAATATACACAATACTTCTCACGCCAAAACCATGGCGGGTTTTATCCTTCTTATGGGTGACCGGAAGTCCATCCTGAAATTCCACAGCCCTGCTGCAACGATTCTCCACATGCACGATTGCCATCTCGCCCCGTCTGGTGAGATGAAGACTGATGAACCGCTCTCCTTCTTTTTCCTCCTGCACACATTCCAGCGCGTTATCCAGTGCATTTCCAAACAGCGCGTAAATATCCGCCGCAGTCATAAAATCGATGCATTGCCCTTCCGCCATACAACTGAACTCAATCCCGTATTCATTGAACAACAGGGATTTTTCCCTGAGAACATAGTCCAGGGGACGACAGCCGGTATTGTAAGTGGCATCATAAATGGAGATGGCCCCTGTGATTTCTTTCAGATAACCGGAACGGGTTTCCTCATCCTCCACCTGTTCCAATGCCCGAAGCTGATGCTTTAAGTCATGGCATTTGATGTTGATGATATCGATGGCTTCCTTGGAACTTTTCTGCTGAATATCTGCCATTCGCAGCATTTCTTCCATTTTTTCATGTTCCCGCTTCATGCTGTTTTCCCACAAAACCCGATAGGAAAGCACTAGCACAAAAGCACAGCAGATAAAACTGTAAGCAGGGCAGATCATTCCGCCCACTTTGTTCCCATCCAGATTACTGTCGTAAGACCAGTATACGCTTAACGTAATCGCAGTCAGCAAAAGAACAGCTGCCAAGACCGCAATCCGCAGATCTCCGTCACTGAATTCACTTTTCTTCTGATTTCCTTTTACTGCGATAAAATAAACGGACACCGCTGCCAGAGGAAAAATACCATAACGGGTAACAAACGCATGGACAATATGGTCCTGTGAAGTCCCATATGGAATATTCAGCAGATAAAGTCCCATTCTGGACAATGCGAAACACATGTGCTGTGTGGCATAACCGGCTGCCACCACAAAAATAATTTCCAGCCAGGACACATCAAAAGCTAGCCAGACTGCCAGGCCTGTAGCTACTGCATATCCGATATAAACAAAAACATAAGGAAGCATAAACGCTTCACTGCCAAATGGTGAGAGCAACTTGCACCATATTCCTGACAGAATCAGTTCCCCGATTACCGCAGCAACCGCTCTTGGCACAAAATTACCGCGTTTTTTCATTCCAATCACAAACGGAATCACGCAGACGATCAACTGAAAAGAAAACTGGATATAATTGCGGTGTATGAAAAACTCATAAAGTGCCGTTGCCATTTCAGTACCCTCCCATATATTCAATATATTCCTGGGAGAACTGTTTCTTCAGTCGCCTTGACAATGGCAGTCTGGTCCCGTCTTTCAGACTTAGTTCCTCTTTTCCGATATAATTCACACATTCCAGATTCACCAGACAGCCGGAAGTGCATTCAGAAAAAGGCGCACCGGCCAGTTTTTCCTTCATCATTTTTATACTGCCCCGCATCTGAAAGTCTCCCTGTACCGTGTGGAACAGCAGATCATCCCGCTCTTTTTCTATGTAATAAACATAGGCTGCGGAAATACGGTGGATTCCCGTTTTTCCATTGATCAGGATTTCTTTCGTCTGCCGTTTTTCAAAAAACTGGATTGCCTTTTCCAGTTTCACTGCAAAATTATAATATCCAACCGGTTTCACTATGAAATCAATGGCATGAACTGCGTAGCCTTCCACAGCATATTTCGCCATTCCAGTTACAAAAATGATTCCCACAGCTTCATCTTTCGTCCGGATCTCCCGGGCCACTTCCATCCCATCGCTTCCCGGCATCTCGATATCCAGAAAAATCACATCATAATTTCCGTGATATTTTTCCAGAAATTCAAAACTGGCATTGTACACATCCATCTGGATTTCAATATCATGTTCTTTCTGAAACTGTTCCAGATAATCCACCAGCCGTTGGGAATCCTCAGTGAGATCATCCACTATCGCTACTTTAAAACTCTTTTCCATAAAAACCTTCCCCTTTTTTGTACCCTATTTCCACTGCCTGTGATGCTAGAATATAAATAGTACAAGCCAAAATGAGAAATCCAAAATACACATAAGCATGATACAATAGAGACATGC